>NZ_NAAI01000042.1 GCF_018155095.1 Bartonella queenslandensis | reverse complement strand
ACCCTATTGCTGGACTCCCGCAATTGATGCAACTTGCACCTATTCCTTACCTCCACACCAAAGTGCGAACTTTTGATTTTGGTCTCAATACTCTTCATCACCAATCAAAGAATCAAATTGATCCTTTAATTTTCTGTCACTGAAGAGGTTTCCTTTTCTTCTGTTTTGTTTCCCTTTTCTGGTGCCTCAAAGGTGATTTCTGTTGTGTATCCGTTTTGTTTTTCATAGCTGTGGGTAACGGTTGCGGCTTTCCATAGTCCATTAATTTGCCCACGGAACCCTTGAAGGATGAGCGGTTGACCCGCCATGATTTCAGGGCGTCCCGCAAGAGTTAAGGAACCACTGCCCACAGCACGGCATAAGCGATCCGACTCGGAAGCAGCAGCAGTCTGTGCTTCTTCTTGACATGGATAACAACTGCGCAGACGGCGTACGGGACCGCTAAACCCCGTTTGATGCTTGACTTGGCACTGTTGCCCTGTTGAGCGATCAAAATAAGAAGCTTCAATG
>NZ_NAAI01000041.1 GCF_018155095.1 Bartonella queenslandensis | reverse complement strand
AGGATGCACTCTTTTAGAAGGCAGAGTGCATCCTCTATGAGATTGGGACCATGCCTTATGAGGGTGAGGCTGTATCCCTTGAGGGGAAGGATGCACTCTTTTAGAGGGCAGAGTGCATCCTCTATGAGATTGGATACATGCCTTATGAGGGTGAGGCTGTATCCCGTGAGGGGGAGGATGCACTCTTTTGAGGGCAGAGTGCATCCTCTATGAGATTGGGACCATGCCTTATGAGGGTGAGGCTGTATCCCGTGAGGGGAAGGATGCACTCTTTGAGGGCAGAGTGCATCCTCTATGAGATTGGATACATGCCTTATGAGGGTGAGGCTGTATCCCGTGAGGGGAAGGATGCACTCTTGTGAAGAGCTGAGTGCATCCTCTATGAGATTGGGACCATGCCTTATGAGAGTAAGGCTGTATCCCGTGAGGGGAAGGATGCACTCTTTTAGAAGGCAGAGTGCATCCTCTATGAGATTGGGACCATGCCTTATGAGAGTAAGGCTGTATCCCTTGAGGGG
>NZ_NAAI01000040.1 GCF_018155095.1 Bartonella queenslandensis | reverse complement strand
GCCACAACTTTGCCTCGTGCAAGGGTCAAAACATCCCCCTTAAAAAGGCCATACGATAACACCCCATCCATATAAAAACCAGTATCATGTTGCAAACTTCCATAAGCCCCGACAGACCATTTATGAAATGCGCTTTTTTTGCTGTGTTCAACATCCTGAGGGTGTAGAGAAAGATTTCCATAATTCCCCAAAGCTCCAAAGAATGTACGCGTATATAAACTCTCAGTCTCGTTTAACAAAACACCTGCTTGAAAGGCATTATAATCGAGCTCAGCACCATAGCCATATTCAAAAGCAGATAAATTGGAAGCATAATGATGACTCCCCCCATAAGCACGCAGAAAAAAAGCTGCGTTTTCATCTTCTTTCCAAGAAGAATGAAAAGCACCCCGTATTGTCTCCAACTTTTTATTTTGCGTAGTCATATCCATCAAACCAGCATGAAACAAAGCATTGGGCAAAAGAAGATACGTTGGCAATTGAGGAACAACAGCTCTAATACCTAGCTCCGGCTGAACATCAAGCGGCATGGGAGGATTAGA
>NZ_NAAI01000039.1 GCF_018155095.1 Bartonella queenslandensis | reverse complement strand
CAAATTTGTGATTTCCGGTTGATAAAGTCCTGTGGTAAGAGCTATTGAAGTGATAATGCTTATTCGCAGGAAACGGTTTACGAAACCGGAAAGCGGCATATCTATAGCGCCCCGAATGATAAGCCATCCATAGATAATGAAAGCGATTGTGATTCCAATTGAAACGAAGGGTGTGATTGTAACAATTGCTTTTGAGGAAATATCCGTGACATATGTTTTTGCTATCTGATCAATTTTAGTAAAAAGTTGTGTGAACATAGTGAAGTTCATGGCATTCCTCTTTATTGAATTTTCAATTTTTTATCATCTTGGAATATGGATACATGCTAAACACTTTATTTGCATTTATGCATTACCTAAGTATCTTCACCACGATATCTTGACTTTGATAAAATCTTTGTGCCCTTTTGAATGATTGGAATGGCACTGAAACCTCCTACATTGGCTTTTGTTTTCAACGTATTCTGGGCATATCGCTTTTTTCATGGTCAAAAAACATCATATCAAGTTCACGCCTTTTTCTTTTGATAAGTGAATGCTCAGC
>NZ_NAAI01000038.1 GCF_018155095.1 Bartonella queenslandensis | reverse complement strand
TAACAAGACTATTACCTGTCCCATTAATGACTATATTTTCTATCTTTTTATCAAGATTTGTGAAAGAACTACTTACGCCAGTAAAAGCGTCTGCAACCGTACTATAGTTCTTTTCAGTCCCACTACCATTCTTATCAAAGACTTTAACTGTAAAAGTAGGCGCATTCCAGTTTCCATCTTTATAGCCAGCATCACCGCTAAAATAGCTAGCAACCATATTGCTCATAGCATAAAATTGAGAACCATTGATTGCATCCGTTGATGTTGCGGTAATCGAACCACCACGAACGCCCGAAAGAATCCGTGCTGTATTATTAACATTCGCAATACTTACCTTCGTTCCACTTACTTCTCCACCAATGGTAATAAGTCCTGCTGTATCTTGCTTAACAAGACTATTACCTGTCCCATTAATGACTATATTTTCTATCTTTTTATCAAGATTTGTGAAAGAACTACTTACGCCAGTAAAAGCGTCTGCAACCGTACTATAGTTCTTTTCAGTCCCACTACCATTCTTATCAAAGACTTTAACTGTAAAAGTAGGCGCA
>NZ_NAAI01000037.1 GCF_018155095.1 Bartonella queenslandensis | reverse complement strand
ATCCACCCCTTATGACTTTCTCTGTAAAATACTCCTTTTCTATAATATAAATTTTCGCCCTTGCCTTATTAGAGACAAGGGCGAAAATTTCGTTAAATTGTAGTTTTTCGTATTATATGGTGTTATTTTAATTTTAGCGTTATTCCACCCCCTACACCCCACTGACCTCCGGCACTGGTTGCTGATAAATTAGAACGAATCTTGCCATCTTCAGATGTATATCCTGCACCAATAGCAAAAGCAGATTGGCCACGCCACAAACCACCACCAAATGAAACACTCAAAGATCCTGGGTCATCGAAGTAACGTAAGTTAGACACTGCCAAACCAATTGCTGCTGCTTGTCTTGCCTCTTTGCGCACATTCTGAATATCATAACTTAATGCTTCAAACTTCATATCGGTATAGGATTTAGCCTTATTAACACTATTATCCGTATACTGCTTTGCATTTTCAAGGACTTCATCCATCTTCTGCTTCAATTGACCGCCATTAACAGCTTGTTTTGAATCAGCATTAACCGCACCATCAGCTACGTTGTCTATTGTTACTGGTTGGCTGTCATCGATACCTATTAAAGTAATCGTACCGGTTTTCTTTCCGGTCTCTTTATC
>NZ_NAAI01000036.1 GCF_018155095.1 Bartonella queenslandensis | reverse complement strand
CTAACTTACGTTATAATGACTCACCAGGAAAGTTAAGTGTTGCACTTGCTAGTGGTATATGGCTCAATCAGTCTGCCTTTGCTGTTGGTGCTGGTTATACTTCTGAAGATGGGAATACCCGTTCTAGCCTATCTATCACCAGTGCTGGAGGCCGCTGGGGTGTAGGTGTAGGATTAAGCTTAACGCTAAATTAATAAAATTCACGACTATTATTTTCAAAATCGCTCCTGTTTATCCAAGACAGGGGCGAAAAGTATTTGACCATTAAAGGAACGACTTTCACATATAACAATTGTCAGCATTGGTGCTGAAAATAAAAAAGAAAAAAAGTGTGAAGAGTGGCGCATTTTATGCAAATTTAACAGAAGCAGTGGAGAGGCTGGTTCGTTATTGCATGACTATTATCAAACAGCAGATGAAGATTGTTCTTGAAGATGCAGAACAGTATACAAGTCAGCAAGGATATCGTTAATGATATTCAATCTTATACAAATATAAAGAAATTTTAAGTGTTGAATTATGATATTGGGAATATCAAAAAAGAAGAAAAATAAACTGTAACGGTTACTTTAGTCGTACGCAATGTAAGCTATGATAATATCTAGGTTAACATAAGTATTTAAC
>NZ_NAAI01000035.1 GCF_018155095.1 Bartonella queenslandensis | reverse complement strand
TCTTTGAGGGCAGAGTGCATCCTCTATGAGATTGGATACATGCCTTATGAGGGTGAGGCTGTATCCCGTGAGGGGAAGGATGCACTCTTGTGAAGAGCTGAGTGCATCCTCTATGAGATTGGGACCATGCCTTATGAGAGTAAGGCTGTATCCCGTGAGGGGAAGGATGCACTCTTTTAGAAGGCAGAGTGCATCCTCTATGAGATTGGGACCATGCCTTATGAGAGTAAGGCTGTATCCCTTGAGGGGGAGGATGCACTCTTTTAGAAGGCAGAGTGCATCCTCTATGAGATTGGGACCATGCCTTATGAGGGTGAGGCTGTATCCCTTGAGGGGAAGGATGCACTCTTGTGAAGAGCTGAGTGCATCCTCTATGAGATTGGGACCATGCCTTATGAGAGTAAGGCTGTATCCCGTGAGGGGGAGGATGCACTCTTTTAGAAGGCAGAGTGCATCCTCTATGAGATTGGGACCATGCCTTATGAGGGTGAGGCTGTATCCCTTGAGGGGAAGGATGCACTCTTTTAGAGGGCAGAGTGCATCCTCTATGAGATTGGATACATGCCTTATGAGGGTGAGGCTGTATCCCGTGAGGGGGAGGATGCACTCTTTTGAGGGCAGAGTGCATCCTCTATGAGATTGGGACCATGCCTTATGAGGGTGAGGCTGTATC
>NZ_NAAI01000034.1 GCF_018155095.1 Bartonella queenslandensis | reverse complement strand
GAGCTTGAGGTTCGGGAACTTTTATCCAAATATGATTTTCCAGGTGATGATGTTCCAATTGTTAAGGGTTCTGCATTAGCTGCTCTTGAGGACAAGGATAAAAGCATTGGAGAAGATGCGGTTCGTCTTTTAATGAGTGAGGTTGATAATTATATTCCCACACCTGAGCGTCCTGTTGATCAGCCATTTTTGATGCCGATCGAAGATGTTTTTTCGATTTCAGGTCGTGGAACGGTTGTTACGGGTCGTGTTGAGCGTGGTGTTATTAAAGTTGGGGAAGAAATCGAGATTATCGGGATTCGTCCAACGTCTAAGACGACGGTTACGGGTGTTGAAATGTTCCGCAAGCTTTTAGATCAAGGACAAGCAGGTGATAATATTGGTGCTCTGCTGCGTGGAGTTGATCGTGAAGGGATTGAGCGGGGTCAAGTGTTGGCGAAGCCTGGGTCAGTTACCCCTCATACGCGTTTTAAAGCAGAGGCTTACATTTTGACGAAAGATGAAGGAGGTCGTCATACGCCCTTTTTCACGAATTATCGTCCTCAGTTTTACTTCCGTACGACGGATGTTACAGGTATTGTTACGCTTCCAGAAGGAACAGAGATGGTTATGCCAGGCGATAATGTTGCGATGGATGTGTCTCTGATTGTGCCAATAGCGATGGAAGAGAAGCTTCGTTTTGCTATTCGTGAAGGTGGTCGTACTGTTGGTGCCGGTATCGTCTCTAAGATCAT
>NZ_NAAI01000033.1 GCF_018155095.1 Bartonella queenslandensis | reverse complement strand
AAGTAATCGTACCGTTTTTCTTTCCGGTCTCTTTATCGACATCATAGCTCACCGCGCCGTCTGCCTTTTTTTCAACCCGCGATATAGCTTCGTTAGCATTTTTTTCTACCTTCCAAAGTTGTCCGCCATTAACAGCTTCTTTTGAGTTTTCTGAAACATCACCATTCGCTACATTTGCAATTTTTTTGTCATCCGCATTATAGGCGCTTCCATCCAACATTAAAACATCATCGTCTTCGGATAACACATCAGGTGAATTATCAGAAGTCGTTATCGGAGATATATTTTCTTTATCCATGAAACGAGCTGAACTTCTCATAAAAGGAAAGCCGTCGGCAATAATATCACTCGGATCATCATTTTTTTGATGTCCCGTACCTTCTCCAGTAATGTTATTAATCTGCTGTTGTAAGCCTGCGATAGCACCATTAACGCCAACAAATGCAGACGCGACATTCGTATACTTTTTCTCAATCTCATTACCATCCTTATCAAAGGATTTAACTGTAAAAACAGGGCCTGACCATTTTCCCTCTGCATCATATCCAGCACCATCGCCAAAATAATGTGCAAATGTCTGAGACATCCAATAAAGCTGTCTACCATTTACGGCTTCAGTCGATGTTTTTGTAAATGCTCCGTCCTTAATACCAGAGAGAACTCGTGGGGTATTCACGTCGTTTGCAAGATTTATTTCATTGCCACCTTTGTCCCCACCAATCGTAATAAGCCCAGCGCTATTTTGCTTAACAAAACTGTCACCTGTTCCATTTTCAATCTTTAGATTAAGATTTGTGAAA
>NZ_NAAI01000032.1 GCF_018155095.1 Bartonella queenslandensis | reverse complement strand
CGGTAATCGAACCACCACGAACGCCCGAAAGAATCCGTGCCGCATTATTAACATTCGCAATACTTACCTTCGTTCCACTTACTTCTCCACCAATGGTAATAAGTCCTGCTGTATCCTGCTTAACAAGACTATTACCTGTCCCATTAATGACCATATTTTCTATCTTTTTATCAAGATTTGTGAAAGAACTACTTACGCCAGTAAAAGCGTCTGCAACCGTACTATAGTTCTTTTCAGTCCCACTACCATTCTTATCAAAGACTTTAACTGTAAAAGTAGGCGCACTCCAAGCTTCATTTTTATAGCTAGCACCACCACCAAAATAGCCTGCAACCGTATTGCTCATAGCATAAAATTGAGAACCATTGATCGCATCCGTTGATGTTGCGGTAATCGAACCACCACGAACGCCCGAAAGAATCCGTGTCGCATTATACATATTTGCAATACTTACCCTAGTGCCAATTACTTGTCTACCAATGGTAATAAGCCCATCGCTATTTAGCGTAATAAGCACCTCACCCGATGCGTTGGAAGCTACATTTTTAATCGCTTTATTAAGATTCTCAAACGAATTATTCACACCAGCAAATGCACCTGCAACAGTGCTATAATTTTCCTGTGTCTGATTACCATTCTGATCAAAGGCTTTAATCATAAAAACAGGAGATCTCCAAGTTCCATTTTCATAGCTAGCACCACCGCCGAAAGACTGAGCGATCCCTGAGCCCAATTTATAAAGCTGAGAACCATTGACTGCTAGACTCGATGTTGGGGAAATCACAGCATCACGAACACCGAAAATAAACCGCCCCTCACCAGATT
>NZ_NAAI01000031.1 GCF_018155095.1 Bartonella queenslandensis | reverse complement strand
CCTGTAGCACAAATGGCAAGCTATTTGGTCATGCCCAATGCCCTCTTCTATAGTGGATTGACAGATATAGCAAAACAAAATGCCTTGTTAGCCAATCTCAGAACATCTGTCGTAGGAAAACAACAAGAAAAACAGAACGGTTTCTTCTTATACACCTATGGAAGCACAGGAACTTTATCCTCTGAAAACGCGCCTCATCAATATGGTTATAGCGGTGCTCATCTTCGCTATGCCGCTCTCCAAGGAGGAGTTAACTTCGCAGCGCTGGAAGGACACAATACCACAACACATTTGGGTCTTGTAGGTACTTATGGACAACTATCCTTTACGCCAAAGGACATGCAAGATGCTGGGAAAAGCACTCTGGATAAATGGTCCCTCACAGCCTATGGAACCATACAACATGACAACGGTTTCTATATTGATACGCTGTTATCCTACGGTATCATAAAAGGAGATATCACCAATGCCCTCATTGGTACAACCGCAAAATTGAAAAATGCCAAAATGTTATCGATCTCCACAACTGTTGGCAAACAATTTGCAACGGGTATTCAAGGCGTAACGTTTGAGCCACAAGCACAGCTTGCCTATCAACATTTGATGTTTGATACCATTAAAGATGCTGATAATCTGACCATTGACATGCAAAATCCTTCTCAATGGTTGATCCGTGTTGGTGGACGTTTAACAAAAGCCATTTCCACTGAAAACAGCCGTCCTATGTCTTTCTATGGAAAAGTAAATTTGATCAAAACCTTTGGTGATGATCAAGCAATCCATATTGATAAGGATTATAAACGAGACCCCTCAGGAACCTCTCTTGAAGGTGGCGTTGGTATCAATGC
>NZ_NAAI01000030.1 GCF_018155095.1 Bartonella queenslandensis | reverse complement strand
CAACTTTTTACTAAAATTGATCAGATAGCAAAAACATATGTCACGGATATTTCCTCAAAAGCAATTGTTACAATCACACCCTTCGTTTCAATTGGAATCACAATCGCTTTCATTATCTATGGATGGCTTATCATTCGGGGCGCTATAGATATGCCGCTTTCCGGTTTCGTAAACCGTTTCCTGCGAATAAGCATTATCACTTCAATAGCTCTTACCACAGGACTTTATCAACCGGAAATCACAAATTTGATAACGCAAATGCCCTATGATTTATCAAAAGCGCTCATAGCAAATCCACTCAATGATACAGAATTAATGAAATTGCTTGACACAACAGCAACCAAAGGATTCCAATATGCAGGTCGTCTTTTCGAGGAAACCGTCTTCTTCGAGTCCAATGGACTGCTTTACAGCCTCTTAGGTATCCTCATCTTGCTGGCAACAAGTCTCGTCGTAGCAATCGGTGGGGGGCTCGTCATACTGACAAAAATCGCCATTACACTTCTCGTAGGATTGGGTCCTATCTTCATCATTGCTTTGCTCTGGCAACCAACCTATCGCTTCTTTGAGCAATGGATAATCCAAGTCGTAAATTACATAATCCTCTTTCTACTCTTAGCCACTGTATTTAATCTGATGATGAACATCTTTGCAAACTATTTGCAAGATATGAGGCTCGATTACAACCAAAATGTAGCAGCCATGTTTGGGGGAGCTCTCATCCTCTCCATTATATCCATTATGCTCTTACTCAAACTATCAAGCATGGCCAATTCTCTCGCAAAAGGCATAACATTTGGACATCTATGGAAACATAGAAACTAGAGGATATAGAAAGAAATGGTTCTCGTAACAGAAAACTTAAATCCATAAGACAAAATAACCAAACTATCCAATCCTACAGCGGAAAATATTTGCACTAAAATTGAATTATTTTCATCAATTAAAAACTGAAATTAAGAAAAGATAAATTATCGCAAACTATACGCTTTACTTTAT
>NZ_NAAI01000029.1 GCF_018155095.1 Bartonella queenslandensis | reverse complement strand
TTAAAAACTGAAATTAAGAAAAGATAAATTATCGCAAACTATACGCTTTACTTTATATTCAAAATAGCAATAATGACAAAAAATGTTAGGATAAATCTAACAATAAATAAAGAGTAATATTAATATGAAAAATATCATTCTTATAATTTTGATTGCAAACATTTTATCGGCTTGTGCGTTAGCACCAAAGCTAAAACAACCCAATGATAGAAACCGTGTGCCTATTAATAAAACAATCCCTGCCGAAATTAAGCGAGGAGACAGATGAAAAAGCGGTTTATTATAATAGGAATAGCTACCCTTTTCGGAACGCTGAATTTAGTTCAAGCGAACGCAGAGGTGAAGGTAACTTTCGAGTCACCATCACTTCCAAAATCACCTGTAGGTTCAATAACTTCTCCGTCATCACAATCTACTCTATCAGCAGAATATTTGGAAATCCTTCAGCTCTTGAACAAACAGCTTGAATTGAAAAAACAACAACTTTCACAAATAGAAAAAACCTATCAGGCTATAACAAAGAGTAAGACAACTCAACCACAGCAAATAGACCTTTCTAGTTTTTTTCTTAAAGAGCCAGAAGCACTCTATAAAAATAATAAGCTTTCAAGCGAATCATATCGAAAGATGTTAGAGGAAGAAAACAAAATTTCTGGGACTTTTAATGAAGTAGGCAACTCTATTTTTTCCCGTTTACAATTTGTATCAAGTATGGATAAAGCTTTAACTTTAAAAATTTTTCAAAACATAGAAAGTCGTTTTCAATATCTCAAAAATCTATTCGATGAACTTCAAACAAAACAAAACCTGAAAGATATTGCTGATCTTCAAGCACATATCGATGGTACATTAGCCATGATCCAAAATGAATCTATAAAGATGCAAATGGTAGCGCATTTACGTAAAGCTGAGCATTCACTTATCAAAAGAAAAAGGCGTGAACTTGATATGATGTTTTTTGACCATGAAAAAAGCGATATGCCCAGAATACGTTGAAAACAAAAGCCAATGTAGGAGGTTTCAGTGCCATTCCAATCATTCAAAAGGGCACAAAGATTTTATCAAAGTCAAGATATCGTGGTGAAGATACTTAGGTAATGCATAAATGCAAATAAAGTGTTTAGCATGTATCCATATTCCAAGATGATAAAAAAT
>NZ_NAAI01000028.1 GCF_018155095.1 Bartonella queenslandensis | reverse complement strand
GCTCTAGAAACAGAACCCAAAGCTGTTGAATAATCACCTTTGGCGGTTGTATAATCATTCTCTTGTTCGTGTTGGCTCTTTTCATTATATTCACCGCCCAGTGCAGTACTGCTTAACCCAAAAGCATGAGCCATGTAACCTATAGCAATGCTATTTTTTCCTGCCGCTTTAGGATTATAACCAATGGCAACACTGAACTCCCCTGATGAATCCGCCCCTGCACCCAAAAAAGTAGAATTGCCCCCACTTCTTTCGCTTGCAAACAACCTTCCATTCGCTTGTATTGGATAGTTTTTTTTCGATGAACGAGCCGTATTTAAGAGAGCTGTATCATTTCCATAATCATCATCAACAGAAAACTCTAAATTTTTCTGTATAAATGCATTTGATGATCTTTGCTTAGCTTGCTGTATAGAACTGCTATCTTTGTCAAAAACATTGACAGCAGTCTTACTTTTTTCGGAAAGCATAGTGATTAAAAAATTAGCATAGTCACTAGAAGCATTAACCTTTTGCGTTAATGCTGCACTTATCGCCATTAAATAATCGTCTGTTGATTTATCAGAAAGAACATTTAAACCAGCAACAGAGATAATGCTTTGTGGATAAGATACACCAGCACTCTTAACACCTTCAAGAAACGCGTTTCTAAAATCAAAATTTGCTGAAAAAACAGGAGAAATATTTAATAAAAATGTCGTGACTGTAGCCAATGAAAGAACTTTAACAAAAGAAAAACGAGAATTTTTCAATTTGTTCGCTCTTTGTGTGGCATGCAATTTTTTCATAACTAATTCTCCAATGAAAAATATGAAAACACTCCAAAACATAAAAAAGACATATTTCAACATTAGAGGTGATTTGGGTGTGTAAGTTTTGTTTGTTCTCTATAAAGTTTGTTTTTTCGCAGAAGCAGACAAAAGTGATTAGGGCTTCGCTGAAGCTGCGGTTGATGTTGGTGAGCAATTCAGTTAATGGGAGCTTTTACCCTTAGGCAAGACGTTATTTTTGAAAAGATTTGCTCGCTTTGAGTGTAAGAAAAAAGGTATATTTTTAGGCTTTTGTTGGGTGTATAGTTCATGGTTTTTGAAATAAAAGAGTTCATTTTATACATTTTAAGAGGTGATAAGTGCTTGTTGTGAGAAGGATGAGGTCATTTGGAGTGTTTTCGGGCAGTTTCTTGCGTTATCCCTATGAAAC
>NZ_NAAI01000027.1 GCF_018155095.1 Bartonella queenslandensis | reverse complement strand
GGGTTATTCCGCAACAGCAGAAAAAGAGAACGCCATTGTTTTAGGTTCTTCTGCAAAAGCAAGCGTTACGGGTGGTGTTGCTATAGGAGCAAATTCTTTTGTTGATACGGCTGCTGGTATTGCTGGTTATAGCCCTATGCAAAAAGATGAAAGTCAAAAAGATGGATCAAAAGATACAAGTTATGTCTGGAAAAGTACGCAAGGTGCAGTCAGTGTTGGTAATATTAAGGAAGGTAAAACTAGACAAATTGTTGCAGTAGCGGCTGGTACTGGAGATACCGATGCGGTGAATGTTGCGCAGTTAAAGGATTTAAAAAATTACGTAGATAAAGCAGCGCAAGAGGCTTCTATTATAAAAGGTCTGAAAATTAACACGTTAAAATTAGACTTTCAAGATGCTATAGCTGCTGCTGAAAATTCAATTGCTATTGGGGTTGGCGCAAATACTACAGAAAACGCCAACAGTGCAATTGCTATTGGGGGTGAAGCAAAAGCCAGCGACGAAGATGCGATTGCACTTGGTTTCCGAGCAGAATCTAGTCAATACAGTACGATTGCTATTGGTGAGAGCGCAAAAGTGAGCGGTGGCAGTGCGGTTGGACTTGGTCGTGAGACAAAAGTCAGCGGCATCGCTGCGGTTGCATTGGGTTTTAGGGCACAAGCATCAGCTGGATATGGCGTCGCCTTGGGCTCAAATTCTATAGCTGATGTTGAAGCTGGTGTTTTTGGGTATGATCCTATTAAGAGAGCAAACTCAGCTGAAAATGACAAGGCATGGAAATCCGGCTTTGGTGCAGTCAGTATTGGTGATGTTCAGGGTGGTAAAACCAGACAGATTATAGGTGTTTCAGCTGGTACGAATGACACTGATGCGGTGAATGTTGCACAGTTAAAAAAGTTACAAAAATATGTGGATAAAGGCTGGAATCTGTCTGTTGGCGGTGAAAATACGAAGGTTGTGGGGATAGATGAGACGGTAGATTTAGCTTCTGGAAGTAAAAATTTCGAAATTATCAAAAGCAAAGACGATAATAAGATAAAATTTGATTTAGCAAAGAACATTACGCTAGATAGTGTAACAGCGGGGAAGAATATTTTTGATGCCACGGGATTGAAAATTGCAAATGGTCCGCAAATAACCACTGGTGGTATTGATGCTGGTAATAAAAAGATAACAGGAGTTTCAGAAGGGATTGATGGTACAGACGCTGTAAATTTTTTACAACTTCAAAAAGTTGAAAAAAATATCAAAGAGCAAATAGCGGCCAGTAGCTTTGTTAAACAGGATCCTAAAACGAAACATATCACCATTGGTAAGGAAACAGATGGTGACACAATCAATATTGCCAACAGCCATAGATCTGATAGAATTCTTTCAGGAGTTAAGGCAGCGGAAAAAGGT
>NZ_NAAI01000026.1 GCF_018155095.1 Bartonella queenslandensis | reverse complement strand
TCTTAAGTTCCTGACATAAAGCAGCATGAACCATGCAAGAGCTTGTGCATTTTAATTGCCCTTCTTGCTAAGCAAAGCATCTAGGACAATCACCACACAACCTTATGGGAATTCCGCTCTATGACAATTCAAGCGCTCACCTTTTCCTGCTCTTTTGTCCATTGTCCTAAAGCCGCAAGATGATTCATCCGAGCACGATGACAAAATGCCTTTTGTGCAACAGCAATATTTTCATGCTTGCCAGCCCATTCTTTTAAAGCAGCCGCTTGCAATGCGCGTCGATCAAGAAAAGGTCAATTTCCAAGGCAATGGACCCATAGCATTCATGGCCGATAAATGCGCCGTTGCTTCTTGATTAGTTTGCCCGTAAGACAAGAAAAGCAATTCCTGGAACAGTGGAAGGTACGGTTTGTTTAAGCACATGGACAGTCTTTTCAGCCACTTCTTCAACACCAGTCTTGCGCGCATCTTTACCATCAATCACCATATTTGGCTTTAAAATCATCCCCTCTAAAACGACACGGGCTTCAAACAATTCTTTAAAGACAGCCTGTAAAACAGTGCGTGTCACTTCAAAGCAACGCGCAATGGAATGCCCGCACGATGGTCCATCCATCAGCACTTGCCCCTTCAACAATCGGCACAATCCAATCCAGAAATTGCTGAACCCCAAAAATCTATATTCTTTATCAAGAAGCATAGACCACGCAAAAGCCTGTGCATTTTGATTGCCCTTCTTGCTAAGCAAAGCATCTAGGACAATCACCACACACCCTTATGGGAATTCAACTCTATGACAATTCAAGCGCTCACCTTTTCCTGCTCTTTTGTCCATTGTCCTAAAGCCGCAAGATGATTCATCCGAGCACGATGACGAAATGCCTTTTGTGCAACAGCAATATTTTCATGCTTGCCAGCCCATGCTTTTAAAGCAGCTGCTTGCAATGCGCGTCGATCAAGAAAAGGTCAATTTCCAAGGCAATGGACCCATAGAATTCATGGCTGATAAATGCGCCGTTGCTTCTTGATCAGATTGCCCGTAAGACAAGAAAAGCAATTCCTGGAACAGCGGAAGGTACGGTTTGTTTAAGCATATGGACAGTCTTTTCAGCGACTTCTTCAACACCAGCCTTGCGCGCATCTTTGCCATCAATCACCATATTTGGCTTTAAAATCATCCCCTCTAAAACGACACGGGCTTCAAACAATTCTTTGAAGACAGCCTGTAAAACAGTGCGTGTCACTTCAAAACAACGCGCAATGGAATGCCCGCACGACGATCCATCCATCAGCACTTCCGGCTCAACAATTGGCACAATCTTAAGTTCCTGACATAAAGCAGCATGAACCATGCAAGAGCTTGTGCATTTTAATTGCCCTTCTTGCTAAGCAAAGCATCTAGGACAATCACCACACAACCTTATGGGAATTCCGCTCTATGACAATTCAAGCGCTCACCTTTTCCTGCTCTTTTGTCCATTGTCCTAAAGCCGCAAGATGATTCATCCGAGCACGATGACAAAATGCCT
>NZ_NAAI01000025.1 GCF_018155095.1 Bartonella queenslandensis | reverse complement strand
CAAATTTGTGATTTCCGGTTGATAAAGTCCTGTGGTAAGAGCTATTGAAGTGATAATGCTTATTCGCAGGAAACGGTTTACGAAACCGGAAAGCGGCATATCTATAGCGCCCCGAATGATAAGCCATCCATAGATAATGAAAGCGATTGTGATTCCAATTGAAACGAAGGGTGTGATTGTAACAATTGCTTTTGAGGAAATATCCGTGACATATGTTTTTGCTATCTGATCAATTTTAGTAAAAAGTTGCGTGAACATAGTGAAGTTCATGGCATTCCTCTTTATTGAATTTTCAATTTTTTATCATCTTGGAATATGGATACATGCTAAACACTTTATTTGCATTTATGCATTACCTAAGTATCTTCACCACGATATCTTGACTTTGATAAAATCTCTGTGCCCTTTTGAATGATTGGAATGGCACTGAACTTCCTACATTGGCTTTTGCTTTCATGAAAAAAATCAATGTTGTAAAGACTTTTATTAGTTAAATTTTATATCAGGTATACCCCTGTTGGCAGAGTTTATAATTTTTTTATACAACATACGTTTTTGTATATCGATAAGAGTCTCTTCATTATTGCTTAAATTTCTGACTATTTGTAATTTGGCATATTCATTTTGGAGCAAGGAAGACATGTTTCTGATGCGTGTTTGCAACTCGAAAACTTCTCTCAAATCTTTTGTTTTAGTTATATCATTTAAGAAATTGGCAATTTGTGTAAAACGCTCCTCTGCGTTTTGAAAAGCCTGAAGACTTACGGCTTTCTCGATAATTCCATTATAGTTAAGACGCGTATTAATTATATCGTGCATCCTCTGCTGCGGAAAAGACAGGAAGAGGGCCCTATTCTCTTCGACGTTAACACCAGTTATAAGACGTTCGATATAGGCACGATTTCTGAATTGATGATCTTTCATTCCAATGTAGCTTTTTTGGGGGGAGGGGTAGATAACAAGCGTTTTTTGTAAGAAATACTTCGGATCTTTTAAGAAATACCTCGGATCTTGTATGGCTGGTTTAGCGATTTTATTTCCTATTATAGCTTGATACACTTTTTTCACGTTTTCGATCTGGTTTTCATTTTCTTTAATTTGTTGCTGTAACAAATCAATAATTTTCAGATATTCTTCTTTTGAAGTTGAATCTTGATTCCCAGAACCCCAACTAAAGTTAGACGTTAGAGGTAAATTTAGCATTGCCAAAAAGGTAATCATTCCTATTATAACAAATTGCTTTTTCATTTTCATACTTTCCTTTTTGACAATTAAAAAGCCCAGCATTTCTTATCATTATTATGATTTCAATAATAAAGTAAAGCGTATAGTTTGCGATAATTTATCTTTTCTTAATTTCAGTTTTTAATTGATGAAAATAATTCAATTTTAGTGCAAATATTTTCCGCTGTAGGATTGGATAGTTTGGTTATTTTGTCTTATGGATTTAAGTTTTCTGTTACGAGAACCATTTCTTTCTATATCCTCTAGTTTCTATGTTTCCATAGATGTCCAAATGTTATGCCTTTTGCGAGAGAATTGGCCATGCTTGATAGTTTGAG
>NZ_NAAI01000024.1 GCF_018155095.1 Bartonella queenslandensis | reverse complement strand
ACATTATTCAGATGTTTGTTCACATTTGTGAAGTTCGTATCAATTCCTGCAAAGGCTAAACCAACATCAGTATAAGTTTTTTCTTCTACCTCACCTTCTGCATCAACACTGGATATTTTATAGCTTGGACCTGTGAAGGCTCCATTTTTAAAGCTTGTACCTCCACCTAAGAACTTAGCAACATCTTGAGAAATCTTGTCAATCTGACCACCATTGATTGCATCATGGGATTCTGAAGAAATTATACCATTGGCAACATTATGAAGACCTACAGGTGCAGAATCCTTACCTTTACCTAAAGTCACATTCTTATAATCAATCTCACCTTTTTCTGTTTTATCATAATGAACAACCGCTGAATCATCTGACTGAAGATCCTTAGAAAGATCCTTCAAACTTTGATCAAGTTGAGCTTTATTAACCGCTTCATTATCATTCTCAGCCTTTTTGATACCAGAAAGAGTCCGATCTAAACCATCACGATTTGCAAGATCAATTTTAAAACCGCCTTTTTCTTTACCAATCGTAATAAGACCGAGATTATCTTGCTTCACAAGACTATCGCCTTCTACTTTAGTAATTGCGTTATTAATCTCATTGGTAATTTTATTCTGAACATTTGTGATAGAAGCACCAACTCCAGTCAAAGCCTCCGCAACGGTATTATACTTCGTTTCTTCAGAGTTGCCATCATTCTTAACGGACTTAACAATGAATTTAGGAGCATTCCATTTACCATTCTCATAACCAGCTCCACCACCTAATGACTGCGCAACACCACTACCCAGAGCATGAAGCTGAGAACCATTAATAGCTTCTGTTGAAGTAGAAGAAATATCTCCGCCAGCAAGATACTTGATCTTGCTATTCGTCTTTTCATTGCCATGCTGCGCTACAAAGGCCTTTGCTTCTTCATTCCAATTTAAAGAATCCTGTGCAACACCTTCTGAAACTTCCTTAATTCGATCATTAACATTCTTAATATTGATATCAAGTCCTGCAAGTGCTGTTCCAACACCGTCAAGAGAACTTTCTGTTACAACACCATCTTTGGTAATATAAGATAATTTATAGATTGGACCTGTAAAGGTACCATCTTTAAAGGATGTATCACCACCGAGGAATTTTGCAACATCTTCACCTATTTTATTAATCTGCTTACCATTGATTGCATCACGAGATTCTGAAGAAATTACACCATCAGCAACATTGTGAAGAGAAACAGGGTCCCTCTCTTTGCCGCCGAAAGTCACACTCGTATAATCAATTTCACCCTGTGCTGTTTTATCATAATGAACAACTGCTGAATCATCAGATTGAAGATCCTTAGAAAGATCCTTCAAACTTTGATCAAGCTGGCCTTTATTAACCGCTTCATTATTCTTCGTTGCTTCTTTAACTCCAGAAAGGGTCCGATCAGATCCGCTGCTGTTGGCAATATTGATTTCACTGCCTTCTACTTTTGCACCAATCGTGATCCGATTTGTGTCTGCATCTTTCTGAACAAGGCTATCACCCTTCACATTGGCAATTTCATTGGTAATCTGTTTGGTGAACTCATTTTTAATATTCGTGAAAGAACTACCAACTCCTGTCAAAGCTTCTGCTACATTCTTATATTCTTTCTCTTCAGATTCACCATTATCCTTAACTGTCTTAAACTTGAAGCTTGGACCATTCCATACGCCATTCTCATAACTCGCATTGCCACCTAATGACTGCGCAACAT
>NZ_NAAI01000023.1 GCF_018155095.1 Bartonella queenslandensis | reverse complement strand
GCAAAGGCCTTTGTAGCACAACATGGAGATGAAAAGACGAATAGCAAGATTACGTCACTTGCCAATGGCGACATTAATTCTAGCTCAAGTGATGCTATAGCGGGTAATCAGCTTCATGCTCTGGGAAGCAGTGTTGCAAAATCCTTAGGTGGCGGAGCTGGTTATGAGAATGGCGTATGGACAGGTCCAAGCTTCAAGTTTAATACAGTTAAGGATGATGGGAGTGAAACTGAAGAGCAATACGAGAATGTTTCTGATGCGTTTGCAGGAGTTGGTAATTCTATCACGAATGTTAAGAATGAGATCACCAAACAGATTAACAATGAAATAGCCAATGTGAAGGGTGATAGCCTTGTTCAGAAAGAGGCAGACACAAATCGGATCACGATTGGTGCAAAAGTAGAAGGCAGTGAAATCAATATTGCCAACCGCCATGGAGCTGATAGAACTCTTTCAGGGGTTAAAGAAGCAACGAACGACAATGAAGCAGTTAACAAAGGCCAACTTGATAAAAGTTTGAAGGATCTTTCTAAGGATCTTCAATCAGATGATTCAGCGGTTGTTCATTATGATAAAAAAGATGATGAAAGTGGCGCCGTTAATTATGCAAGTGTAACTTTTGGAAAAGGTAAAAATTCTGCCCCAGTAGCACTTCATAATGTTGCTGATGGTAATATCGCCAAGGGTTCACGTGATGCGATCAATGGTGAACAGATTAATACCATTGGTGAGGATATTGCTAAGTTTTTAGGTGGTGGTGCAGCATTTAGTGGTGGAGCTTTTACACAGCCAATCTATCAGTTATCTCAGGTCGATAAAAAAGGTGAGGTTACGGATAAGTCCTTTAGCGATGTTGGCTTAGCTTTTTCTGGTCTTGATGATAATATCAAGAATGTCAATCAGCGCATTAAAGAAGTTTCAGAAGGCGTTGCACAGGATTCTTTAAATTGGAATGAAGAAGCAAAGGCCTTTGTAGCACAACATGGAGATGAAAAGACGAATAGCAAGATTACGTCACTTGCCAATGGCGACATTAATTCTAGCTCAAGTGATGCTATAGCGGGTAATCAGCTTCATGCTCTGGGAAGCAGTGTTGCAAAATCCTTAGGTGGCGGAGCTGGTTATGAGAATGGCCAATGGACTAATCCAACTTTCAAGTTTAATACAGTTAAGGATGATGGTAAATCTGAAGAGCAAGAATATCAGAATGTTTCTGATGCGTTTGCTGGAGTTGGTAGTTCTTTCACGAATATCAAAAATGAAATAACCAATCAGATTAATCATCTTCAGTCAGATGATTCAGCGGTTGTTCATTATGATAAAAAAGGAAAAGATGAAATTGATTACACGAGTGTAACTTTTGGTAAGGGTAAGGCTTCTTCCCCTGTAGGTCTTCACAATGTTGCTAATGGTCAGATTTCTGAGAATTCACATGATGCTGTTACGGGTGGACAGCTTAATACAATTGGCAGTGATGTCGCTAAGTTTTTAGGTGGTAGTTCAACATTTAATAACGGGGCATTTACAGGTCCAACCTATGAATTATCTTCAATTTCTGAAGAAGGAACGGTTACGGACAAGTCCTTTAGCGATGTTGGCTTAGCTTTTTCTGGTCTTGATGATAATATCAAGAATGTCAATCAGCGCATTAAAGAAGTTTCAGAAGGCGTTGCACAGGATTCTTTAAATTGGAATGAAGAAGCAAAGGCCTTTGTAGCACAACATGGAGATGAAAAGACGAATAGCAAGATTACGTCACTTGCCAATGGCGACATTAATTCTAGCTCAAGTGATGCTA
>NZ_NAAI01000022.1 GCF_018155095.1 Bartonella queenslandensis | reverse complement strand
TAATGAGTCTTTATTTTTCTCTCTTATAAGGTCGCAATTTTTGATGATGAGTTCTTGAGCTGGAATCATATTATTTGAGAAGCAGCGTATATAAGATGTGTTCACCTCTTTGAGCATAAATTGACTAATAGTTTTTCCGTATCCTAAGCACATTATTCAAGGACATTATCAAAAAGAGGAGCGTTTGAGGAATTGAGTAAACATTACCCTATTGCTGGACTCCCGCAATTGATGCAACTTGCACCTATTTCTTACCTCCACACCAAAGTGCGAACTTTTGATTTTGGTCTCAATACTCTTCATCACCAATCAAAGAATCAAATTGATCCTTTAATTTTCTGTCACTGAAGAGGTTTCCTTTTCTTCTGTTTTGTTTCCCTTTTCTGGTGCCTCAAAGGTAATTTCTGTGATGTATCCGCTTTGTTTCTCATAACGATGCGTGACCATTGCGGCTTTCCATGGCCCATTGATTTCTTCACGGAACCCTTGAAGGATGAGAGGTTGATCCGCCATGATTTCGGGGCGTCCTTGTAGGATTAAGGAGCCACTGCCCACAGCACGGCAAAGCCTATCCGACTCGGAAGCAGCAGCAGCCTGTGCTTCTTCTTGACATGGGTAACAACTGCGCAGACGGCGCACGGGACCGCTAAAACCCGTTTGATGCTTCACTTGGCACTGTTGCCCTGTTGAGCGATCAAAATAAGAAGCTTCAATGATGCCGTATTGGGTGCGCGGCTCTAGTGTGAATTCCCAGCTTGAACAGTCATGTTGATGAATGGTGAGGGCTGGTAAATTGTCTCCGCTTAAAAATAAAAACTTATGGTCTTTGATTAAAAAACGCGCCCGCATGCGGTCCGCAAGGCGGGTTAAAAAATCAACCGCCGACTGATCGGTTCTCACCACATAAGGAAGAATTTGTTTGGTAAATTGGGGACTGACCTTTGCTTGATAGCCATGACGTTTGGCAAGTGTCTCGACAATCTCAGCAATGGTTTGGTGGTCAAAATGTTCACTCGCCTGTTCTTTAAGTTCTTTGCGCATTGAAGCGCTTTTGCCACAAAGACGCAAAATCTCTCCATCACTCCCACCACAACTGATGACCGACTCAACAACAAAACGCCCCATAAAGGCACGGATGCTGTTTTGATAGCCAAAGGTAACCTGGAGTGCACTGTTGCTTGAAGGAACCTCTAAATCATGGCCACAATCATCAAACTCTGCTTCAAATGTATCGGCTTCATTGCCCGCATGGTCCGTAATCGTTGCCGTTAAAAGACGCTGGTAAAAGACCTCATGGACAAGTTTCTCCCCTACCCTCACCTCAATAAAGGGATGTGCGCGCATTAATCCCATAGCCTTCTCACCACGCTGTTCTTTTCACATGATACAAATTCAGGCAGGATGACCTTTAAGCCCCGTGGCAATAGAGCACCATATCTCGCAATACCTGGATTGGCTTGCAAAGTAGCCTCACAGTAACCCTTGAGAGCTCCAACTTCAGATCTATCTCCTAACACAGCCATAGCATGTTGAAAGCAGATCAGATCAAGACTCATATCCTCTAGCTCCACCACGAGGTGCTTTTCTGGGATCTTCATGGCGTTTCTCCCCCTTGGGAATATTGATCATATCTCCCTTGGTATTGTCCCACCTGATATTGACCTTGTGGTTTTCCGCCGTCAAAAAACGGTAACAAGCGAATGGCATAGCGAATGCGCCCCGATTGACCAGAGCGACTGATATAATCATGATCTTTCGTGACACTGGTGATCACCACAGATCCATGCAGAAGGGCACTATAGCCGTTGTCACTCATCCAACGGATCATCTGAACGGGCTTGGCGGCACGAATGGTTCTGGTGATAGCATCAAGAGCTGCACGGTCCCCAAATTCTTCTGGAAACAATACCCCGTGAATGGTTTTGGGATCATTGCCATAGCCGGTAAATTGCAAACCGGGAGCCTCACCAAAACGCTCTAGGCAAACCCAGGAGGCAGAGAACTCTTCCTCAAAGGATTGGAAATTCAGCCAATCCACATAAAAGAGATGTGGTCCTAACATCATCAACGGATCTCTCATAGACGCCCTCCCCTCATTGTGTCATTACTCTGTCCCGCCATGCAGCGCATTGGCGCGTGCCCGTTGCAAAGCATGAGCAACCGCACGACCAGTGGCCATGGGATCACGCGCCCCATTAACATGCACTGTAACATTTTGATTGTGGGTGATGGGGGAACGGTCTTTGTCTCTTTGTTCTCTAGCCGATGCATTTACAGGAGCAGTCCCCGCAAATTGTGCTATGGGCTGAATTGCTGTTTTTCCTCCTAAAAAACTTGGCAAAAACTCTCTGACATCAATGGAACCAATCCACCCCTTAATGCGGTGAGGCAACGATTTACAATAATTCATCAATTGTGAGATGGACGACATAAAGCCATCGACAATCCGATTAGCCAGATCTTCGCCGGCTTGTTCCATACCAGCCTTGGCACTCTCTGTGAGCTTTTCGCGGGTAAAAAAACGCTTCAACCA
>NZ_NAAI01000021.1 GCF_018155095.1 Bartonella queenslandensis | reverse complement strand
CTTGAGCTGGAATCATATTATTTGAGAAGCAGCGTATATAAGATGTGTTCACCTCTTTGAGCATAAATTGACTAATAGTTTTTCCGTATCCTAAGCACATTATTCAAGGACATTATCAAAAAGAGGAGCGTTTGAGGAATTGAGTAAACATTACCCTATTGCTGGACTCCCGCAATTGATGCAACTTGCACCTATTCCTTACCTCCACACCAAAGTGCGAACTTTTGATTTTGGTCTCAATACTCTTCATCACCAATCAAAGAATCAAATTGATCCTTTAATTTTCTGTCACTGAAGAGGTTTCCTTTTCTTCTGTTTTGTTTCCCTTTTCTGGTGCCTCAAAGGTGATTTCTGTTGTGTATCCGCTTTGTTTTTCATAGCTGTGGGTAACGGTTGCGGCTTTCCATAGTCCATTAATTTGCCCACGGAACCCTTGAAGGATGAGCGGTTGATCCGCCATGATTTCAGGGCGTCCCGCAAGAGTTAAGGAACCACTGCCCACAGCACGGCATAAGCGATCCGACTCGGAAGCAGCAGCAGTCTGTGCTTCTTCTTGACATGGATAACAACTGCGCAGACGGCGTACGGGACCGCTAAACCCCGTTTGATGCTTGACTTGGCACTGTTGCCCTGTTGAGCGATCAAAATAAGAAGCTTCAATGGTGCCGTATTGCGTGCGCGGCTCTAGGGTGAATTCCCAGCTTGAACAGTCATGTTTATGAAGGGTGAGGGCTGGTAAATTGTCCCCGCTTAAAAATAAAAACTTATGGTCTTTAATTAAAAAACGCACCCGCATGCGATCGGCAAGACGGGTTAAAAAATCAACCGCCGACTGATCGGTTCTCACCACATAAGGAAGAATTTGTTTGGTAAATTGGGGACTGACCTTTGCTTGATAGCCATGACGTTTGGCAAGTGTCTCGACAATCTCAGCAATGGTTTTATGGTCAAAATGTTCACTCGCCTGTTCTTTGAGTTCTTTCTGCATCGAAGCGCTTTTGCCACAAAGACGCAAAATCTCTCCATCACTCCCACCAATACTTACCACCGACTCAACAACAAAACGCCCCATAAAGGCACGGATGCTGTTTTGATAACCAAAGGTAACTTGGAGCGCACTGTTGCTTGAAGGAACCTCTAAATCATGGCCACGATCATCAAACTCTGCTTCAAATGTATCGGCTTCATTGCCAGCATGGTCCGTAATGGTTGCCGTTAAAAGACGCTGGTAAAAAACCTCATGGACAAGTTTTTCCCCAACTCTTACTTCAATAAAGGGATGTGTGCGCATTAATCCCATAGCCTTCTCACCACGCTGTTCTTTTCTTGGCTAACAAATTCAGGCAGAATGACCTTTAAGCCCCGCGGCAATAGGGCACCACATCTCGCAATACCTAGATTGGCTTGTAAAGTGGCCTCACAATAACCCTTGAGAGCTCCAACTTGTGAACGATCCCCTAACACAGCCATAGCATGTTGAAAGCAGATCAGATCAAGACTCATATCCTCTAGCTCTACCACGAGATGCTTTTCTGGTATCTTCATGGCGTTTGTTCCCCTTGGGAATATTGATCATATCTCCCTTGGTATTGTCCCACCTGATATTGACCTTGTGGTTTTCCGCCGTCAAAAAACGGTAACAAGCGAATGGCATAGCGAATGCGCCCCGATTGACCAGAGCGACTAATATAGTCGTGATCTTTCGTGACACTGGTGATCACCACAGATCCATGGAGAATGGCACTATAGCCGTTGTCACTCATCCAACGGATCATCTGAACGGGCTTGGCGGCACGAATGGTTCTGGTGATGGCATCAAGAGCGACACGATCCCCAAACTCTTCTGGAAACAATACCCCGTGGATGGTTTTGGGATCATTGCCATAGCCAGTAAATTGCAAACCAGGAGCCTCACCAAAACGCTCTAGGCAAACCCAGGAGGCAGAAAACTCTTCCTCAAAGGATTGGAAATTCAGCCAGTCCACATAAAAGAGATGTGGACCTAACATCAGCAAAGGATCTCTCATAGACGCCCTCCCCTTGATTGTATCCCTTCCAGCACGTCATCTCTTTCGAAACCTATCATTGCATCTCTCCTATCATTGCGCCCTCCCCTCATTGTGTCATTACTCTGTCCCGCCATGCAGTGCATTAGCGCGTGCCCGTTGCAAAGCATGGGCAACCGCACGACCAGTGGCCATGGGATCACGCGCCCCATTAACATGCACTGTAACATTTTGATTGTGGGTGATGGGAGAACGGTCTTTGTCTCTTTGTTCTCTCGCCGATGCATTTACAGGAGCAGCCCCCGCAAATTGTGCTATGGGCTGAATTGCTGTTTTTCCTCCTAAAAAACTTGGCAAAAACTCTCTGACATCAATGGAACCAATCCACCCCTTAATGCGGTGAGGCAACGATTTACAATAATTCATCAATTGTGAGATGGACGACATAAAGCCATCGACAATCCGATTAGCCAGATCTTCGCCGGCTTGTTCCATACCAGCCTTGGCACTCTCTGTGAGCTTTTCGCGGGTAAAAAAACGCTTCAACCA
>NZ_NAAI01000020.1 GCF_018155095.1 Bartonella queenslandensis | reverse complement strand
AGCAGATAAATTGGAAGCATAATGATGACTCCCCCCATAAGCACGCAGAAAAAAAGCTGCGTTTTCATCTTCTTTCCAAGAAGAATGAAAAGCACCCCGTATTGTCTCCAACTTTTTATTTTGCGTAGTCATATCCATCAAACCAGCATGAAACAAAGCATTGGGCAAAAGAAGATACGTTGGCAATTGAGGAACAACAGCTCTAATACCTAGCTCCGGCTGAACATCAAGCGGCATGGGAGGATTAGATGAAGGATCCAAAGCATCAGAGGACGTAGAAGACTTTGGTTCAACCGGTTCAGAAGGAAGAACAACAGGATCAGAATCTGTAGATGAAGGAGATTCCGGAACAGATGGTTCAGATGGCAGCGACGTAGAAAGTGGATCGGAAGGTGGAGGAGCAACAGGATCGGAAGATGTAGAAGAAGGCAGGTCAGAGGTAAACGATGGAGAAAATGGATCGGAAGGTGGAGGGTCAACAAGATCAGAAGATGCAGAAGAAGGCGGGTCAGACATAAACGATGGAGAAAGTGGATCGGAAGGTGGAGGGTCAACAAGATCAGAAGATGCAGAAGAAGGCGGGTCAGACATAAACGATGGAGAAAGTGGATCGGAAGGTGGAGGGTCAACAAGATCAGAAGATGCAGAAGAAGGCGGGTCAGACATAAACGATGGAGAAAGTGGATCGGAAGGTGGAGGGTCAACAGGGTAAGATAATGAAAACGAAGAAGGTTTACCAAATGGACCATGATAAGAACCTAATTTAGGAGAAATATAGATCCCTTCGAGTCGGAAATCCCAAAAATCCCCCTCACCTTCCACTAATCTTTGCGTAGCATCCGCTTCTCCAAAGGGCGAACCTGGACCATAACCACGAATACGATATTGATAAGGAAAACCTTTCACCGTAGTATAACCATCATAACCATTGGTGAGTCGAAAAGAACCTGCCTGCGCTGTTCCAGCAACTTGAATGAGTGAAATGCTTTGATCTCTTCCCTCATGCACTTCTTTACGTGTATATTTTGGAAAATTTTGCACATGAATGAATGTCGTTCCAGAAACATCACCATAGATCAATATACGATCCGTCTTTTGGGAATCAAACATCCCCTCATCACTCAAAAATGCACTCAATCTAATCTGAGCGTTTCCCTCAGCACTGTAGACTTTCTTATCTGTTGAATCTGAAATGTTATCTCTTACATCTATATCTGTTTTTTTTCCAATGCGCAGAGTTTGATAACCACTATCTTCATCAAAGATCAATGTGCTATTAGAAAGGTTTAGGGAAGAAAGTGATGAAACAGATTCCTGTAAACCGTTGTATTTACTTTTGGTAAGATACCATTTTGAATAATGCGTTAACTCTAAATCAACAGTTGATTTATCGTCAACACGCGTCCCTCCTGTAAGAAAAGAAAAATTTGCTTTCACCGATAGCGAAGCATTATTTTCAGCTTTTAGCAACAAATCACCAGAGATTTTTGTTTCATCTGATAATTCAAGAGTACCTTTTACTTCATAGTCTTTATTCCCCTTCGCATAAATCGCAATCCCATCCGGAACTGTTATATTTGTCTCTGTTAAATGAACAAATGCCCTCCCCGTGATAACTTTTTTTGTTTCTAAATTTTTTTCATTATTTCGTTGTCCAAATATTTTAGTAAAATTTTCTGGAGCTAAAACATTAAAATACAAACCATGTGCTCCCTCACCCTGAACAGAAATATTGTTTTTTTCTATCTTAATATTCGTATTTTTAAAGCCATTTGGTAAGAGATATCTTTGAATTAACCTGCCATTATCATCGACATAACCTGAAAAGTTTTTAATCACGAATGCATGCATAGAGTTAAGATGAAAATAACTGTTTTTCGAATAAACATCACCTCCTTGAAAAACCTCAAAAGCTTCCGGCAATTCCCCCATAGCACTATCACCACTTGTTCCCGATTCCTCCCTCCTTCCTCGTCCCATAATAGCTATATTATCAAGAAAATAGCGTCCCTCAAACTGAGTTGAAAATGAGCCAATCTGGTTAAAATTAACGGTACCGTCTAACATTCTAACTATTGCACCAAAACCACTCACAATCCCGATCCCTTTTACATTCGAGTTATCAGGCTCAATATCGATATTTACACTCTCTAAAGTAATATTCGCTTCTCTCCCCCAGGCATAAATAGCATGTGAAGTTCCCTTAATTTCACCGAATGTCATGCTAATAACTGCATCTTGAGCACGAAGAGCAGGTATATCCTTAAAATCTGAAGCTGCTAGATTAAGTCTTCCACCATTTCTTACATACGCACCATAAGCAGATAGTTTATCTGGATTATCGCCATAAACTGTTACCTGAAATGCATCAACAATAGTCCCTGCCTTTTCTACATATATAGCTGCAATAGGTGCAGTACTAGCAGACGCCTCCTGAGAACTTTTTAAGTAATAAACTTTATTTGAGAGAAGATGTATTCTTCTATCATCACAATTATAAAACACCCCTCTTCGATCACTTGCAGATCCCGCAGCACTAACATAAGTAACCTGTAAAAAATAAAGAATAGCTGTTGTAAAGTTGCATAAAAATACATGTTTGTGAAATATATAAACCATAACTCTTCTTGCTCCTATTCCCCTACTGTTATTCAGTGAAGAATAATAATCTATATTTAACCTACAAACTTCTTAAAATAAAATAAATATAAAAAGAAATATTTAATTTAATACTTAATATAAAACTATATAATGATATATAAATTACCATATATTTTAGGTATAGCTAAAAAAGATGGCGCAATCCTGCAGAGAAACGCGCTCCGGAAAAATCAACTTTCTTCAACCGATACTGATAAGTAACATCTCCATGAAGAGAAAGTTTTGAAGAAAGAGGCGCATTAAACCCGAGTTCTACTTCCAAAGAAGAACCAAAAGAACCTAACTGAAAATCTTTTTTAAAAGAAACAAATTACTAAAAAAGATGGCGCAATCCTGCAGAGAAACTCGCTCCAGAAAAACCAACTTTCTTTAACCCATGCTGATAAGTAACATCTCCATGAAAAGAAAGTTTTGAAGAAAGACGCGCATTAAACCCAAGTCCTGCTTCCAAAGAAGAGCCAAAAGAACCTAACTGAAAATCTTTTTTAAAAGAAACAAATTGCTTATTTTCAAAACTATGCAAATAAGAAAGCTTACTATAAAAAGAAACCTCATGTCCCTTTTCAGAAACACCTAGCGTCTTGCTTAAACGTCCTCCAACACGCCCCACCCATTGATGAAATTTTCCTAAATCAACATCAAGATGATCAACATCAAGCGCTTGATGAAACTGAAGATGCTGATAAATAATCTGAACCTGCGGATCAAAAACAACACCTTTATAGCCTATTGCAAACGTTCTACCACTCGTTAAAGAACCACTAAACTGTTTACCCTTTAA
>NZ_NAAI01000019.1 GCF_018155095.1 Bartonella queenslandensis | reverse complement strand
GGGCTTTCACAGACTTTTTAAAAATCTTCAAAGGATTTTCAAAGACCTTTCAAAGCTTTCTCTCACTTTTACCATGAAAACGCGCTTTTTACCATTTTTCGCATTCTTTGATCATTTTAGGTGTCAAAATCTATTTTGACAAAACGCGCATTTAATGCTAAATTTTATGCATAAAAACAACAAATTATCACCTATTCCTAACTAATCCCACCTCTTCCCACTTAATGCAAAACATACTGTCAAACTACACTTGTCATCGGGTTTTGCACAATTTGACAGCCGGTTTTGCAGCAATTCATTTTTAAAATTCACGTCTTTTTAAAAAATTAAAGGGGTTTTCAAAGGGGCTTCAAAGGCGGTTTTCTGGGCTTTCACAGATTTTTTTAAAAATCTTCAAAGGGTCTTCAAAGACCTTTCAAAGCTTTCTCTCACTTTTACCATGAAAACGCGCTTTTTACCATTTTTCGCATTTTTTGATCATTTTAGGTGTCAAAATCTATTTTGACAAAACGCGCTTTTAGTGCTAAATTTTATACATAAAAACAACAAATTATCACGTATTCCTAACTAATCCCACCTCTTCCCACTTAATGCAAAACCTACTGTCAAACTACACACAAAAAGATTTACTCTGTATTAACTTTAAAACAAGAGAAACTCTTCTTTTTTGAAAATATACAGCTTTAAAAATACTTCTCTTCTTTACATTATTTTTTCTTTTTTACTATCTTTTCTATTCATGGTATTTCTTTAATTATAAACCAACGAGGATTGGCATCAAATAATGTATGCCTTCAACAAAAATCTCATAAAATACCACTATCAGAGCTCTATCATATTACCGTAAATATGAAAAAATTACTTTTTACATATACTGAAAAATACATTACAAAGTAAACTTAAATATTTCGTATTTAAATATAAATTAAACTTTAATTTTGACAGAAAATGCAAAATAAATTATCAAAGCTATTGTATGAGTAAGTAACGAAAAGCAATATCTATTTTCTGTTCTTCTTTTGAAGTTCGGCGGGGAAGTGAATATTGGGGGCTTTAAAAGGAGAGTATTCGTGTATAAAAAATTCCTTCTGTCATCTATGGCGACAGCAGCTATTATACTGCTTAACGCTCAATTCAATGTCTATGCTGAATCTCTTGAAGTTTCTGGAGAGAAAAGAGAGATTAACGGTGGCCCCTATGAGACTCTTCACGCCTTAAAAGGTGGTCAAATCACCGGAACTGATTTGAAGATAACTGGAAATAAAGACACAAATTCAAGCTTAAACACAAATATCTACGTTATAAGCACTGAAGGCAAAGGCAGTGCCATTAAATTAACGGGAGATAAAACAACCATTAAAGGCACTGATTCTGACATCCGTTTTGGTCTTGAAGCAAAAGATAATGCGATACTTCAAATGACTGGGGGAACTATTACGGTTGTCGACACTGGCGTTTACTTCTTCAATAGTAATAGTACTGAAAACAGCCTAGAAAATGTGAAAATATCATTCGAATCCAATACCCCCTTTGACACCATTATGAACAAAGGAATAAGTGCTAACAACAGCACAGTCACTTTGAACAATGTGACCGTCTCTCAAGCAAGGAATGCCATAGTCGCAGATGATCACTCAACAATAACAATCTCTGGAGGATCATTTGAGAGCGCAAATGATGGAGTATCTGCAAAACAGGGAAGTTCCATTACTTTAAACAATACTACGGTCACATCATCTCAGAGAAATGGTGTCTATGCAGACGGTTCAGATTCAAAAATTATAATGATAGGAGGAAGTACAACAACGAAAAATGAACATTCTTTTGCATTGCGCACAGAAAACAAAGGAATAATCGATGCCACAGATGTTACGCTCACAACCAATGGCACAGGGACTGGTGCACTTGCGTATGGTGAGAAGAGCAAAATTGAATTGCATGGCAATACAATGATTAACAATACTTTTAACGGTCTTGGAGCAAGCCTTGGTGGCAAAATCACCAGCGAAAATTTAACTATTACCGGTGGAAAAGCTATCAATTTCAACACTCTCGAAGTACAGTCAGGTGTATGGGCAGGAGAATCTAGTGAAATTAATCTAATGGGCAAAATAATCATTCAAAATTTTGATGAAGGTCTTTATGCAGACGGTGGAGGCAAAATCACCAGTGGAGATTTAACAATAATCGGTGGTGAATCCGAAGAAGTAACCGTTGGTGTAAACACTTGGGAGACTGAGAGCAAAATTGAATTAAATGGGAACACAACTATTCAGAACGTTGATTTGGGCCTCTCTGCAAATGAAGATGCTACAATTAAAACGGGTAATGACATTAAAAATAACATAGAAGCAAAAAAAGTTGCATTAATCGTGATCAATGGCGGTCACATAGATCTCACAAATCTTTCTGCAACAGCAGGAGTTTCTGGCTTACAATTCGCAAATTTTACTGATAATGACCCTCTTGACCCAAGTGATCCAGAAAAATATCATAGCAATGAAATCAATTTAAACTGTGCAATTTTTCATATTGACAATGATACAGGGATTTTTGTTGGAGCTGTTGTTGAAAAAAGCATTGAAAATAGTCCTGCCCTATCAATCGGTACGCTCAATCTTAAAGATTCAAAAATCCATGCCGATGTATTATTAGATGATGGTATTTTTTGGAACAAAATTTCTTGGCCAGATGAAAAATTGTGGGATGGTAAAGAAGTTAAGGAGATAGCCAACGGTAGCTTCACCTTAAATGCAGATCATTCTACTTTAGAAGGCAGAGCAAACATTGCACAAGAAAGAAACGTACGCTTTGACCTGAAAAATGGTACGCAATGGATCTTAAAAAACAGCACACAAGAAAAAGATGCTGAGGGTAGTCTGCTTGATATCGCTCAAAGATCACGTTCTGATATTTCTGTTCTGGATCTCGAAAACAGTTCTCTTGTTTTTAAAGAACCAACAGAAAATCATTACCACACATTGCATATAGGCTCTGGTAAACCAGATACCAAAGCCGTCTATAATGCAACAGGCGATGCACAAATTTATTTCAATACAAAATGGACTGATGGCACACCAATAGCAGAGCAAGAAACCGATCGGCTTCTAATTAATGGGAATGTTTCAGGACATACAAATGTTCTTGTTAATTTAAAAGGGAACAGCACTCAAAAAAATATTTCTGATGTTGAGAAAAATGTACGGGGACTATCTCTTATACAAGTTTCTGGAACAGCCGAAGAAGATTCCTTCAAACTAGCTCATGGCTATACCACAATAGGCGGTTCTCCTGATAAATATATGCTCCGTGCCTATGGACCAAACTCAAGCCAAGGCAAAGCGAATATTGAACAAAGCCTCTTTGATGAAAAGGATGAAAATTTTTGGGATTTTCGCCTACAACCTGAATTTCTTAATTCTAACCCAGGTTCTGGTTCTAATCCAGAATCCGGCTCTAACCCAGGTTCTGGATCTAACCCTGAAGCAAATGTGCATGCGCCTGTAGCACAAATGGCAAGCTATTTGGTCATGCCCAATGCCCTCTTCTATAGTGGATTGACAGATATAGCAAAACAAAATGCCTTGTTAGCCAATCTCAGAACATCTGTCGTAGGAAAACAACAAGAAAAACAGAACGGTTTCTTCTTATACACCTATGGAAGCACAGGAACTTTATCCTCTGAAAACGCGCCTCATCAATATGGTTATAGCGGTGCTCATCTTCGCTATGCCGCTCTCCAAGGAGGA
>NZ_NAAI01000018.1 GCF_018155095.1 Bartonella queenslandensis | reverse complement strand
CTTGAGCTGGAATCATATTATTTGAGAAGCAGCGTATATAAGATGTGTTCACCTCTTTGAGCATAAATTGACTAATAGTTTTTCCGTATCCTAAGCACATTATTCAAGGACATTATCAAAAAGAGGAGCGTTTGAGGAATTGAGTAAACATTACCCTATTGCTGGACTCCCGCAATTGATGCAACTTGCACCTATTCCTTACCTCCACACCAAAGTGCGAACTTTTGATTTTGGTCTCAATACTCTTCAACATCGATCAAATGGTTAAGTTGATCCTTTGATTTTCTGTTTCTCGTAAATTTAATCTTCCCATGATTCCTTTCCCTTATCTGGTGCTTCGAGGGTGATTTTGTTATGTATCCACCTTGTTTCTCATAACGAAGTCACTTTCTGTACTTTTATGGAATAGGCACTGCTCATTAATTTTTAACTACGATTTCCTGTTAAATAGCCGATTATCATCACCAGAATTCAAACGCTATGGTTGAGGATCAACTTATGGTGATGGCAGTATAATCTATTGTAAGCAACTTTTCTTTCACCACCGCATCCATTAACGTATTATAAGATCTCTCATATTTTTTATAGATTCAAAATTAAAACGGACAGAAAGAGCAAAAACAGTCGTAATGATTACTATATATTCAATTTTATATCTCACAAAAGGGGCAACCTAAAAACGTTACGTATTTTAATTATTATAACAAGCTTCTAAAAATATTTTTCCATTTTGTTGTCAGAGATTATGTCAAAAGCACAAAATAATGATTTCTTACGACATGTATAATTTCAATGCGATGAAAGAAGCATTCACTTCAAGCATTCAGCTTCAAACGCCTTCATTTACTGAGATTTAGCATGCAATATGTTTTTCTTACCATACATCAACATAATACCTTGCGCTCAAAAACATGCCGCTAATTCTATCAAAAACCTAGAAATGTTGGTATGATATCAAATGTCTCCATAAAAAAACACATAAGCAATGCGTATATTAGCATTATATTTGAACAATAAGCTCTTTTTGCATTAAGGCTAAACACATTCAATAAAAATTTTTTCATAAATAATTTAAAAGAAATAAATAATAAAAATGCATATGGTATCATAATACTTTACCAATTCCTAAAAAATATAAGTATTACTACAAATATTATAATATATAACAATCACATAAGTTATAAATACATTATGATATTAATTATATATTTTGAAAATTAAATTTTCATTTTGACAGCAAACGCAAAATAAATTATCAGAGCTACATATGAATAATTAACGAAAAGCAATATCTATTTTCTATTCTTCTTTTGAAGACTGCGGGGAAATGAATATTGGGGGCTTTAAAAGGAGAGCATTCGTGTATAAAAAATCCCTTCTGTCATCTATGGCGACAGCAGCTATTGTGTTGTTTAACATTCAATTCAATGTCCATGCTAAATCTCTTGAAGTTTCTGGAGAGACAAAAGAGATTATTAACGATGACACCTATGAGACTCTTCACGCCCTAAAAGGTGGTCAAATCACCGGAACTGATTTGAAGGTAACTGGAAATAAAGACACAAATATCTACGTTATAAGCGCTGAAGGCAAAGGCAGTGCAATTAAATTAACGGGAGACAAAACGACCATTAAAGGCACTGATTCTGACATCCATTTTGGTCTTGAAGCGAAAGATGATGCCGTACTTCAAATGACTGGGGGAACGATTACAGTTTCCAACACTGGCGTTCATTTCTTCAACAGTCATAGCACTGAAAATAAACTGGAAAATGTAACAGTGACGCAAGCAACCAATGCCGTATTTGCCGATAATAACTCTACAATAACGATCATTGGAGGGTCGTTTAATGCAAAAGATGTGACAATAGCTGCTCTAAAGGGTAGCACCATTACTTTAAACAATGCACAAATTACATCTGGTAATGTTGGACTTTATTCAAAAGACTCACAATCCACAATCACAATGACTGGGGGAAATATCACGGGGGAATTTGCAGCATTATCTGCAGAGAATGGCGGACATATTACAGTCACAAATGTTACTTTAGCAACAAATGGAGACGGAATAGATATAAAACCTGATGACCCTAACGCTAATATTAAAATTACCAATGGATTTGGTGCATTTTCTAAAGGCTCTAACAGTGTGATTGAATTGCTTGGAGATACAAAAATCAGCGATAGTAAAATTGGGCTTGGAGTAAAAGAAGATGGCGTAATCCGCATGACGGGAGGAACCATTAAAGCTGCCTTCGCTGGTGCTATCTTCGATAACAGTAAGAAAGAAGAAAACAAACTAGAAAATGTGACCATCTCAAGTAATAAAGAAGATGTGCTGCTCTTGAATGGAATCAATGCAAATAAAAGTACAGTCACTTTAGAAAATGTAAAAGTGACGCAAGCAAATAATGCCGTATCTGCCGATAATAATTCGACAATAACAATCTCTGGAGGATCTTTTGAGACGAAAAAGATAGCCGTAAGCGCTTATAATGGTAGCACCATTACTTTAAACAACAGCGTTCAAATTACATCCGAGAACTCCGGACTTTATGCAAAAGATGGTGGTGCAATCAGCATGACGGGGGGAACCATTCAAACTTCAGAAATTGGTGCTAAATTTGAGAACAGTAAGAGAAAAGAAAACAAACTGGAAAATGTGACTATATCAAGTGATAAAAAAGATACGCTGCTCAAGAATGGAATCAATGCAAATAAAAGTACAGTTGATTTAAAAAATGTAAAAGTAACGCAAGTAACCCATGCCCTCCTTGCCGATAATGAGTCTACAATAACGGTCTCTGGAGGATCTTTTGATACAAAACTAGCAACAATAGCTTCTGAAAACGACAGTATGGTTACCTTAACCAGCATTGATCAAATTACATCATCTGAAGATACCGCACTTTTTGCACAAAACGGTGGAGCAATCTCTATGACTGAAGGCTCTATTAAAGCTGCCATCGCTGGTGCTAAATTTGAAAACAGTAAGAGGAAAGAAAACAGCCTAGAAAATGTGATCATCTCAAGTGTTAAAGACGACGCGCTAATCATGAATGGAATAGCAGCAGATAAAAGTACAGTTGCTTTAACAAATGTAACCGTAAAACAAGCAGGAAACGCCATCTCTGCCAATAATGATTCTACAATAACGGTCTCTGGAGGATCATTTGATGCAAAACTAGCCACAATAGTTTCTACAGACAACAGTATCGTTGCCTTAACTAACATTAATCAAATTACATCATCTGAGGACGATGGACTGCTTGCAAAAAATGGTGGTGCAATCAGCATGACGGGAGGAGCCATTAAATCTTTTAAAGCTGGTGCTGCCTTCGAGAATAGTAAGAGAAAAGAAAACAAACTGGAAAATGTGACCATATCAAGTGGTAAAGACGACGCGCTAATCAAAAATGGAATAGCAGCAGATAAAAGTACAGTTGCTTTAACAAATGTAATCGTAAAACAAGCAGGAAACGCCATCTCTGCCAATAATGATTCTACAATAACGGTCTCTGGAGGATCATTTGATGCAAAACTAGCCACAATAGTTTCTACAGACAACAGTATCGTTGCCTTAACCAACATTAATCAAATTACATCATCTGAGGACGATGGACTGCTTGCAAAAGATGGTGGTGCAATCAGCATGACGGGGGGGAACATTAAAGCTTTCTACAATGGTGCTGCCTTCCAGAACAGTAAGAGAGAAGAAAACAAACTAGAAAATGTGATAATATCAAGCGTTAAGGATGATGCACGACTAAACATAGGAGTATCTGCAAATAAAAGTACAGTTGCTTTAACAAATGTAAAAATCTCTCAAGCAACAAATGCCATAGTCGCAGATAATCACTCAACGATAACAATCTCTGGAGGATCATTTGAAAGCGAAAGCGATGGAGTATATGCAAAACAGGGAAGTTCCATTACTTTAAACAATACTACGGTCATATCATCTCATGGAGAGGGTATCTATGCAAGCGATTCAGATTCAAAAATTGTAATGATAGGAGGAAGTGCAACTACAAAAAGTGGCAATGTTGCATTGCTTACAGAACACGAGGGACAAATCGATGCCACAGATGTTACGCTCACAACAGATGGTATAGGAACCGGCACACTTGCACTTGGTAAGAAGAGCAAAATTGAATTGCATGGCAATACAACAATCGACAACACTTTAAACGGTCTTAGAGCAGTTGATGGCGGCAAAATCACCAGCGAAAATTTAACAATTACTGGTGGGAAAAGAATCAATTCAGGACTCGACACAGAGCGCTCTGGTCTAACGACAGAAGGCGCTGAGAGTGAAATTAACTTAACAGGCAAAACAATCATTCAAAATGTTGATGAAGGTCTTTATGCAGATGGTGGAAGCAAAATCACCAGTGGAGATCTAACAATAATAGGTGGTGAGAGTGAAAACATAACCGTTGCTGTAGGCTCCTACGAGTCTGAAAGCAAAATTGAATTAAATGGTAATACAATAATTAAAAACTTTGATCTTGCTCTTGGTGCAGCCGGTGGTGCCTCAATTAAAATGAAGAATGGTACTAAAAATCAAATAGACGTAAAAAAAGTTGCACTATCCGCAATAGGCGGGGGAAAGATTGGCCTAGCAAATACTTTGGCAAAAGCAGGAAACATAGGTGTACAACTGATGGCTTTATTGAAAACCAATACAGATGAATTAGATGACCTACAAACATATGGAAATAATGAAGTCAATCTGGCCAATACAGAGCTTCATGTTGACAATGGCACTGGAATTGTCGTTGGAGCTCTTGCTAAAAAGAACATTGGAGATATTCCTACTCTATCAATCGGTACGCTCAATCTTAAAGATTCAAAAATCCATGCTGATGTATTATTAGATGATGATATTTTTTGGGACAAAATCTCTTGGCAAGAGGAAAATATCTGGAATGATGAAAACATAAAGAAAATATCCACCGGTAGCTTCACCTTAAATGCAGATCATTCAACTTTAGAAGGCAGAGCAAACATTGCACAAGAGAGAAACGTACGATTTGACCTGAAAAATGGGACACAATGGATCTTAAAAAACAGCACACAAGAAAAAGATGCTGAGGGTAATCTGCTTGATATCGCTCAAAGATCACGCTCTGATATTTCTGTTCTAGATCTCGAAAACAGTTCTCTTATTTTTAAAGAGCCAACAGAAAATCATTACCACACATTACATATAGGCTCTGGAAAACCAGATACCGAAGCCGTCTATAATGCAACAGGCAATGCACAAATTTATTTCAATATAAAATGGACTGATGGCACACCAATAACAGAGCAAGAAACCGATCGGCTTCTCATTCATGGCGATGTCTCAGGAAGCACAACCGTGTACATCAAAAGCGATTTAGGAGATAAAGAAAGTGTCATAAATGCTTCTGCCCCATCGAACAGTAGTGGGATTTCACTGATCCAAGTTTCTGGAAAAGCTGATGAAAATTCCTTCAAATTAGCCCATGGCTATATCACAAGAGGTGGCTCTCCTTACAAATATACGCTAACTGGTTACGGATCAGAATCAAGCCATGGCAAAGCGAATATTGAACAAAGTCTCTTTGATGAAAAGGAGGAAAATTTCTGGGATTTTCGCTTACATAAAGAATTTCTTGGTCCTAATTCAACAGTAGAAGCACCTGTAGCACAAATGGCAAGCTATTTGGTCATGCCCAATGCCCTCTTCTATAGTGGATTGACAGATATAGCAAAACAAAATGCCTTGTTAGCCAATCTCAGAACATCTGTCGTAGGAAAACAACAAGAAAAACAGAACGGTTTCTTCTTATACACCTATGGAAGCACAGGAACTTTATCCTCTGAAAACGCGCCTCATCAATATGGTTATAGCGGTGCTCATCTTCGCTATGCCGCTCTCCAAGGAGGA
>NZ_NAAI01000016.1 GCF_018155095.1 Bartonella queenslandensis | reverse complement strand
ACTATTAGTCAATTTATGCTCAAAGAGGTGAACACATCTTATATACGCTGCTTCTCAAATAATATGATTCCAGCTCAAGAACTCATCATCAAAAATTGCGACCTTATAAGAGAGAAAAATAAAGACTCATTAAAGAGGCTTTAAACAACCTTTGAAGCCCCTTTGAGAACCCCTTAAAAACCCTTCGAAAAAAAATAAATTGATGCAAAACCTGCTGTCAAATTATGCAAAACCTGGTGGCAAGCTACAGCAAAACCTGGTGGCAAGCTACAGCAAGCTACAACAACCCTAAATTTGGCTGGGGAACTTGGATTCGAACCAAGATTGACGGAGTCAGAGTCCGCTGTTCTACCATTAAACTATTCCCCAATAAGTTAATTTTAATATTTCTAGCAGATTCTGTGGTGTAGGCAAACGCAAAAAGTCTTTATGATTACCGATAATAAAGAGCGATAGGGATGTCATTGATTGTTTTTATTTGAATATCGACATCGTAAATATCTTTAAGAATTTCGGGTTGCATAATTTCTTTTGGAGTTCCACAATAGGCCGCTTTCCCATTTTTCAGCGCTACAATCATATCTGAGTAAGATGAGGCAAAATTAATATCGTGCATGACAATAAGGATGGTTTTTTTCAGTTCATCAGCTGTGCGGCGTAGCTGTTTCATCATAGAAACGGCATGTTTCATATCCAGATTGTTTAATGGTTCATCTAAGAGAAGATAATCAGTATCTTGGCAAATAACCATGGCGATAAAAGCGCGTTGACGCTGCCCTCCAGAAAGTTCATCTAAAAAACAGTCTTTTAAATCTTGTAAGCCGAGATAGCGTAGTGCACTGTCGACAAATTGTTTATCTTCATGTGTATACCAGCCTTTCGAATAAGGATAGCGTCCGAAACTCACTAAATCATACACAGTTAATCGGAAGGATAAAGGATTATCTTGACGTAAAATTGAGAGCTTTTGAGCCAAAATATCATGGGGTACTTTATCAATATTAAAGCCGTCGATATGAATTGTTCCTTGGTGGTGTGGTAAAAGACGTCTTATCAGCATTAAAAGAGTTGATTTTCCCGAACCATTAGGGCCAATGAGAGAAATAATCCCCCCTTTGGGCAGATGAAGGCATAAATTATCAATAATCAATCGTGCTCCGTAAGCCTTGGAAATGTGATTGATTTCAATCATTTTAGTTTTCCCTTCATCAGTAATATTAAGAAAACAATCCCTCCACAAAACTCAATGATAAAACTTAAACGTCCTGCCATGTGAAAAATTTGCTCTAAAATAAATTGTCCCCCCACCAAACAAATAATCGCTAATAATATTGCAATCGGCACAACGACACTGTGTTTTGCTTGAGGAGAAAGTTCATAGGAAAGATTGGCAACTAACAACCCAAAAAAGGTGACAGGGCCTACTAATGCGGTGGAAATAGAGACAAGAATGGAAATAAAAATAAGGATAGCTGTCACACTTTTTTGGTAATTAACACCAAAATTGAGAGCATTTTCACGTCCTAAAGCCAAAATATCAAGGAGATGACGGGAATGCCATCCAATAAAACTCACAATGAAAACAATGAGTGTGGCAAAGCTTATGAGGGATGTATTAAATTTATTAAAATTTGCAAACATAATATCCGTTAAATTCATCATTTGGTCTGGATTGAGTTGCAATTGCATAAACATCCGTAAACTAAAAAAAAAGCCACCTAAAATAACCCCCATTAAAAGCGTCAAGTGAAGTCCTTTTAAGCTTCCTGAAAAGAGCCAGCGAAAAAGGCTTATTGAAAAAAGAATGAGAATGAGGGCTTCGAGAATGAGTTGTCCTTCTTCATTTAAAAAGGGTAAAGAAAGAGAACCTACAAAATACATCAAGACAGTCTTTATTAAAATATAAAGCTGATCAAATCCCATAATTGAAGGGGTCAGAAGACGGTTATTCGTGATTGTTTGAAATAAAACTGTAGAAACGCTTATCGCATAGGCAATAAGAAGCAAAGAGAAAAGTTTTGTAAAACGAAATGTCCATGTATAAACATTAATATTCCACGCCATGTAAAGACTAATAACAGTACATGCTATGATGATAAGCGTTGTTAATACACATATTGTTTTTTTTCTTCTATCCAAGACGCTTTCTCCAGCGTAAAAGCAGTATCATAAAAATAAAACTACCAACTACCCCCATTATAGTGCTGATGGGAATTTCAAGAGAAGGATGAATGATTCGTCCTAAAAGATCACAAATCAAGACCAATCCGGCGCCGCTAATAGCTACCCAAGGAGCAGTATAGCGCATATTATCTCCCATGAAACTTGAAACAATATTTGGAATAATCAATCCAACAAAAGGAATACGGCCGACAGTACAAACAACAACAGCAGTGATCGAGGCGATAATAAAAAGACCAAAAAACATGACAACACGATAATTCAATCCAAGGTTGTTGGTTAAATCTTCTCCTAAGCTTGCAACTGTGAAGCGATCAGCAGTACAATAGGCCAGAATACAAAGGGGAAGGGATAGCCATAAAAGTTCATATTTTCCCTCAAGAATCATGGCAAAACTACCAAATAAATAGGCTTGAAGAGAAGGAAGTAACATTTCATAATCTGCAATGGCATTGGTTAAAGAGCCAATAATATAGCTTAGCATAATCCCTGTAAGGGGGATAATGAGAGCAGATTTTAGAGGAAGGCGGCGCAATAAAAACATAAAAAGTAAAGTGCCTGTCATGGCAAAGATTGTCGCAACGACCATTTTTCCTAAAACAGGAATATCGGGCAGAAAAATCATAATAAAAAGAATGCCAAGGGAAGCAGATTCAACGGTTCCGGCGGTCGATGGTTCGATAAAGCGATTACGTGTCAACAGTTGCATAATCATGCCTGAAAGTGCAAGTGCTGCGCCTACTAAAAGGACTGAAATGGTACGAGGAAGACGTGTTTGCCAAAAAATAAACCACGCATGGGGATCGGCTGCAAAGAGGTCAGAAGGTGTGACATCAGAATAACCAACAAAAATACTGAAGATGGATAAGAAAATTAGAAGTGTTATGGTTATCCAATAATTCTTCACGTCATTTTCTCGCAAAACTTAACAAAAAACAAAGGTTGTTTCATAAACAACCTCTGCTTTTAAATTTTATTCATATAGCAATCAAGCTCTTTCGTGTGCTTATTTGCTCTTTGTAAAGGCTTCATTAATCTGCTGCGCAGTTTCAAAGAGTCCTGTTAGACCACCACTTGCACGATACCAGCTCCAAGAGTCCAAATAAATAATTTGGTTTTGTTTACTTGCTGTTGTGCGATGCACAAGTTCATTGTTGAGCAGTTGTGCTGCAGATTGTCCTTCCCGTCCAATAGCAGCATCGCGATCAATCACCAACAACCAATCAGGATTTGTTTCAAGAATAAACTCAGGAGAAATAAGTTGTCCATGTTTTTGTACAGTGAGTTTATCGGTTGCAGGAGCAATACCAAAAGCAGAATGGAAAATATCAAAACGTGACTTTGGTCCTAAAGCACTGATTTTTCCACCAGAGGTCATGAGGATGAGCCCAGTGCCTTTTCCTTGGGTATTTTTACGGACTTCAGCTAAAGTTTCATTGAGTTTTGTAATTTCTTTTTCTGCTTCCTGTTCTTTACCAAAAATTTTTCCAAGGATAGACACATTTCGTTTAATATCTTCAAGAGAATTTTCGTTTCCTATTGTGAGATCAATTGTTGGAGCGATTTTTGATAAATCATTATATTTTGCTTGGGTTCTGGAGGAAATAATAATCAAATCGGGTTGAAGAGTGGCAATTTTTTCATAATCCGGTTCAAAAAGGGTTCCAATTTTTTCATATTTTGCATCATCAAATTGTTGCAGATAGGAAGGCTTTTTTCCTTCAGGAATGCCGACAACCGCTTTGATACCAAGACGACTCATATTATCGAGCGCGGCAATATCAAAAACAACAACCTTTTGCGGAGAAGCGGGAACAGAAGTCGTGCCTGAAACATGATTAATTGTTACATTATTCGTCTTGGGACTCGTATTTGCAATACTCGTATGAGTCCATAAAACTGTTGCAAAGCTAATTGCAACCAGTAAAACAGACGTCATCCATTTCATATATTTTATCATCATGATTTTATCCTTTTATCTGATATTACAAGGGGTTATGCATTTAAAAACCTTAATTTAGGTATTTTTATGCACAAAATGAAGTGTTAATAAATAACACTATGTTGTAAAGTTGACTAACATATGTTACAAATCGTTCACTTACCTCATTTTCACTTAATTCTAGTGTTTTTGCAACATTATTTAGAAAGTTTTGACATATGATCAATGTATTTAAAAAGCGTACACGTTTGTACGCACTAACAACAAGTGCTTTCCTCTTTTTACAAGGAGTAGATGTTTCTGTGGGGAGTGGTTGGTTTAATATTCCTTCATTTTCACATATTCTACCATCTTTAGGCGGTTCATTCAGCTTTCTTCCTAAATTGTCACAAGCAACATTACCCGTGTCTTCTCAACCATTAAAAGCCGTTGAAGTTCAAGGCGCTGGCGGAGAACAAGCAGGTGTTGGTGGCGTTGGTGGAGTTCCTGGTGGCGTTGGTGTTGGTGGAATTCCTGGTGGCGTTGGTGTTGGTGGAATTCCTGGTGGCGTTGGTGGAGTTCCTGGTGGCGTTGGTGGAGTTCCTGGTGGCGTTGGTGGAGTTCCTGGTGGCGTTGGTGTTGGTGGAATTCCTGGTGGCGTTGGTGCTGTCGTCCCTGGTGCAGCTGGTCAGTGTTCTAATACTTATGCTTATAAGTTGTTGAGCTCTATAGTCTGTTCTGATGGAGGTTTTCATGAGATAAAGAGAAGTGCTATTAGTGTGTCGAACTTTGGCGATAATGCTATGCATGCAACAGGAAAGATTACTCGGAAAAGCCTGTGGAGTGCCGGTGATGAAGTTGTTTCTTATTCAGTTTTAGGTACAACTGTTGAGTTAGATAAAGTATATATTACGGGTGTAGCTTTTCCAGAAGGCAATATTGTTTTAAATTCTAATGAAAATAATGATCCTAATAATTTAAATGGCTATCTGGATGCAAAATTTGGGGCAGGAATATTAGCAACACTTAATTCAAAAATTACGCTAAAAAAGTCAAATATTAAGAGATTTATAGTTGGGGTTGATGCTCAAAGCGAGGGAAGAATTTATATGCATGGTGGGGGCATTTATTATACTAAGATAGGAGCTTCTGCTGATTTGGGGTCGTTTGTTTTTCTAGATAGAGTGAATTTTTATAATGTTGGGGTTGGTTTGCAAAGTGCGGGCAGATCTGGAATGCTGATGCAATCTGGGTCAATTAATCTTGATAAAGGTGGGCTGGGAGTTGTATCGGGGTATAAAGGGGTTGTGAAACTGGATGAAGTTAATATTAACCTTAAAAAGGGGAGAGAGGCGCAAAATGATATTGATTCCACAAGTTCTTCAAGTCTTATATTCCTGTCAGATGGGGGTTTTATTTCTTTTAATAAAGGAAACTTTGAGGGCTCTGATGCAGTTGCTCTGTGGGTTACTGGTGGTTTTGATGAATTTTTAGTCGCTCCAGTGGATGATCGTGCTTTCGGGGCTGGTGTTTTGAGTTCTCGTTTTATTATTGATGGTGATCATAATGACGATAACAATTCTTTGGGTATTGCTTATACGAAGGAGCAAATGCTTGAAATGAATGCACTTTATGATGTTTATCATGTTACAGAGGATGCTTTTAGTGATGTTAACTCTACTATGAATCATATTGTAGGGAATGGTCGTTTTTTGCAATATATAAATAATAATTGGGGGAGTGTAGATTCTTTTAAGGTTAGCGCCTATATTAAAGAATCAACTATTCAAATAATGGGGAAAAATTCTTATGGCATGTATTTTAATACGGCGAATTCAGAAGAGGGAGAAGTTTCAGATGAAAACAGAGTCATAAGAAATGAGTCCAGTAATCGAAAATCGCAGGTGGTTTCTTTAAAAAAGGCTACTCTTAGGATTCCAGAAGGTATAGCTATTTATGGTGGTGATGTAAGTGCTGCTGTCATTTTAGGAGAGGGTACTGTTCTTTCAGGTGATTTATTTTTGAAAGCTGGATCTCATTCTAATCTATTAATGTACGCTTATAAATCTTCAATTATAGGTGCGGCTCATATTGATAAGAAAGCGAATGTTGGGCTTCATTTGGCTGATTCAGAATTGTATTTAACAAAAAGTACTCATCATAAACAGTTGGAGAAAAATGAAAATTGTATAGATTCATGTATTTCATCTGTAAGTCTTTCTGGTAGTAGTATTGCATTTTTGCCTCCAAGAGATTCAAATGAAGGTTATCAAACACTGCAGATCGGAAATAGGCAAGGTACAGTTTATCTTGCTAGTGAAGATTCCAAGCTTTATGTCAATGTGGATTTTATTTCTACTAATTCAGATAGCGCTAAGCTTTTGTCTGATCGGCTTTTGATTTATGGCGATGTTTCTGGAACAACGAAGGTGTATGTAAATAATAATTCTATCATTGCCACTTTAAATGGAAAGCTAAAAGAAGGAGAGAAAATTCAGCGTCAAGGTGTACGGAATCAAGCTGGACAGGGGGAAAATAGGGAAAAACCTGCCCCTCTTCAAATTATTCAAGTTTATGGACAAGCACAAGAAAATTCTTTTAAACTTGCTAATGAATATGTTACATTGCAGGGATCACCTTATCAATATATTCTTAAGGCCTCTGGTCCAATGCGAGTTTCTACTGCTTTAAGAAGACCTTCAAGTGGACAGAGTGCTACAAATGAATATCAGACCGTGTGGGTTTTCAGCTTGGAAAATAAGGAAAATAAAAAGGTTTCTTCAAAGCCAAAATCTTCAGTAATATCTACTCCAGTTGTTAATTTTGTTTCGTTGGAAGATTCTATACCATCGATGAGACTTGGTGATAATGCTACATTGGCGAGATCTGATGTAGAGCCTGAATTGGTGAGATCTGATGTAGAAGTTCTTGGTGTGGAGGAAGTTAATGGACCTGTTGGAAGTTCTGTACTTACAAGAGAAGATCCAGCCGGTGAAATTTCTATCTCAACTCCTGAAACTACAGAACATAATCCATCCAATCCACTAAGTATTTCGGTAATTGGGAGGACTGTTGATGGAAGAGAAAGGGAGGAGGATCCTTATACCTTGGGGAAAAATTTAGATCGTTATACAGATCTACAGACCACAGATGAAAGTGTGGCTATTTCCCTTCTTGTAGATCCGAGTCGAGAGACTTCCCAGAATGAAGTAGAATATACTATAGTGGATTCTGCTTCTAATGTGGATTTAAATTCCCTATCTGGAATCCCTTCAGTTTCTGAGGTTAATATGCTTCCTGAAGCTATACCTTCCTCTATTCCTGCACCGAGTGATCCGGATACTGCAGAATCTGTTATAACTATGGAAGAAGGAGCGCTTTCTGAAATTGAGCTTGCCTCTGTTTCTGAAGTTTCTAGATCGGATAATTCGGTGGCTGTAGAATCCGCAACTGAGGATATTCCTGCTACAGTTGTTAATTCTTCATCGGAGAGTTTGGCGATTGAAAAACGTCCTTCTTCTAAGAGAGTGGAAGGGTCTATTGGGGGTAAGGTTGTATCTGCTTCTACATCGGAGAGTTTGGCGGGAACATTTGATGCAGTTAAGAAAGATTTAGGGAAGACTAGTGTTGTTCCTACTGTATCTAAAAAAACAGATCTTGCGCCTAAAAAGACAGAGGGTGGACCTAGAGGGCGTATTTTACCAGTAGTTAAGAGCCCTCAGACATCTAATGGAGAGTCTAATGCTCTTGCATCTGCAAATTCTATTAAGTGTAGTGATAGTGTACAGAGAGATGGTGCTTATACCTGTAGTGGAGGTCAATCGCATACAATACAAGGAAAGACACTGAAGACAGCTGATAACACGCAACATTCTATGCATGCGAAAAATAAGAATACGGTTATTAAGTTAGAAGGTGTTACCATTAGTGGTGCGGATTCTTCTGATAGTCAAAATAATGTTGATTTGACTGCATTAAAGGCTGTGAGTGCTGTGTTTGCAGAAGACTATGCAGAAGTTGTTTTGGGTAAAAACTCTAAGGTTCAGTCTTCTGTAATTGGGCTGGAAGCGCAAACTGGTGGAAAGCTTAAGATGACAGGAGGAGCAGTTAATGCGCGTTATGTAGGTGCTTTCGCAGATTCTGGATCATCGATTGATTTGCAGGGTACAGCAATTAACGTAACTGGGAACTTGGCTACAGCTGGTCTGGCAAGTAAGGCTGGTGAGATAAGCATGAACTATGGAGCTATTTCTATCGAAAGAGGAGTGGCAGTGAGATCAGAATCTGGAGGCAGCGTTAAATTAGATGGAGTGAGAGTTACTGCGAAAAAAGCGCAGGATAAGTCAGATTCTGCAGGGAGTTTAGGGCGTGCAGCTCTTATGTTGAGTGATAATGCTTCTATTGATTTTAGGAATGGGAGCATTACGACTGATGCAAATGCTTTGTGGGTTATGAATGGTGATAGTGTTGTTGAGGCGGGTTCTACTCGGAGGAGAAGATCTCCTGAGGTTCGTCCTGCTATGAATCACGCGAATATCGAATCTTCTACTGTTAGAGTAGAAGGTAATGGGACCTATGGTATATATTTTGATGGGCTCATACAGAAAGAAGCGAGTGAACAAAATCGGAGTAAAGATTTAACAACTGAGAATGCAAATGTTGTTAAGCGGAGTGCTATATCCGCACAGGAGAGAACGCCTATAGGCATAACAGGGGCAATTTCATTGAAAAAAACTACATTTGAAGTTGCTAATGGTATAGCGATTTATGGTAATCATTCTGGTGGTCGTGTTTCGTTAGAAAATGAAACAACTCTTGCGGGTGACTTGTTATTGAAGGCTGAGAATGGTTCTAATATATCTGTTTCCGTTGATCGTTCTATTGTTACAGGTGGTGTTCGCGTTAATAAGGATTCTTATGCAAAATTAGACTTGGTTAATGGTTCAGAGTGGATTCTCAAAAGAAGTGTGCAGAAGGATTTAGGTACTCCAGATTTAGGATGTGTGGATTCATGCATTTCTTCTGTGAGACTTATTAATAGTGCTATTAACTTCAGATCTTCAGAATCTGAGGAAAAATATCAGACTCTCCATATTGGAAATGGGGAAGGCACAGTTTATGAGGCGCAGGGGAATTCTGTAATTCATCTCAATGCACGTTTAAATCCTCATGATCCGAGTGATCAGCAAGTAACGGATCGGCTTGTCATTCATGGCGATGTTTCTGGAAAAACAAAAATACATGTACGAGGCGATGAGGGCAATGGTGGGAATGGTCAAGCGAATACCAAGATTGCTCACAGTGTTTCAGTTATTCAGGTTTATGGTCAAGCAAAGAAAGATTCTTTCCAACTCGATGGAAATTATGTTGCACTGATCAACTCACCTTACAAATACACTCTTCGTGCTTATGGTCCAGAAGCAACTTCAAAACAGGAGCATGTTCAGCAGAAATTTGTTAGGGATGGTGGGGCGTTTTGGAACTTCCGTTTAGAAAATCAGTATGTTAAGTCTGCTGGATCTGCTGCCCTTCCTGAACAATTCGTAAGATCTGTTGTTCCACAAGTGCCAACGTATCTCGTCTTGCCTAATAGCGTGTTTCATACTGGTTTTATGGATATTAACAATCAAAACAAACAGTTGGAGACTTTGCGGATGACTTCTACAGGAATGGTAGAGGATCGTGAGAATCCTGCTTTATACTTGCGCGGCTATGGTGGAAGTTACCGTTATGCTTCAGATTTATCTGCGCTTGAATATGGGTATGACGGCGAGCTTGACTATCGTGGTGTAGAGGCAGGTGTGCTGCTGCAAACTATTGAAAATACTGATAGTGCTCTATCCTTTGGTGTTATGGGAACTTATGGAAAACTTTCTCTACAGCCTTTGGATGTTGAGCAAAGTCAGAAGAGTGCATTTGATAAATGGACTGCTACAGTCTATGGAAGCATGCAGCATAATGTTGGCTTCTATGTTGATGGTCTTTTATCCTACGGTTTATTCAATGGTGATGTTCTGACGACGGCACGGGGTAAAACAGCAACATTAAAAGGCAATCCTTTGAGTATTTCTTTATCCGGTGGTCAGACGATTGCGACAGGATATAAGGGCTTTGTCTTTGATCCACAGGTTCAGGTTGTTTATCAACATCTCCAGTTTAATAAGGCCCGTGATATTGACAATTTTGATATTGAAATGGGCAAACTTGATCAGTGGGTGGCACGTGTTGGTGGACGCTTGACCAAGACTCCTACAGGTTCTGAAGGTGTGGATGCGGTTGCTTTCTATGGTAAGCTTTATCTTGCGCATGGCTTTGGAGAAAAACAGTCTGTGCATTTCAATGATGCTTTCAAGTTAGGGGCATTTGGTTCTTCACTAGAGGCAGGATTAGGATTTAATGCCAAATTGTTGCCGCAGTTTTCTCTGCATGCTGATGTTCTTTATCAACATAAGCTTAATAAGGCTGGTTTTTCTGGAGCAAGTTTCTCCGGAGGCGTGCGTTATCAGTTCTAATATAAGCTACATGATGTACTTTTTAGAAAAGGCAGCACACTGTGCTGCCTTTTTTCTTTATAACAACTTGTGTTATTCTTAAAAGCTTCTCATCTTCTTGATCTGAATAAAAAAACATAGTTTATTGTACGCATGAGCGCGTCTTTCTACGCTAAAGCAAATTTTCTTAAAAATTTTGCTGCTGGTGATGCGATAGAGTGACTCACTTGTATGGGCTTTTTAAGCGTGCAGGAGTCCACTATGTGTTATGTTATCTTTTTTATACCGTATTGATATTATCCAATATAATATTTGATACTTTTTAAAGCTCATTTTTAAGAGTTTATTTTTCACTGATTTAAATCATTTTTTCATTTATTTCTTTGTGGAGTAATTTTTTGAAATTCACAAGGCTAAATTGTGTTTCTAATTAATTACACGCATCGGTTTTATTTTTTCTTTACACGCAATACAGAATGCATTATACACTTATAAAGTGTGTTATGTTGTTATTCTCTTATAGATAGTTTTGCGCGTAGAGCTTCTGACAAGTTTATAGAGATAATTCATTGCACGGTTCAAGTGAGCATGAGGCATGTCTTTTTTTGTTACACCTTTCCTATTTTGAGGTGCGCAGTGGGATGTTTTGCAAGTGCTTTTGTTTTTTTGATGAGAGGGGAAGGAAAGTTTCGAGGGAACGATGATTAAAGTTTTTAGAAATCATGTATGTTTGTGTGCTTGTACAACAGCTATCCTTTCTTTGCTCCAAAATGGAAGAGAAGTTTATGCGGCTATGGAGGGGAAAAGTAGTGAATCTTATACTATAACTGTTACTCCGATCAATGGTATTCGTTTTATTCCTCATACTCAGCTTATTAGCGGGAGTAATAGGCATAAGCTTCCTCTTAAGGGAGAGAGTGGGGGGATTTATGGTAATCCTAGTATTGGCAATAACGATGAGGGTATTCGTGGGGGGAATGACTATCGTGTTCTGAGTGGAAAGGAGGGAGAGAACGGACATCAAAATGGGGGGAAAGGGTATGAGAAAAATGTCGATAATACGGTTAAAAATGAGGGCTCTGATGCAAGAGGTTTTGATTCTGCGTTTTATTACTATAATGGGTTGTATTATGTATGCGATAATTGTGGGACGGATCCTAACCATGTGAAGAAGCCTGCAGGGGAGGATCCTAAAATTGATAATAAATCTTATAAGATTACGAATGAGAATGTTTCTCAATATCCTAATGAACCTACTGCTATAACGGTGAAGGGAATAGGCACAAAGGTTAGTGGAAAAAATGTAATGGTTAGCAGTGAAGTGGCTGATAAAACTTTTCTAATGGGTGTGCACGTATTAGAGGACGGTAAGGTTGTTTTGGACAGTCCGGCTATCAAAAATACACTTATAGCTCTTCGTGCAAGTGATGGAGTGATTGAGGTAAAAAATGGAAAGATTGAGGAAAGTCATGAAGGAGTTGATGCAGCAGAGGGAGCATTTGTTCTTTTAGAAGATACAGACATTAAGACGACTAATGGGAATGCAAGTCTTTTAAGTTATGAGCGTTCAGAAGTTTGGATGTCAGGTGGATCAGTTGATTTTACGAACAGCCATGGGGTTTCTTCGATGTTAGGGGGGAAGGTAAACCTCGAGAATGTTAAAATTACTGGGAAAGGTAAAGAAAAAAATTCGAATAATCATGCAGTTTTGTATACGGATTTAGGGAAGGCTGTTAATTTAAAGGGTACGACTATTCATGCTATGGATGTCCATGGCGTATTATTAGAAAATAAAGTCAATTCTATTCCTCAGCGGGGAGTTAAAGATTTATCAAATGAGGGTTCTCATTCCGAGTCCGAGTTTTTTGCGACTGAAGTTAATATTAAATCCTCTACTATTAATGTAAATGGCGCTGGATCTTACGGTATATATTTTAAGGGAGAAAAGCCATGGACTGAAGATGGGGATAAAAAAGAGGAGACTTCATTAGGGGAAGAAAAAGTTCCACCACGATTAGAAGTTGTTAATTTGGATGCAACAGAGCTTTCTGTTTTAGACGATACAGCTCTTTATGGTAGCAATGTTATTTCTGGTGCGGTGAGTTTGATGAAAAGTACTCTTCATTCAGGGGATTTTTTATTAAAAGCTGAGAAAGGGGCTTCTCTAACGGTTTTGGCTGATGGTTCTATGCTTGAAGGTCGTGCTCACGTTGATAAAGATTCTAATGCCGAACTTTATTTGGGAGGTCGCTCTACATGGATTTTACAACAGCAGTTGCAAAAAGATCAACATGAGGCCGCAAATGATTCTTCTATTTCATTGGTCAGTCTTATGGGTGAGAGCTCTATTCATTTTAAAAGACCAGAATCTTCTTCTGTTAATGGTTATCAAACCCTTCGTATTGGAAAGGGAGAGGGTGAAGTTTATAGAGCACGGGAGGGTGCCTCTATTTCTCTTAATAGCTATCTGAATGAGGGGGGGGATCTTGGTCATCAAAAGACGGATCGTGTTTTAATTCATGGGGATGTTTTGGGAAAAACAATGCTCCGTGTGCATGCTGTTGCAGGAAGTCCAGGAGGATATACGGGCAGAGGGGGCAATGATCAAGGACTTTCAATCATTCAGGTTTCTGGACAAGCAAAGCAAGATTCTTTTCAGTTAGAAGGTGGTTATGTAGCGTTAAACGAGTTACCTTATCAGTATAAGCTTTATGGTTATGGTCCAGAATCTGATTTAGGAAAAGCCAATGCTGCTCAAAGGCTTGTTGAAGGAACCGGAGAATTTTGGGATTTCCGTCTCGAGAGTCGATCTATAGATCCTGATATTAAACCTAAACCAGATCCTAGTCCAATTCCTCCTGCTCCAATTCCTCCTAGTCCAACGCCTTCTCCAGAACCAGAGCCTCATCCTGTGCCTAAGCCAGGCGTTAAAGCTGTTGTTCCGCAGGTTCCGACTTATCTCCTTTTACCTAATGTCTTACGTCATATTGGTTTGATGAATGTTAGTAATCAAAATAAGCAGTTGGAATCTTTGCGAATTGCTGCTGGCGGCTTGTTAGAGAGTCGCGAAAATCCTCTCTTTTTTGTGCGCGGTTATGGCGGTAATCATCATTATACTTCAAATCTTTCTGCGCTTGAATATGGTTATGGCGGTGAGTTGAATTATAATGCCATAGAAGCTGGTGTTTTGCTGAAAGCAATCGAAAATATGTATGGGACGACTTCTTTTGGAATTATGGGGTCTTATGAGAAATTTTCCTTGCAACCTGTGAATGTTGAACAGAGTCAAAAAAGTACATTTGATAAATGGTCCGTTGCGGCATATGGCGGTATGCAGCATGATGCAGGTTTTTACGTTGATGGTCTTGTGTCTTATGGTTTCTTAAAGGGTGATGTTCTTACAACAGCACGGGGTAAAACGGCAACATTAAAGGGAAATCCTTTAAGTGCTTCATTAACTACTGGAAAAACATTTATGGTGGGAGAGGATGGTTTTATTTTTGATCCGCAAGTTCAGGTTGTTTATCAATATCTTCCATTTAATAAAGTGCGTGATGTAGATGGCTTTGATATTGACTTAGGAAAGCTTCATCAGTGGGTAGGGCGTGTTGGAGGGCGTTTAACAAAGATGCTGGTTGCTAATGATGAGGCTCGAGTTATTTCTTTCTATGGCAAGCTTCATTTTGCTCATGGTTTTGAAGGAAAACAGTTTGTGCATTTTAAAGATGCTTTTCAGCTAGGAGCTTTTGGTTCTTCATTAGAAACTGGATTAGGTTTTAATGCACAATTGTCTCAAAATTTTGCACTTCATGGCGATTTGATGTATCAGCGCAAGCTAACAAAAGCTGGTTTTTCTGGAACGAGTTTTTCGGGTGGATTGCGTTATCATTTCTAGTGTTGTTCCTGTTTTTGATTAATTTAAAAAAAAGCCACAAGTTATGCTTGTGGTTTTTTTCATTCTCTATTCATTTTGTTGTTATAGCCTTTTTATAGAGTATGATTTTGCACCTCTTTTTAATATATTTGGGGGGATTTTTTTGTTTTTCTTGAAAAACTGAGCAAATTTGTACGTTATCGTTTCAAAATATGTCTTTTAGAGTTTCTTCATATTTTTTATAATATGCCGGTTTGTAAAGATATTTTTTAATTTAGAATACTAAAAATATTTTTGATGCTCTTGAATCGATAAAAAACATTCGTTTGCATATGTAGGATTGGTAGATGGATAAAAAATTGTTTAACATAAGGAGACAATATCGTTTGGAGAATTGTGTTAAGAAGAGAGGATTTATACACCATTAGAAATTTGAAAGAAAAAGATGCTGTTCAAGTGCAGTGAGGGCTGTATCGGATAAACCTTTATATTATATATCCGCTGCTGTTGTGAAATGGGGGGGAAGGAATGAGAGATATCTGAGAAAATTGGTGTATGAGAAACATCATATTGTTTTTTGAGAAATGTATTTTTTAAGAATGCAATAAATAACCGCATGAAGTCATGGGTAACATTGACTTTTTAAAGATGTGGCTCTGAGTGCTTTTGAGTGTTGTACAGTCGAATAAAGAGATAATCAAAATAGAAATTTCTTTTGATTTTTATACATTCCTATTCTTTCTAAATGAGGTTTCTTTCCATAAAGATTGCCTAAAAACAGGTGTATTCCCCTCTTTTTTCCAATTTGGACATATATTTTATTTTGCTTACAGAGTGCTCATCGTTTCAATATAATATTTGATCGAAATATGTTGGCTATATCCGCTCTAGGGATTGATTAGGCAGTCATTAAAGTAGGTATTTTAAATGCATGTAAACCTCTAATGCTGTTTTTGAATAACAATTTTAGAGATGATTGTTTCTCGTTTTTCAATTCTATTTTGATAAACGCTTTGTAAGAACGACGGATTCAGAGCGTATTTTTTAGTAATTCTTTAATTCCATGTTTACATAAAATACAAAAAATAATAATAAACTCAACATATTTAAACAAAACGTATTAAATTTTTTTGATACGTTTTGTATTGCTCTGAGTTAGGGGGGGCAAAATTATGGTGGAATTATGGTCAATCTATTCAAAAATCGTTTCTCCTTATATACTTTCACGACAGCACTTCTTTTTTTGACACATCATGTTGATGCTAAGGTTCAAGATGCTGCTGTTGTTCAAAATGGTAGTACTGTTGTTAATGCTGGAGCACAAGCTCATTCTGGTGTTAATGGTAAGGTACAAAATAAGCTTAACCAATTTTCATGTGATATGGGTAGCGTATTTTATCGGTGTAATGATGGTCAAAGTCACTCTTTTTTCAATAAAAAGTATCAAAAAACTGATAAAGATACGAATGAAACTGTTGCGATACAGGCGTCTGGAAGAAATACGGTTCTCGTAGGGGAAGATATAACTGTTAAGGATGCTTCAAGTGCTGTTTGTTCAAAAGAAAGTTGTTGGGAGTATGGGGTTGTCGCAAATGAAAATGGAAAAGTAACTATAGAAAGAGGAGAGATTAACTTTACAAATGGTATTGGCGTTGAAGTGAGAAGTGGGGGAAAGGTCGTTTTAAAGAGCGTTTCCATTACCGAAAAAGGTGGTCAGAGGATCAGTATAGATGACCATAGTGAAAATTTAGCTTTTCATGCGTCTGGTTCTGGGATTATCCATTTTGAGAAAGGTAAAGTGAATCTAGACAATGCTCATGGTTTTTCAATGCATGGGAATAATATCGATGGAAATGGTAGGTTTATAACTATCGTGGATTCTACGGTTTCAGTAGAAAGTAATAGGTCTTATGGTTTGCGTTTTTTGGAGGGACCAGGAAACAGAAATGAGGAAATGAAGGATCACGAAAATCCCTATTATTTTTATATTTTTACGGGTGAGAAAGAGATGTTCGGAAGTCTTCCAGAAACGAACTTACCGGTGCGAGGGGTTGTTGAATTAACAAGAACTTCTTTTACAGTTCCCAATAGTGCGGCTATTTATAGCAGAAAATCCGGTGGTGTTGTACGGCTGCTCGATAATTCTAAACTTTCTGGAGATTTATTGCTGAAAGTTGAGGATGGCTCTTTTGTGAAGGTTTCAGTGGATGCTTCTACTCTAGTAGGGGGAACACGGGTTGATGAAAGTTCTTCTGCTGAATTTCGCTTGAAAGGTCGTTCAAAATGGATTTTATCGCAACCAAAAAATAAAAATTTACAAGTTCCTAGCTCTATAGGTGTTTCATCAATTTCGTTGATACATCTTATTGATAGCTCTATTGTTTTTGAACAACCAGAAACGAACATAGTTGATGGCTATCAAACACTTCGTGTTGGGAGAGGAACAGGTGAGGTTTATAAAGCACAAGGTAATGCACATCTTTATCTCAACACCTATTTGAATAAGGGGGGTGTTCTTCAGAATCAAAAAACGGATCGTCTTTTAGTCCATGGTGATGTTACGGGAAAAACGATAGTCCATGTGCATGGTGTTTCAGGAAGTCCAGGAGGGGGTACGGAGCGTTATGGAAATGATAAAGGTATCTCGATTATTCAGGTTTCTGGAAGAGCAGAGAAGGATTCTTTCTTGCTGGATGGTGATTATATTGCATTGAACGGTCTACCTTATCAATATAGGCTCCATGCTTATGGTCCAAACTCTGAATTAGGAAGAGCGAATGCGTCTCAAAGATTAGTCGAGGGTGAAGGAGATTTTTGGGATTTCCGCCTCGAAAATGGATCTATTGATTCCAATGCTACATTTAGACGAACTCAGGGTTCTAAATTTGGTTTAGGTGGTGAGCGTCATTCTAGGCAAGGCGTTAGGGTTGTTGTTCCGCAAGTTCCGACCTATCTGCTCTTGCCGAATAGTTTGTTCCATGTTGGCTTGATGGATATCAGCAATCAGAACAAGCAGTTGGAGGCACAGCGTGCTAATCCTCGTGAAATGTTGGAAATTCATGAAAATCCTGCTTCATTTTTGCGTGGTTATGGGGGAAATTATCGTTATGCGTCAGATTTATCAGCACTTGAATATGGCTATGGAGGGGATCTAGGGTACTATGCCATAGAGGCTGGTGTTTTGCTTCAAAAAATTGAAAATGTTGACAGTGCTCTATCCTTTGGGGTTATGGGATCTTATGGAAAGCTTTCTCTACAACCTCAAGATGTTGTACAAAGTCAAAAAAGTACATTTGATAAATGGACTGCTACAGTCTATGGCAGTATGCAGCATGGTACAGGTTTCTATATTGATGGTCTTTTATCTTATGGTTTGTTTAAGGGAGATGTTGTGACGACGGTACGGGGTAAGACAGCAACATTGAAGGGTAATCCTTTAAGTCTTTCCTTAATGAGTGGTCAGAAAATTACCACAGGATATGAAGGCGTTGTTTTGGATCCACAAGTTCAGGTTGTCTATCAACATCTTCAGTTTAATGAGACCCGTGATATCGATAATTTTAATATTGAGATGGATAAGCTTGATCAATGGCTGGTGCGTATTGGGGGCCGCTTGATGAAGACTCTTGCTGCATCTGAAAAGGATCGTGATGTTTCTTTCTATGGTAAGGTTCATTTTGCTCATGATTTTGGCAAAGAGAGATCTGTGCGCTTTAAAGATTCTTTCCAGTTGGGGGCATTTGGTTCTTCTTTAGAAGCTGGATTGGGTCTTAATGCGCATTTGTCTCAAAAATTCGTGTTTCATGGTGAGTTGGTTTATCAGCATAACTTGAGCAAAGGGGGTTTTTCTGGAATCAGTTTTTCTGGTGGATTGCGTTATCGTTTTTAGGATAATTGCCTTTGGGGGAAATTTAAAAAAACCACAAGCACTGCTTGTGGTTTTTTATTGTTTTGTTTGCAATTATTTAAAATAAATTTCTTAAAGAATGTTTTTTGTATGCGTAAATTTACTTCTTTTTAGAAACGAGATAGAGCTTTCTGGTTTCCAGTTTTTTCTTTTTATACTGTTTCCTTATTTTGGAAGAATATGAAGTTGTAAAGGCGAAAACCAACGCCCATCTTTCCCATCATTTTTTAATTCAGCTTTACGACTTTCAAAAACATCTAAAGCAATGTCTTTTAAATAATGGAGATGATGCATTGCCTTATACTTTTGTTTATTGCGTTCTTTAATGGGGGCACGACCCTCGTGCAAAACAGAACGCCATTGGTTTGCCAATTCACGAGCTTTTTTTTAAGAAATGTTTCGCAACGCACCCAAACTCATTTCACGACGGCGTTCGTGAAGGGTGTAACGGTAAATCCATTGAGCACTCCCATCTTTACGTTTGTGAAGAAGCACACCGGCACCATCGTTATATTTGCTAGCCCGTGGGTGTTGTGATAGATCTTGCATTTGAGAGGCTTCATAAGAGCCATTTTTATTCCTTGCTTATTCAAATTTTATCCACACGTTCATCTCGCTTTTGATGTGCAAGGGAATGGTTTTGATTGTTTCAAGATAAGCAGGTTTGAAATGAGAGAATCTTGCGATATTCGAGATTCTCATTTAATATGAATAACGCTAGATTATCATTATAAATCAAAACGTTGCATCCTCCATGCAAGAAGCTGATTTATATAATAGTTCATTGTCTTTTATTTTGAATGAAAAACACACATATCATGGGATTGTCTCTTTTCAAATTTGTTCCACGTTGAATCAATCAAAACTATTCGTTTCCACATTATAAGTGGGGAGAGGTGTGTAGATAAACTGGATAAGAAAGGAGACAAAATGCCTCTTATGAACCATTTCAAGTGCCAAGGGTAGTTGTAACATTCTAGGATTGGCAAAGTGGGTGATGGTATCGGTTAATTTATAAGCGTAAAGATGGGATGCTTAATGAATTTATGACCATTATACCACTTACGGATGCCATCGCGAAATGGGCTTAGGTGCATTGAGAGATGTACCTTTTAAATAAACATGTGAATTGGCAACATGCCTATGTTCTGTTTGGAGCATTTTGTTCTTCGTGATAGTTGTCACTCTATTATTGAAGAATGCGATAAACACAAAAGTGAGAGGCAAGATGTAATCTCCTTTCGTGTAATTTAAAAAATTCTCTTGAGATACTGTTTTGGGGTGTAGGGGTATTATCTCTATCTTTACGCGTTTTTACAAATAATACAATTTTAAATTGTGATATTTTTAGATTCTAGCTTTACATAAGGAGCGTCGTGGATATATAAAATACAAAATGTATTTTAAATTATCACGCTAAACCAAAGTTATTCAATAGAACGCGTGTTTTTTTTGTTTTTAGGGAAGGGGAAGAAAGTTTTTAGAAAATTATGCTCAAAAATCATCTCTCTTTATGGCGTTTTACAACGGTTATTTTTTTCTTTGTACACAATGCTGATGCTGGTGAAGTTTCTTCTCAGAAGAAGCAATATTCATGTAGCGAAAGTGCTTCATTTTATCACTGTAACGATGGTCGAACGCATGAAATTTCTAAGAAAACTTATCAACTCACAGGTGAACGTTCTGAAGCTGCCTTAGAGGCATCAGGGGAAAATACGCTCATTGAGGGAACGGCGATAATCATTAACGGTGTTTCGCATGCCAATGGTCCTTCAGAAAAAGGTGCTTGGACAACAGGTGTAAAAGCCTCAAGAGGGGGAGGCGTTGCTCTATTTTATTCCATGTTAAATGATGTGTCGATAGGAGCCGATATTGACGAGGATGGGGCTTTTGAGATGCAGGACGGGGTGATTAAAGCAACCAGAATAGGGATCAGTGTTGCGGGTGAAAAATCATTGGTTTCTTTGACCAAAACAGAGATTAAGATGCCTTCTGATGCGATCGGTCTTTTGAGTCATAATGGTGCAAAAATGTATATGAAAGCGGGAAAGATTGACTTTGCTGATGGTATTGGCGTTCAAACAGGAGGAGATGGAGAAATTACTTTAGAAGGTGTTTCTATCACTGGAAAGGGGAAACAGGCGAAAAATAAAGACAATCATCGTGAAGGCTCTGCTTTTAGTATGCTTCAGGGAAAAGGCATGATTAACTTTCAAAAAGGTAACGTTAATGTTAACAATGCTCATGGCATTGTATTGCAGGGGAATAATAATGCTGCTGCTCATATCAAACATTCCAATGTTTTTGTGAGAGGGAAGGCATTTCATAGTATGCACTTTTTTTGGGAAGCTGTCTTGGATGGGACAAAAACAATTATACCAGGAAAAGGGGCTGTCTATTTAACTAAGACAACCGTTATGACTCCAGAAAGTACGGCTATTTATAGCCGCGAATTTGAAAGTTCTGTTAAGCTTTCACAACATTCAACAGTTTCTGGCGATTCACTCCTGAAAGCTGTTGAACATTCCAATGTCAAGATTGAGGCTGATGCTTCTACCCTTGTAGGAAGCGCATATGTTGATGAAAGTTCTACAGCTAAGATCGTGTTAAAAAATGGTTCAAAGTGGATTTTATCGCAACCCCAATATGGCCAATTACAAAACTCTGATGTGTCTCCTTCTAGGTTAAAAGATACTTCTTCTATTTCATCGGTTGAACTTAGGGATAGTTCTCTGATTTTTGAAGAATTAAAGTCTAACACAACAAATGGTTATCAGACACTTCTCATCGGAAAAGGAACAGGGATTGTCTATAAAGCGCACGGTAATGCACATCTTTATCTTAATGCATATTTGGATCAAGGGGGAGAGCTTGAAAAGCAAAAAACTGATCGGCTTTTAATCAATGGGGGGCTTGAAGGAAAAACGACAGTCCATGTTTATAAGGCTCCTGGAAGTCCAGGAGCATTGACGGGAGAGGGTGGTAATAATCAGGGGATTTCCATTATTCAGGTTTATGGACAAGCTGCTGAGGATTCTTTTCAGTTAAAGGGGGGGTATGTTGCACTTAAAGATTCCCCTTATCAGTATCATCTTAAGAGTTATGGTCCAGGCTCTACTTTAGGGGAAGCTGATTCCAATCAAAGAGTGCTTAAAAACACTGGAACATTTTGGGATTTCCGCCTTGAAAGTAAGTTCGTTGATTCTCCCTCTCTCGATCCCAATGAAATTATTCCTGTTCTTGAATCCGTTGTTCCTCCTGCTCCTGATGAGGTTCCTTCTTTTCCTAAAAAACATCCTAATGTTATTGGAGGGAAAGAGGAGGCTATCGATTCTCATTCTCAGCCAAAGCCTCAAGAGCCACGTCTTTCTACTCCTGTAAATTCTCCTGATAAGGATTCCCATCTTACGAGCACATCTGATACATCTGATACATCTGATGCTTTTTTTCTGGATGCTCTAAATCATCCTCCTTCTCTTGTTCCTGTTTCACCATCTGTTCCTCCCACGCCTTCTGTTGTTTCTTCTCCTGCGTCTGGTTCATCTGCTCCTCCATCTATTCCACCAACCCCTTCTGTTGTTTCTCCTCCTGCGTCTGGTTCATCTGCTCCTCCATCTATTCCACCAACCTCTTCTGTTGTTTCTCCTCCTGCGTCTGGTTCATCTGCTCCTCCATCTATTCCACCAATCCCTTTTGTTGTTTCTCCTCCTGCATCTGGTTCTTCTATTACTCCCCCTGTTTCTAATCTTTCTTCTCATTTAGAGCGAAATGCGAGAGTCGTTGTTCCACAGGTTCTGACTTATATCCTTGTGCCAAATACCTTATTTTATGCTGGATTGATGGATATCAGTAATCAAAATAAGCAGATGCAAATGCTGCGAAATTTTTCTCGTCGACTTTTGAAAATTAATGAAAATCCCGCTTTGTTTTTGCGCGGTTACGGTGGACATCACCGTTATACTTCAAATTTGTCTGCACTTGAATATAGATATGGAAGCGACCTTGATTATAATGCACTAGAGGCAGGTATTTTACTCAAGAAAATCGAAAATGCGTATAGTACAACATCCTTTGGGATTATGGGAAATTATGGCAAGCTTTCTTTGCTGCCTCGAGAGGTTAAACAAAGTCAAGAAAGTATATTTGACAAATGGACAATCACAGCCTATGGGACTATGCTGCATGATACGGGGCTTTATATAGATGGTCTTTTCTCTTATGGTTTGTTTAATGGCAATGTTCTTACACGTGAGCGAGGTAAAACGGCGGCATTAAGAGGCAAGCCCTTAAGTGTTTCCCTAACTGCTGGTAAAACATTTATGATAGGCTGCCGATGTTTTATTTTTGAACCTCAGGTTCAGTTTGTTTATCAAAATCTTCAGTTTCATAACACGCGTGATATTGATAATTTTAAGATTGATATGCAAAGACCAGATCATTGGGGGGTACGTATTGGGGGACATTTAATCAAAACACTGACATTTACGAAAGAGGCACAAGTTCTCTCCTTCTATGGTACGCTTCATTTCGTTCGTAATTTTGATGATAAACAATTTGTGTATTTTAAAGATGCTTTCCAGCTTGGTTCTTTTGGTTCTTCTTTAGAAGCTGGATTTGGTGTTTATTCACAACTATCCCCAAAAATTACTTTTCATAGTGATCTGCTTTATAAGCATAAATTTACGAAAGACGGCTTTTCTGGAACGCATTTTTCTGGTGGATTCAGCTATCATTTTTAATTGTATTTTCCTCATGCATCTTTTGTGAAAATTGTAAGAACAAAATGTAACTTTATTGTGTTTATTTTCTGATTTTTAACTTTACTTATAATACAAAACGAATTACTCTAGCAGCACATAATAATAACAACCTGTGCCCGATGTGTCTTTTCAGTTTTCGATAAAGATGAAATTAAAGAGAATTTAGAGGGAATTATGACTAACGTATTAAAACGTCATGTATGTTGATGTGCTTTTACAATGCTTATTTTGTTCTTTGTGAATAATATAGAGGTGAATGCGCAGGAGGAGTCTTCGTGTAGTTCTCTTTTAAAGACCTATTCATCTGATGTTCTTGAGAAGCGTGGTGGTGCAAATGGTACTCGTTTAGATATTGCTGATAGTAATTTTTCTGGTGTGACGAATGTAAAAAAGTTTGATCAGATAAACATTAAGAGGGAAGAAAAAGAGTGTTTTGGGATTAAGAGGGCTTTAGAGTTAAAAAACACTAGTATAATTCCATCAGAGGTTTTTACACAAGAAAACATGAAGATTGCTTTGGATAACATCTCCATTACTGGGAATGGCAAGAACATGGTCAATAATGAAAATATAAGTGCTTATAATTATGGCTTTAATCAAGCCATTTGGGGTGTAAAGCAAGGCGGTTTCTTTCTTGTTAAGGATGGTAAGATTAATGTTTCAAATATCTATGGTCTCGTTATGGAGAGCTTAGAAGGCGTCTTCATTCCTAGCGGTGCGACTCTATATGGCGTATTGGATGGTAAACCTTTATATGGTTTATGGGATTGGCGTTATTCTGGCGTTATTTTTAAGAATTCAGATATTGCTTTTAATGGACGTGAAACTCGAGGGTTTTATTTAAAGGGAAACCCTTCACAAGAGGGATATATAGAAGGAGAGATGGTGGCGGCATTGGGGGGAATTCAGATCAAGAAGACTAACTTTAAAGTTTCTAATGATGCAGCTATTTATTATCGATAGTGCTAAAAAATTTCCTTATATTACTGCGTTAGAAGGATCACGTATCTTCGCTAATCGGTTCTTAGATGTTAAGGCTAATTCGCATGTGTCCGTTGAAGCTGATGCGTCTTTTTTTGTAGAGGGAGCGCATGTTGAGAAAGGCTTTTATGCTGAAGTTGAGTTATCTAATCAATCACAATGGATGGTGATGCCAAGAGAGAATAATAAGTGGCATGCTTCATCTGTTTCCTTTGTAAGGGTTATAGATAGTTCTATTATTGTTCAAAAACCAAGAGGTGGTTATTATCATACACTTCGCATTGGGAGATTGGATGATGATCATGGCTTAGATTATGCTTACGTTGCGAATACTGATCGACTTATGATCTACGGTGATATTCATGGAAAAACTAAAATATATCTCGTAGAGAACTCAGTAAATCCAAGAAAGAAGGAAAGGGGGCGTAAAAAGGATACGCAAGGAGGTAATAAGGGCGTTTCAATTATTCAGGTTTATGGAAAAGAAGCGGAAGATTCTTTTAAACTGGCGGCTGGTTATGTCACTGTAAGAGGGGTGCCTTATCAATCTCGTCTTCGTGCTTATGGTCCAACATCCTCTCTTGGAAAAGCAAAAGATGAAAACAAATTAGCTAAAGGAAAAACTATTAAATATAACGGCGATTTTTGGGATTATCGACTTGAAGATGAATATATTCAGCGTTCTTCTCATACTGCTCAATTGAAAACCGTTCAGTTGAAAAATGATACCTCTCATCGCCGTGTGACGCGTTCTTTAAATGTCCATGCTCATCATAAGGATGTTGTTACCAGTCATGATGTTTCTGCTCATTATCTTGAAGAGGGCGTTAAAGCTGTTGTTCCACAAGTTCCAACCTATCTATCGATGCCGAATGCTTTGTTTCAGGCTGGTTTGATGGATATGAACAATTATAATAAACAGCTGGAGACATTGCGTACCACTGCTGGGGCTTTAGGAGAAAATGGTAAAAGTCCTGCATTTTTTGCGCAAGGTTACGGTGGGAGTTATCGTGATATTTCTGATTTGTCTGAGCTTGAATATGGTTATAGCGGAAATTTAAATTATAACGCACTAGAGGCAAGTGTGCTGCTCAATGCGATTGAAGATACACATCATACCTTAAGCTTTGGAATAATGGGAAGCTATGGGAAAATTTCTCTACACCCTCAAGATGTTGAAGAAAGCAAAAAAAGTACATTTGATAAATGGTCTGTTACAGCATACGGCAGTATGCAGCATGATACAGGGTTTTATATTAATGGACTTTTTTCCTATGGGTTCTTTAAAGGGGATGTTCTCATACAAGCAAGAGGCAAGACAACAACACTGAAGGGAACACTTTTGAGTGCTTCAGTGATTGCCGGTAAGTCATTTATGACAAGACATAAGGGGTTCATTTTGGATCCGCAGGTTCAGGTCGTTGATCAAAATTTACGATTTGATAAGGCGTCTGATATCGATGGCTTTGATATTGAAATGGGAAAACTTGATCAGTGGCTGGTGCGTGTTGGTGAGCGTTTGAGCAAGACGCTTTCTGCTCCTGAAGAAGGACATGTTGTTTCTATCAATGGGAGACTTCATCTTACCAATAGTTTTGGAGGAAAACAACATGTGCAGTTTGGAGATGAATTCCGATTAGGCGCTTTTTGTTTTTCTCTAGAAACTGGAGTGGGATTGAAAGCTCAGTTATCTTCAAATTTTTCATTACATGGAGATGTAACTTATCAGCATCGTCTTAGCAAAGGTGGATTTTCAGGGACCATTTTTTCAGGAGGCTTACGCTATCGTTTTTAGAGGCTTATGCAATATAGAGTAATTTTTACATAAGTTATAGAGTGTTGTAAGAAGTATAAAATGAATATTTAAGTTTTATACTTCTCGTTTTTTGTGTGTTTAATTTAGCGTTATTGGAAATATTTTTAAATAAAGGGGGAGAAAGGCAAATTAGGAATAAAGTTATGGTTAATGTATTAAACGGGTATCGATTTTTATTTATTACAACGGCTATTGTTTCTTTTTTGCCAATCCTGAGTGTTAATGCGGATTCCAGTAATTTTGGAAAAAAATGTGATGACAGTGAGGGGGTATATGTATGCGGTGATGGTAAGAGACACACGATTAAAAATAAAACTTATAATTTAAAGAGCTCTCAGACTCCTAGGTTTGGTATTATTTCAGCACTTTATATAGAAAAAGAAGGTACAGTTGTTGAGGCATCTCAGATAACAGTTACGGCGGATAAACCAAAGCAGTCATTTTTATATAGTGCTCATGTAAAAGATAGTGGAAAGCTTGTTCTAACCAATTCAAATATTAAAGATATGTCCGGTTTTCGTGTTCAGAATGGGCTAGTGATGATGGATGGAGGGAAGATTGAAGGTAGTTCGCAAGCTTTATGTGCAGAAGGAGAAAAAACATATATTCATTTAATGAATTTAGATATTAATATTGTATCAGATAATTTGAATGCAAAAGGGATTGGATTCATCAGTAGTTTTGGTGCATCCGTTAGGATAGTGGCCAGTAACGTTGTTTTTAATGAGATTAGTGCGTTTTCAACACAATTAGGGGGGAAATATTTTATTATTTCTACGGATATTCAGGGCAAAGGCAAGAAAGACACGATTGTAGTTGATGGTGAGAGTATTGATAGATTTCCAGGAGCTTTTGACATATCACGAGATGGTCATATTCATTTCCGTTTTGGTTCTATTCAGCTGACTGATATGCATGGCTTCTTGATTACGAATTTTGCAGGTTATGCAGATGGTAACGGTAAATTAGCTCAAGAATATGCTTCATCAAATGAGTTTACAAAGACAAATATTAATATTGAAAACTCGGAAATTTCTGTTCAGGGTAAGGGAGTATATGGTCTGTATTTCTATGGATTAAATCCAGATGTACGGGTTGACTTGGTAAGGGATTATATGTCGTCTTCAGCGCTTTCAAGCGAGCAAGGAATTGCTATGGGGGAAGCATTTGTTCATTTGTCAGAGACGACTTTTTCGGTTCCAGATGGTATCGCCATTTATAGTTCTGGTTATAGTGCCGGAAATGATGTTTATGGAGCTCAAGTTAAAATTGACTTAAAAAAGACAAGCATTTCCGGCGATTTATTGTTAAAAGCTGAAAATAATTCTTATCTTCTCGTTGAAGCAAATTCCTCTACACTTACAGGAGGCTCTCGTATCAAGGATACCTCTGATATTTATTTGCATTTAAAGAATGGTTCTCAATGGTATCTTACCAAAAGTAAATATCAAGATTTGCAGACCCCAGATGCTATGGGCTCATCACTTTCAGGTGTGGACCTTGAGGATAGTACAATTGTTTTTGATCATTATCAATACTCTGGTTATCACACGTTGCACATTGGGAAAAAAAGGGGAGTAAACCAAGTAATATTAGATGAGGAGTACGTATATGGTGCAGCAGGTAATACTCGGATTAAGATGAGAACATTTGTGAATAATGATGGTTCATTTGATCCTCAACAAACGGATCGTATTTTTATCTACGGGAATGTCTTGGGAACCACGCTTATTGAAATGGAGAAATTTCAAACAACTTCAGATAAAAAGATGATTGACGAAAGTGATAAAAGTGTTTCGATTATTCAGGTTTTTGGAGAAGCAGAGGAAGATTCCTTTAAACTTTTGAGTGATTATACTGCAATAAATGGATTTCCTTATCAATATAAGCTTCGTGCTTATGGACCAAATTCTTCTTCTGGAAAAGAGAATTCAAAGAATAGATTGGTTGCAGGGGAAGGAGATTTTTGGGATTTTCGTATTGAAAGTGTTTATATTGATCCTAAATCGGATTCTTCTGAAACTGCGTCTAAGCCCACATCTATAGTTTTACCCCCTCAATCTGAAGCAGAAACGATCCCTTCTGAACAATCTCCTTCTGTTGAGCCTCCGCTTATACCATCTACATCTTCTTTTCCTGAAGGATCTGAATCGTCTGAAACATTTATCCCTACGGATTCTGCCCTCACTCCTTCTGCATCAGTTCCGTCTGAGCTTCCCTCTGTACCATCTGTTCCGGAAACTCCTTCATCTAGGGATTCTGATCCTGTTGTTCTTCCTTCTGAACCGGTTGCACCAAAGCCTTCTGAGGCTCCCTCTGCACCAATAGTCCCAGAGAATTCTTCTACTGAGCAACCTACGCCGGAATCGTTTGTTCCAGTTGAAACTTCTACCGATGAGGCTTTGCCATCTGAACCATCTGTTCCGGTATCTCCTTCATCTACAGATTCTGCTGCTCTTCCTTCTGAACCGGTTGCACCAAAGCCTTCTGAGACTCCCTTTGTACCAACTGTTCCAGAGAATCCTTCTACTGAGCAACTTACGCCGGAATCGTTTGTTCCGGTTGAAACTTCTACCGATGAGGCTTTGCCATCTGAACCATCTGTTCCGGTATCTCCTTCATCTACAGATTCTGCTGCTCTTCCTTCTGAATCAGTTGAACCAAAGCCTTCTACGTCCTCTGATGCTTTGGATCCTTCCTCTAATCCTCCCATGCCGCTTGATGTTCAGCCGGAGCTAGGTATTAGAGCTGTTGTTCCTCAATTGCCAACGTATCTTCTTTTGCCCAATGCTTTGTTTCATGCTGGTTTGATGGATATGACTACGCAAAATAAAAAGTTGGAGACAATACGGGGTGCTTTTCATTCTTCTTGGAAAGAAGATGAAAACGCAGCTTTTTTTCTGCGTGCTTATGGGGGGAGTCATCATTATGCTTCCAATTTATCTGCT
>NZ_NAAI01000015.1 GCF_018155095.1 Bartonella queenslandensis | reverse complement strand
AACCGTTTTAAAACCAAAAAACATCATACACTAAAAAGTGTAAAATAAAAACCTAAAAGGCAAAACACTACATATATGATAAGTCTTAGTTCATAAAACAAGAGCAAAACCAACCATCGCAAGCAGAAACCGCTCTCGTTACTCGACGTATATAGTACTCTTTCAGCTAAAGAGTCAACATCATTTTTCACTTTTTTTCTATTTTAAAATACTAATACATATAGGTGTAGCAATATATTGTACAACCAATTCCGCTATCATAATCATAAATTATATAAAATATAAGGCGTTAATAGAGAGCATAGCGCCTTTAAAGAAAGGATAGCGCTCCACCGCAATGGATAAAAACGAGGAAATGCATATAAACGGGTGAAACGCGATAGCGCTTTCTTTACGTTACTTTAACATTGATTCAAGACGATTTCTCTGCCGCTATGTTTTATAAAGATATTGTTGTATGAAGAGAATGCACATTATCTGTATTCTATAACAAAGAATCAAATTCTTGTAGAAACAAGCTAAGCTATGCTAGCTTTCTTTGATTTAATATTGAAAAGTACTCTTAGAATCTATGTGGGATAACGAACAACAAAAAAACGATCCCGGACAGGACCCTGCTCTTGTCGTCAAACGCTTGCGGCCCGCACGCCGACAGGTCTCGGTTCGTTGGCTTACAGGAACAGTGCTAACAGGAATCACTTCCTGCATTCTGATGGGGATTGCTCTTTTTACCGCTCTTGATGAACAACAGCGATTGGTAACACCACCACAATGGTTTACGCAAGAAAACCTATTAGAATCACAAGATCTTGAAGCCAATGGCTATAAAGGTGATCGTATTTTTCCCACCCATGCACGACAAAGCTTCGACAGTAAACGCCAATTTGAATTATCAATTCTGCAAAAAAAAGGCGATGAAAAAGTCATTCAAACACAACATTTTGAATGGATTCGTATGGCTTTAGCCGAAAAGCGCCCCCAGAAATACAGCTATCCAAAGTTTGATTCTTTAAGCATTCTTGCCAGTGATTCGACAAATCAAAGCGTTAAACTACAGGATTCGGGACAGATTTATGGAGAAAAAATCGAAACAAAACTCACCTTACGCAGCTATGATTTTAAAATAGATCAATTTGATTTTGATGACAGCGATACATTAACCGATGAAGAAGCACAACAAGAAGTACAAAAAGCTGGATTTACTTTAGAAAAGAGCACCGAACTCCTTTCGGTTCTCACACTAATCGATCCTTTAAAATTAGAAGATGTATCCTCCCCTTCCCAAGAAACAGACTCCCCTGAAGTCCGAATCGTACAAGAAAATGTAACCATTTCCCCTCAAAGTCACCGTATCGATCTAATGAAAAACTATGTTGAAGATATTATCCCTATTCGTAAAAAACAAACGATAGCCGATGCTTTCAAAAAAACCAGTTACACAAAGAATCAAGTTGAACAGGTTATAAAAACGCTAGAAAAAATGAGCCTTTCCGATACCCTTAAAGAGGGAAGTCTTTTACGCATTGGGATCGTGACACAAGCTGGCGAAGAAGATCATCTCGTACGCGCAAGCATTTATCAAGGGATGTATCATGTTCTCACCATTGCCCTGAATGATAAAGGCCAATTCATTGAAAGCACAGAACCTAAAATGTCTAAAGCACTTAAAACGGCTTTTCAAAATGGTATTCCGCATTCTTATATTAATAGCGCGCAATTACCAACGGCTTATGATGCACTCTATAGTGCATTGCTCAGCCATAATATATCACAATCTCTCTCTCATCGTCTTATTCGTCTGCTGGCGACCAATATTGATATGAAAAGCCCGATAACACCCAATGATCAGATCGAAATATTTTATGCTTTACCGCAGAGCGATAAAGAAAGTAAAAACGGCAAAAAGAATTTAAAAGCAAAAGAATCATTCAAGAATGCTGATCCAGAAATTCGTTATATTAGTGCAACCTTTGGGAATACTACTTATAAATATTACCGTTATCAATTAAAAGACGGAAGCGTTGATTATTATGATTCTGAAGGAAAGAGTTCAAAGCCTTTCTTACTCCGCAAACCCACACCCAATGGCGTTTTTGGTTCACCCTTTGGTCCACGCAAACATCCTATTTTAGGCTATGTTCGCATGCATACGGGTGTTGATTGGGTAGCACCTAAAGGATCTCCCATTATTGCTATAGGAGATGGTGTTGTAACAAAAGTAGGCGTAACGGGTGGCTATGGAAACCATACGGAAATTCAACATGCCAATGGGTATATCAGCAGTTATTCACACCTAAGCCGTTATGCACCAGACATCAAACCAGGCGTGAAAGTACGACAAGGACAAATCATCGGATATGTCGGATCAACAGGAATGGCAACCGGTCCCCATTGTCATTTTGAAATCATTGTCAATGGCGTCAAAGTTGATCCTATGCGCATCCGTATACCAAATAGCAAAGCCTTAACGAATCAAGATCTACAAACATTCCTACAAGAAAAAAACAATATTGATTCCTTGATAAACAGCCCGATCCCCCCCTCTGACGATACTTAAAACATGAAAGCACCGTGCAAGTGTCTTCCTCAAAAGCTTATGAACATTTAAAGTCTTTCAAAAAATATCCTAGAAATTACACAAACTCAAAGGCATTTCCGCGCTTAAAGATATTTTATAGTCTACGGATACGCAAAAAAATAGAGCGATGCTCAAAAATAATCATAGCCTGCTTATCAAGACGTACAATGGAAATCTAAAAAAAAGAAAATGCTAACTCTTCTCTTACATATGTTTATCAAGACACTGAAAACCGCATGATTCCCTCTATCTTAAAAGATCATGAGGAATAAAAAAGTTTGAATTTTTCTACAAACAACAAGTAAATAATATAAAACTCGCCTTCTTAAATTTTAAATTGAAATTTTTATAAATGTAAAATATGTAAGACACAAATTGATAAAATCGTTTTACATTTTATAACATAAAGATCATAAATAATTAAAGAGGTTTGAGTTTATGAAAGCTCCAATAATAAACATCATTATTATTATAGCTTTGAGTCCTTTTTTTCTTGTCTCTGAAAAAGCGATAGCAATACCTTATCACGCGCAGAATGGTGTAACAGTCTCAAAAATGTAATCAGAAAAATCGTAAAATTATTCAGCAAATAAGAAAAGCATCAATGAAGCTAAAAATCTAATGAATTCTGTTATTTCAGTTACGATTGAAGAAAAGGAAAATGCGCAACGAAAAAGGAAGCTTAACCATAAAGAAATTGAACAAGAAAAAATCAAAAGACAATTGCACGTCTCTCAATAAACAAAACAAAGGACTCTTAATAACGAAAATTCCCCAAAAATAAATATATTTCGGATTTAAAAGCTTGTAATACAAGTTATATTTAATAAAAAGTATTGTTATAAAATATAAAAAATGTTTTAATAACTATATATTGTAATATATTATAATACATTATTGTAAATAGAAAACTATCGTAAATAGAAAACTATCAAATAACTGAGGGGATAATTTTATGAGCTATAAATATACAAGTATAAGTATTATTTTTTTATCAATATTGAGTTATACAACTTATACTATTGGAGGAGAACAGGAAATTTTAAATAAACCTCGTGAGGTGACAAAATCAGAAACCAAATTTGGAAATTTAAATCATCCCTCAACTGACGAAATTGATTCTCCTCATAATACCAAAAAATCTTCAAATAGCGCGAAGAAAACTTCACCCAAAAACTATACTGTGATCATCATGAGTGATCCGCAAGCATGGCGCTTGGATTATGGTAATCCTAACAATAAAACAAACAAAATCCTATGGCTTAAGAAAAATAAGAAAGTTGCACAAGCAATAAAATCACAAAAACCGGCGTTTTATATCGTCAATGGTGACTTAACGGAGTTTGGTCGTAGAGAAACCTATGAAGATTATACCAATACATACAAAAACCTTGGCTCTCCTGTTTATGAAGGGCTTGGAAATCATGATTATGCAAATAATGTCGGTCATTGTATAATTCCTGAAGATAAGAATTCTTCAGATGATGCATGTGCTATAGATGCCATCTCTAGAATGATCAAAGAAATCAAAAAATACGAGGACGAACTCCCCCATTTCAATCAAGACATCACGGAGGTAACCAACCCTTCTGACAAATCTGTTCGTTCTATCGAAGGAAGTTTTGGCTACTCGTGGGATTATGGAGATATTCACTACGTACAACTTCACAATTATCCGACTTATACAGTTAATTTGAAACAAAGGGATATGATTATCCATGTTAAGAGCTCTTTGGATTGGCTAAAAAAAGATTTAGCTTCTGCTGATGCAAGAGGGAAAATCACTGTTATAAATTTCCACGATGCAAAAGCATTTTTTCCTAATAATTCTTCTTATTTTATTAACCCCCAAAATGCTCAAAGTCTGTCGGTCTTTAAATCAATCATTACCTCTCATAATGTTAAAGCAATCTTTGTTGGTCATAGGCATTTTCAAGCTTATTGTCGTGCACAAGATGATAAAGTTTTCGGCAATATACCTGTCTACACATCAGGAGCACTCTTTAGAGGAGACTATTACCACATCATGGTACAGGGAAAAAATATCCATGTTAAAGCTTATAATGGCATAACCGGAAAACCTACTTTGATCGAAGATTTAGGCGTAATAGGCAACAAAACAGAATTTTTCGAGAGCTGTAGTAATTTATAAAAGAACTTTTTCCTCTAGTCTCAACAACAAAAAAGGATCTTAAAATCACCTTGACAAGGCAAACGTTGTTTTTTTGCCCAAACTTAGTATAGAGAGGGCAAAAAAACAGCGATCTTTATATCCCTCAAAGCTATAGCTTCAAAAAGGGGCTTTTCACCAAACTATCGCTGTTCAAAAATCAAATAATCAAAACCTAGCTTCTCATACCCACATCATCATCTTTTACAATGAATGACGATTATCCATTGGGCTGAGAGCCGAATGACAAATTCTTCGACAATATTTTTACATCAGAGGGAAAAAGCATTTTACAAAAGAGACAACTAACTTATCAAAGCGCAGAGGAAAACTCTCCATATTAAAGCTTACAGCGTTCTCTTAAAGCCTTATATAAACCTCATTTAATGAAGCGCTCTACTATTGATTATCATTTAATTTATACCACAGAAAAAACATAAAGCTTTGTTTCTAGAACTTTTCACACGTAATTAGATGAAGAAGAATAGCAATTGTAAAAAGAAAAACGCATAAATCGAGCAAGATTTGTAAGTTGGTCTTATTGTTTTCAGTATGATCTTTCTTTCAAACAAATCATATCATGTGAAAGATAGTGGGCAAAACACGATTCATGAAAAATTAAATTTAAAGTTTCTGATTGATATGACACCTACCAGGTATTTTCTAAGATTGTTTCAATTTTTGATGATAACATTATGCAATACAAAATAATAATTACCATGATTTTTTTACCATCTTTGTTTGTATGAAACCTCATTACCTTCACGCGCAAAATATTTGTGTAACAAACGAAACAAGGTGGGATTTTATCAACAAATTACCTATACCAAAACGAATTGCCTATGATGATCGTTCTACAGATGTGTACATCGTTAATGAACTAACCAATCCGCCTACTTCTATGGTATTAATTGATAAAGGTATAGAGCGCGGAGAATGGAAACCAGATGCATATTGGAAAAATAAAGTGCCTTCGCATATAATTGCATCTGGGTGTGTGGGCAAAGCAGCAGCAACATCTGATGCTTGGCTTTTTGGATCCGGAGGATGGATTAAATATAAAGTACAAGATGATGGCACTATTTTAAAATTCCGATGGTATAATCCTTATCGTGGTGCCAATGAATATTCTGCTACCGCAAGCAGCAAAGACTATTATTTTGAACGCGTGGAAGGAGTTTGTGATAACGCGAGAACAATTGGGTATGTAAAAAGGAAGGCACCTATTAAAAATTATAAAGTTGTCATAGCAGCAGATCCGCAGCCATGGCGTTTGGATACCGGCGCCCCTAACGCAAACAGCAACAAACAGCCATGGATAAAGGAAAATAAGAAAGTTTCCCATGCAATAGAATCACATGCAGCTTCATTTTATATTATCAATGGCGACTTAACGGAATTTGGTCGCCCCCAAACCTATCAAGACTATGCAGATGTCTATAAAAGTATTGCCTATCCTGTCTATGAAGGACTAGGGAACCATGATTATTACAATAATATTCGTGATTGTACGATACCGGTATCAAATCTTTCAAAGGATGCATGTGCGTTAAGTGCTGTGAAAAGAATGTTGCAAGAACTAGGCAAATATAGCAGTTCTTTACCGGAGTTCAATCAACATGTAACTTTTCACAAGCTTATTCGTTACCAAATGGCCCGTAAAATAATAACGGGAAGTCTAAGCTACTCATGGGATTATGGAAATATTCACTATGTACAGCTTCAAAATTACCCAACTTATACGGCGAATTTATCTGACGGTAGCACTAAAGTAAGAATAACAAGTGCTCTTAAGTGGCTCAAAAAAGATTTAGCGGCTGCTGATGCAAGAGGGAAAGTTACAATTCTCAATTTTCACGATGCTCGCCCCTATTTTGGAGATCAAGATTCGCATTTTCTTCATCCTAAAAATGCTCAGAAACTCGCAGCATTTAAATCCATCATTACAAGCCATAATGTAACAGCAATTTTTGTAGGACACGAACATCAACGATTCTATTGCCGTGCACAAGATGACAAAGTCTTTGGAAACATTCCAGTTTATACAGCAGGAGCACTCTTCAAAGGAGACGACGACCTCGTCAATGTGCGCGGAAAAAATATTTACGTCAAAGCCTATAATGGAAAAACAGGAAAACCAGTTTTGGTCGAAAATTTAGGACGAAATGGAGCTAACGCCACCCTATGGAAGAGTTGTAGTAATTTATAAGAACATTCTTTTCCTTTCAACTTTCACACGCAAAGGGAGCGCCTTCAAATAACCTAGGTTGCTTCCTTTGCACCACCTGTATTAAGTTTTGGTAAAGGAATGACGATCTTTGTGCCCCCTAAAGCAGAAGTTTCAAAAAGAGGTTTTTCACCAAATTGCATACAGAGTTGTTCCACGACCACACGACCAATCCCCGTTTTTTGTTCTAAAGTTTGGTTTTTCATCCCCACGCCATCATCTTCGACAATAAGCATCAATTGTCCATTTGGCTCAGGACCAAAGGAGATATAAATATGCCCCTCTCGTTGATCGGGAAAGGCATGTTTTAAGGAATTGGTCAACAATTCACCAAGGATAATTCCAAGGGTTGTTGCATCTCTTGAAGACAGTCGACAATCTTTAAAGTTTGTGTGAATGGTAATGTTTTCACGCAATTCAAAAGGGACGGACAATTCGACATCATGCACAACAGAACTAAGAAACTCTGCCAATAGCGTCGTTTCCATATCATCACTCAAGCGCAAACGACGATGTGCTGTGGAAATTGTCTGAATACGATCACGTGCAGCCCCAAGCACAGAACGGACTTCTTCATTTTTACTCCGACTTAATTGAAGCCCCAGCAAAGAAGACACCGTCCCAAGAGAGTTGCCAATACGATGGCTTGCATCCTGCAACAATATTTCAACACGTTGGCGTTCTTTTTCAGCGTGATTGCGTGCTTTTTCTAATTCTTGTGTTCGTTCTTTCACGCGTGCTTCTAAAGCGATATTTTCGCTATGAAGCAGTAATTGATACAATTTTAAGGAGCGCACATCACGTTGAAAACGATTAATAACAAAATAGGCAGAAATAAAGGTACTCACAACAGAAACAATAGCCGCCAATGTTAAAGCAGCCCGCATCAATGCGATGCCCTCACGCTGTTTTTGTCGTACCACATCATCGCCATTAATAAAACTTGTCATCAATTGGGCTAAACGTGCCACCGGAATCCTAGAAATATCTGAGGGCACAGCAGCTTGAGAAGATTGATCAGGCGCCCCATCAAAGGCGCGCATATGGGCATTCATAAAAGCCTTGCGTGCTTCGACTTCCTTTTTAAAAGCCGTAAACCACTCATACCATTGCGGATGTGCATAAACAATAAGCTCCGTATAATCGAGAATATCCTCGAGCTCTCGTGCCACATTTTCAAAATGTGCTTTATCTTCAGGCTTTCTGGTTTTTGCATAGCGACGATCAGCAATAGCCATATCGATTAAGCTAATAAGCACCAAATCAGCTTGTTCGCGCAATTCTGAACTTGTATTCAACTGTGCAACTTCTCGATCAACGGCATTTGAAAGCAATATAATAAAAACCGATGCTAAAAGAGCCATAACAAGAGACACAACAATCGCGGCCCATCGCCAGCGTGATATCGTTGCATCAGAAGAAGGCATTGAAGGCAGCAAATTTGTCTTTGTTGTCATAGAATTTCCATTGGCGAACTTGAAAGTCGTCATTTTTCAGTACAAAGGAAGGCAACCTTAAGGAACATAAACCAAAAGCCCATGAGAGCATTTCATACAGGCTTTTCTTGTATTCCTAAGGATACACGCCAAACATTCTGAATTTCCTCAGATACTGACTTTACTGTAATAGCTATAACGGGAATAAAAAAAACAAGGCTATGCATCATAATTATTATGCTTTTTTAGCCGTTAAATGAACACAATGTACTCCCAGCTGAATAAGAATCGGGGCCGTAATCGGATTCACCATCGACCTTAAGAAGTTCCTGTAATCGATGACGGGCCCTGCTCACACGGCTTTTAATAGTTCCAACAGCACAGCCACAAATAGCTGCCGCGTCTTCATAAGAAAACCCTGATGCTCCAATGAGAATAATGGCTTCTCTTTGATCGGCAGACAGCAGATTTAAGGCTTTTTTAAAATCTTGCAAATCAAGCGTTCCATATTGCGCAGGATGAACTGCGACATTTTTGGTAAATACGCCATCGGTATCTTGAACTTCCCGCCCCTTTTTGCGCATTTGACTATAAAACTCATTACGCAAAATCGTAAAAAGCCAAGCTTTAAGGTTGGTTCCCATCTCAAAAGTGTCTTGTTTGGCCCATGCTTTCATGACCGTATCTTGGACCAAATCTTCGGCTTTATCGTGCTTGCCACTTAAAGAAACAGCAAAAGCGCGTAAAGCTGGCAACACCAAAAGGAGTTCTTGTTTAAAGTTTTTTGCGCACTTTGACATAAAGGATTCAAACCTTTTCCACATTGTTTAAGCCAAATTGCTCTGCACGCTCCAACTTTTCTAAAAGTTCGAGCAAACGCCGTGGCAGCGCTTCTTCTTGAATTTCCATGTAAAATTGACGTAATTTCCGCGCTATTTCACTGTTTGGACCGAGAAGATCATCTCCGACTTTAAATGGTGTGGTGAGATTTTTTTCATCACGGTCGTTCATTTTTTTTCCCCCTAATCCATATACTATCAGTAACACCGCGAAGAATTTTTCGCCTTATGGTTGTAAATATAACTCTCGGGAAAAAGTTCCATACAAATCGGAACTTTTTTATCTGTAGAGAATTTCAACCAACAAAATGCTTGAAAGGTTAAAGGAGTTATAAATTATGTCATTATCAACGCGCATTGCCCCGCATCTTCCCTATCTTCGGCGTTTTGCCCGCTCTGTCACTGGAAGCCAATCCTCTGGCGATGCTTATGTATCAGCGATGTTAGAAGCTCTCATTGCCGACATTTCCATTTTTCCCCAAGCATCCAGTGATCGCATTGGTACCTATTGGCTTTTTTGCCATCTTTTTGACCAAACCACTCCCAATATTCCTGAACCCCTGCCACAATTTGGACTTGAACAAAAAACCAGTGCCAAATTATCGTATCTCACGCCCCGTGCACGCCAAGCCTTTTTGCTCATTGCCGTTGAAGGATTTAATGAACAAGAAGCAAGCGAAATCATGGATTTAGATACGAAGGCATTTCGCAAGCTTCTCAACCAAGCGTCCATTGATATTTCTCAACAAATTGCGACAGAAGTGATGATTATTGAAGATGAGCCTCTTATTGCGCTCGATATTGAACAAATGGTGGAAAGCCTAGGTCATCAGGTTGTTGGAATAGCGCGAACGCGTGATGAAGCTGTCATCATGTATCATAAGGAAAAACCACGACTGATTTTAGCTGATATTCAATTAGCCGATAACAGCTCAGGCATTGATGCCGTCAACGAGATTTTGAAAAACGATCGTATACCTGTGATTTTCATCACGGCTTTTCCCGAAAGGCTGCTAACCGGCGAGCGTCCAGAACCGACTTTTTTAGTGACCAAACCTTTTAATCCTGATATGGTGAAAGCACTTATTTCCCAAGCTTTATTTTTTCAAGAGAATGCGTCTAAAGCGGCTTAGAACAAAGTAAACCTCTTCAACTATGATCGTTACTCCTTTTTCAAAGCCTCCTATGGATAGATCTCACATGAGCGCGCTCATGCAAGCGATTCGTGGTGCTGATATTTGTGTTCTCTATCAGGCTACCAATCTGGTTTATTTATGGGCTGAAAACTTGCCACACCATTTGCACCATAAATGGCGTGTTGGGTGTCGTGACAGCGACTTTTTTTCGCTTGACCTTGCAGACAGTATGGAAACCATCAAACTGCAAGTTTTAGCCAGTGGCAAAATGCAAACCATTGAAGCACGTTTTGAAGATATAAGCAAACAAGAGATTTGGTACAAATTTTCTATTGATTGCCATCGGAATGATAACGGAGACATTATCGGTATTATCACCACTGGTGTTAATATTTCCGGCTTACGCCGCCGCGAACAAGTGCTTAAAATCCTCCTTCGAGAAGTAAGCCACCGTTCCAAAAATCTTTTAGCGATCATTCAAAGTATTGCGAGTCAAACCGCCCGTTATACGGAATCCCTTCAAGTTTTCTTGCGCAAATTTCAAGGTCGTCTTCATTCTCTTTCTCATTCTCAAGATCTGATTACCGATTCCGATTGGCGTGGCGCCCAATTTCGTGAATTGGTCCAAACACAAGCTTTAGGCTATTTAATGAAAGAAACAGAACGTTTTTCGCTTGAGGGCCTCGATCCTTATCTTTTTCCCAATGCCGCTTTGCATATTGGTTTGGCTTTTCATGAATTAATTGTCAATTCTCTTTCTTTTGGAGCTCTTTCCCAAGAAAAGGGCCGCATCTGTGTACACTGTGAAATCAAAACAAAACTGAATGGCAAAATGCACCTACGCATCACTTGGAATGAATATTTTGAATCAGGCCGCCCTCCTACGAACAATCAAAAAGCCTGTTTTGGTAGTGCCGTTCTCGAAAAAATCGTTCCCATTTCTGTCAATGGTTCAGCTTCCTTAAAATTGACAAAAGAAGGAATTGTTTATTGCCTTTCTGTTCCTGATACTTATTTTGATATTTTTTCTTAAAAGAATCTTTCAAACCATAAATGCCTCTTTTCAGCAAAATCTTTAATCTATTCAGCACTATTTTTGTTCAGCACAAAGATATTTTTCCACCTCTCACGCTTCTTAACCATGAAAATGGCGCAATAAAGTCCCTTCCCGCTGATAAATCAACTTTCATCGCTCCTATAACGCCTATTCTAAGACAAAAAACCTCAACGATGAAGAGCAAGCCATCTCAGTTCTTATATGCTCAATCAAAGCAAGCCTCTTCCCCCTCTCTTTTTGTATCATTCTCGCCAATGCGCATCTCTTTTCATTTTGGAAGAAGATGAAATTTCAAGCGTTAAAGCCAACGCCTATCGTCACTCTTCAACTTTAAAAGTCCAAAGCATCCATGACAATGAATGCATGGAAAATACACTTTTTATGCTTTTATTTTATTTATCGCGTTCTGGATCATTTCATGCAAAAGAGAACATCCAAAACAAAAGATCCTTTTCCCTGCGCATACTTTTTAATATGTCTGAGGACAGCCAAGCTCATTTCAAAACAGAACCTGGCACGAGGCCCCCTCCCCGAAAATGAGCTAAGCATGCCCCTCTTTACCTTCATGGCGCCCTCTCCTTACGCCCTAAAAGTACCAGTTTATCATCATTATTCCTTCCTACACCAAAGCTATTATATTCCCCCATACAATAAACCTTTGACATCAAAGAGCATTCAAAAGAGATATTTTAGTGTTTTTTCAAATATTTTTACCCCCACCCGTTTTCCCCAAACCTTGGCTTTTATGACGTGCGAACCAATGATTTTGATTAATTCGATATAGAGAAGGCCCTAGCTTGGAGTTTGGAACCCCTTGGAACTAAAAAACTTTAAAAACGTTTAACAATGAAGAAGCCCCTAGGCTGACAAATTGGCGTTCACACTGTCAACCACTCATTTGGAAAATATTTTATGAATCCTCTTGTTTTTATTCTCTTATTGGTTTCATGTACGGACGATTTTAACAGTTGCTACTCGAATAACACAATGGCTAAAATCTACCCAACGGCTCAAGCATGTGAACAAGCCATGGTGCCATCCACAAAAAAATCTGCATTTTATGGACAACAAATTTTTGCCCAATGCATAAACATACACCCCGATGCACACCAACAAACAGTAAAATTGATCTGGTCTGTAACAAACCACGGAAATTTCCTGCTTAAAAGCCAAAATGTTCATGATAAGATATCAACAGTCCACAAAGAAGACATTTTACCAACATCGTTTTCTCTTCTGCATTCTTCTTCCACAAACCTCTTGCACAAAAAACTTTAAAAGCCTAAATCCATCAGATCTCAAACAATAATCAATGGAAGACATGATGGATAATAAGCCAATGCACCCTTCAAAAGACCATCACACAGAGCAACCCCCTCTGTCCCAAGATCTCCCCTTAGACCCTGCTGTAGAACGGGTGAGAAAAAAACTGATGGGTTTAATGATGATTTCCGTTTTAATAACGCTCTTCCTCATTCTGACTGTACTGTTCTTAATCGTTTACAAAGTTACAACAGGATCAGCACCAAAACAAACAGAACTCTCTTCCTCCCATAGCAAAAATCCACACGTTATCCACCATACACTCTCCCTACCGAAAAAAACACAGATTTTGTCGCAAAGTCTCACAGAAAACAATATTGTCCTGAAGATTTTAACCCCTGATGAACAAACAAAATTTATGATTTACAATTATCATACCGGTGCACTCATTGCCGTTCTTTCTATTAAAACAACAGAAGAAACATCAGCAAGCATGCCTCATTAACAAGCCAACATCACTCACCTATACAGCATTTTTGAGGCTTGAATTTTTCCTTGGCTTAAAGGATAGTACCGCTTGGGTGACAGCGTTTTTTTCTGTCTCGCCTCACCCCATCAAGATAAAGAGGCAACCTTTCAGTCCATGCATTCTCATTCTTAAAAAAACGAATATTGCCGATAAAAGCTCAAAGCATGAAAACTCAAATGAAAGCGCAAGAAATACACCCTCTTGAGGACAAAAATTCAACCTATTGATTTATAATGATCATTTATTCTTACATGCTAAATGAACGCTTCAAATGCCGTAACATTCTCTCATTTCAACGCTCTTTATGATGAAGTTCAACAAAATCACTTCCTCAAGCATCACAATAAAGAAGCGTATGCGTAAAAAAACTCTTTATGAACTGATTTCAAAAATCAAAGGAACAGCTGTTATAATATTGATGAATGAGAGCAATAATGGCCAAACGTGCATCTTTTATTATACAAAGACGATCAATGGCTTTTACAGTATAGCAAGTCCCCGTATAACTTCCGTAGTGAAATGGGCTAAAGTGACATTGAGAGATATTCAGGTGCGAATAAACCAAGCAATTGGTTTTTCCTAAAAGAATGACCTCTTAAATACACGAACGTGGATTTTTTCTCTATCCCCTCAATCGACTTGCAAACCAAAAGATAATCCTTTTCTATCGCCCGCTATTTGCGATATTTCCCAGTAAAACTTAAAAAATGAAAATTACAGAAAACGCAAGAAACCGCGCATAGATTACATTATACAACCAATAGAACCACAAGCACTTATACAGCATGCTTAAGGTGTTTAAACATTTTCCTCGGCTTCAAGATTAACCACACGGCGGCGGCGCGTTTTTCTCTGTATCCCCTCACTTAATCCAGGCAAAGGAGAAATCTCTTCTGTTGATGTATCCCCATTTTTAGAGCTTTCTTCTGTTGTCAGTGAAAGCTGAAGAGATGTTTTGTCTTGAGTCCGCACCGTACGCCGACGCGGAGAACGACGTGTTTTCTTGACAGGCTCCACATTTTCCTCACAGAGACAGTTTTCCGGCTCCGTTTTCTCATCCGATAGAGCCTCGACAGCATTTTCACGTGCATCGCCATTTTGAGCTTTGGCATATGAATCATGGCCATTTTTTTGTGGCTGTGCCTGTAATGCATCTGTATCAGACTCGACAGCATCTGTTTTTTGACCCTCAGGATTGATTTCAGCGCATTCTTGCCCGTTGTTTTCATCACCACGATTTTCATCACGCCGAGACGATTGGGCCATTTGCCCAGCTGCGGCTAAAATAATACGCAAATAGTGCTCGGCATGTTGTAAATAATTTTCCGACATCACACGATCACCGGCACCTTGTGCATCACGCGCAAGGCTGATGTATTTATCGGCAATTTGCTGAGCATTCCCACGAATTTTAACATCCGGGCCGCTACTTTCATAATTGCGAGACAACGGGTTAGGACCGCGACGATTATTATTGTTATTACCATTATTGTTATTGTTGCGACCGCGTACCCGTCTATTTTGCTGTGGCCTCATTTGTATCCCTTTTTGGAGTATGTATCTTTATTGACTCTTCTTCATTGCATCATTTTTTGATTGCATCATTTTTTGATAATGCTGATCATGTTTAACATACGGTTATCTAGCTATCCGCGTTTTATTTCACTCAAACGAACCCTACTGATATTGATAAAAGCATATATTTTTTTGAAAATCACAAAACAGCAGGGAAATCGTCAATCAAAAATTCCCTATTTTTCTGTCAACCAGCAGAAACCTAGTGATGTTCACGTAAAATGCCAAGTGTTTTTTTTAAAATAAACCATATTTCACTAAAAAAAATAATTATCTTGTGGAAAACAAAAAGGAGAACACACGCGCAACCTTCTGACACAGAAAAAACCACTGCCAGAGAATACGAGAAGCTTCTCTTTTTCTTCTGTCCTAAAACCACCCTTATATTCTAAAACCACCGCTCCTAAAAACGCCGATATTGCTTCCCCCTCGTGCCTTGAATTCATAAGCACTTCCACCCTAATGAGTCGCTTGTGCGAACTTCTTTATTTTATGAATATAGCCTCTCTTCACCGCTAAAGCAACCCCTTGCGAGCGATAATCTACGATCGCTTCACAAAATTCCTTAGTTCTTATAGATAGATTAATATGAAGTATTATTCAAGCCCTATAATCATCTAATTACCAAAAGTCCCCCTTCTTTCTCAAACATGCCAACAATTCTCTCAATTTCTATTTTAACCCATGGATTTTTAAGTTAATTATCCCTCTTTATGGAGACATAATTGAGTCTAAAGGCAAATAATTAAATACAAACAATATCAAGTTATAAAAAACATCCCCAATGTTACATTTTCTTAAAATCGGATTCTTCTCAAAAAATTGCTCTCCCAAAATCTATCACGAAGGATGGTAATAACGCCTTATCTTCTCTTATCCTTATCTTATAAAAAACTGGAGAGCATAGCCCATTTGCAAATCCTATAGAACACTTTACGCATGAAACAACCTTGAAGTTTATAACCTTCTCGAATAAAAAATATTTTTTTACTCAGTTTTGTTGTGTCTATTAACTTTTATCATGCCTATTGACTGAGGACATTTTCAAAGAACGAGGATTCGTTATCCACACGGATCTGTCAACCATCCGAACTTTTTTAAATGCGTACAACGAATTGATGCGCAAAGATCATTCAATCTTTCTTGTGTTGAGTAGAAAATCTTCATACCGTAGGATTTTTTCATCCTCAATCTATTTTCTATCAGATCAATCAAAATTATTGACTTACACATTACATGCAAAGAGAGCCTGCGCAGAGTAAAAACAGATAAAGAAAAGATTTAAAATGTCTCTTATGAATCGTCTTCCCCTTAAGACTCAAAAGCTTGCCCGCAACATGGAGGCTGGCTCAATGTATGAGAACGCCCGCTTGCATTTTTATGAAACATAAAAAGGGGAATGCTTTATAAATTTTACACACTTCATGGGCACCTTCCCATTCACGAAGCACCGTTGCGCAATAAGCTTCTCCCGTCTGTTATTTTCCTTAAACGAAAAGTGTAACAAGTTTTCCTAAAACTTCACTATAGCCCCTAAAACACTTCAAAGCCCTCCTAACACAACCACGACTTAAATGACAGGATTCCTACAAAATAAAGATATTCAATGGGTATAGGATCAGAAAGCTATGAGGCGTTTTTTATTGTTTCATCAAAATTTTCATCCTTTTAACTTGCCATGTAACATCTTAAAAGTGATTACGTGTTTTACCTTTTTCACCTTCTTGTTCATTGAGAAAACAATCCCGCAAGAGAAAATAATTTCCATCCCCCGGACGTACCATCGTCAAACATTGTTTTTTTGCAGTATCAGAAAGCTTATCCCACATTTCGCGAATAGCAAAATAGGCTTCACTTTCCAAATTAAGACAATGCTGATAAACTTCTCTTTTCATATCAGGCATCACGGAAGCAGAAATTTCCTTGCAATACACGCGCATATCAAAGACAGGAATAGTCAATTCAACAGGCACTTGTTGTGCTATTTTATTATGAGAAGAAAAATAACTGACCGCCTTTACAGTAACAAAAACCAAAATCACGATACAAAAGAGTATCATGCAAACAAGAGCAATCTTGCGATATAATTTTTTAAAATAAGCCTTTTGTCTTGCGCGGATTCTTTTTTCCATAAAGACTATACCCTTTAAACATCCCAAGAGAAACTTTTTACAGCAAAAAAATAGAAGTATTTTCTTACACAATACAGGGTATAACAGCAAACGATCAATAGTCTCAAAGGCGCTTTTTTCTCTGTATTCTTAATATTTTTACTACTTTTTATCATATAAAATTCTTAAAAAAAACCTTCCATCTTTATGCAAAACAGAGATTATAATTTTCTCTCACCCGCTTAAAAGATTAAAGATTCTTCATCCATCCCAATAACAAAGATATAGCGCTCCACCTGTGAGACAATAAAAAAAGCCGCACCATTAAATGGTGCGGCTTATGAATAGAGATATAATTAAAATAACATAAAAAAGAAATTAATAATAGATATTTATACACAAAATGTATAAAATTAACATATTTTTAATTATATTTATAAAACTTATCCAAAGATAAATATAAAAAATGAGCGATGAAAGCACTGTTTATAAGATCATTTATTTGAATGAAAAAATATTTTCATTTCTCTTAATGAATTTAATTATATGAAAACTAATGTTTTTATAAAAGAGTGTCGTTTGTAGTAAAACATACTTTAAAACCAAAATGTAGCTAATAAATAAAACGCGTTATTGATTTTTCTTAAGCTCATCCACAAGTAAAGGAACTGTTTAAGCACAAAAGATTAAAAAGACAATCTGATTGATCAATTATTCTAGCGGATTGACTTTGGTTTTCCCACATATGATTCACTGAAAGCTTAAGGCTCAACAAACCAGTCCTGCCTTCAATATTCAGTAAGGTCTTTAAAAATACTTCTTTTATCAGGAAGGCTCTTACAAGAAAACAAGACACACCTTACACATCACAGCTCGAAAGGCGATGTTTTTACGATATAAGCAGGATAAGACAAATAAACAACCATTTAAACCTATTTGTACAGCTCCCCTTGTAGAGCCCCCTCGTAGAGCCCCCCTCGTAGAGCCCCCCTCGTAGAGCATTGTTTGCTAGGAAAACAAGTTTCCTCCAATCCTGCTTCAACCGCAAACTCTTTTTTATTGGTATTTTTCTCTTTGAAAAGAAGATAAAAACGGAAAATTTTTTATAGATTTAAAATCATAGCGTGTTCTATTCACAAGATTTTTCAAGTTGTTGCAAGAACTTTTCTCTTTATGCAAGCTTCTTTTGCCATGCGTTTCTGCTTGAGTAAAGCTTCTTTCTCTGTGAACATCAAAACCTTGCTATATACTTAGTGTGCCCTCATCATTCGCTCTCATCTTTTTTAAAAGATCATGATAAACTTTCCTGCAACAATGCTTCTCTTTTTCAAGATGCCTTTCGTTTGATCATTTTTTTAGATTTTTAAAAACATCTCAAATGCATAGCAATTCCGCGCCCCACCGAAGCTTATAAATAAGATCTATTTCATCTATAGCTTCAACACATGCATATTGTTATGATTCCTTTTTTCTATTTTTATTTTTAAACAAAAAAGAAAGTCCTCCAGAAGACTCAATCTTAATGTTTTGATCAGCACTACTGTATATTTCTGGCGCCTTCACTGGTGTAAGTTCTGTAACAAAACTGCTTTTATCTACAGATGCTCCTATATTCATTTCTGATGCATTCATATGAGCGGTCGATAAGGTTATCCCACCGTACGCAATAGTGCTCATATTGCTTTGATCATCTTCTTTCGCATTTTGTTTCTGTTGGCCATTGTCAAGATCAAGCGTATTTAATTTTTTTTCTAAAGCGTTCATACGTTTTGAAATTTTTGTTATATCTTCATATGCTTTCTTCAATAATGCGTTCAAAGGAGCATGTCCCATTCTTCCGCTGGCATAAAGAACCACACGAATACATTCCGGATCATCAATATCAGCAATAGAAAATGGAAACAGTGCCATTATATCCCCCTTTTTGGACAGCCCCATGGAGCATTTGCGTATCGTTTTCCTTGTGCGCGGTTTTTTCATTCCGCAGACAACCGCAGACAACCGCAGACAACCGCAGACAACCGCAGACAACCGCAGACAACCGCAGACAACCGCAGACAACCGCAGACAACCGCAGACAACCGCAGACAACCGCATTCAAGACTTTTGAAAAAAATTCCTCATTGAAAATTTTTTACAAGATATTTTTTTAAATTATATTCTGTTTTTCACCTAAAATAGTGATTTTCTCCCCCCTGAAACCCTAAAAGATGCACAATGACATTGCAGCTTTGTCGGCTCCTCCCAACAAGACAAAGAAAACCCCGCCAATCTTTAAACCATGCCTATTGATAAACAATAGTCTGCAAACAATTAGGCTTCTTGTTCTAACGAATTCTACTGAAGGATTCCTCCTTCAAATGCTCGATATCGTCACAGCGCAAAGAAGGAGATTTCATAAGGATTTACAAGCAAACCTATTCACCCCACACATTAAAAAACATCTCAGGCAGAAAATTTTAACCACCCCTCAAACAATAATCTTTTACGACACAACGGGATAAACGATTATCTTACAAGTTTTCTTGTCTCACGCTCATCCTTTTTCAAAAAATTGCCTGACAAATTACAAAATGCCATTTGCCAAAGAATAGGGGCTCACCGCGCGTTACAATACATGATCAATCTGCTCTGACAAAGGAAGCTATCATTGTAAAAAAGAGAAACAGCCCCGTTCCCCACCATTTCAACTCTTTAAAAATATTAAACATAGTCGTTGACCACTGCCTAACATCTCAAAGGATAAAGATTTTAACCCCCACAACAGTTTGTAAATAATCCGACGACTCTGAAGGGATTTTATCGACTGATCATTGATGTGTTTTGCTTGCCATAAAACACTATGAACTCTAAGCTTTGCGAAATAAAACCTAACTTGAAGCTTTGCTTATGCATTCAAGATTTAAATGGATCAACAAGCTATCTGATGAGATATTATTCACCTTCAATGATCGTCTTTTACGGCATATACGGCATAATAGGATCAAATGATCCATGGGCTTTGATCATCGCCTATCAGAGCTCTCAACCAATCCGCCCTTAACAAGGTATCACGACACAAAAAAAGAGAAAGAAACGCGAAAGAGAGATTGGATAAAATCTTTGATTTCTCAGCAACAAATTCTGGGAATAAAGGGAGATTTTCTTCTTTCTTTTATTCCCCTCTTCGCAGTGATCACTGTCTCAATTATCTAAAGAACGATAGCAAACGTAACCTTTAAAGGTGCGCAAAAAGTAAAGTCATCAAGAGGATTCATTTTTTTCAGGAATGCCTCTAGGTTTTCTGCATGATATATTTCAATAAGACTTTTTTCATAACAAACACTTTGCAAGCATTTTTATCTTTCTCTCCCACAGCTTTCATTCTTAAGTTTTGACAGCATAAACCACCGCCATATTGACGGGGCGTGTTTCATCCCCCCCTGTTTTTTGCAACAAGACCTTATGTTCATGCTCCCCCGCAGGCTCTGTCAAACAATTTGTCCTATACACTACAGCTACATGCGTTGAAGAATCTTCGTATTGGTACTTTAGAACCTCGTTTTCAATCGTTGACAAACTATGCTGGTGTTTACCTGTCGAATCTGTTTTTCCTTCATGGGTATGCGATTTAAAAGATTCTTCTTGTCGACTTCCCAAGAGGCGTCCTTTATCAATTTCTTTTCCACTATCGAGCCCCCGTAAAAACATTCCCCGTAAATCGGGAACATTGAATGTTGTTTGCCCATCTCCTTTTCCCCATGTTTCCCTCAGAACAGCAAAGAGATTGGCATAATTCTTTCGTGAATATTCTTTACCATCACAGAGCAACCACCCAGAGGGTATTTTTTCCGTAGCAAAAGTCCCAATAAATCCGGAAGAAAAAGATTCCGGCAAAGGAGGAAAGGGCGGAATTTCAGGAAGTTTTATGGTAGGATTGGTTAGAAACCAGCCATCAGCATTTTTTCCAGCAATATCATGTGTATAGACGAGTTCATAAAGCCCCCCCTTTTGTATTTCTCCCCCTTTTAAAGGCACAATCCCCTCTGGAGTTGCCATATAAGTTGGTTTTGGGGGCAACTGATTTAAAGAAACATTTGTTATTCCGCTATTGACGCCTTGTGCTTTAAAGCGCACAACAATGCCATCCATATAAGTCTCAAAAAAAGACTTTGTTGCCAAACGAAGGGATGTCCTCTTGTTCTCCCGATCAACCGTAAACTGTGTTTCAATCCCACCTCCATTATCCAACAAATATTCTTTGATACGTTGCATCATAACGCGAGCACTATCATTAACTGAACTTGGTGGTTGCCCTTCAGCCCAGTTTATACTCTCATCGACATAAGCATTTTCTGATGCGATGATTGACCAATCATAAATCGAACTCATAGAAGACACTCTTTTTGCAAAAAGGAAAAACGTGCAAAGAAGGAAGAAAAGAAAGCCGCAATTTTATTTTTAGAAGCCGGAATTTTCTCCATTTTCAGACCTATTTTGTCATAATCAACATGCAGTAATTTTGTTTTTGCATTGACAAAAACAGCTTCAGGCTTCACACGTAACACGTCTTGTGCCAGAACACCTCGATAACGTTGTGGGTTTCCTTTATAATTAAAGGTATAAAGAGGATATCCTTTTTTCTTTCCCACAGGGATAATATTTTCTTTTGCTCTCACATCACAAAGTCCTAGAATTCCTCCGACCAATCCCAGCACTTGCTGCGCATCACGCAACGGATCTTTTGTTACAGAAGGTATTATTGTGGATTTTCCTGACGTTGTTCCGTAATTTCCCGCCGCCTGTGTTCCGACCTGTAACAAACGTCCCAATCGGTTCCAATCTTGATTATCTTTTTCGGACCATTTTTGGCGTTCAGCATCTAAGATATTTTGACGATTTATATCTTGAATCATCCCCCCTTTCAGAGCATTTCCTTGCACATTGCTCTGTCCTTGATAATATGCATTTGCGGCATTAACCTGATCATATTGAGAGCGATCAATCATCTGATTTGCGTTCATCATATGATTGATATCTTGATTATATTGCTGTGCTGCGGCATTTGTTGCCAAGGCGCCTAACTCATCAGCCAGCACACCCGTATGAGCCCCCGAACCATAGCGTCCAGCCCCAGACATCGATTGATTAATCGCATCGGAAGTTTTATTGAGGGCATTTTGCAATGCTGTATTAAATTTACTATTGCTTCCAATCCAGTTTCCCTTGGCCATACTGGAAAGATTTGCAGCACTATTGGTTGGTGCATTTAACCACTGAGTTAGCACAGGATTATTATAAAGCCCTGCAGCTTGTTGTAGACCGGTCAGCGCATTTTTTGTCATATCACCAAGACCAGCAACGCGCTCTCCCTGATAAACGTTTCCGCCAATTCCTTTATTATAAAGCCCAAGCGCATCAGCACTGGCTTGTTTAAGAATATCCGCCGCCCAAGCAGGAGGAGCATTTGTTTGTGTTGTTGTCTGTACTTGAGGTGTTTTTTTTCTACTCATGGACCCAGAACCTTTCTATATTGAATAAGATTACGAGAATAACCGTGATGAGCGAGCTTTTTCGCCCATCCAATTCTTCCAAACATGTGTATTTCTTCAGCTTTGATTTTTCGCGCCCATTTTTCGACCTCATCAATCAATTTGACCAATTTCAGCCCTCCCTCTCCCGCAAGATCTGAGAGAACGACGCATTTTTTCCCCGTATGGGTACTTTCAACTTTGGTCATTGCAAAAGCACTAAATTGGATTTTATTTTTTAAGACCAGCCACAATTGTGCTTGTCCTGTTACGATTTCTTCAGCAATTTTTTCCAGACAAACATCATCAGGAAAGCGCTGTGCATATTTTTTAAATGCCCCATTGAGTGCCTCTTGATAGGGCGCTATTTTTTCCCATGACCATTGCTCTGTCAGATGAGCAGAATACAAATCTTGATGATTTAGCATCATGATTTTAGCTCTCTGAACTTTGTCACGCACATCCTCGCCCCTAGCAGACTTCACATATTTCATGTTTACCGCACACTTTTCAAAAGAGGAAACCGAGAATCCCCCATTATCTCCACATTATTTTTCCCTAAACATCCCCTTGTCACAAGATAAGAGAACACCTTTTTTATAAAAACCGTAGTGCAAACTTTTCAGATCATAAGGAAACATCAGCCCCGCTTTATTCCTTTGAGGATAAGGACAAGGCCATCGCAGATATTTTCTGGTTATCACGACTTAGCTATCGCATGGTTCTTTTACTATAAAGGCATAGCTATCGCATATACCCTTTGATTATTATGGCATGCTTACCGCATATATCCTTTTATTATAAAGGCATGCTATCGCATGGGTCTTTTGATTGGTATGGCATGCTATCGCATGGGTCTTTTGATTGGTATGGCATGCTATCGCATGCCGGCCGGCATCAATTCCACATCAAATCCCGTAACATGAGACCAATTCATCCCCTCAGGAATACGTAATTTAAAGCGATAAAACCGCGCCCTTGCGCGACAATGAATTTGTCCGGTATTATGAGAAGGTTGTTTTTCTGGCAACCAAACGATTTCCTCTTCAAGAGATTGTCGAAAGCGCATTCCCACAGACAAATAAAACTTTCCACTATTCACTTGAGGCATAATATTTTTCACCCGTGTTATCATGCCATTTGTCTGCCCCATTTCTTGTGAAGTGACCACACAAGCCATAGGAGAACCAGAAAATGAACCAAGTCTTCCCTGTTGATCAAATGCTCCTAAAATAGGTGATTCATTTTTCCAAGCTTTACTATCGAGAGAAAAGGACAAATCATCAATATTTTTAGCCACAAAATCAAGACCTTCTAGAGTTGTTCCGGTCAAGAAAATGGGTAAGATCATTTTGATATCCACGAGTGCTTTTGTCCATTTTTGCAATCCCCAATCATAAATGAGCAAGATCCGTTTATGGAGGCTTTCATCCGTATCCACCATCCAATAAACACGATTATACACACCATCGATAGCAGCAGACATCGTATACAGATTACTCTGTCTTGATTTAGCAGTCATCGTTCGATCGACTTTTTCAAAGCCAATGGGTATAATCTGTCCGTCATTTGTTATTTGATAAAAACCGCCCTCATCGGCAAAAAATGCCAAATCTCCGCGACAAACAATCGATTCAGCATTTTTTGCGCCTCGTTTATCGTGGATTTTTTGGAAACTAAAAATAATTTTAGAGCCAGGGATAAAAGAACCGGCATAGATTGCAGAACGCATAAAGATAATTGGATTTGTTGTTTCGGTCGCTCCTTGCACGAAACCGCCATCAGGAAAATCTTGATAATCACAGCTTTTTTTCCCCACGGTCCAAAATTCTGCATCATTCAATCCAGACCAATGAACCCGTCTTGGATGCTCAGTTAATTTCATCAAACAAACGAAATCTCCCCAGACGCGAACGATCCCTGCTTGTGGTGGATTTCCCCCTAAATTTCTAAATGTTTTATCACGAACAATATCGATTACTTGGGGTTTATCATTGGCATTTACCGCAATGATAAAATCACCAAACAAAGCAAAAGACCACGGCGCATCGACATTAGCCAGATAAGCTTTTCCTTTTTGGCTAATATCTTTCCACTTCATGGTTGTATTATCAAGTAAGAAGATTTTTTCGTTTGTCCCAACAATAATAGAAACCCCATTTTTTGTTTTAACCGCAAGAGCGCCTAAAATGGGCTCAGGACATGGCTTTGACAAAGGCTCAAAACTTGGCATAGGGATGTAAGAGCCATCAGCTGGGAGCACATTGACAAGTTCATCGGTAAAAATTCCATTGATATCAGCCACATCGGGTCGATAATCAGCGATTGGGAAAAAAGCCATCAAGACCCCCATAAAATGTTTGAAGAGCCCAGTGCTAAAACATCAAGGAGTGCTAAAACATCAAGGCTTGCTCATTGAAACCACAAAAGCCCTTAAAATGAAACTCTAAGAGCACAAAATTCTATAAATAGACAACCTAAAATTGACATACGCATCGCGAGAAAAATGATATCACACATCATGGGAGATCCCACAGCCCCTACCAGCGCTCAACCAAAATTAACCCACCAACACGCTTTCATGCCAGTATCAACCCAAACTCTTGAGAAAAAAGCCATAAAACTCTTCATAAAATCTTTGAAGAGCCCAACAAAATCAAAATACCAAGGCTTGCTCATTGAAACCACAAAAGCCCTTAAAACGAGAGCATAAAATTCCATAAACACACAACCAAAAGTTGATTTATTCAAAAAAAATCAACGCCCACCACCACCAGCAGCGGTTCCCCTCAAGTCCCGCCCCTCAATGCGAATCTGGTCCTCAGCACCAATCCAGATACCAGCACGAATTCCCTCACCAAAGCGAATCCAAGCATAAGCACGACTTTTGTCTTTAATATCAATCTTCACCCATAAACAATGGGAAAAAGTTTTTAAAAATTCATTGAGCGAATTTTTGAGGAATTCTTTCGGCGTGATGTTTCAATGCGCAAAGCTTGAAGCTGTTCTTGAAAATCTCTGAAAGAAACGGCGGCATATTCAGGATCCTTGAGGATATTTTTATACAGTTCATATTTTGCCCGTGCTTTAATGAGATCAAAAGCATAAATCAACCAAGGATTATTGTCCTCTTTCAGTTGTTTATCGGTAACATAAACAGGAGCATAAGAAAGCTGTATGTCTTGGACATTTTCTGGTGTTGGAAAGAGTCCTATTTTTTGTTCACAGCACGTATAAAAGACTGGCGTTCCTAACTCAGGATGCATCCCATATTGTTGATGCAACACTTCCAAGGGCTTAAAGAACAACTTTATAAGTGTTTTGTCCTTTGTTGCTAAAAAGACGTCTTCTAAAGTTTTTTCTGATTCAATAAAAACGCCTTCTTCTTGTCCATACCATGTTTTCTCACTTTGTGTTTTGAAGGTACTTTTTCTTCTTTCATTAAAGAAAAAGGGTTCGCGTTCACACAAACGCAAAGCCGTCACAATTGAATCTTGAATTTGCTGGGAATATTCAGCTGTTGTATCATCAATTTCATCTTGAATAAGCGCGACCATAGAAGCAAAATTTTGCGCGCGGTCTGACTGTGTAAGATCGCGATTGTTAGGATCACTCGATAAAGCGGTCATAAGCCTGTCCTTTTTCTGGAAGCATTTTAAATTTTCCCCCCAACAGAGGATTCTGTTGGGGAAAGTGAACACACATTCGCTTTAAGCAGGTTCTCCATAAGTTGGGATGACGATTGTTCCAAAATCCTGAGCCCCTTGCGTACTTCCAGGCAAGGTAAAGCAGGTTTTTTTCATTCCAATAATGGTTTTTGCCGCAACGCCGAATTCTCTTTCATAGTCGAAGAGTTCTTCCACCAATTTATAGCGTGTTGCGCCTCGATCTTTCCCAAAAGCGATCACAGCACTCTGTGCACCAAGGAGAACAGCACGACGCACATTAGGGACAGCTTTATTTGCTGTTCCAGACTCGACTCCTTCGGTAATATGTTCAGCTTCGCGTAACACAACACCATTATACATGCCCAAAGAACCATCATAGAGCGGATTTTTGATACGGCTTCCACTATAGATAGCCTTTGTAATGTCGAGCCATTGTCCAGCATCCGTATTGGTTCGCAATTGCGTCACTTGGGTTGGATGAAGATAAAGGACATAGACATTTTCGCCATCGATCCGCACGGGTCTAATTTTAGGATTTGCCAATTTAGCCCGTTCAACCGCTTTATCGATCAGTTTGAGATTAAACACATCGCCTTCTTTTAAATCTTCATCTTTTGTTTTATCATTAGGGCGCACAATGCGTTTATTGGTTGGTGCGGTTGGTGCATTAAACCCATAATGAACAGGTTTAAGGGTAATTGTGCGTCCTTCAAAGTTAATTGTTTTTGCGGTATATCCGCAAACTTGAATGAAGAACATCATACTCAAACGATCCGCATACCAATCAACCAGACCATTTTTTGCCTCGGTACGCAAGTCGTGGAGAATACGTTGCTGATCAATGGTACCCTCATTTTTGACACGCACCGCATGAACAAGTTCATTAATAGCCAAACGATCATTGAGAAATTGTAAGGCTTCTTCATTGCCTTCCAACGTTTGCCCTTCGCTCACCCCATCGCCGAGCAACTGCACACGCAAATTAAAGCTAATGGCATCCCCACTTGCTTTTGTGGTTTCATCCTTTAATTGTACGATACTGTTTGAATCATTTCCAATTAACGGTGCAATCGGAATTGCTTTTGAGACTTCTTGGTTTAAGAGTTTAGACCATGTGCGCACTGCCATTGGGTCATTGAGTCCGATATAAGTTACAGTCATTTTATCCTCGAAAAGTTTATTGACATAAAAAAAACCCAGCAAAGCGCCGGGCACTCAAAACACCACATTTCATTTCAGATGGTGAATAGGTTGTTCGTGTGTTTTGTTTCTGTTAGCGTCTACCTCCCACTCTCCCCCTTATAAGAGCTTTCCTCACCACATCTGTACTTTGAGAAATCCTTCCCCCTCCCCCACGCTCTCTCACGCTCCCGCAAAAACCTTCCCCGCACTCACGCGACAAAAAACCTCTCACGCTCCCGCAAAAATCTCCCCCGCATTCACGCGACCAAAAACCTCTCACGCTCCCGCAAAAACCTTCCCCGCATTTCACGCAACCCAAAGCCTCTCACGTGTCTCGCAAAAACTTCCCCCGCACTCACGCAGCCAAAAGCCCCTCACGCTCCCGCAAAAACTTCCCCCGCATTCACGCGACAAAAACCTCTCACGCTCCCGCAAAAACACTTGTCACATTCTTGTTTTTAAAATTCTCTTCCCCCCATTAAACGATTAAAAGCCGCTTTATTTTTAGGATCAGCAACCCAAGTGCTAAATTCAGCTTCTGACATTTTATCAAGCATATCCAAAGAAATGGGTCCATTTGGCATCAAACCATTATAAGCAGCCAGTGTACGGGCAGAATTGTGTCTTTCTTGTAAGTTTTCCCCCATGTTATTGGGAACATTTGTATAGCCAATTTTTTGTGCAATAGAATAAATCACTTCAGCCGGATTTTGATTTTTTTGCGCACAATCGCGCAAGATCTGTTTCAACTCCTCACCAATCCTTGCATCAATATTTTGGGGATCTGCCATTTCGGGATAAAGCGAAGCACAAGCTGCCAACTGTTTAGCGCGTGTTTCATAAATAAAATCCGCCGCTTGATCAAAATCATGATGTTTTTGTTTAACACTTGCAACAGACTGCTGATAGAATGCATGCAACTGTTCTGCTTCAGCAACAGCCGGTTTAGGTTGTTGTTTTTCATGTAAAAGCCCTTGTTTTTGGAGTGTTTTTCCCAACCATTGCATATAGCCCATAAAGTCTTTTTGCGGATCTGGCGGACCATTCTCTCCCCCTTGCTCCCCTTTCTCTTCTTGCTGCGAAGATAGCTGGTGTTGAGACATTTGCCCTTGGAAATTTTCTTCCAAAGTTTTTTCTTTTTCTCCTCTTCCAATTTCACTGTCTTCTCCCTCTTGTGTTGAGGCAAGAAAATCCTGTTTCAATTGGTTTTGTTCTGCCGGCGTTAAGTGTTCTTGATCCATGACATTAGCTTTCTCTTTTTTTGAACAATAAAATTAACTTTTTCAGATACAACAGCCTGAAAGCATTTATTCTCAATGCTCTCCTATCACTTGGGCTTCACCATTCCCCCATTTTCCCCTACCATGACATCAAAACACCCTCTCTCCCCTGTTTTCTCTCAACAGCACATAAAGACTGTTCTTCTAAGAAAGGAAGCAGCTATGAAAAGAAATAAGCCCATTCTGCTCCCATCATTCCCCTACCATGATATCAAAAAACCCTCTCTCCCCTGTTTTCTCTCAACAGCACATAAAGACTGTTCTTCTGAGAAAGGAAGCAGCTATGAAAAGAAATAAGCCCATTCTGCTCCCATCATTCCCCTACCATGATATCAAAAAACCCTCTCTCCCCTGTTTTCTCTCAACAGCACATAAAGACTGTTCTTCTAAGAAAGGAAGCAGCTATGAAAAGAAATAAGCCCATTCTAGTCGATGAAATTGATCAAAGATCACACCTTATCAAGCACCTTATTGTTGAGCCGTTAGGGTCTGCAACATCTGCATAATCTGTTCTTCTTTCACCTTATTCTCCATCTGCGCTACAGCATTTTTCTCTTCTTGGAGAGCGTTTTGCGTCTTAATCGCAATTTTATGAATCAGTGAGGCCGGTAAAGGTGAATAGCGTAAGAGATCGAGCATAATCTCTGGCGTTGCAAAATTTTGCATCAAAGGAAGCAATTGCATGATCAATGCAAAAGTACGCTCTTTTTCATTGAGACTTGTTGGTGCATCATCCACGACAATATCATATTCCAAACTCGTCACCATTTCGCGTGTGAGGGGAACATACTGTGCATTTTCATCACCGGCAATACGGACGAGGCGCCCATCGGACAGATAATTTTGAATAAGATAGAGAATAATTTTTCCCTGTCGTTGCCGATATCGACGCAAACCATCAAAAAAGGAAGCCAACAGATTAAGGGATGATTGTCGTCGTTGTTGTTCCAGAATACCAGGCTGATTAACAGCTCTTGTGCCAATAAATTCAGAAGACAATCCCGTCACCTGCTCGAGAGCGCTCTTTGCTTCATTAAACAGTTGGAAAAACCCTTGCGGAAATTGTGCCACGGGTTTAGGCTGGATTCTTCCGCCAGATACAGCCCCACTTTTCAACCAAGTAATGCTATCAGCTCTAGCCCAACTCTCGACAGCTTGTCGATCATCATCAAAAGCATCCCGTTCTGCCATAATTCCGCCTTTTGATTGGCTATTGAGCAAATACATCACTTGACTAAAATATTTGTTTGCCCACCGTTGCGGATCTTTTGTTGGCTTGACCAGTCCGTAAAATTGCCGGCTTAACTTATCAAAAGTACCGGTAATACACTCCCATCCCAATTGACCATTTGGAACCAATGGTTTATCGGGTTCTTCGAGCAACTTTCTGCCTAAAAATGCCCGTTTGACAATTTTTCTAGTTAATCTTGTTGCTTGAACATTGGGAAAATTTTTGCTTAAATTTTGGAAATCCTGTTCTGAATAATCGATCAACTTTCGGCTTTGCGGTTCGAGCACTTTATACACCACCTCACGTTCAAACCAGCGACATTCTGCCAAAGTCACCATTTTAGGGCGTTGATAGCTTGTTTCCTCTTCCCTCTTTTCCAGATAGTTTTGTGTCATTCCATTGCTTGTTGGCTGTAAAAAACTCTGATGTTTCACCCAATCTGCATGAAGATCACTCCAATGAACATTGGGAAACATTTGCTGAGCTATGTCGAGAGGTTTTTCATCAATATACCATAAACGTTGTGCATCAATGAGATTAGGTTTCACAGCACTCGCATCCCAGACCATTTTCATAGGATCTAACCGTGCAATGATTGGTTTTCCTTGCGGATCTTCTTCATAATCAAGGCGTGTATCTGTCCAGCCCATTCCGCAAATAATTGCATCTTGAAAAGCATCAGAATCTTCGTATTCCCCATCAGCTTCATCGCGAAACCATTCGGCTGCTCCTGTCAAAATCTGGTTTGCAAAGGCGGCTCCTTCTTGTCGAGGAATAAATTGGACTTGTCTTTTATTATTGCGCTCCGCCCCAATGACGGCATTAATCAAAGGGGCAATACGGTTAAAAGTCATGACTGGTCTGTTTTGTTCGTTCAAGACAGCCAAGTCTTGCTCATTCCATTGCCGCCCATTATAAAAATCGTAATCTTCTTGAGCATTTTTTCGCCATTTTTCGACATGAGAAATATCATCCTGATACCACCCCACGAGTTTTTTAAAGAGCGCTTGATTTTCAAGCGTTTCAATTTGATTAAAAGAAGAATCTGTAAGTATATTCATTAAAAAGCCATCCATGAAGTTTGAGAATGGTGAGAAGAGCGATAGGTCTTTTTTTTAGGTCGTGCATGTGGCTGTTCATAAGCCACACACATGAGTCCGAAGGCATCGGCGCCATGGCTTGCCCAATCGTGTTCAGCGCCAAGACCAATATTGCGCTGTTCATCACGCTTTTCATGATACCAAGCAAGGGCTTTTCTCCCCGCAGCTGTTGTTTCACGATTAAACCATAGAGCAGGAAACAAACGCCTTACGGCTTCGATACGCATTTTCACAGCGCCTGTTCCTTGATTAGGAATGATTTTGGTTTGAAAACCGGCTTGTTGAAGCGCACTTTCAAAACTGACATTATAGACACGATCTTTTGTTGCACCATCATGAGGCAAGACCATCAGCGCCTTATCATATCCCCTTTGAAAGACCCATCCCACATGCTCTGAAAGGGGTTGTCCTTGGGCTTCATAATAATCGAGGACGCGAATTTCCCGCCCAATAAATTGCGCGACCCATAAGGCAGTAGCATCAGCCTTTGCCCCTGTTCCTCCGATATCCCAAAAGATTTTTGTTTGGATCAAAGGATCACGTGGAACGGTTGTAATGCGCCCTTCCATTTCGGCTTCGAGCAAACATTTCTGATAATAAGCACCTTGGACAGCTTGGAGATATTCGCCTTCCCAAATATGGTTATACTGTTCTGGTCTTTGCTGTAAATCATTCATTCGATCGCGATTAAGTTTTTCAGGAAATTTTGGATTATCGCGCCAATTAATTTCCGTTCCTTTGATATGGGGATTATCGACATTTCGGAAACGTTTTTCCACGGGTGCATTTTCATGGCACGGGTTCCATGTGACCCATAATTCAGCATTCCAATCTTTTCCTTCTTCGCGCAAAGTTGGAATAAGCGTTTGCCAAGCGGTCTCGGTCACTGGTTCTGCCTCATCGACCCAGCAGAGGAAAACGCGCCCCATTGATTTAATACTGGCGATATTTCGATCCAGTCCTGCGAACACATAGACAATCCGTCCATCTTTTGATTTAATATATTTATCGCCGATTTCGTAATAGTCTTGTAAAAAAGGATAAGCCTCGATAGCGCGTTTAATTTCTTCCAAAGAGCTGTCATTGAGAGAATTTTGAAACTGCCGTGCACAAAGGATAATACCGCGTTCTCCGGCCATTCCATGGCGATATCCCACCACGGCGGACATGAGCGCAAAAGAACGTGTTTTTCCAGATCCGCGTCCCCCCCAAGCGGCGCGCACATCAGCTTTTCCGGTAAAGACAGGTATAAGCTTTGGAATAAGAGCCACTTGAGCTGTTTTTTTCTCTATTTTTTGAGCAATTTTCTGAACCGTTGTCATTTATAAATTTTCATTACTGATAAATAATTACTGATAAATAATTGAGCTTCATACTTCGGCTGATCAAAGCAATTTAAAGAAAAACGCTCTTCTCAAAAGCAAGGATTTATCTGCTCTTCATTTGGATACTCAATGCACTCTCCTTTTTTGCATGAGATCCCCGTGACCAATCCCCCGTGACAATCCCCCGTGACAATCCCCTTGTGCCCACCTATGCGCCCCAAGCCCCCAAGGCACAAAAGCCC
>NZ_NAAI01000014.1 GCF_018155095.1 Bartonella queenslandensis | reverse complement strand
AACCGTTTTAAAACCAAAAAACATCATACACTAAAAAGTGTAAAATAAAAACCTAAAAGGCAAAACACTACATATATGATAAGTCTTAGTTCATAAAACAAGAGCAAAACCAACCATCGCAAGCAGAAACCGCTCTCGTTACTCGACGTATATAGTACTCTTTCAGCTAAAGAGTCAACATCATTTTTCACTTTTTTTCTATTTTAAAATACTAATACATATAGGTGTAGCAATATATTGTACAACCAAAAAACTTAAAATAAACAGCACACTTTAAAAAAAAACATAAACAAGCAGAGCTCTCTCATAAAGACGAATTGCATGAAAGTTTCTTGCGGAATAACCGGCTGCTCTTAGATCATAAGCCCCCTCCTCTCACAACAGGTTATAACCCTCCTTAAATAGTGCAACGTGCATCATGTAAAAGACGAAAAGACAGGCTACATATTCTACAATCACCATTGCATAAACATCTCACACGCTTTATGCTTTTCCATGAGAGCAAAAGGAAGATGTCAATGTCATCTAAACTAACGCGTAACCAAACATTGGTTTTGAACACTTTAAAAAATGCAAAAGGGCCTTTAAGTGCTTATGCGATTCTTGACCAATTACGTGAAGAAGGTTTTCGTGCACCTCTTCAAGTTTATCGTGCGCTAGAAAAACTCGTACAATTAAAGTGTATTCATCGTCTTGAAAGTGTCAATGCCTTTATGGTCTGTTTACATCCTGAAAAATGTCAACACGAACTCACAACTTTTATCATTTGCGAGAACTGTGACACAGTCAATGAAATACAAAATCAAATGATTGTATCGAGTTTAAAACAAATGGTTCAAGCTGTTGACTTCCAAGCGCACAAAAGCATCCTAGAAATACGAGGTCTTTGTAAAAAATGCGCAACAAAGTAAGACCTCTAACTTGCAAGTTTATATATTTAGCATTATGTGTCAGAGATTGACCTATTATTTGAAAAGCTCTTATCGCCCTTGCATGTATATCACCCTACCCTGTAGTGATAGGCTTACTATATGCATTAGAACATAAATATTGGAAGTGTAAATCATGTCCGTATCTGAGACAATTTCTTCAACAAAAAATCTCGATAAAACGAAACAAAAAAAAATAATCAAGGCTCTTTTTGTTGTCTTTGCACTTTTTGTACTTTGGTTTGGCTATAAGTGGATAACACATTGGCGTTATATGCTGGCCACTGAAGATGCCTATGTGCAAGGAGATATCGCCGCTATTGCGCCTAAATTAAATGGATATATTGAAAAAATTGCTATTAAAGCCAACCAAGTCGTAAAAAAGGACGATATTTTGTTTTACTTAGACAATGGTGATTATCAAATAGCCTTGGATCAAACAGAGGCGCGTCTTAACACACAGAAAAAAACACTTCTACGCATTGATGCACAAATCACAGCAGCGCATAGTGCTTTAGATGATGCAAAAGCGCAAAAAGCAGCCGCTTCAGCCATAGCAACCAATGCACAACTCACCTTAAAACGTGTAACAGAACTGAAAGCCAATCGTTATGCTCCTCAATCTAATGTTGATGATGCCAAATCAACTTATGAACAAGCTATTGCAAATGTTAACCGTGCGGATGCACAAATCGCTTCAGCACGCGCGAATATCCAAGTGCTAGAAGCACAACGAAGTGAAACAGAAAGCCAAACAAAGAGTTTAGAACTTTCACGCGAAAAAGCACAACGTGATCTTGATTCAACCATTATACGCGCGCCATTTGATGGAATTATAGGAAATTTAACAGCAAAAACGGGAGATTTTGTTGTAAATGGCCAGCGTCTTGCAGCATTAGTCCCCATCCATGCACTTTATATTGAAGCAAACTATAAAGAAACACAGTTGCAAAATATTCATGCGGGACAAAAGGCTTATATTTCTGTAGATGCCTTCAAAAATGAAGTCTTTACAGGAACGGTCCTTTCTATTTCGCCCGCAACAGGTGCTGTTTTTTCTCTTCTTCCTCCACAAAACGCTACCGGTAACTTTACAAAGATTGTCCAACGCATTCCCGTACGTATTTCTATTCCAGAAGAAGTCTTAAAAACCGGACATATCCGAGCAGGAATGAGTGTTTCAGTAGAAGTTGATACACGGACAAAACCACAAGATAACAGTCTTTGATAATAACAAGCAAACGACCGCATTAGTATGACATCTTCAAGCCCAAAGCCCATACAGTCTCAAAAGTGTATAGAAATCCGTAACATTGTGATTTTCATCGTTATGGCTTTTGGCATGTTTATGGCGATTTTGGATATACAAATCGTTGCCTCCTCTTTAGCCGAAGTTCAAGCGGGTCTTGCTGCAAGCTCTGAAGAAATTTCATGGGTTCAAACCTCCTATCTCATCGCTGAAGTTATCATGTTACCCCTTTCTGGATTCTTAGGAAGATTGCTTTCAACACGTGTTTTCTTCACCATATCAGCAATCGGGTTTACGATTACTTCTGTTCTTTGTGCAACAGCAACATCGATTGGAGAGATGATTATCTACCGTGCATTGCAAGGTTTTATTGGTGGAGGAATTATCCCAAGCGTTTTTGTCGCCTCTTATGTTCTTTTTCCTCCCTCCAAACGCCCAATTGTTACCCCTATTGTTGGACTAGTCGCAACATTAGCCCCCACTATTGGTCCAACGGTCGGAGGTTATCTCTGTCATATCTTATCATGGCACTGGCTTTTTCTCATCAATGTACCTTTTGGAATTATTATTTCAATTCTCGCTTGGAAATTGATTAATTTTGATAAAGCAAATCCATCTCTCATGGCTAAATTTGACTGGTTGGGGCTCATTTCTATGGCTGTTTTTCTGGGAACTTTAGAGTATGTACTAGAAGAGGGTGCACGTCATGATTGGCTGAATGATCGACTGATTCGAAACTTATTCATTATCATGATCTTGTCTGCCGCCCTCTTCTTCTGGCGCGCATTTACAGCAAAAGAGCCTATTGTTGATCTTACGACTTTTTCTAATTTTAATTTTTCTGCTGCCTCCATTTTTTCCTTTTCTTTGGGAATAGGCCTTTATGGTCTTACATATCTTTATCCTGTCTATTTGAGCCAAATCCGCCATTATGATGCCCTCATGATTGGAGAAACATTGTTTCTTTCAGGGTTTGTCATGTTATTAACGGCCCCTCTTGCCGGATATCTTTCTGCAAGAATGGATGCACGTTTGATGATGGCGATAGGACTTTTAGGCTTTGCAATAGGAACTTGGATGGCGAGTTCTATCACAGACAACTGGGATTTTTGGCAACTCTTTTGGCCGCAAGTTTTCCGGGGTGCTTCTGTAATGTTATGTATGGTTCCTGTTAATAATATTGCCTTAGGAACACTCCCACCCGAACGCATGCAAAATGCCTCTGGACTCTTTAATCTCACACGGAATCTAGGGGGAGCTGTAGGACTTGCCATTATCAGCACTCTCATGACAAAACGCACAGACTTCCATTATGAACGAATAGCCGAAACAATCAACCACGCAAACAGACAAGCAACTGAAGTGCTTTCAAAGTTCACTTTATTCTTCAAAACAGAAACCTTTGATTCGTATACGCTTGCTCTTTCTCAATTGTTTGGTATGGTACGCACACAAGCAACGATTATGGCTTTTAGTGATATTTTCTTTATCATAACCATTGTCTTTGGTATTTTGACATTTATGACTATTTTTCTCAAAAAAATACCGCCTCTCATGGATTCGCCATCAAGTCACTAAGCTCAATTAAAATTGAAAAATACTTTTTATTTTTATTGCTTTCTTCGATTCTTATTCACTTTGTCTTTTCTCAATAGGCAGTATAAATCAACATGTGATTCTAAATGATTCTTCTTGATAAAAATTCTTTTCAAGACAAACTCTTTATGCACTTTAAAATAACGTCTCACATGAAAAGTTATTTTAGATGATAACAAACAAAGAGATCATCTAACCTACTTGCACACCATAAAGACGAAGCAGCTATTTTTATAAGATTTTTGATTTTTCATCATAGAGTGGAAAAAAATATTAAAAGAATATTTGTTTCTGCTATTTATTCTGCCCCCCCATTTTACGTTCCCCTTTATAAAAACTATCCTATAAGATTCTTTATGCTTCACTTTTGTGACACTTACGAGAAACACTTATATCATCATTCTCTTTTCTGATTTCCCCATGATAGCCTTCTTTTTGAAGAGATTCATAAAAGAGACTCTCGTGATTTTTATTTACCTACCCATTTCCCTGATAACGTACAGGACAAAGTTTTTTGATTCTGAATACGAAAATTTGAAATGAGAAAATCATCCTATCTTCGACACGCTTATGCTCATTGCAAAACAGTTTTTTTATAGAAAAAAGTAATGGTAGATTTTTTCAAAAAAGCATCTTTTGAACATGTCATTTTATTTTTTACACTCTTTTTAAAAAAATGGATACTTATAGTTTTGATTCTATAGCCGCATATCTTTCTTAAGAGCCACTTCCCTTTCAGCAAACGCTAACATGGTATAAAATTTTTCTCTTTTGGAATAAAATTGATCGATGAATGGGGGCACCTTTTATGCCCTACTCTTACCACGGTGAGTCCACAACTGTTAACGACAGCAAAACTCCCTCACATCTTTAATATAAACGTCCATATACCTCTTTAATCCCTCAAAAACGCACATTCTGTCCCTATTGAATCCACCCCAAAAATACTTTAGAAAGGCTTTCAATATCTTTTTCCCGATAGTCAACTCATCATTTCTGATATGAAAAATTTAAGGGTACAAACGAAAAGCTCTCGTTGCCAGAATACACTGATTTATAATCATAGCTTACCATCGTGCATATTATAATGAGCAATCTGAATATCGTAAATAGCTTCCCATTTAAAAGCTATTCATGATGAAACAATCAAAACCATACCCTTGTGCATCAAAAGCAGAAAAATAAAAACTATTAAAAAAAAAGAGTAAAAACTGTCTCGATACAAGATCGGCCCATAACGCCCATGATATTGAGAGCAAGAAATTTTATGATGATACGAGAGCTAACGTACCCAAAATCACTCAAGAATTTGGTCTTTCAATATGATGAAATAGGACACGCGTTCAAAAAATAAGCTTTAACTATATTCCTACGACCTTAATTGAAACAATCAAAACAAGAAAGAGGCTCTATAAGAGAGCCATATAACACAATCGCAAAACAAATCTCCAAAACTTTGTACGAACATTTTGCCACCAACCAATATACTCTCTCTCAATTCTAGCACTGTTGAAAGACGCAATAACGACAATCTTCAAGCCACTTTATGATGCTGAAAACGACTCGAAACGGCTCGTTCTCCGCTAGCAACCAAAGTGCCATAACATCCAGAAAGATAGTGTGGTATCAGTTCCAAAGCCTGAAAACGATGCTTTTCGTAAGGACCAGGCATTGCAAAATTTTCTGTTAAGCGATTTGAAAAACCAAAACGTTGATAAAATTCAAAATCTCCTACCAAAAAAATAGCACCATATCCTAATTTTTTTGCTTTTTCAATTGCATGGCGGACGAGAATCGATCCTATTCCCATACCAGCATATTCAGCTGCAACAGCCAAAGGTCCCAAAAGTAAAGCATGTTGTATTTTATTTTTTTCTTTCAAAAAAGAAACATGCCAAAGACGAACACTCCCCACAAGCTCCCCAAGCGCATTTTTAACCACAAAAGAAAGCCCTTGAGCAGCTAACCGACCACGACGTAAAGACTCGGATGATTTACGTTTACGTCCCTGTCCCATCGTTGCATCAAGCAAAATTTCTCGATAAGGCTTATCGGCTTCTTGCTCCAATAAAAGTGTAAAACATGCCCTATTTTTTGTTTGAAAATTAATCATGTTCATCTCGATAACCCACCCTCTTATAGTGCAATGACGAGCATATAAAAAAAATCTAAAAAACCTATAGTTAAAAGGAAATTTCAGATCACATAGGATCGCAAAGGTTCAAAACCATTAAAGGCAACAGATGCGTAAGTTGTTGTGTAAGCACCTGTTCCATGAATCAATATCTTATCTCCTATTTTTAGAGATACAGGAAGCGGATAAGGTGTTTTTTCATAGAGAACATCTGCCGAATCGCATGTTGGCCCAGCCAAAATACAAGGCTCCATAACCTTATCATCATGAGGGGTCTCAATAGGATAACGAATGGCTTCATCCATAGTTTCAGCAAGACCATTAAATTTCCCAATATCAAGATAAACCCATCGGACATTATCATTATCAGCTTTTTTAGAGATCAGCACAACTTCTGTGCGAATAACACCAGCATTGCCAACCATCGCCCGCCCTGGCTCAATAATCGTCTCAGGGATACGATTACCAAAATGCTTTTTCAATGAATCAAAAACTGCCGTGCCATAAGCTTGCTCAGTAGGAACATCTTTCAAGTAACGCGTTGGAAAACCGCCCCCCATATTTACCAATTTCAATGAAATACCTTCTTGTTCCAAATTTTTAAAAACGGTAGCAGCATCCGATAAAGCACGATCCCATGCACTCAGATCAACCTGCTGAGACCCAACATGAAAAGAAACACCATAGGCTTGCAAACCTAATTGGTGCGCACGTTTTAGCACATCAACTGCCATAGCAGGAACACAACCGAATTTACGTGACAATGGCCACTCTGCCCCTTTTCCATCGGTAAGAACTCGGCAAAAAACACGCGCTTCTGGAGCAGCACGCGCAATTTTTTCCACTTCTTCAATACAATCAACGGCATAAAGTGAAACACCCAATGCATAGGCTCGCGCGATATCACACTCTTTTTTAATCGTATTCCCAAAAGAAATACGCCCTGGCGTTGCCCCTGCTTTGAGAGCCATTTCAATTTCTGCAACAGAAGCCGCATCAAAAGAAGATCCTAAAGAACTTAGCAAATGCAAGATTTCAGGAGCTGGATTAGCCTTTATTGCATAAAAAATACGAGACTGCGGCAGAGCTTTTTCAAAATTTAAATAGTTGTCACGAACAACATCAAGGTCAACAATTAAGCATGGACCTTCAGAACGATGTGTTGCAAGAAAATCGCGAATACGTTGCGTTGCCATCTGCAATTCTCCTTGAGGGAATGCTCCCCCACTCTATGCTTGGACAGCCAAAACTGCCAAAAGCCAAAGGACAAAAAACACACAACAACCATCCCCATTCTGATCATAAAAAACCAGAAATTAGCATTGCATGCAGCGAAAGAACAGCGCGAAAGCCGCGTCATTCCGTATTTATCTGCCTTTTTGATTGGAGTTGAGAAAACCACTTCCGCACTGAAGGCAATGAGGTGTGCCTCTATAGTTATCCCAGCATTTAAAAGCTGGAAGACACCAGAAAGGCCCGCACCGTCGTTGCTTCAAGATGTCCTCATTCTTGCAATGGGCTGTAAGAATGACTGGAGCGGTTAGTTCCAGGTACCGTACCGGTTAATCTCACCATTTGAGAACCAGCGGACACCCACAGGCACGTGCGACTTTGGGCAAGGGATTCTATAAAACGAATCCTTTCTCATTTCAATCACTTTTTTAATTTTAAACATTTTTTAATTCTTAAAGAGAATATGATGCAAAAAAACAACACTCTCCCCCACCAAACAAAGCCATTCATCCACTTTCATGGGATCACGTCCCTCCCCCAGCCATACGATATAAATCTCTGTCTTTCTTTAAAAGCACCTTATTTCTTCGCTTCCCCCATTCTATTTCTTAATATCCTTACAGGAAATAACGAAAAAAACTACTCAACACATTAATTTATAATAATAATTTATTATTTTGACCTTAGACAAAAATCCCATCGTACACTGCTTTCATTTCTCCGTCTCTTATCTCTCTTATAATGAAGCATTATCAAAACCATGTCTCTTGCACATCACAAGTAGAAAACAGCATGTCGCTCCAAAACAGTTGAAAAAGGAATAAAATACCTCTTATGAAGTCTCTCAATTGCCAAGAAGATAAACATTGGAATCAGGGGATATCCGAACTGAAGCATCATCATCCTTAAAGATCATGACATCCGCCTTCCAACAAAACACCATGATCTTTCTCATTGATAGCCTATACATTTTTTAAAAAATATCCGTTCTTCCAACGTCCATTTCACCACTTCCTTAAGCAATATATCATGCAAAATCCCCAGCAGCTGGTATGGTATAACGCAATTGCGTGTCCATCATCTTTATACTTATAAAAGAGCAAGCCAAACATAATCACACACTGAACCCCAATGTTGGGACAGCCCTTAAAATTTGAGACGATTCATAAGAGACATAGTATTTTCCATAAGAGACATGTCTTTCTTGTCTCGTTTTACTCCACACGACTTTCACTACTTGTAACGTTCCAAAAACACAGCTTTGATTGATTTAACATAGAACAGGCTTAGAATGAGAGAACCCTCACGGTATTCAGACCTCTTATTCAACATGTCAATTATTATAAATCATTATTATAAATCAATGTGCTAAACTATTCGTAAATGACTTTTCTATTTTAAAATAAAAAGTATTTGCAATACTCAATTCTATAAAATCAAGGAGAGCGAACGACTTACAATGATTATTTATAAACCGAATAATTTAACGCAGACCAAAAAATCAAACAAAATTTGATCTTATAAGAGATTTTTCTACAAAGAGCTACACTCTCTTCTCTCTGTAAAATTTAAGAGAAAAAAGCGAGAATTTTAATCCCTACACGACGATATCCTTATGTCCTCTGATGCGATTCAATTGCACGCAACTTCAACAATTGGAATTGTCTATGGCGCTCACGAAAGCGTTCTCTATCAGCTTCACTGCGCGTGTTATAACAAGCATCACAGGAAACACCTTCCTCATAATGCGGTGATAATTTGCTTTCAGCATTCAAAGGAGAACGACACGCGCGACAGAGTTCGCGTCCACATTCTTCAAGACCATGTTGCACAGAAACGCGCTCATCAAAAACAAAGCACTCTCCCCACCATAAACTTTCCTCTTTTGGAATTTTTTCTAAATATTTCAGAATACCCCCTTTTAAATGGTACACTTGCTCATAACCAAGTTCACGAACATACGCTGTTGATTTTTCACAACGAATACCGCCTGTACAAAACATAGCAATTTTCTTTTTCTTCTTTAAATCAGCTTCATGTTGACGTACCCATTCAGGAAATTCGCGAAATGTTTTAATCTGCGGATCAATCGCTCCTTGAAAACTCCCAATGGCATATTCATAGTCATTCCGCGTATCGATCAAAATTGTCTCTTCATCTTGAATAAGAGCATTCCAATCTTCAGGATCCACATAAGTCCCCACAACTTTTAGCGGATCAACTCCTTCAACGCCCATTGTTACAATCTCTTTTTTCAACCGAACTTTCATGCGATGAAAAGGCATTTTTGATGCCCATGAATACTTAATTTCGGGCGTTTGAAATGCTGGCTCAGCCATAATAAAATCCACCAACGCCTCAATCGCTTCACAAGAACCAGCAACAGTTCCATTAATCCCCTCTTGTGCTAAAAGAAGGGTCCCTTTAATATCATTTGCTTGACATAAATCCTGCAAAGGCTTTTGTAATTGACGGTAATGCTTCAAATCTGCAAAGCAATAAAGTGCAGCAACTTTAAAATTCTTTTCCATGTGTTTTGCCATAACGCGCGTTTCATTCAATTTCAAGATCTATTCATTTACTCTTTAACATATTGTGCTTAATCAAACTATATTAAACCATATTCTTTCCAAGAAGAAAAAATATCATGTGCCAAAAAATAGACAACCTTTTAACACTTCTCCAAGGACAAACTGTTATACCTGTTTTGTTTATCGACAATATACAAAGTGCTGTACCCTTAGCACGTGCTCTTGTCAAAGGTGGATTAAAAACAATTGAAATCACCTTACGAACACCAAACGCCCTCCAAGCAATTAAGACAATTACACAAGAAGTCCCTGAAGCAATTGTTGGAGCAGGAACAATTCTCAACACAACACACTACGAACAAGCTGAACAAGCTGGAGCAAAATTTATCGTAAGCCCCGGATTATCCAATAAATTAATCAATTGTGCAAAAAATAGTGAAATTCCCCTTCTTCCCGGAGCAATAACTCCAAGTGAACTCATGAAAGCATTAGATAAAGGCTATACATATCTTAAATTTTTCCCTGCTGAAGCCTCTGGAGGTATTGCCTTCATCCAAGCCTTAGCATCTCCCTTCTCTGAAATTTTCTTTTGCCCAACAGGGGATATAACACAACAAAGTGCAACGCAATGGCTCCAACTTCCTAACGTTTTTTGTGTTGGCGGTTCTTGGATAGCGCCCCATCAGCTCATCGCAATAAAGGATTGGGATTCAATTAGTGCGTTAGCGTATACTGCAACGCAACTCTCCTCTCTCTCAAAAAAGGCGCACTCGATAACTTGAAGATTCGGGAGCATTATTAGCGCCTTCAACAAGACCAAAGCCTTCACACATCCTTGCGCAATCTTTTAACACTTGGCCATGGAAATGCAAATCATCACCTAATCTTCATCAAGGTTAATTTTGGAAAGACCCTTAGTTTCAAAAAAGCACCAGAGCCCACCATCACTCCACAAAAGCGCGCTCTACGACATAAGTTGCAGGGGCATTATTAGCACCTTCAACAAGACCAAAGCCTTCACACATCCTTGCACAATCTTTTAACATGGCCATGGAACCACAAATCATCACCCGATCTTCATCAGGGTTAATTTTAGGCAAACCGGTGGTTTCAAAAAAGCATCCATTCTCCATAACAGTCGTAATACGTCCCATATGCTCAGAAGATTCACGAGTGGTCATAGGATAAAATTTTAACTGTTGTGCATACACGCCAATGAGTGGATCTTGTTGCAAAGAGTAAACAAGATCTTTTGCATAAGTTAACTCATTCTTTTCACGTGTTGTTTGAATAAGAACAACTTCTGAAAATTTCTCATAGGTTTCAGGATCACGAATAAGGCTTGCAAAAGGGGCAACCCCTGTACCAGTTGAAAGAAGATAAAGGCGTTTCCCAGGAATAAGCGCATCAAGAACCAGCGTTCCTGTAGATTTTTTACGCATGAGAACTGTATCACCAATTTTAATTTTTTGTAGATGCTCGGTTAATGGTCCCCCTGGAACTTTTATCGAAAAAAACTCAAGCTGTTCATCCCAAAAAGGGCTTGCAATTGAATAAGCACGATAAATCGGCTTTTCTGCATTTGGCAAACCGATCATAACAAATTCACCGGAACGAAAACGAAAACTTTCCGGACGATTCAAGCGAAATTTAAATAACCGATCGGTATAGTGACAAACCTCTTGGACAGTCAGAGCAAATACATTCGCAGGAATCGGAAAATTTGCAACGCTGCTGATGTTTGACGGAACATTGGTAGCAGACGTATTCATACTCTTCCCCATATCTTTATTGAACGTTAAATTTCGAATCCCTGACGTGGTATAGTCCTTGTATAATTATCTGCCAACAATTTTCTTAAACCAAAAGCCTTAAGATTAACATCTTTGTGTCAAATTCAATCGAATAAGAAAAATACGAAGACACCTTACCCCCAAAGAAAAATAAAAACATTGGGTATTAAACAATGACCACACTCTTTCTCTTTGCAAAATTTATAACTGAAAACCCTAAAATGAAGAGAGAAAAAACTTCTGTGGATTGAACAATAAACGCACGACTCTTCAACAAAGTTTCCAGCATTCCATCTATTAGTTTTCCTTACTAACCTTCGTTTTACATTGTTCTTACCGTCAATCAATGAGTCCAATGCACTCTATGATCAATAAAATTAATTTCACTTAAAACCAATCAAATGATAGAAAGTAAATCATATCCAAATCAATAGTTTTTAATGTATCAGCAAGTGTTTACACACTCTTTACCCATTTGATAAAAGTGACTTTAAGTGCATGAGACAACGTTCCAAATTGCATATTACAAGTAATCGCTCCCCTCCTTGTGGTAAAAAGCTTGTAAGTCATTGCTTATAATTATTCCTCGAGAGTAGATAATTTATCATTTTGCATTCTCTTGTATGCGTTAAGCCATGTCTGTTTATGAGAAAACACTCCCCACCCACAACAACAGCATGATCTTGCGCTCTTCAAAAGGATACAATAAGTTATGCTTTATTTTTTTAATATGCCTCAACAAGAGCAAATTAAGTAAAAATCAAAAATCTATGTTGCATAAATTATCAGAACACACCGTGTTGCTAACAACACGAATAAAACTAAAATATCTCTTAGATTCAGAGTACCATTTTAGATAAAAAACACGACTTTCATGGTGCATAATTCAGTATGGGAGACTTATGATTTTGACCGTATCAAACAGTATTTTTTTCTATATCATAAGAAACCTCTGTGAAATAACCAAAGAAAAAGCTATACTCACGAACAAAGATAAGATTTTAAAATGAACAAATCCGTTAATGATGAAATAAACACATCCCTCTATGCAGCTGTAGCCACCATTGATGTCAGTGCCATTGTTGCCAATTATATCACTTTAGCCAAACGTGTAGCGCCAACACAATGTTCAGCGGTTGTAAAAGCAAATGCCTATGGGCTAGGAGCGCATAAAATTGCTCCTGCCCTTTATCAAGCTGGTTGTCGTACTTTTTTTGTTGCCCAAATCAGAGAAGCATTGCAATTAAAAAGCATTTTACCATCAAACGTCACAATTGCTCTTCTCAATGGGCTTCCACACACAGCGGAAGAATTTGTAGCACAATCAGGTATTGTTCCTGTTCTAAACTCTTGGAATGCTATTGAGATTTGGCAAAAGATTTGTCAAAAAAAGGATAAAAAATTTCCAGCTATTGTTCAAATCGATACCCATATGAACCGATTAGGACTTGATCAAAAAGAATTAAAAAAGCTCATCAAACATCCTACAATTTTTGAAAACGCAGACATAAAATATATCCTTAGTCATCTTTCTAACGGAGAAGATGATACGCACCCATCAAATGACGCCCAATTAACTTCTTTCAAAACGATCCTTGCACAACTGCCGCCTTGTAGAGCTTCCTTTGCGAATTCTGGAGGTATTTTTCTAGGCTCAGATTTTTATTTTGACCTTGTTCGCCCCGGTATTGCACTTTACGGAAGCGACCCCTCAGGAAAACACGCATCCCTTCTAAAACCTGTTTTAAAACTCGAAGCCCAAGTTCTTCAAAACCGTGTTGTTGATGTAGGAACCCCTGTTGGTTATGGAGAAAGTTTTATAACCAATAGACCCAGCACTCTTGCAACCATTTCTATTGGCTATGCTGATGGTTGGCTGCGTGCTCTCTCAAATAAAGGAACCGTTTATTTCAACGGGCATAAACTTCCCATGGTTGGGCGCGTTTCTATGGATTCTATTATTGTAGATACGACCGAACTTGATCAAAAACCTCAAACAGGTGACTGGATCGAACTCATTGGTCCCCATCAAACACTTGAAAAAGTGGCGACAGATGCCAACACACTTCCCAATGAAATTCTAACGTCTCTTGGATCACGCTATAAATATATTTACACATGAAAAATTCTTTAAACAAATAAACTGATAAAATCATCACCTTAGAAAATCAGAAAGCTTCATCGAAAGATTTTACAACAATTAATCGCATAAAATGATCATGAGACACTGCACATTCACAAAGTTCCCCCAATGGACAAGTTGATCAGATGTTTTATAAAAGTGGACTTCACCCAAAATACAAAAATTGAACCTCTTTCTCACATAAATTAACGGAAAAGAATCTATTGCCAAATTTTTAAAATGACCGCCCAATGAGATCAAAATATTCATTCTCTACATACCGAACAAGACAGCCAATCTCATCAAGTTTTTCTCGCTTTTAGCCTTGTTCATCGTGAAGCAACCAAAATCTTTTGCTTGCCTACTACAAACTAGACTGTGTAAAAATCATTTAATAAGGAAATAAATACTTCTTATAAACCATCCCAAGTACCAAGGGTTTTATACCATTAGGCACTCTCGCGAAGTGTGTGATGGAAAAGTGTATGATGATGCCAACTTTCTCCTTTATGAATCGTAAAAAAGAAGAGTGCTTAATAGATTTATCCTTGTACCATTCACAAAGCGGCGTTTTAAAATAAGATTGGGAGCGAAAGATCTCTTTAAAACAAAGTAGATTAACAACCCCCATATATTCTGTTTGGGGCATTTTATTTTACATGAGAGTTGTGCCCCCATTAAACACCATAAACAAAAGCATGAGATAATGTGTAATTTCTTAAAAACCTTTGTCTTAGATGCTTTTGAAATCTGTAAAGCTAAATTAAAAGGAGATGACAAACTGGAAATTGCTTTTTACCTTTACAGCTTTTCCAAAATGAGATTATCTTCCAGTTTTAAAGATTACGCCACCAGAAATACGCAATCCCCTGCCCTCATCTAACAGACAAAAACTGAAACTGCTTATCAAGCCTCTCGTTTCCCTTAATCTCTGGCTCAAATATACTACTGTATTAGCTTTAGATATAATGGCAACATTTAGATATAATAGGCAACAGTGAAAGCGCACGCGCTCTCAGAAAAATAATGCCATAAAAGAAAAAATTAATCTGTAATGAAGTGAAAGAGATACCGACTTGCTATAAAGGCTCTTAAAAAAACAACTATGACACCATTTGGCTTTGCGGTTACTCATTCTGACAAGTGTTATGACCTATTCTTTGCATCTTCTTCACAAAAAACAGATTGAAGAGAAATACAATTCTTGGCTCGAAAATATCAAAGCTCAACGAGATGCAACAACAGAGTTTCGCATACCTTTATTATCAGAAGCACTCAAATTGATTTTATTCTTTCTGCAATGAATCGTAACCACCTTGGTAAGAACAGTATATCACAACCCATGTAAAAAACTGCGCCTTTCCCCATAGGTTTTACTCTCATTTAGCGGGATTGGCTGGCTAATAACAACCGCCGCACCTAACTACTAAAATCAGATCATACAATAGAAGGAAAAGAAGAGCATGGCTATTGGCTACAAAGTACAACTTTTTTGTCGACTTTTTCGATTTTGCTCATGTTATAAAAACAGGGAGAAATTCTAGAAAATAGATCAATAAAGCCATAAGCACAAAAGCCCACACAAGATGTGTGGGCTTTTTTGATGCAAATAAACAAATTGAATATATATTTTTTATGAATAGCTATTCCCCAATGGCGGACACGAACAAATGAGTGTTCTATCTCCCGCAACATTATCAATACGTGATACAGGAGGCCAATATTTATTGGCTGGATCAAGGGAACTGTTGGGAAAAGCAGCTTCTTGTCGCGAATAGGGGCGCCCCCACACATCATCTAAAGTATCTGCGACTGTATGAGGAGCATTCACCAATGGATTATTATCTTTTGGCCAAACCCCATTCCCAACTTTTTTTGCTTCTTCAGCAATAGAGAGTAATGCATCACAAAGTCGATCAATCTCTGCTTTTGGTTCTGATTCCGTTGGTTCAATCATCAAAGTTCCAGGAACAGGAAAAGACATCGTTGGCGCGTGGAACCCATAATCAATGAGACGTTTTGCAATATCATCAACACTTACCCCATACTGATCTTTCAACACACGTGTATCCACAATACATTCATGAGCAACACGCCCGTGTTTGCCTCGATAAAGAATGGAATACGCAGATGAAAGACGTGCAGCAATATAATTAGCATTTAAAATGGCTATTTGTGTTGCATATTTTAAACCATCAGCGCCCATCATTCGAATATACATCCATGTAATTGCAAGAATAGAAGCACTTCCATAAGGAGCAGCCGAAACCGCATGGGTTGTGCCATCTTGTTCATGCCCCGGTAAGAAGGATGTAAGGTGCTCTGCGACCCCAATTGGCCCCATACCAGGCCCCCCTCCCCCATGAGGAATAGCAAAAGTTTTATGCAGATTCATATGACAAACATCAGCACCAATATCGGCAGGACGAGCAAGCCCTACAAGTGCATTGAGATTAGCACCATCAAAATAAACTTGTCCGCCATTTTCATGAATAATAGAACAAATTTCCTTAATACTTTCCTCATAAACACCATGGGTTGAAGGATAAGTAATCATGAGAGCAGCCAATTTATCCTTATGCAATTGCGCTTTCATTTTAAGATCATCGACATCAACATCGCCATCGCTTAAACATTTTACCACGACAACTTCCATTCCTGCCATATGTGCCGAAGCTGGATTGGTACCGTGTGCAGATGCCGGAATAAGACAAACGGTACGTTGATGTTCACCCCGTGAGTGGTAATAGCGTCGAATAGCTAAAAGCCCCGCATATTCACCTTGAGCACCAGAGTTTGGCTGAAAAGAGACTTGTGAAAATCCTGTAATTTCACACAACCACGCATTTAACTGGTTAATCATCTCCAAATAACCCGCTGCATCCTCTTGTGAAACAAAAGGGTGTATATTGGCCATGCTCGCCCAACTCACAGGCATCAACTCAGCCGCTGCATTAAGCTTCATGGTACAAGAACCAAGAGGGATCATCGCACGATCCAGTGCCAAATCTTTATCTGCCAAACGACGCAAAAAGCGCATCATATCTGTCTCTGAATGAACCGCATGAAAAAAAGGCTGAGAAAGAAAAGCAGCATCCCGTTCTTTGCCAAAGAGTCGTGGAGAAACTTGATCAACGAGTTGTGCCCCCAAAAGCTGTGCTAAAGCACAGGCATCTTCTTCTGTCGACAATTCATCAAAATTGATTACAATGATGTCATCATCAAAAACACGAACAAGGCGTCCACTCATTTTGGCTTGATGTGCAATCTCTCGCGCTTTTCCCTTCACAACAACGCTTACACAATCAAAAAAAGACTCTGCTTCACAAGAAACACCAGCAGCCTCTAACCCCGCAACAAAACGACATGTTAAACGATGAATCCGCTTCGCAATTTCTTGTAAGCCTTTTGGCCCATGCCAAACAGCATAAGCAGTTGCCATATTAGCCAACAAAGCCTGGGCTGTACAAATATTTGACGTCGCTTTATCGCGCCGAATATGTTGTTCACGTGTTTGCAAAGCTAAACGAAAACCAACGCGTCCTTCTGTATCGACAGATTGCCCCACTATACGCCCTGGAATAAGACGTGTGAGCGCATCACTAACCGCAAGGTAACCAGCATGTGGACCGCCAAAACCCATTGGGACTCCATAACGCTGCATAGAGCCAACAACAATATCAGCCCCCCATTTTGCTGGTGCCTCCATAAGAGTAAGCGCTAAAGGGTCAGCCACAACGATAACCAGCGCTCCTTTTTCCTTTGCTTCTTTTATGACCGCACTATAATCATGAAAAGAACCCTTTGTATCAGGCCAAGATAAAACAATTGCCGCTGTATTAGAACAAATTTCCCTCTCTTGGCTAATACGAATCCCTTGTGTTTCAGCACGCGTTTGCACGACACTCAAAGTCTGAGGATGTAAAAGACTCTGAAGAGAAATTTTTGTTTTTTTCTCCCGTGTAAAACGAAAAGCAAGAGCATTTGCTTCAGCTAAAGCTGTTGCTTCATCAAGAAGAGAAGCCGCAGCCACAGGCAAACCTGTCAACTCGCTAATCAATGTCTGAAAATAAAATAAAAGCTCTAGACGACCTTGACTAATTTCTGCTTGATAAGGGGTATAAGCGGTATACCAAGCTGGATTTTCAAACAGATTTCGTAAAATAACCGGAGGCACAAATGTTCCATGATATCCTTGCCCAATAAAACTTTTGTGCAGCTGGTTTTTCTCCATCATCTTAGAGAGTTCTTCCAAGGCTTGGTTCTCACTCGCAGCCTTTGGAAGATTAAGTGAGTGCACTAAATGGATAGAGTTTGGAACCGCTTGAGAAATGAGTGCATCAACACAATCAAGCTCTAAAACATCAAGCATTTTTTGTATTTCATCAGGACGCAGCCCAATATGGCGAGAAGAAAAAGAACGCTCGATCATAATATTCATCCAATCAGAGCCTTATAAGCATCTTCATCCAACAACTCTTCCAGTTGTGTTTCATCCTGCAATGTCATTTTCCATAACCAGCCTTCTGTTTCGGCTTTCTGATTTACCAGTTCAGGATTATCAGCCAGTGCTTCATTGATTTCGACGACTTCACCATCAAGAGGAGAATAAACATCTGAAGCCGCTTTAACGGATTCCACGACAGCCGCCGCCTCCCCCTTGGAAAGTTTTGTACCACTTTGTGGTAAATCAACAAAAACCAAATCCCCTAATTGCTCTTGCGCATAATGTGTAACGCCAACAGTCACCACTTGTCCTTCAACGCTAAGCCATTCGTGGTCTTGTGTAAAATAAGTTTTAGACATAAAAAATCATCCTTTAAAATAACGTTGTTCAACAAAGGGAAGTGAATGAACTGAGAGTGCAATTTTTTTACCTCGCAGTTCTGTAAAGACCTGAGTTCCTTCAGCTTTACAGTCAACAGGAACGTAACCCATGGCAACAGGACCATCAAAAGAAGGACCAAAACCACCTGATGTTACCACACCAATCTCATTATCTTGATCATCGAAGAGCACCGCACCCGCACGAATAGGTTGGCGCGTTTGTGGTTTTAATCCAACACGACAACGCGTAGGTCCTTTTTGCAGCGCTTCAAGAAAAGCTTCTGCGCCGTAAAATTTTGCTTTTTCTCGAACACTTTTAGGAACAGCCCATGTTAGAGCCGCATCAATAGGCGTCGTATCAGGGGTAATATCATTTCCATGCAAACACAACCCAGCTTCCAACCGCAAGCTATCGCGTGCGGCAAGCCCAATCCACTCAACACGAGAATCACTCAGCAATTTTTCCGCCAACGCATGCGCATGCCCTATGGGAACAGCAATTTCAAAACCATCCTCTCCCGTATACCCAGAACGCGTTATAAACCAATCTTGTTGTGGTTCGAATCCCTGCATAAAGAACAATTCATTGCCTGGTAAATCCGCATCAGCAAGAACAGCTGCCGCCTCAGGACCTTGAAGAGCAAGCAAGACCCTTTCAAGGGCAATTACTTGACATTCAAAATCAACGGCACGGCTTTCCAATTCTACAAAATCAGCCTGAGCATTCCCAGCATTGGCAACCAGCATGAAACGATCCTCTGCCAAACGGGTAATGATAAGATCATCAAGAATACCCGCCTGCTTATTAAGCAAATAATTATACCGTGAATGCCCAATCTTTAAAGCTGCTGCATCAATAGGAAAAGCATAGGATAAAAATTCCACGGCTTGTTCCCCTTCAACGGCAATCAATTTCATATGAGAAATATCAAAAAGTCCTGCATGTGCACGCGTATGAAGATGCTCTTTCAAAACGCCAAGAGGATAAGTTAAAGGCATATTCCACCCTGCAAAAGCACCAAATTTTGCTCCTGCTTTTTCATGCAAATCATATAAAGGAAGTGTTTTTAAAAAAGATGTTTCTTGTTCTGTGCCCATAATAACTCCAAAGCTGCGCTAACGCCCACACAATATGGTCGCCTCTGCACCCCTCTGTCATTAGCCTGAGAGACTCGCGAAAAGACTTTTCGCTTACACCTTCGGCGCGGGCTCTCCCGACTTTCCAGATCTGCCTTTCTCCTTTTACGGTCCTTAAAGCCTGAGAGATTATGGGCTATTTCCCCTTCGGCGGCAATGCGAAAATTTGCAATCTGCACTCTCCCGCAAAAGAATGAAAGAAACGATAACGCTCTTTCCAGCATATTTTAATCTATAACCTATCTTTACCACACTGTCATTAGCAAAGTGATAAACATATTTTCATTTTAAAACTTGCATAAGCTGCTTCAAAAGATTTATAATAGCATCCTTTTGAAGCTTACAAAAATTGTAAGGAACACATTTTAAGAAATTTAAAACAAAAATCAAAAACTATAGACAAAAATGCCCCTTGAAAATCATGCAAAACGTCACACACTAAAAGGATCGCAAAGCAATATTCTTTTTGTACAATTCAATCTTAGCGATAGGGTTTCATATTTTTTTAAGAATAAGGACTTCAAGTATTTTCAAGTATTTTATAGTATGATTTTAATGCACAAGAAGTAGATTTTCTGCTTTCTCAATAGTGTCATAAGTTGCAACGATTGACAGACTAAAATTACCGAATAAAGGTCACAACATACTCATGAAAGCTGGTAATATCTCCTACAATTGCGAAAATGATCTTCCAAAGCAAATTGCGCTTTTCCCTTTAGAAGGTGCACTCTTACTGCCTGGTGGTTTTTTATCTCTCAACATTTTTGAACCAGAATCGCTTGAAATGATTGAAAATGTTATGGTATCCGATCGTCTATTGGGCATTATTCAACCACTTTCATCGGACACAAACCGCTTCTCTAAACAACTTTATAAAACAGGCTGTATCGGGCGCATTACAAACTACAGTGAAACAGGCAACGGGCAACTGTTCATTATATTACAAGGTGTTTGCCGCTTCACCTTAGAACAAGAATTGACGAATACAAAATCCTATCGAACAGCTCTCATCCAATCAAACATAAACGACTTACAAGAACTCGATATTGAAGAAAGCATTAATCGAGAAAGCTTACTTGATGTTGTTGAAAAATATCTAACGATCCATGAAATGGAGTATAATTGGAGCAGTATCATAGAAGCCCCTACACCTATATTGGTTAATGCTTTTTCAGCTCTTATCCCCTTTACGCCGGCAGAAAAACAAGCTCTCCTTGAAGCGCCAGATATTAAAAGCCGTGCCCAAACGCTTCTTGCATTAACAGAACGCTCACTGATGAAACAAACAGGAACGGATTACCGTTTAAACTAATAAACGTAAAAACATGAAAAAAATGACCACAGATCCCAAAATGCTCGAATTGCTTGTCTGCCCAATGACGAAAGGCACGCTCTCTTTCAACCGAAAAACACAAGAGCTTATTTCTCTCAAAGCCAAACTTGCTTATCCTATTCGTGATGGTGTTCCCATTATGCTTGCTTCAGAAGCGCGCCCTTTGCAAAACAATGAAGAGAAAACGCATAAAAAATAAAAAAATCTTCATGTACTTTCCCTTCAAAAGCCCACTGTTATCAAGCCTCTATCCATAGGGGCTTTCAATATTCATGCGTTCTGAGAAAAGGCGTTTTATAATATAGCAGTACATTGATTTATAAAGATATTTATATCGCTCTACCTCTTGCAATAAAAGCCCAAAATAGCATCAAATTCCCTCGTTTCAGCCTTTTCATTCTGAAGCAATCAAAACCATATCTCTTACACAACACAAATATCCGAATAAAAATAACTGAAAAAAGGATTCAAACAGCCCTTGTTTTTACCCACACAGCCCACCCGTTTATGATGTACAAGCAAGTGATTTGAATGAATCCAACATGAGAAAATTTGTGATGAGAGATTTTACGATATTCGTCGTTGTGTTTTTAGTGAAAAAGGGTGATCTATCATGACAAATCAATTTGTTGATCTATCGCGGAAGTACAATACAAAAGCGCTTACACCAGATCAGGAGAGAAGTATTAAGTGCAACTGAATATTCACGTTTTCATGACATTGCTACAAGCTCTATGGGTTAAAAAATGCGTTTTATTTGCTTGAAATAAGCAATTTGAATTTCGATTGACGATTGAAAATAATTCTCTTATGAATGACGCTTGTGTTTTTGGTCATATATGCGACGATCAATAGGTCATAGAAGCCCGAAAAACTCAAACACGAAAAATGAACCCGCTTTGCGGACATCTCTGAGTTCCGGGGATTCTTGTTATGTCCAAGTACTTTAAGCACTAAAAGCAAGGAGCTGTTTTGAGTCAGCACTTCCAGCCCCCGGATACTAATGCGAAGACGCTTGCGACTGATAGAAGCGTAAGTACAAACTGGATATCCGTGTTTTCATGATATTTCTACAGGCTCTATAGGCTAAAAAATGCATTTTATTTGCTTGGAATAAGCAATTTGAATTTCGATTGACGATTGAAAATAATTCCCTTATGAATAAAACTTGTGTTTTTGGTCGTATACGCGACGATCAAAAGGGCCTGGAAGCCCTAACATCGAACGCAGAACAAATCTGCTTTGCGGATATCCCGGAATTTCCGGGGGCTCTTGTTATGTCCAAGTGCTTTAAGCACTAAAAGCAAGAGGCTGATTCGATGTCAGCACTTCCAGACCCCGGATACTAATGCGAGGGCGCTCGCACCCAGTGGGGGCTTTAAGTGCAAAAAGTGCAAACTAAAAATCCACATTTTTACGATATTTCTTTAGGCAAGAAAATTCGCTTCAGAAGAAAAGTCATGGGGATTTCTCAAAAACAATTGGGAAATCATTTGGGTGTAACATTCCAACAAATACAAAAGTATGAAAAAGGTTTAAATCGCGTAAGTGCAAGGTGTTTACAGGAAATTGCTGATATCCTCGATGTTCCCATTTCCTTCTTTTTAGCAGATAACGCACAAAAAGAAGATCGCCTCTATGATGATGATAACAAAATATCGAGCAAAGAAGAGTATTTACTTTTGAAAAACTTCAGAATTCTTACCCGTAAAAAACAAAAGGCGATCTTGCAATTGATTTCTGATGAAAAAAATACCCCCTTATTTTCATAAATTTGCTGAACACAATAATCAATGTCCTTCATAACTTTAAAAAGAATTTTAACTATCTCCTCTATAGAGGACAAAATTTTTTATCCGGTCTGGAAACAGACTAAATAGAAATCTTCGTCTTTAAAGAGAAAAGAGATGAAATCATTAAATACTGAATAAATAAAAGATCAAAAAAATCTTCCAACACGATGCATCATACTATCTTTTAAAAATTCAAAAGAGTAAAGAGAAACGATTGACAGAAGAGAAAGAATTCACTTAATTGCTCTCTTAAAGAGATGAAGACTTAGCATAAAATATCCAATTTTTTCAACTCTGAAAGACTAAAAAAGACTGTATTATTTGAAATAAGACAATTTATTGTGCTAACGATTATGATTGGTATGCACAAAATGGGATTATTGAAGATATAATTTTATAATGATGTTCCTTGACCAGCTCACTCTCTCCTGAGTATAGCGCGGGGAATAAACGTGGAGAGACGCGAAGGAGTATAGAAAATGAGTTTTAAAGTTGCAATTGTCGGCGCAACAGGAAATGTCGGTCGTGAAATGCTTACAATTTTAGAAGAACGTGGTTTTCCTGCGCACGAAATTGTTCCTCTGGCATCACGACGCTCATTAGGGCAAGAAGTTTCTTATGGAGACAAAACTTTAAAAGTAAAAGCACTGGATACTTACGATTTTTCTGACACAGATTTTTGTCTTATGTCTGCGGGGGGAAGCATTTCCAAAGAATATGCCCCTAAAATCGCTGCAGCCGGCTGTGTTGTCATCGATAATTCGTCCACATGGCGCTATGATGTCAATGTTCCCTTGATTGTTCCTGAAGTCAATGCTGAAGCCATAAGTGCCTTTTCTAAACGTAATATTATAGCCAATCCCAATTGCTCAACAATTCAACTGGTCTTAGCTTTAAAACCTCTCCATGATGCTGCCATCATTAAACGTGTTGTTGTCTCTACATATCAGTCTGTTTCCGGAGCTGGTAAAGAAGGAATGGATGAACTTTTCGAACAATCACGTGCAGTTTTTGTTGCCGATCCAATTACATCAAAAAAATTCACCAAACGCATTGCGTTTAATGTCATTCCTCATATCGATGTTTTCATGGAAGATGGTTATACAAAAGAAGAATGGAAAATGACCGTGGAAACGAAGAAAATTCTCGATCCGAAAATTAAATTAACAGCCACTGCTGTTCGGGTTCCTGTCTTTATCGGTCATGCGGAAGCCGTCCATGTTGAATTTGAAAAACCACTCAGTGCATCTGAAGCACAAGCGCTTCTCCGTGAGGCCCCTGGTTGTCAACTTATCGATAAACACGAAGATGGTGGTTATACCACACCTTATGAAAGTACAGGCGAAGATGACACCTTTATTAGTCGTGTTCGTGAAGATATCACTGTTGAAAATGGTTTAGCTTTCTGGGTTGTCGCTGATAATTTAAGAAAAGGAGCAGCATTGAATGCTGTTCAAATTGCTGAATTGCTCATTTCTCGTAATTTGATAAAGTCTAAGTCGGCAAATTAACCCTTTCTCTATCCAAAAGAACGAAGAAGCATAGAGAGCCGGTCTTTAAATAAAGTCCGGCTTATTTAATGTAACATGTTGATTTATAAATATAATTCACTGTTTTGTATATTGAATCAGAATCTCGAATAACCTAAGATTCTCTTATTTTGAATCTGATTTATCTTGAATCAATCAAAACTATTCGCTTGCACGTCACAAGCGGGGGTAACGTGTGAGGAAAAACTGTATAAGAAAGGATTTAAAAATGGCTCTTATGAACGCTCTCAAGTGCCAAGATCTATCGCAACACCCACCGGTTGGCAAAGTGTGTGATGGTGCCGACTTGTGACTTCACAAGCATAAAGATGAGAGTGCTCAATGGCTTTATCGTTATACCATTCATAGGCAGCGTCGTGAAATGGGATTAGGAGCATTGCGAGATGTCTCTTTAAAACAAGCCCGTGAATGTGCAAACAAATGGTGTTCTGTTTTATGCAAAAGTCGTGCCCCCATTAAAGAATGTAATAAACAAAAGCGTGAGGCAATCTCCATTATTTAAAAGACATTGCTTTAGATACTTTTGAAAGTCGTACAGCTAAACTAAAAATGATGGTAAAGATGGAAACTGGTTTTCACCTTTAAAGCACTTCTCTCTAACACTGTCATAAAGGACGGTGTTTTGAAACGTTAGCCAATTTTACCTGAAATATTCTTAACTCTTTCTCCCTTAAAGAACGAAGCTCTCTCTACACCGATCTGTACACAATCGCACTTTTTAAGTCGTTTCCACCAATCACTACCTTGAAGCTGCTTTACAGTACAAGCAAAACCAACAGCATAAAGCATTTTTTGCTTCATGCTGCCGTAATTTTTGTCATCTCTATTGTAAGATTTACTTCATCCTTATGGAGCAGGATAAGTCACAACACGATAACGCGTTTCATTGCGTTCAAAATTTTTGTAATTGACGTCATCAGGAAAGATGGGATTATAAGCACTCACGTGCTTTACAGAGACACCTTGTGCTTTTGGAGACGGATTTAAAATTGTCCGTTCATCCCCTTTTTTAACACCAGTGGAATCGATAATCGCATCTGTTTCTTGTAGTTTTTGCATGTTTTTCCGTGTTTTTTGAATTGCTGGAAGAGCTTTAAAATCGGAAACAGCTTGTTTTACTATTTCCTTTGGTGATTTTATTTCTTTTGGTGATTTTATCATGGCATTTGATGTTACAGGCATCTTCTTCAAAGCATTTACAGGCATCTTTTTAAAAGCAATGGTTGGAACATTGTCGACATTGACATAACGTGCTGATGCCCAGCCAACTTTTCCATTATAACCAAGAGAACACCAAGTTTTATCGGATAGACAGCCATGAACTTGTACTTTTTCTCCCATCGGAACCATTGCGATAACTTTATAATCCATCGCAGGACCTTTGCGTAAAGATACCTGACCTGATGCAACACGAGCAACTTTTCCTGCAATGTTTCCAGCTTGCGCGTGAAAAGCAGTCATTGTCACCCCTGATGCTCCTAAAGCCCATAAAGTCATCATTGTTGATAAAAATTTCTTTTTTAACATTATTTTTTTCCTCTCTAACATGTGAAGGGTAAAATATTCACCTATGCAAAAGTTTGCCGCGTTTAAATCCAGTGATCATCGCCTTTATCCCCCCCAAGCCCCTGCAACATTGCAACAAAATCTCTCTTATCCCCCTCCCCCCTCGACACGAACATGGTCTCTTGATCTTGATTGCGTAATATGTTCCTCATGAATTGGCGGCTCAAACATCATCTGATTGCTTAACTTTTCAATCAATTGTCCCTTACAGAAGTTTTTACAGGGCCATTGGTTCCCTCAACAAATGATTGCAATAAAAGAATTGATTATTTGAATTTCAGCGCGTTTCTTCTCACGCATGATGCGTTTTCACCAAAACTGGTGAAAATAGAGGAAAAATAATAATATTTTTAAGATAAAAGGGATTGAATATTCTCTAAAGCTTGTATAGCCTCAGATCTTTAAAAAAAGAACACAGAGTATAGTAAAGCTTCCCTCAAAAAAAGCTTTTGCAAAAGAAAGTTAAAAGCACATGACATTAAAATTTTTTTCTCGTAGTCGAATTATAGGATTATTTCTCTCTCTCTTTGCTCTTTTTTTATCTACGGTTTTTGTCATGGCTACAGACAAATCAAAAATCAAACTTGGTATTATGGAAGGGCGGGATGCGATTATCTGGAAAATGGCTGCTGAACAGGCTAAAAAGGCCGGTTTAGATATTGAACTGGTTTATTTTTCTGATTACGCTTTGCCTAACGATGCTGTTAACGCAGGAGAAATCGATGCAAATGCTTTTCAGCACGCCCCTTATCTTAATGAACAAATGAAACAACGTGGCTATAAACTTTCAATTGTCGGCTATACATTTATTGCTCCAATCGGTGTTTATTCACACAAAATCAAAGATTTAAAAGATCTTGGTGATGGTGCACATGTTGGCATCCCAAACGACCCATCTAATGGTGGAAGAGCCCTACTTCTTCTCAATTCTTTAGGTCTGATTAAGTTAAAAGATCCTCATAATATTCTTGCATCTCCCCTTGATATTATTGAAAATCCTAAAAACCTGCAAATTCGTGAGCTCGATGCCGGTATGTTAGGGCGTGCAATCGATGATTTTGATATTGCGATTGTAAATACAAACTGGGCCATTGTTTCCGGATTAAACTTCGAAAAAGATGTGGTCGCATGGGAGAGCGCAAAAAATAATCCTTATGATAATATCATCGTTGTACGCACGAGCGAAAAAGATGAACCATGGGTTAAAAAATTAGTTGCCGCTTACAACAACGATCTTATCCGTGCAAAAATCAAAGAGATTTTTGGCAAAACGGCCCAAACATCTTGGTAATTTTGCCAAATATCTCGGTAATTGTTAATGGAAAACCCTACTCTTATCTCCTTAAAAAACATCAGCCGTTGTTTTAACAAAACGGCTGGTATTCCGGTAATTAATAATCTCTCTTTGAATATCCATGCTGGTGAAATCCTTGGCATTATTGGGCGTAGTGGAGCAGGAAAATCAACGCTTATTCGTTGTTTAAATGGGTTAGAGAAGATTGATGCAGGATCCATTTTTTTTGAAGGTGTTGATATTTCAAATCTATCAGAGATAGAATGGGCGCCTTACCGTCAACGAATTGGGATGATTTTTCAACATTTCAATCTTCTCTCATCGAAAAATATTCTTGATAACATTGCATTGCCACTTAAATTGAGTGGTGTAAGTAAAAGACAACGCCACAAACGTGCTCTTGAACTGATTGAATTGGTCGGATTACATGGAAAAGAATATTGTTATCCAGCACAATTATCAGGAGGGCAAAAGCAGCGTGTTGGGATTGCGCGCGCTCTTGCGGCTAATCCTAAAATATTGCTATCCGATGAAGCAACTTCTGCTCTTGACCCTGAAACAACACAATCTATTCTAGAGCTCCTTGCTGATATTAATAAACATCTCAATCTCACGATTGTGCTCATTACCCATGAAATGGAAGTTGTGCGCACCATAGCGCATCGCGTCGTTGTTCTCAATCAGGGAAACATTGTAGAAGAAGGACGTGTAAAAGACATCTTTACATCACCGCAAGATGATGCAACCATCGCCATGCTCAAGCTTGTCACCCCGCAACTTCCTGAAAAATTTGCAAAAAATCTCAAACCAATCGGGCGAGAAGCTGTCATTGAAATCAATATTGCAGGTGAAATTGCCCAGCAACCTTTTCTTCATCTTTTAGAAAATGAGAGTGGTTTAAAAGCCCGTATTTTACATGGTGGTATTGATACCGTTCAAGATGAAACCATTGGGCGACTCTTCTTAGCCCTTCCTGGAGAAGATAAAGAAGCTTTAGAAAAAGCTGTTCAATGGTTAACAAAAAAAGGACGATATTGTGAGGTCTTAGGCTATGTTTAATGTTCTTACTCATGAACTTCCTCAAGCTGTTATTGATACGATACTGATGACACTGAGTGCTTCTTTTATGGCACTGATTATAGGGCTTCCCCTTGGTCTTCTTCTTCACACAACAGCACGCGGAGAGATTTTTGCCTCATCTCTCATCAATCGCCCTTTAAGTATAATCGTTGACAGTATTCGTGCTATTCCCTTTATTATTCTTGCATTTTATCTTCTTCCCGTTACACGTATCGTTGTAGGAAGAGGGATAGGAATGCCTGCTGTCATTTTTATACTGACCATTTCAGCCACTCCTTTTTATGCACGCATGGCAGAACTCTCTTTTAAAACCGTTGAAAAAGGTCTCATTGAAGCGATCCGCTCTATGGGTGCAAGCCGTCTTCAAATTATCAGATATGTTCTTATTCCTGAAGCTCTTCCTAGCCTGATTACAGGTTTTACAGTCATGGTCATTTCTCTCATAGGCGCGACCTCACTTGCCGGCTATCTCGGTGGAGGCGGTTTAGGAGATATGGCAATCCGCTATGGCTACCAACGCTACAATACCTTCATCATGACCATCGTCATTATCCTTTTGATTGTCCTCAATATTACAACCCAATGGACTTCTGATAAAATCGTACAAAAACTTGATAAAACAAAACATTAAAGGACTTAGAATTTCACTATTATCATCCTCTTTGCCACGTCTAAAGCGCTTTCCCGCTTGCCTATCAAACACTCATAAAAGGCCAAACACTTTTCCTCTTTTCTTAAACAGTTTTATCTACATAAGCCCCAATTTATAATCCAGAAAATAAGTTTTAAGAGCTTCAATATGAAAGGGGATAAAATGAGAGATCTTACAACATTCAAAATTCTCTCTCACCATAAAACGATAAATTATCATGTTAAATCACTTTATTGATCACGATCTGCCCCAACCATACCCCATAAAAAACGATCGAGCAGACATCACAATCAGCTATGGCGATCAAGGCTGAAACTCCTTCACTATAATTATGATTGATTATTCTGAATATATGATTGTTCTCTCCCAAAGCCTTTGATAAAAAAACAGAAACATCTCTCCAATCCATTGCTCGTTTATTAATGGTTTTATGGCGTTATTTTCTTAAAACAAGTTTTGTGCTTTAACCAACTGCTTGTCAATCAACATCGAGACCGAACGCGGCAGCATATTTTAGAGACATATTGAATTGGATAAAATCTCTAAACATTATTCCTGCTTTTTTATGCCAAAGTTCAAGCGAGCGTATTACCTATCTGTTTTAGGCGTAATTTCAAAATGGAAAGACTGCCTCATTGTAAAAGAATATTAAAGGTATAAAGGTGTAAACCAATTTCTACCTTTATTATCATTCTTTAGTCCGGCATTAAAGCTTTCAAAAGCAATATACTTTAAATAATGGAGATTACGCATTGCCCCACACTTTTGTTTATCACGTTCTTTAATGGATCTCGATCTACCCGTGCAAAAGAATGCCCAAACGGTATAGACCTTGCAATTGCATATTCATGTACCTGTTTGAAAGAGGTATCAAGGCTCTTAAATCCATTTCACCACTGCGTCCGTGAATGGTATAACAGTCGTAATCCATTGAGCCCTCCATCTTTACCTTCATAAAAGAGCAGACCGACTTCATCATACACTTTGCCAGCACCCAATGTTGCAAACCAACCTTTGAAACTTGAGATAGGGACATACCTTTCTTGTACAGTTCCACTCCATACAAGCTTCCGCGCTTTTAAACGTGCAAATGAATGGTTTTGATTATTTCAACATGGAAATAGATTTAGAATGAGAAAATCCTATGATGTTCTAAACTCGTACTCAGGATGAATGACACGAGACCATTATTATAAATCACTATATTACTCATGTTATCATCAAAGATAAATTCTCACAAAATAAAGCACTCAAATAATCTTAAGAATTCGAAAATTTTTCTCCCACCACAGCAACAATAAGCCATTGAGCAGTAAGGGCTGGTTTTTTTAATTTTTCTACTTCCACTATAACCCCATAATGGAAAATCACGCGACCAGAAGGGCGAATTTCAGCATCATCTAACACAAAACGCGCACGCACCCGCGCCCCTGTTTTCACAGGACTCATGAAACGTACTTTATCAAAACCATAATTAATCCCCATTGTCGCCCCTTCTAGCTCTGGAAGAGCCTCATAGGCAAGCGTAGACAAAAGCGATAATGTTAAAAAACCATGAGCAATCGTTCCCCCAAAAGGTGTCTTTTTGGCTTTTTCTTCATCAACGTGTATCCATTGATGATCATCTGTAGCGCATGCAAATTGATTAATCATATCCTGTGTAACAAGGCGCCACTCCGATAATCCTATTTCTTTTCCAATAAAAGTAGCGACATCTTGTACTGCGATTTTTTGCTGCATAACACTATTCCTATTTTATTTGATAAAGCAACAACCCCTCTTGCTTTTATAAAACCCATTGATTAGAGCATCAAGAATAAAAGATTAATTAATTGTCTTAAAAACAAATACATCTTATGAATAAGAAATCTTTTTTAGCAGAATAGTTTTCAAATGGGAAAAAAGAATGGCAAGCAATGTAAACCTAACAGGTTTAGCGCATGATTTAAAGCACCGTGCAGAAAACCATCCCCCCATCCGTATTGGACTGATTGGTTGTGGTGAAATGGGCACAGATTTATTATCAAGTATTGCACATATGGAGGGTATAACAGTCGCCGCCGTAGCTACGAGGACACCATCACGTATTTTTGATGCTGCAACACTCGCCTATGGTGAAGAAGGACATGTCTGTGAAGTTGAAAATACGCATGCCCTCACACAAAGCATTGAAAAAGGTTTGATTGCGGCCACAAATGATATCGACCTTGTTTTACGCCATGAACAAATTGATATTATCGTTGATGCAACAGGTTATCCAGAAGCCGGAGCAGAAATTGGCTTTAAAGCGCTTGAAAACAACAAACACCTTGTCATGATGAATGTTGAAGCGGATGTTACGATTGGCACGTATCTGAAACATGAAGCAGAAAAACGAGGACTTATTTATACCCTTGGTGCTGGTGATGAACCTACTGCATGCATGGAACTCATCGAGTTTGTTTCAGCTCTTGGGCATAAAATTGTTGCAGCGGGGAAGGGAAAAAATAACCCTCTCCTCTTTGATGCGACACCCGATGCTTACGAAGAAGAAGCACTCCGGCGTAATATGAATGTGCGCATGTTGGTTGAATTTATTGATGGTTCCAAAACGATGGTTGAAATGGCAGCAATTGCTAATGCCACTGGACTTCTTCCCGATTGCCCAGGAATGCACGGTCCCCAAGCAGCACTGCAAGATTTACACAAAGTACTTATCCCCAAACAAGATGGGGGCATTTTGCAACAATATGGTGTGGTGGATTATTCAATAGGTCAAGGTGTTTCCCCAGGGGTCTTTGTCATTGCAGAAATAGCACACCCACGTTTACGCGAGCGTATGGAAGATTTAAAAATGGGACAGGGTCCTTATTTCACCTTTCACCGCCCCTATCATTTAACAGCCATGGAAGTTCCCCTCACCTGTGCACGCATTATGCTTTATGGCAAAAAAGATATGGTTCCCCTCAGCCACCCAGTCGTAGAAGTCTGTGCTGTTGCTAAAAAAGATTTATACCCAGGCGATCAGTTGGATTTTATTGGGCTTTATAGTTATCGTGCTTGGATCATGAACATTGCAGAAGCACGTGCTCACCAAGCTATTCCTTGTGGTCTTTTAGAAAAAGCAACAGTAACAGCTGCAATTAAAAAAAATGAACTCATTACAGTCCATAATACGGCTATTCGTGAAGATCAATGGATTGCGCGTCTTCGTGCCAAACAAGACCTTTTACTTCATTGCCCTTCTCTCGGCTAAGCTATAAATATCCTCTTTTTATCCTAACATAAAAATCCATTAACTTATAAGACAAGATATTGATTTATAATGATAATATAGCGTTATTCATATTGAATGAGAGTCCTAAATAACGTAAGATTCTCTCATTTAAAACTTGGCTTATCTTGAATCAATCAAAACCGTTCACTTGCACGTTACAAACGGAGCTGGTGTGTGGGTAAAATTTATACAAGAAAGGACTAAAATGGCCCTTATGAACCGTCTTAATGCAAGATCTGTCGTAACATTGGGAGCTGGCAAAGCGTGTGATGGTACTAGCTTGTTACTCCATAAGCATAAAGATGAGTCAGATGCGCCTCATTCATGAATGATGCGTTCAAAGAGCTTGCGGTGATTTTTCGTCCAACAGAGCCTCAATGCGCTTTTGAAGCTTTTGCATTTGTGGAGTGTCGTCTAATGCCTTTTCATAAGCTTTAAAGCCGAGTTCTGGATGTTCTGTCGCTTCCATGATAACGCCAAGTTCAAAATAAGCTACATAGCTATATAATTGTGTGGGGGCGTTTGATGGTATGGTTTTCAGCATGGCAAGTTTGCAATCATTCCGTGGGATGTGAAGCCAAGCGCGTTTTATTGTCAAGCTTAAAGATGGAGATACTCAATGGATTGACCATTATACCATTCATGGTCGCCGCCATAAAATGGGATTGGGGACCTTAAGACATGTCTTTGTAAAAAAACTCGTGAATGTGCAAATCAATGGCGCTCTGTTTTGCATGAGGGGCGTAACCCTATTAAGGAACAACGTTTCTTTTCTATACGAAAGTAATACATCAAAAATAAACGCATTCTGGGTTAGGAATACTTCCTTCGTGAAGATCACGTAGATTGCAAATTTCTATGTCAAGCAAGACTTTATATTTGCTTTTCCTCTCCCCTCCTTATACCCTTACTTAACAGCAACCTTCCCTAACGTAATAGAACAACCCAAAGTACACTTGCATTGCAAATCTAAGTGTCTGTTTTAATAAAAACATTTTCCAACACCGCACATCAGCGCTTCTCTCTCACAAGAGAGGCTGTAAACTATAATATAAACCTCTCCATGAGATAATATAAGATTCCTTTTGTGTCACTATCTTTACGCCATAAAGATATAAACCAGCATCATCATTGGATTTTACAATTCCCAATATTACTACGAAAATCCTTGAGCCTTAGAGAGAATTCATGAGAGAGTTTTTGCCTTTTTCTTGAATAATTTTACCTACACACGAATGCAACTTATTATATGCAAAAAATGCTTTTGATTGGTTAAATATAAATAGATTTGAAATAATAAATATCTATAAAGCAATAAATTCGTTTTTAATTTAAAAAATTTATTTATAATGATAAATTATCATAAACTACTTGTTAGAAGAGAGAATACAGAATTTTTTATTTTATCTCTTCTTATTTTTTATTTTATAAATATAAATAACTTTTAAAAATAATAAATATACCTTTGATGAAGAACCTTTATATAAAAGGAGCAAGACAATATGAAATGGCCGATAAAGAGGGTGAAAACGCTAGCCTTACAACAAAGAAATAACCATAAACTATAAAAATCAGGTTACACCACTTTGAAAATGAAAAACTTTATTTTCAAGATATTAAGCTTTAATAATACCAACAAAAGATACATTTAATATTAATAATAGTGATTTTTGCATCCAATACAGCATAAGCCACTTCAAATATTGATTTTTTAAAAATAAGGAAGTGAACGAAAAACATATCGACAAATTCAATGAATCTTTTACTAAACTCAGTCTTCTCCTAAAGTGTACATAACATTCCTAAAATAGAAACAACGGCACCAACTATATCGCCACAACATAAAGAAACAAGAAGAGACACAATACCTATCCCACCCCAAAAAGCTGAACCTGAATATGCAGAAACTTTTTCAGCTCTTCCAAAAGCAACGCTACCTTGTTTCTCAACACCGTAAACGACAGCTCTATCCACTCCTTTAATAACTGCATTGTTTCTTGCTATAGAAGCATTAACGACCATTTTTTCTTGAAATTGATTTTTTACAAAACTTGCATTCCCCTCTATAATCTGTACAAAAAAAAGAATAAGTAGTGTAAAAGTAAATGAACATACACGATTTTTAAATATTTTAAACATAGCTTTCTTTGCTCCTCTTTTTCTTCGCTGAAAAAGTTAAAGAATACTAATATATATATATAAACAAATAATACAATATGATATATTATATGTAATTTCAATATACAATATAATACATTCTGTATTACATGTAAAGTAAAAAAATATAATTTAAATTAAAAAAATAAACACGAATAAATTAAAAGTGATAATAGAAGTTTTTTTTAATATCATACTTAATAAAATTTATTTGAAAATAAAATAACTATAAAGCTTAGCGAAAACAATTGCGCATAGTCTCATATTATGAAAATAATTTCATTAAAGTAAAATATATTGCTAGTTTTTATCTTCCATTATCATTAATTAAAATTTAAAAACTGCATGAAAATTAAAAATAAGTTATTATCTCTTCATAAGAAGAATTTATAAACTTTTATATCAAAATAAATTTTAAAACAGTATAATATTTAAAATATATAAATATAATTGCTAAAATAAGAGAATGATGAAACAGTATTTTAAAGATCTTTTATTACATCAATCATCGATTGATAACACAGATTTCTATCGATCATGTCAAAAAATAAATTTGTCTAAAAAGTAAAAACAGCGATCTAAAACAAATATATAACCATAAATACGTCTCCTAAAATAGAAGACTATTTTAAAACAATTATCAATCGTCAAAGAGCTATAACAACCTCTATTTTCAAACAGGGAATGGATTAACGAAATGAGTTTCACTTTTTATTAATATATAAAACATCTCATAGCATCTTTACAAAGATCATATAGCTCCCTCTATTTCATACAGTATAAAATATTGAGAATTTTAATTTTTAAACTTAACAAAACGCACTTATAAAATACGTCAGCCTATCAGATTTACAAAAACATTATAAGAAAAACTAGAGCGATAGAAAACTACCTACAACCAAAAACAAAGAGTGTCATGAAAAATGAGATGATCCCCCAAAATACTGAAAAACAACTTTCTTGCTTAACTTTCATAAAAGTTATCTTATTTGTTTCTCCAATAGTATAAATCAAATTCATATCTATATTTTTATTAACTATATTTTCTTCTTGATTAGTAAAAAATTGTTTACTTTGAGATAAATCTTTATCAAAATTTACATAGCTCTCTGCAGTTTGTGCAAAAAGAAAAATAAATGATATAAAAATATAGAAATAAAACTTATTTTTAAATATTTTAAGCATAAATTTATTTTACAAAATTATTTTTTAAAATAAAATATCAAACTTATAATAGTAAAAGTTATAAAAATAAAAAATATTATTTTATAATTTATTCTTATACGATGCAATAGTATATATTATATTTAATGAAAGCGTCATTAAAATCTGAATAAAAAAGTTAATCAAATATTTGAAGGAAAATTGAAAGAGTAACCTATTAGAAAATCCTATTTTGAAGAACCAGATTCAAGATAAGTATATTGAAAATATATCCCTTGAAAACCGATATTAAACAATCACTTGATCAACCATGCATCTTAAAAGAAAGGGACTGATTTATAATCATTTTATAATCATAATGTATCGTTTTACATGTTAAATAAAAAACTGATGATTATAAATTTCTCTTCATTTAAACTCTATTTATTTGAACCAATAAAATTTATTTTCTTGTAGATTACAAGCAAGGGTGGTGTGCAGGTAAAGAAATTGAAGAAAAATATAACTTATGAGGTATTTTAAGAACTAAATGCTGTTGTAAAAATTGGGAGTTGATAAAGCGTATGATGGCACTCCTCTTTTACCTCAATAAATATAAAGATGATCCCAATAAGTATAAAGATGATAATGTACAATGGTTTTGCTATTATATGGGGTTTTGCTATTATATGGATTTACCATTATACCATTCACGAACAGCTTAGAAAAATAGGCTTGTATACCTGATGTTTTTTTAAAACAAGCGATGTGCAACACAACGAGATTTTGTTTATCATGATTTCAACGATGTTTTTATCATCTTATAAGCTCATCAGGCTCTCTGCAATTTTGCAGCGGTACCAGTGAACGACATAAGAGTTAATTCATTGAACATCATCATCATTACACTGAATAAAAGAGCAAGCCGGCACCATCACATATTTTGCCAGAATCCAATGTTGCAAACCAGCTCGTAGTACTTGAAGATGATTCATAAGAGACATACCCTTCTTGTACAGTTTCACTCTACGCAGTTAATCCCCTTGTGGTATGTAAGAAGCACGATTTTTATTGATTCAACATAGAATACGTTTGAAATAAAAAATCTTACGATATTCAAGACTCTTATTCAAAACATTCTTTACAAATCAATGGTCATTATGCGATTTTACCTCACGTAAATTCTTCTCATTCCATTCATTTTTCTCACGAATACTAAAATCTGTTAAGCTACTGTTCAAAGTAATAATGAGTGAACCAACATTTCTACCCTTTTGTAAAGATATATACGTAAATTTGAATTAAGAACGCAAGAATCCTCGTTAAAACCAACGTCTGTGTCCGCATAACCTGCGCTACATCAGAAATGCTTTGATTATCCTAGCTCTATAATAGATAAGGAGAATATTAAACTTGGTCTAATCTTACCTTTTTAAAACGTAAGGAAAAAAATATTTTCATTATATGATATGAAGTATTTAATCTTCCTAAATATTTATTTATCAAAAACGCTTACAAAAGAGATCTATTTTTAGAAGGGATGCCGCATATTACATTAAAAACTGTGTTCGTTTTTCTCAAAAAAAACTTCGCTATTTTTCATAAAGTTCTCATTTTTAGAACATCCCTATAGGATTTAAAATCCGCCTATTTGCATTTCTGTTATAGATAGATTAAATAATAACAGCACCTTTGATTACTTTGTCTGTGTTAACGTCTCTTTTAGGCAATAATTTATGGTATCTAATACGCCTTTTCTCGCTCTTTTACCTTTGGGCGCACACGAATATCACGGTGAGCACCTTCCCTTTGAAACCGACTGGATTATTGCTGAAGCTTTTGCAAAAGCCCTCACTTTACAAACAAAAGAACGATTTCATATCGCACTTTTACCGGTTGAAAAGATTGGCTATTCTATAGAGCATATAGATGTTACAGGCACACAAACCCTTAGCTTTTCTGACGCGATTAAGCGCTGGATCAAGATTGGTGAGAACTGCTATCACAAAGGGATCAACCGCCTTCTTCTTCTCAATGCTCACGGAGGCAATTCACCTTTAATGAGCATTGTTATCACCGAATTACGAAGACGCTTTTCCATGCTCGCTGTAGCAACAAGCTGGAGCCGTTTTGGTTTGCCACAAGGTCTGATAGAGCCTGCTCAACAGCATCTTGATATCCATGGCGGTTTTATCGAGACCTCTCTCATGCTCTATTTAGCTCCAGAAAAAGTCCATATGGAAAAGGCTGAAAATTTTCATAATAAACAAGCGGATATGATTGCTAATTATCGGTATTTACGCGCTTATGGTCCTCATGCTTTTGGCTGGACAATGCGTGATCTAAACACGCAAGGTGCAGCAGGAAATGCAAGCAAAGCAACACCACAAGCTGGTGAAGCAATTTTTTCTCATGTTCTCTCTCAGCTTCGTGATTTACTTGATGATATCAATCGATTTAACATAAACACATGGCAATAAAGAACAATAAAAGGTTTTCTCATGCAAACGACACCTCCCCCAAAGCTTCCTGTTACAGTTCTCACGGGCTATCTTGGTGCAGGAAAAACCACCCTTCTCAACCGCATTCTCAGTGAAAATCATGGCAAACGTTATGCCGTCATTGTTAATGAATTTGGTGAAATTGGTATTGATAATGACTTGATCATTGAATCAGATGAAGAAATTTATGAAATGAACAACGGCTGTGTTTGCTGTACCGTGCGCGGTGATCTCATTCGCATTCTGGAAAGTTTGATGCAACGCTCTCATCGATTTGATGCAATTATTATAGAAACAACAGGGCTTGCTGATCCCGTTCCTGTTGCACAAACCTTTTTCATGGATGATACTGTCCATGAAAAAACAACCCTTGACAGTGTCATCGCGGTCGTTGATGCGAGGCATTTTCCCTCTCAACTGAAAAAAAGTCGTGAAGTTGAAGAGCAAATTGCCTTCGCAGACATCGTTCTTTTAAATAAAATTGACCTCGTTACGGCACAGGAACGTTCCCATGCAGAATCTCTTATTCTTGCGATTAATCCTCGCGCTATACTCTATAGAACACAGCGCACCAATATTCCTCTTGATAAACTCCTCAATCGTGGTTTCTTTGATCTCCAACGCGCTCTAGACCATGAGCCTCATTTTCTTGATCAGCAACAGACAAACCAGCATGAAGATCATATATGTGGTCCCGATTGCCATCATGACCATCATCATCACACATCCACCATTCATGATATCACCGTCACTTCTATAAGTTTAAAAACAGGTGCTCTGCAACCAGAAAAATTTTTTCCTTGGATCCAACAGATTACACAGCAACAAGGACCTGATATTTTGCGTCTCAAAGGCATTATTGCCTTTCAAGGAGATGATGATCGTTATGTCATTCAGGGCATTCATATGCTTCTTGAGGGGCAACATCAACGCCCATGGCGTGAAGATGAAAAACGAGAAAGCCGCCTTGTTTTTATCGGACGCTCTCTTGATGCTGAAAAGTTAAAAACTGGTTTTGAACGTTGTGCATAAGTGAGTGACAATGTCAAACATTATCCATTATAATCTCCAAAATTACTGCCTTTCCTGTGGTTTTATAGGCAATAAACCAGCCTTTGTTTCCGTGGAAGGTTTGATTGTTTTTTTAACCCCAACCCCACAAGTCTTTGAAGTTCATCAAGGAATAATTTCAAGTCATTTCTCTTCTGACAATACTGCGGTCATCACAGGAGGAGAAGACGGAAAAATCTGTCAAACAAGAGCAAATGGTCACACAGAACTGCTCAACCAAAAAGAACGCAAATGGATCAATAACGTTTCTTTTGGCCCCCAAAAAGCTTTTGCCTTTTCCTCCTCACGTCTTGCATTTGTGCATGTTGGAAAAGAACAACAAGAGCTCAAGCATGAGCGCAGTGTAGAAGGACTGGCTTTTGCCCCAAAAGGTTTACGACTTGCCGTTGCTCATTACAATGGTGTTACGCTTCATTGGTTATCAACGCAAACATCTCCCACTACATTGGTGTGGAAAGGCGCTCATTGTGGTGTCACCTTTTCACCAGATAACCGCTATGTCATTTCCACGATGCAAGAAAACGCCTTGCACGGCTGGCGTCTTACTGATCATCAACATTTACGCATGAGTGGTTACCCAAGCAAAGTCAAAAGCTGGTCTTGGAGTGCAAAAGGAAAATGGCTCGCAACATCAGGTGCCTCTGCCGCAATTGTTTGGCCCTTTCATACAAAAGATGGTCCCATAGGAAAAACACCCCTAGAACTTGGAACACGTGCAAATGCACTTGTTAGCACCGTTTCATGCCACCCAAGCAAAGAAATTGTAGCCATAGGCTTCAATGATGGAATGATTTTAGCGACACATTTTCGTGATGGAAAAGAAGTCCTTCTAAAAGGTTATGGGAAAAGCGCCATCTCAGCACTCAACTGGGATCAAACAGGGCATAACCTCACCTTCGGCAGTGAAACTGGTGAATGTGGTGTGATCAATATCACTGATTAAGCCAAATCCCAACAAGTATAATCATCACCGATAAAAATACCCTCGCAATCTTCTAGAAACCTCAGCTCTTACGCATCTCTAGAGCTTGCAGAAATCCCAAACACCTCAAAAGCTTCCCAAAGTCTTCATAATCATGAAATCTTCCATCTTCCTAATCTCTCCCCTTTAAACAAAAAAAGGCCTTAAACATATTTTAACCTTTGAGCATTATTTCCTCCGTACAAAAATACCACCCATAAAACCAAACCGCTCCATTATCTATAAAGCCCCCCCTTTCTATAGGAACCTATGCCACGCGTTGCAGACTCCCATAAAAACACTTTTCTGAGAATTTAAGCAAAATATAGCGCACATCATCATCGAAAAGGCTTATTTATTCCGATGATCAGAAGAAAGAAACGCGACATTATTTTTCTAAATAAAAATTTTTTAACCTCCGCTCCACACCTCAAAGGACGAAAATCCCTGCTAATCCTAATCTACAATCCAGCTTCTAGTCTTAACATATCCAATTAGTTTAAGCGTGTCCATTATTTATATGTTGAATGAAAACCCTTAAAATCGTAAATTTTTCTCAATTTTAAATCTATTTATATTGAAGCGACCCAAGCCTTTTGCTTGCACATTGCAAACAGGGAAACCCCATGCAGATAAAAAACATTTAAGAAAGGACTAAAAAACACTTCTTATGAATACTCTCAAATACTAAAGTCACCGCAATATTGGGATCTGAAAAATAAAATGATGATGCCCACTTATTATAACAATGAAAATAATCTGTATTTTATCAAAGTTGTTCTTGGCAGCTATCGTTTGCAAAAAAGAAAAAACTCCCCTAAAAAACGATAAAGCATTCTTTACTTTTTATAATAATTTCTCCTTAAACTTTCTCACCTTGTCTAAAAAATAAGTCTTTCTCCAAACTCCTCAATTAAACAGCTTAAAAAAGAAAACAAAAAATATGCATAAAGATCATAAGCCTTAAACTTGCAATCTATAAAAATTAATAAAGAAACGAATAAATATAACCATAAAAACGCTTAAAAAAACACCTAAAAACCAACCCTCGTCCACTTTATATTAACAAAACAACCACCAATACCGCCTCTTTTTAAAGATTAGTTACAAGTATTTAATCCTCTCATATTCACAATAAAATCTGTTTTTCATCTTATAAGATAAAAAACTTTAGAAAAACGCTTCATCACAGATGAAGAACGTGTATAATGAGGATTTTCAATCTATAAATCAAAATGAATTTTAACATAGTAAAAGGCAGAAAAACTTCTGCCTTTCATCTAAAAAATACATATTGTACCCCTCAAAAAAGATGGCGCAATCCTGCAGAGAAACTCGCTCCAGAAAAACCAACTTTCTTTAACCCATGTTGATAAGTAACATCTCCATGAAAAGAAAGTTTTGAAGAAAGACGCGCATTAAACCCAAGTCCTGCTTCCAAAGAAGAGCCAAAAGAACCTAACTGAAAATCGTTTTTAAAAGAAACAAATTGCTTATTTTCAAAACTATGCAAATAAGAAAGCTTACTATAAAAAGAAACCTTATGTCCCTTTTCAGAAACACCTAGCGTCTTGCTTAAACGTCCTCCAACACGCCCCACCCATTGATGAAATTTTCCTAAATCAACATCAAGATAATCAACATCAAGCGCTTGATGAAACTGAAGATGCTGGTAAATAATCTGAACCTGCGGATCAAAAACAACGCCTTTATAGCCTATTGCAAACGTTCTGCCACTCGTTAAAGAACCGCTAAACTGTTTACCCTTTAATGCCACAACTTTGCCTCGTGCAAGGGTCAAAACATCCCCCTTAAAAAGGCCATACGATAACACCCCATCCATATAAAAACCAGTATCATGTTGCAAACTTCCATAAGCCCCGACAGACCATTTATGAAATGCGCTTTTTTTGCTGTGTTCAACATCCTGAGGGTGTAGAGAAAGATTTCCATAATTCCCCAAAGCTCCAAAGAATGTACGCGTATATAAACTCTCAGTC
>NZ_NAAI01000013.1 GCF_018155095.1 Bartonella queenslandensis | reverse complement strand
CTCTCTGGGGGCACCACTTTTTCTCTTTAACATATTGAAATATATAATTTTTTATTTGATTCGCTGTTTTTCAGACCACCTTTTAGACCACCTCTTGTGGTTTGTACAACTTTACTTAATTTGTTGTTATTTGCTCCGTATTTTTCTTTGGAGTAAAGGCTAAAATCTCTTTTTTTCTCCATCTTACTGCTCTACCTAGCTTATATGGCTCTGGAAATACACCTTGAAGCACCCAATTGCGAATCGTTGTTGTAGAGACACTAAAAAGCTGTGCACATTCACGGGTTGTTACATATCTATCGCCATCATCAAATATCATCTCATTACCTTTCTATTTCTATATTACTTATTACTTAAATGGGTGGGGGTGCTGGGAGGAGAGAGCACCCCCATAACGTCAAGCGGCTTTTGTCAAAATCTTTTGCATATCTTGTTCTATTTCTGCTAAAAAGGCTTCGACCGCTTGATTAATCTGTTCAATGTGTTCTTCATCACGGTAGATGCGTTTGATTTTCATGCGCAAGTATGTTGATTGCCTCGTAAAACGCGGGTCATAACTGATAAAATCACACCATTTTCGTCCTGTACAAGCCATTTGGAATTGCATTTGCGCGCGATATTCAGGCTTTATATTGTCATCTATAAAGAAGCGTAAATGGTTTGGTGATTGTGGGCATTTGACTTCAACTAAACCGTCATCACCAACAAACCCATCAGGACTAGCACCAGCCATTTTAATTGTGGGATGTTGGATAAAACCACACCCTGTGACCTTTGTATCATAAATGAATGCATATTCTTTTAGGGCATCTTCTTCATGTTCAATGCCCCATTGCATAGCAGGTGTTGTATAAAATTGGCTTACTTCACCAGTTAAACGTTCTGTCATAAGCTTAATTTTGTAGTCTTCATATTTGTTTGTAGGGGTTCCCTTTGCTGTTTTACTGAGTACGTTGTAAACGTTTGAAGCGGTGACTTTTCCTAAACGGGCTTGAAACCATTGTGCTGTTCTTTGTTCCATTTCACACCGCCGTTTGTTGTTGTGTTGGTGCATATTCAATATCTTGCATAGGTGCGTCTATTTGCTTTTGTTGTGGAAGAGATTGTTCTTTTAGAGCCTTTTGTTTGTTTTGTTTATCTTTCAAAAGATGCAAAACGATTTGGGCTTGTCCCTCAGACATATCGGTAAGATTTTTGACTTTAACATAATCAAGTACCTTTGCTTCTTCTGATTGGGTTTGCACTATGAGTCTTCTGATTTCATTGATTTGCTGCGGAAATGCCTTTTTGATAGGGGGATTTCCATCTGTATCATCATCTTCACTCACAATATTAAGAAGCATGCTTAAGAGATATCTACGTGCGTAAGTGATTGTAGAACCAACCGCTTGTACGTTGTTTTTACTCCCTGTAGTGTCAAAAGGAAATGTTCCTTGTGTTGATATTTCATTGCCAGATATATGCTTTAAAGTCATTTCGACAGTTATGCCATTTCCCCCCTGCTCTTTGATACGAGAGAACAAGGCAAAGCGATATTTTGAAAGGCTATCCTTTATGGCATCAAGATACTTATCAAGCGTAGCATATTGGCTATTTGTATGGGTGTTTGTAGCATTTTTATGTATTTTTTGATATTCCATTTGTATAGTAGAAAGATCACGAACAAAGTTCTGGCGCTCTTGTCTTTCTATCTCCTTTTCTCGTAATTCGAGAAGGCTCTTGAGACGGTCCAGATCAACATCATTTTCTAAAGCTCTTTCTAAAATAAGCTCCATAGCTGTAGATTTGACTTCACAATCGTTTGTTTTGTTTACTTCTGTTAAGTTTGTGTTTTGTTCATTCATTTTGCTTTCCTCCATTGCACGTAATTCACCCGTGGCGTGAATCACGCATGTGTTAAAAGTTGTTTGGTTATTAGAATCCTATCTCTTAAGGCTATAGAATTTCATCAGTCAGTTCGTATTTCTTTTGTATAATAATAATCTCTTTAATGCATGCTTTGTCGTTTAAGTTCTTGAGACAGCACACCAATGCCTTTTGCTGTGATTTTTGCGCAAGGAATAACTTTTTCTATTCCACATGCGGTTTGAAGTGTGATGGTTGGACAATCCATCAATTTCTTTTGGATTTTGTCTTGATAAGGTAGCAAATTTCCACCCGCTGCACGTCTGTAAATCCACCCTTTTTGCTGTAAGAATTGAATGAATTGTTTTGGTTGCATCTCGAGTATTTTAGCGGCTTCTGTAAGACCAAAGAGCCCGTTGTGACGTTGCAAACTTTCAAGAGCCATGGCTTTTGGTGTTAAATCTTCAATGATGGTATCTTTTTGATCTATTTGACCTTGTAGGTAATTCAAAAAGCCAATCATAGCCTTTGGACTTGAATAGTCGATTTGTGGTGTTACTGCTTGCTTTTCTAATTCTTGCCAACGATCAATTATTTTTGCTCGTAAGGCAGTGCTGTAACCAGATACGAGAATTAAGCATTCACGTTTGGGGAGGTTGTAACAAGGGCGGCTTTCACCTTTGCCATCAAGATAATAACCACTAAAATCAACCACCCCAAATTTGGGGGCGTTAAGTTCTTCAAGCATTTTCTTGATATCACGCATAACATGGTCATGTCTTTTACTGCACAATTCTGCAATTTCACGACTAGACATCGTTTGAACTGTTGTATTTTGAAAATTGTTTTTAGATATTGTAATAAAGTTTTGCATCATCACTTCCTAAATTAATGAAAACACAAGTCTTGGTATAATATTCTGCCATAGTTTCTATGGCGCTCTGCTTTAGCGATTTTCTTTGCTGCGTGAATTTTGAAGTAATGATTATCGGTTTTATCTGTTTCTATTTCAGATTTTGGACAAATCTTCTGTCTGTTCCCTTCTTGTTTTGTAAAAACAAAATCCACGCCTTCTTTTAGATCAAACTTTTCAACACAATCATTAAACCAAGTGGAAAAATATTGTTTCAAATGTAAGTGCCTATGCATTGCATGGGCTTTGACCATTTGGACATAACCAATTTTGTTGTCTACCTCGTTTTCAGGTATGAGATATCCTTCACTATCATGTGTGTTCATAAGTTTACTCTAATCAATTATTGATGGGAAAAGGGGGCGCTTTTTCAAACGCCCTTTAGAATTTTTAAAGCACATCACAAGGACGCAAACGGTGTTGTTGTTCGTAGGTCCCGTAGACCTCATCATTATATTTTTCTTTTGCTAAATCATCTAAAAGGTCATGGTAAGCATCACTTTCACCTACAAAATAATGAACCTTACTATCCTCATAGAGATGTTCAATATTTGCTTCTACATATGCGTCTGCAATCTCTTCAGAAATATCTTCACAACTCTTCTCAGAGGGATTGATGCGAAAGATTTGGATTGCATCATCTACCTCATCAACAATGCTTAGAATTTGGCTTGCATCAAATGGTCCAGACTCTGCAATGTGTTGATCTTTATCGTAGGCAACTAATAAAATTTCATTGGAATTTATAAGAATTGGCTTTTCCATAATTTCCCCTCCCTAACGCTTCTTGGCGATTGTTTGTATTAATGTAATTTAATTGAACACCACAAATCGGCTTGTGCTTCTTCATGATGTGTTGTTATAAACAATATATACCATAAAGGATTATTGTGATCAAGTCATTTTATGCTAAAATGGTTTTTTTATAAATAGACTTTATATTTATTACGAATCAGTTTGGATATTGTAAGTGTTTAGTGTAGGAGCATGATACTTCCTGATATCCCGTAAAAAATAAATCAGTTAGCTGTATTTGAAACTTATATGAAAGAAAAATTGTGGGTTGTGCGCAGACAGCGCTAATCGATGAGGGGACAACGACATAGTTTTTTATCAAAATTTGAGATGAACAGAAAACCCCACCGAAGCGGGGCCATAGATGGGGTGTTAGAATATCTTATAGATATTTTTTTGCTGTTTCTCTTATTCTATCTGCAAAATCATAAATATTATCTAGCGTTTCAATACCGACTTTTTCATCAATATTAGTATCGAAAAGAGCTAGTTGCTTATGTTTTCTGTTAAAGTGCAATCGAACCAACGGCTTTCTGTTATTATTGTCAATTAAAATAGCGCAGTACGACTTTGCATCTCTGATAACAATACGGTTGGCAGAAATAACTTCGCGCGCAATTGCCTTGACAATCATGAATCCTTCAAGCTCCTCTTCGGTCGTTATTATGCTATGTTCATTACCAATAGATGTAGCAACATTATCTTGCTTGTCGGCTTCAGTTGTTGTTTGTAAAGCGCTAGAAAGCCGACTTTTTACTACATCAGATATCAGCTCGCGAAACGCACTTTTGGTAACACCTGTGAGCATTTCTAAGACATTAGCAGTCAGGCGTCCTTCATAAACATCTGCGCAAACAACACGAACAAAACCTTCGGACGGATTTTCTATTTCTTTTTGGATGTTTTGCTTTATTCCAGATACATATTTAAGCTGTTCGGCTGTCACTAATATATTTTCAATATTAAATGCTGAACGTTCAAATTTTTTAAGCTCTGTAAGTACCGCAGTATTATATTCTGTTACATCAAAAGTAAGGAATGGCCTATTATCAAGCTTGTTTGCAGCATCAAGATCTGTGTAAAAATGAAAAAATCGACCATTTGTCAAAATCGCGAATTTAGCATTCGTTACACTAAAGTATCGATATAATTGATTTAAATGCTTTGAACTCAATTCGCAAGATACCGGTTTGCACTCAAAAAGAATACGTATCTCACCGTCTATACGGATAGCATAGTCAACTTTTTCACCTTTTTTACCAACGGCATCAGCAGTAAATTCAGGAATGACTTCAAGTGGATCAAAAATATCATACCCAAGTGCGCGCAGAAACGGTAAAACGACCGCTGTTTTGACCGCTTCTTCAGTTAACATAGTTTCTGAATGATTTTTGACTTTGTCAGCTATTATTTTTAAGCTCTCGTCTACTGTCCCCATCCCCGCTTCTCCTTTGTTTTTAGGGTTTTCTTAAAATCCAAAGAACTTTCCCAACTATACGAATCTCCTCTCCATCAGTTGCCCCATTTATTTTGATAGGTTCTTGATGATTGGGTTCAGTACTTTCAGGCCATAGTTCAAATCCACTAGTAGTTTGACGTATACGTTTAGCTGTACGCTCAACCATTTGACCATTGAATCGGCTGCGTTCAACTATCACGAGATCGTCAGGTTCTATATTAATACCGGCTTTTATTATGTCTACGCAAATAAGCTGATCACCATCACGAGCAATTTTATTGAGACAGTTGCCTTCGATTTTTAAAGCAAATTGAAAATGAGTTGGATATTTCGAGGTACTAGGTACATATTCTATGTCATCAAATCCAAAATCCATATCTTCGACCGACATCCACGAGCTAGCAGCGACTTTACCTATCACCGGTATCATTCCAATAGCATTAGATATGGGATGTATTTCCTCGTCTTCTGGGAAAAGAAGATTAAACGGCTTTACACCAAGATGTGGTGCTAACTTTTCCGCCCACTCTTTGGTTAATTTTCGCTCACTTTTTTCAAGTCGCTTTATTTGAGGTTGCGTGGTACCAGCCTTTTCAGCCAATTCCATCTGTGTGAGTCCCAACTCTTTCCTCAATTTTTTAATTATATGCATGCTCTAAACCTTATACCAAGACTATTTATTTAACAAAGTCCATAAAGGTATTTTTCATTGACTAAAATAGTCTTTTATGGTATTTATTTGAGTTATGGAAAAATTGAAATCATATCTCATACGAAACAAACTATCTCAAGCCGAATTTGGGAGGCAAGTTGGCGTAGCACAGAGTACAATTAACAGGTATTTACGCGGCTTGCGGTTTCCTGAGCCTGAAATTGTCTTAAAGATTGAAAAGACAACCAATGGTATTGTTCGTCCCGTTGACTGGTATGTCGATTTATATCCACGTCCCTCTCTTGAAGAGGAGGGGATGCCACTTACTACAGCTAATAACAAACAGCCACAGCAGCATTCACAGGCTTAAATAGAAAGATTATGAGAAACGGAATATTGCAGAAAATCTACACCCAGTTTTGTAGATTAATAGGTTGTAATACAAAAATCGAGGATGGAGATAAATTTGTGAAAGAATTTGTACGGATACCGGATCGTGATTGTAGTAGAGAAGAACTCATAAAACGATATGCAATTCATACAAAAATTCTTAAAAAACGAGAAGAATGGCATAAATCAAAATTTGATAGTTGGATGAGATGGCATGAAGAAACTCTTGCAGAGCGAGACAAATCAATTGAGGAGCAACAAGCGGTACTTGAAAACCTATCCACTTTAATTAAGCAAAAAAATAAGACACTGTATGAACAAAGATTAAAGTTGGCTTCACAAATGAAGCTTATTAGTGAACTAAATTACCAAATTTATACGTTGATCAAAGAAAAGATCAAACCAATAGATTTTCTTGTTTCAGGAGAACATACTTCCGTAGAGAATTGCGACATTAAGATTGAGACTGAAGAATTTTGGGATCATATTTTTTAAACGTAAACTTGTCGCGTGGATATGATGCCCAAAAACGAGCAGTGACTAATTCATCTGGATTATCCGGTGAAGTGTGTTCAAGGGTACAATTTGCAATATTTCGGACATTGAAGTCAGAGCAGCTTAATAGAAAGTGAAAAAAAGTGCGCTTAGTAGCAGGCATAATGAAAAAATTTAAAGCAAACTCTACGGTGGAGTTCGATTTGATCTCTTTAGGATCTAAAGAAATGTATTTGGGAGCTGTTCTCTTAATGACGACACAATCGTCCACTATATCAGACCTATACTGGGTAAACAAACAAACATTTTCAATAAATTCAAAGGGGCTGCTTTCTGACATTTGTATATTTCTTATTAAAATATCTTTCTTTGTTAGATTTGTAACCTGCAATATCATCGCTATATATGAGATACCATTTACTTGTCCTAATAGGTCGAAGCCCGCTTTGAGATCTAAGGGGGGTCTTGAAGCGCATAATAAAATTTCAACATGTTGTTTTGACCATTCAGCAAGATCTTTTGTCGATATCGCTTGCTCTTCAAGAGCTGTAGTTTGTTTTTGGCTTTCTGCAAATTGCTTGCTTATCCATTCTCTATCTTCTTCTCGTTTTTTTGCAGCTTTTTCTAAATCATCTTTGCGGATTTTGGCTGCTTCTTTACGGTCTTTATTTCTTAAAATAAGCGCTACTGAAAGTGATCCTATAAATGACAGGAAACCTGTAAGAAATATCTTTATCCATTCTTGCATCATAACTCCCCCCACTTTCTTAGAATCGTTGGGAGATTACTTTTTCAAAAATATTTTTTCAAGACAGGCAATCACAACACGTTCTGTCATAGCACGCATATAAATACGCAACACTTTAAGGGGGGATTATGATCACTAAAGCACAAACCATTCTTTGTCTTGATCTAGGGACTAAGACAGGCTGGGCGCTCCGTGATGCTGATGGTTTTATCACAAGCGATACAGAACATTTTCAATCACGCCGTTTTGAAGGCGGTGGCATGCGTTATCTGCGCTTTAAGAAATGGCTTACTGAATTAAAGAGGTCTGTTGATGAAATTGATGCGGTGTATTTTGAAGAGGTACGCCGGCATGTGGGTACAGATGCTGCGCATGTTTATGGGGGCTTTCTAGCAACTCTAACAGCTTGGTGTGAACATCATCAGATACCGTATGAAGGCATTCCCGTTGGTACGATTAAGAAAGCAATGACAGGCAAAGGGAATGCCTCAAAAGAAGAAATGATAAAGGCAATGCGTGCAAAAGGTCACGCGCCTTGTGATGATAACGAAGCAGATGCTTTAGCAATTTTATATTTAATGAAAGAAGGGGATATACATGTCCAGTAAAATACCATGGACGAGACTGTTTGCCGATAAATGGGCAGTGGTCGTCGATTATTTACCTCCTGTAGAAGGTAATATCTATATGAGATTGCGATTTCGCATGCTTCGTACTGGTGAACCTCTTTTTTGTAATATTAAAGTTTTATCTCATTACACTGGTTATTCAGTAAAGAAATTTGAAACAGCATTGAATGTTTTGCTAGAAGAGGGATACATCATTCGTTTAGCAGATGGTCGTTTATGGAATCTTGATGTTGAAGAAGAATTAAAAAATTGCAATGAGAATCTAAATAAACTTTCAGAAAAAGCTATAAAAGCTGCAAATACTAAGAAAAATAGGCATAAAGATAACTCATCAAAAAACCATGATGATGTCATGATGACGTCATCACGAGGTCATGATGACATCATGATGAAACACATTAACATAGACAATAACATATATAATAAAAAAACTAAAACTATCGTTTTAGCAAAAAAAGAAATTGGTTCTGAAAATTTACAAACAACCGATTTGGTTCACAAGCCAACAGAGGTTCATGATCTCGAGAGCCAAGCAGAACAAATCGAAACGGGTGCAGATAGCCAACTACCCATTCACGAGCAAGAAAACGTTCCTAAAAAAGCCAAGCGGTCTAAAGCTAATCGGGGCTGTCGATTGCCTGCTGATTTTGAACCCGATTACGATTTTGCCATTGCGGAGGGCTTGCCTCCAGAGCGTGTCAAAGTCGAAATCGCAAAGTTTCGAGATTACTGGCGTTCAAAAGCTGGAGCAAATGCAACAAAAATCGATTGGCAAGCAACGTGGCGTAACTGGGTGAGAAGAACTATCGAGAATTTAGAGAAAGGAAAAATTTATGGAAAGCCAAGCAATGAAAAAACAGAACACCAGCGCGGATGGAGTTATCGCGTTGCACAGCACATGTCCAATATCAAAAATTCAGATAGTGTTTACAAATTTTTATTCGAGGATGATAACCGAACCACCATTCCTTTGGAAAACGGGGCAAAAACCATTGATTGCAGAAGCGGAGAGAATTACCTCATTAGTTCATGATGCGTTGGAAAAGCTTGAGAAAAAAGCGACCGAAGAAGAAATACAAACAACGTATCTTGTCCTTTCAAATGGGCTCAAAAGCCCCATGGGATCCGATGAGAAAGCGACAGCACTTGCGTATTTTTACACTCTTGAAGGCATAAGCAGCTGGATATTGCAAACAGCAACAAAGAACGTGTTGAAAGGCAAAGCAGAGGGCTTAAACACAACCTTTATGCCGTCTACAGCAGATTTTTATCGCTATTGTGAAAAACTTGAAAGCGATATTCGTTACCAAGCAAATCGCATTCTTAAGGATCTTCAAAAGGCAGAGGTAAATGCAACTGATCAAAAGCCATCAGTATCATCAGAACGCCTTGAAAAGATTTTAGATGACCTTGATAGGGTAATAAAGCACATCGAATAAATAGCAAAGTAGTGAAGTTTTGTATTCATATTGGATTAGATATGGGTTTAAATCGACAAAAAGGTACCGTACAAAGCGATTTAAAGATTTTATGATAAAACCACATCCGCAATATAAAACGCTCTTTACGATCAAATTTAAGGTAAATTAACCTATTGGTAAAAATAGGATCAAAACATGGAAATTTTAAAACAACGATTATTTAAAAAACGTAAACAGCCAATGCAAAAAAAGTTTATCGCAACGGCTGTGGGGTATGTTCCTTGGGGAGACGGAGCAGAGGAATATTTTTACAACCTCTACGAATATGAAGACGGCACAAGAGAGTGTGAAAAGTTTGATGGCGGTCAGTATTACACCATACCAGAAAAGGCAGATTTTAGCACCAAAGCGCAAGTAAAAGCATGGGTTTACGGTGGTGCTATTCCGAAAAGCGTTCTCAATTACGAGCCTCTCATAGATGAAATAAATAAGAGCATTAAAAAAATATCGGAAGTTGCTTGACAATATGGCAACATTATGTCTATTGTCGAATCAGGTGCTTGAAAAACACTTGAAAACAACTAGCGGATTAGTTGCCGAAATAACTGATCTTCCGCAATTTAAAAGCTTTGACTCATTGTATGCTACACGCATATAATAATTTTGTCGGGTGTGGTTATGCTATACAATACCCTTTGGGGAAAGGCATAACGACGGGCTAGTTGCCGTGTTTTTCAGCACCCGGCATTTTTATAAAAAGTGTCAATGAAAAACATCTAACAACTAGGAGTTCATTATGAACATGCTTATAAAAATTACGGAACAAACAATTGATCAGGAAGCTGTTCAAACTGTTAACGCACGTGAATTACATGCATTCATGGAAATAGGAAAACGTTTCGCTACTTGGATTACAGATCGTATTAATCAATATACATTTGAAGAAGGTAAAGACTTTATAAAAACACAAGATTTGCGGTTCCCAAAATTGGGAAGCGCAAAATCTAGAGCTGTCACAGTAATAGAATATCAGCTCACATTAGACATGGCGAAAGAACTCTCAATGGTTGAACGCAATGAGAAAGGCAGACAAGCTCGTCGTTACTTTATTGAGTGTGAGAAAAAGTTAAAAAGCCAATCTGTTGATAATGACCGTGATACACGCTTTGATTTCCCAAAAGATTGGGATAAAATGTCTCCAACTAAAAAGGCTGTTTATATTTATGGTCCTCTCCACATGCATCTTGTTAAAGCCTTTACGTTAGCAGAAGAAAGCAAACAATATAAAACACTCATTGAAGAAGCAAAACAGGTCTTGGCAAAATCTGTTGTAAAAGCTGCTTAGATTTAAAAACGTAACTCCCCTTTCTTCTCGTCTTTAATATGGCGAGGAGAAAATGAGTTTATCGCATTGAACGAAGCATAGCGTCACGTAAAATGGCATTAATTCGTGTCTGATAGCCTTTGCCTTGGCTTTTAAGTCACGCCAGCACGTCTGAATCCACACGCACCGTTGTGACAGTCTTAGTTGGTTTATAGAACGGATTGCCAACAGCATTTTTCCAGAATGCATCATCTAATGTTGGAATATCACTATGATCAATTGCACTGTCCGGCATTGCCGCTAGTTCATCAATTTCAATCCTTTGTTTATCCGTCAAAGGCGATAAATTACCTATGTCAATCTCATAACGAAATTTCTTCTTCATAACGTTTCCTCTCTTTCAAGTTGGTGCACCGCGCTGAAATAATATCGAACACTTTGGCGCTTACCCCGATAGAAAAACAATAACATGGGGTGCTCATTTATTTTACTATTCCTAAAAATACAGCTAAGCAGCGTTCAATTTCTACCATTTTATCTGCATGAATGGAGCCAAAAGCTGGGCTAATTTTTTCACATCTTACCGTCATAATCTTATCAATCATGACTTGAGAAGTTTTTTGTAAACCATTTTTGGTATCTGGTTGGAGAGTAATGCGAAGTAATGGTGCTGCAACAAGTGTGCTGGTAATGGGTAAAACCGTTACGCTAGTATGTTCGCTAAATTGATTGGCTTGAATGATTAACGCAGGTCTTGGTTTACCAAAATCACCTTGCATCGCTATTGTGACGAGAGATCCACGCATCATTCTGTCCAGTCATAAATATCCATTAAAGATTGATCCATTAACAACTGCATAGATGTATCTGTTTTATCCATTTTTGCGACTAAGCGACATTGGCGTCGACATTCTTCTGCAAAGTTTGGTTGGCGAGTATCTGGTACCCAAATTTGCATTAAGCGCAAACCGGCTTTTCTTTGTGCGTTGCGATGTTTTTGAACGCGTTCATTGACGTGCATTGTAGCCATAACAAAATCTCCATTATGTTTCATGTAACGTATAACATAGAAAAAAGTTACATGAAACAAAATTTCGAATAAATTCGCGAAATTCAATTTTTTATCCCGAAGGCTATAAAACATAATGTTATATGTTAATAATCAATAATATATTATTGAAATAATTGAAAAAATAATAAAATTATGCTAAGATTTTTCACATATTTAAATATAAATTTAAGGTAACTAAAACATGCTAAACAAAGTGACATTAATCGGACGCCTCGGTGCTAACCCCGAAAGCAAAACCATAACTTCTGGAGCTGAAATAGTCAATTTTAGTATAGCAACTTCTGAAAGCTATACTGATAAAAAGACCAATCAAAAAATAGATAAAACAGAATGGCATTCCGTAGTGGTTTTTAATCCGCATTTGGCAAAAATTGCTCTTCAGTATCTCAGTAAAGGTTCAAAGGTTTACATAGAAGGCAAATTACAAACCCGTAAATGGCAAGATAAAAATGGTCATGACCGTTACACAACAGAGATTATCTTGTCACAATATAAAGGTGAACTGCATTTGCTTGATGCAAAGAAAGAGCAATCTGCACACCCCTCACCCATTACTTCTCAAAATTATGCTATTGCCTCAGGTGCTCAAGATTATAGCACAGCTCTTAATGATGGCGTCCCGTTCTGATTGAAAAAATATGGCTAAAAGAAAAAAACGTACAAAACGCGGACGTCCTCATATTAAAGGATGCATCAGAGAACCAAACGGACGCATCTCACGAGCAAAAAAACCGTGTGAACCCGTAGATAAACTGGCAATTGAAATGCGTGCCAAACGCTTTAGTTTAACCATAGAAGAAGCAAAAAATCCACTCTCTGGAACTTATATAGGGCGGCTTTATCTGCAAGGTGTGATTAATCAAGATCAGTATGATGCAGCACAAAAATATCTTGAAGTGAGAAATGATTATCTCTGTGCAAAAACATTGCCTAGTGCCATTTATGATAAAATGCCCTCATCTTCTAATGAAGAAGCTAGAAAAAAATGGGTTGAATTTACAACAAAACAATTTTTGAATATGCAAGAGGTAATAAAAGAAACACAACGCCTTTACAGACAGCATAATTTTTATGCTGCGCTACAGTATCTTGTTAGTGAAGATCAAGAATTACCATACCTTGTACCTTCATTGCGGATAGTCCTTAACGCTCTCCAGAAACATTGTGGTTATTAAAAACATTGACTTACAATAAGAAAAAGTATAGTGTGTAAATATATACACATTATGAGATTAGGGAATGGAACAAAACAGCCGAAAGATAATTGCAAAATTAAAACGCGATGGCTTTGAACTTGTTAAAGTAAAAGGTTCGCACCATAAATTTAAAAAAGATGGTAAGGTCGTTATTGTCCCACATCCTAAAAAAAATCTTCCAATTGGTACAGCGCGTTCTATTGCACAACAAGCAGGCTGGTTAAAAAAAGGAGAAGAAGAATGAAAAGATTTTTTGCTCTTGTTCATAAAGATGAGGATTCTGCTTTTGGTGTTCAATTTCCTGATTTTGAAGGTCTATTCTCTGCTGCTGATGAAGAAGAAAATCTTATCATAAATGCAACTGAAGCTTTGCAACTTTACTGTGAAGATATGGATACAGTGCCTGTTCCTTTAAAGTTTGAAGAAGTGATACAACAGAAAGCTGTCAAAAAAGCCTTGTCAGAAGGAGCTTTTTTAATACAAGTTCCTTTTATTGAAAATGATTCAGAAGTCGTACGTACAAATATATCAATTGAACGAGGGCTTTTGCGTGCAATTGATAATTGTGCACAAGAAAGAGGTTTAACAAGATCTGCTTTTTTGGCAACAGCAGCCCGTCACGAGCTTAATATTTAGCTCAATTAATATGGAGAAATTTCTCACTCTAGATTTTTTTTAAAGCGTATAATTGTATATGATCTGCAAAATATTAATGAAAATCAAAAGGCAGCAGGCAAACACAACGCTACAGTTAAGAGTGATATAACTATCATTGATATAATATACATGGCATCTAGTATTTCTGGACCTGTCATTTTCTTTCTCTCCTATAATAATTACTCAATAATTTATAAAATCTAAAATGTTTTAGAAAATTCTATATATTCTGTTTTAAAATAAAAAAATACAAAATATAGATTTTTTCTCTTGACAATGTGTAAAAAATTTTATTTAATGGTCGTGCTGTCCGTAGGTGTATTGCGTCTGAAATTCAAAAATATCCCTTAAAATTTGATAAAATCTTAAGCTTTCAAAAGGGCTTAAATTACTGTTTTTATTGATAAAACAGGCTAATCTATTTTGCAAATATCAAACGCCATTCAGTAACCAATGATGTCATTAATTCATTGCCTCAAAAGGAGCGAAGATGAAAGCAATCATCACCAAGCCAATGTGTGTTGTTGGCGATAATAAAAGCACTGTTCGTTTTGAAACTTCAACCCCCAATAATCCATTTGTGGAGATTTCTAATCAAGTCTACGCACGTCTCAAGCGTGCAAATGCTGCTAAACCTTTTGTTGATGTTAAAACAAAAATAAAACCCGACAAGATAATTGAACACATTAAGCAAGTAGAAAAAGAACCCAACCAAACATCAACTGAAACAGTAACAGAGGAAACCTCTCTCGAAAAACCAAAAGAATCTAAAGCTTCCAAGCCATCAACATCTATCCCAAAAAAGGCTTAGAAGTTGAAGTTAATTATCCACCAAAAATGGTATCTTCAACAGGTGAAGGATACCTTCACAAGCCTTCAAGCCCCTCGCCTCAATTGGGCTCTGCGTAATGCTCTAAACACTGCAGCAAAACAAGTTGAACGCTTTACTGAAAAGCAAGTTGCTGACATCTCATCAGCCCAAATAAAGCGTATAAGAAGAGGCGTTTATATTAAAGAAAAAGCGACAGCAAGGTTTCTTGAGACAGATATCATTGGTTCTGGAACACCGATACCTCTTAAATTTTTTAAAGTAAACGAAACAAAACGCGGCGTGACTTATACACTGTTTGGAAAGAAAGAAGTCTTACCCCATGGTTTTATCAAGGGAGGCAGTTTTCCAAAACGTGTTGAATTGAAAATGGGAGGGAATGTGTTTCAAAGAGATGACGCAGATCAATTCCCCATTGCAAAACAAGAAGGACCTTCAATTGCTAAAGTGATGTCCAAGCCAGAGATTGCAAATGCTATTGCACAATATGCCAATGAAAGATTAACCAAAAATATACAGAGACAACTTGCTCGCCAAGAATACGCTGCTAATAAAAAAGGCTAGATCATGTTCTCAAGCTTTATCTACACGCTACTCATAACAATCTTATTACTTGACAAGATTCTCGGAAAACATATATCGTTAAAATAGGTGCCTAGAAAACACCTTAAAAACAACAAGCGGATTGGTTGCCGAAATAATCAGTCTTTCGCACATTAAAGATTTTGACTCGTTATACGCTACACGCATATAATGGCATTGTCGGGTGTGGTTATGCTATACAATACCCTTTTGGGAAAGGCATAACGACGGGCTTGTTGCCGTGTTTTCTAGCACCCGACACTCTTATGGAGTGTCATTACTTTTAGGATTTTTCAAAAAATAATTGACAGTTTCTGTGAACAGCTATAATCTGATTGACAGGCTTAAAACACCTCGTAACTAATCGGTTCAACAGTATCCCGAAAGATCTGTTGCCTATCATAAGAAATCTTGTCCAGGGTCTTCGTGTGTATGTCCAAGGGTAACCTAAAGATACGAAGGACTGTATTAGTTCGGTTGTTTTAGCCCTGGATACTTTAACTTATAAAACAAAGGACTAATAAGATGAACACTCTAATTAAAATATCAGAACAAGCTGTTGGACAAGAAACTGTGCAAACTGTTAACGCACGTGAATTATATATGTTCTTAGAAGTTAACTCTAAATTTGCAGATTGGATTGTACGCCGTATTAAAGAATATGGATTTTTGGAAAATCAAGATTATGGTTTTACGCTTCTCAAAAATGAGAAACGTAAAAATGTTATAAGTAAAGAATACCATCTCACCCTAGACATGGCCAAAGAGCTTTCCATGGTTGAACGCAATGAGAAAGGCAGACAAGCTCGTCGTTACTTTATTAAGTGTGAGAAAAAGTTAAAAAGCCAATCTGTTGATTATGATAATGATACACGCTTTGATTTGCCAAGTTACTGGGAGGGTATGAGTGCTGGTGAAAAAGCTTTGTATCTTTTAGGTCCTATCCATGTTCGTCTTATTGACGCTTTTAGAGTGGATGAAGAGAATAGAAAATATAAAGCTCTCATTAAAGAAGCTAAGCAGGTTTTAGCAAGGTCTGTTACAAAAGCTGCTTAAGTTTAAAATATGATCTCATCTTCTCCACTTTCAGAGTGGAGAGGATGTTAATTTAAAGAAAATTGCCAATTATGCCTCTCTTATTCCATAAAAAAGTCAATAAAATCAATTCAAAAGGTACTTCCCAGCGGGTTGGCTTCGTTGCGGGGCAGGCTAGCGCGAACTATCGCTAGCGACAGAATTTTCAAATTGACTGTACATTGTACACACAACACATTGATAAATAACGAATTTAATGTGTACTCATATACACACTGTACAATAGCGTATTATTTTTAGAAAAAAGTTTTTATCGCTTGACAAGGTAGTGACGTTATGTCTATTGTCGAATCAGGTGCCTAGAAAACACCTTAAAATACCAAGCGGATTGATTGCCGAAATAATCAATCTTCTGAACATTAAAGATTTTGACTCATTATATGCTGTGGCATATAAAGGTCTTGTCGGGTGTAGTTACGCTATACAATACCCTTTTGGGAAAAGCATAACGACGGACTTGGTACCGTGTTTTCTAGCACCCGGCACTCTTTTAGAGTGTCAATAGAAAACCTCTATTACCAAAGAGTTCATTATGAACACACTTATAGAAATATCAGAACAGGTTATTGATCAAGAAACTGTTCAAACTGTTAATGCACGCGAATTACACGCATTTTTAGAAGTAAAAACCAGTTTTAAAGATTGGATTATCAGACGTATTCAAGATTGTAAATTTAAAGAAGGGTATGACTTTTGCTCTTTTTTGAGCGAAAGTTCAGGTGGGCGCCCTTCTAAAGAATACCACATTACCTTAGACATGGCTAAACACCTTTCCATGATCGAACGTAATGATAAAGGACATGAAGCTCGTCAATATTTTATCAAATGTGAACGGCTTTTAAAACAAGTAACCACACCACAAATCGATTACTCTAAACCCGAAGCATTACTTGGTGTTTTGAATCATTTACAAAGTCAAATTAAGCAAAAGGATAATACCATTGCCGAATTGACTCCAAAAGCAGAGGCTTTAGAAGGTTTAAAGCGTTCTGATGGATTGTTCGGTCTTATCGAAGCAGCGAAAATGTTGGAGGTACGACCAAAGGATTTAACCGACTACTTGCGTAAACATGATTGGGTTTATCGTCGTGCTCCAGGGGCACCTCTGTTACCTTATCAGGATAAGATAAAGAAGGGATTTATGGATTGCCCTGTTATCACTATCCAAAGACCGGATGGTACAGAAAAGGTACTGCCTTCAACAAAAATCACATCCAGAGGATTGGCATGTTTGAAAGAGCAAATCCATGGAGGTGTGCAATGAATACCAGTATCGACTTTTTATGTGATTTGTGGATGGCATTATCTCAATTTTCTAGACATGAAAATATGAATGACAAAGATTGTACAGCTCTGGTTGATACTATGACTGTCATAGAAAAAGCTTTGATTTTAAAACTTCAGAATGAGATGCCAAGTATACTTAAAATCTTAACAGTTTTAACAGATTTTGGCGATTCAGAACTGCCGCATAGCATGGATTCTTTGTTGCGCGCTTATGAGCCAAATTTCGAGAACCTCATTAGAAAAGTTGCTTAAGTAAAATATATACCCCCTCCCCGTTGTCGCAAATGGGGAAGTGGTTAATTGACATTACAGATTAAGCTGTGAATGAGAACCAAGGCGCACTAAAATGAGCCTATCTTGACCAATCAAGCGATAGATCAAAACCAAATCAGGTCGAATATGACAATCCCGATAATCTTTCCAATTTCCAGTTAATGCATGGTCATGATACCGAAGTTTTAAAGATTGATCATTTGCTAATGCTACAATGACTTGATGCAAATCTGTACCTAAAAGATGCCGATATCGTCCTTTCATCTCACGCTTGAAATCACGTTTGAAAATAGTCGTACGTTCAATCGTCCGCATAGAGATCATCGAATAATTCGTCTACGGAATGAAATTTTTTTAAGTTGCCCTCATCAAGTTCGGCAAAAGCCGCTATGGTTTCTGCATTGGGTTGAAACAAGAAAGAAGGAATAGCTTTATCTTGCGCAATACGTGTCATCAACACTCTCACGACATCACTTACTGATAAACCAGAGGCTTGAATAACTTGATTAGCGACATTTTGAATTTCTTCCGGTACACGCGCTTGAACCATGCGACTGGTAGCCATAACGACTTCTCCTCTCTCTACTGTATTTCAATGTAATACAATTGAAGTTTAATTTCAACTATAAAGCATTATTTTTAGAGTGGAGAGATCGTTTGACTTAACAACCGCTTGCTTTTTTTAAGACTTCACCCATACGTGTGCGCCAATCTTTTCCTTGTTTTTTAAAAGAGGCAATAACGTTTGGGTCGAGACGGAGAGTAACCGCTTGTTTAGGAGATTCAACGGGTGGGCGCCCACGTTTACGGCGCTCTTCTGTTACATACTTAAAAAAGGAGGCTGGTAAAACGTCTTTAGCTGGCTTTAAGCGTGCAAGTTCTTCATCTGTCAATGGTGGAGAATCTACAGCGTCCCAATCTTCTTTTGCGTAATCACATCCTGCTTCAAAGGTTTTTTTGATAGTCATTGAAAACCTCTCTTTCTTTTTTATTAGCTCGACGAAAGCTGATAATGGATATTGCTTCATTGCCAAGCTTTGCAAAAACAATAACTGTTGTGCCATCCGCAAAATGTCCAATAGCTTTCATGCGGTTTGAATGGGTTGCATCAATAAAAGCATGTTCCCAGTCAAAGTAAATAACATCAGCAAAATCAAGCTTATGTTTAACAATGTTTAAAGCTCTTTTTGGTTCATCCCACACTATCTTCATATATTTTATGTACACGAAAAATAAAACCTTGTCAATAATTAAAGTGTACAATAATTCGTATAAACCATTCAAAATGGAGCCACTATGACAAAGAAGCATCGTAAGGGTTTATCGCTTCGTGCATTTGCCAAAAAGATGCGTGTTTCTCCTAATGCAGTGGTTTCTCGATTTAAGACAGGTAAGTTTGATAAGGCTCTTTTTGAAGATGGTTCTGTCAATGAAGCGCTTGCAACAGCTATCTGGAATGAGAATCCAACAAAACGCCCTGCTCCATTTTTAGCACCGGATGGTCAACCGCGAACAAAGATCAAACAAACCTCTACAGAGGGCGCTAATGAATACAAGATTAAACTGGAGCGAATGCAAGTTGCCCTTGAAAGCGAGAAGATTGCTCTTGAACGCTTACGCGAAACAACCGTTGACCGTGAAGAAGTCAAGAGAGCAGCCCGTGAGTTTGGAAGAGCACACCGTGACGCCATGTTGAATTTTCCTCATCGATTTGGTGCAAGCATTGCCGCACAAGTCGGATGTGATGCTGCAAGTCTCATCGGTGCCATTGATTATTACATACGAAAGGCTTTGCTTGAAGCTGTTCATATTCCAGTTCCTTATCATGATCCTCAACCTCCAGAATGAGAGCGTTTTGGGGCGAGCAAAGAATGAATAATGGATGAGAATGCTGTTACAGAATTTTTCGCCCATGCCAATGATGCAAGACAACCGGACCCACCATACACGGTTTCCCAATGGGCGGACAAGAATAGATACCTTAGCACCGTAGCCAGTGCTGAACCTGGATTGTGGAGAACAAAGCGGACCCCCTATTTGCGCGAAATCATGGATAATCTTTCTTCTCACAAACCGATTGAAACAACCATTGTCATGAAAGGGGCGCAAGTTGGCATGTCAGAGGCAGGATTAAATTTCTGCGGTTATGCTATTCATTATAGTCCAGGACCTGCTCTTTATGTCATGCCGACCGTTGAGACAGCCAAAAAGCTTTCAAAGACGCGGCTTGATCCCATGATTATGGCAAGTCCAGTTTTAAGTGAACGCATAGCCCCAGCACGAGCACGTGACAGTGGGAATACCATGTTTTCGAAAGAGTTTGATGGGGGTGCACTGATGCTTACAGGAGCAAACAGTGCAGCTGGTTTGCGCTCTATGCCTATTCGTTATCTGATTTTGGATGAAGTGGATGGTTATCCTCTCAGTGTCGATAACGAAGGTGATCCAGTAATGATTGCGGAAAAGCGTACCTCTACCTTTGTACAACGAAAGATCTTTAAATTGTCCACCCCTACCCACCGTGACACAAGCCGTATTGCCAAAGATTTTGTACTAGGAGACCAGCGATATTACAACGTGCCTTGTGATGCATGTGGTACACTCCAGCCGATTGTTTGGTCACAAATCAAATGGCCGAAAGGGGCTCCCGAAAAAGCTGTTTTTGTTTGTGCGCATTGTGGTCATGAACATGCCGAACACCGAAAAACAGATCTCATGTGTGAAGAAAGAGGTGCGTGCTGGGTCCCAACCAGTGAGTCAAGTAGACCCAATTTGCGCTCTTATCATATTTCGGCACTTTATTCTCCTTGGCTTACATGGGGGGAATGCGCAAGAGAGTTTTTAAATGCCAAAGATGATCCAGCTCTTCTACAGCCTTTTGTCAATACCGTGCTTGGAGAGCCATGGGAGGACAGAACAGGCGAAGTTGTTGATCCAGACAGCCTCTATGCAAAACGCGAAGAGTATCCCCTTGCACCAGAACAAGCCGTCGTGTTGACAGCAGGCATTGATGTGCAAAATGACCGTTTAGAGCTTGAAGTGGTGGGATGGGGGCGTAGTGAAGAAAGTTGGCATATTGATTATCAAGTGATCCTTGGTGATCCCTCTTCTTTTGAAGTGTGGGACCAATTGGATGAATATCTTGCAAAACGCTGGCCGCATCCAGGCTATAAAGAGGGAATTAGGATAACAGCGGCTTGTATTGATACTGGTGGTGGACATACACAGGCGGTTTATAATTATGTGCGCCCGCGTGAGGGGCGGCGCATTTGGGGGATTAAAGGACAGGCGGGATGGCGTGCGGTCTGGCCACGCCGACCAAGCAAAAACAATAAAGGACAGATTAATCTTTATATTGTTGGGGTTGATGCTGCGAAAGATATCATTACAGCACGGTTTAAAAAATCGGGTCCTGAAGCAACGGGGGCTGGTGCAACGCACTTTCACAAAAGCCTTGATCTAGAATATTTTAACCAGCTAACCGCTGAAAGAAAGGTCATTAAATATTTTAAAGGCTTCAAACGTATTGAATGGCAAAAAAGTGAAAAGGCAAGAAACGAAGCCTTGGACTGTAGAGTCTATGCTTATGCGGCTTTGCAAGGTCTGATTTCGGCAGGAATAAACCTTAATCGAGAAGTCGATATCTTAGAAGAGCGTTTGGAAAAACTTAAAATTGAAGGTTCTGTAAAGCAACCAACATCTGGGATTTCTTCATTCACTTCTCCAAGAAGATCTCAGATAGCAAAACCTCAAAGGAAACAATCCAGAACAGTGATGAATCCTTATATGCGAGGGGATTGGAGGTAATTTGTGGATGAAACTTTAGGACAATTTAACAGCAAAATTAACAGACTGGAAAGTTTAAAAAGGCGGCGTGAACAAATTGAAGAGGCTCTTTATTCGGGTGCGCAATCAGTGCGTCACGGCGATAAGCAAGTCAGCAACCGCTCTGTTGAGGAACTGCGCAAAGCTCTTGAAATGATCAATACGCAAATAGCGGACCTTGAAGGACGCAAAAGTTCACGCGTGTTCTATTTTAATATCTCACGAGGCTATTAATGGCTGGCTTTATCAATAAACTTACGGGATTTTTTACAATTTCTCGTCAACACAATCCCCATTTTGAAGCGGCAAGCAAAAGCCGTCGCATGGGTGGTTTTGATCCCGCAAAAAAACATATCAATAAAGCGATTGAAGAATGCGGTGATACCATTGTTGCTCGTTCAAGATGGCTTTATGACAATGAATCTCTTTATGGATCTGCAACGGAAGAATGGGTCTCTGCGGCTGTCAGTGATGGGATTAAACCTTATCCTCGCATTGAAGGTTTTCAAGAAGAAAAGAAAAAGCTTTTAGACTTATGGTGGCAATGGGCTGATGAAGCAGACTACGATGAAGATGCCAGCTTTTATGGTCTGCAAGCAACCATTGCACGAGAGGTCTTTTTAACCGGCGAATGCTTTGTAAGATTGCATTATGTTGACCTTTATGGGCGCTCTGGTGTGCCTCTTCAGTTGCAAGTTTATCCCACTGAAATGCTGGACCTGACTTACAATGGACCGGCTGAGATTGAAGGCAATTACATTCGTATGGGAATTGAATTCGATGCCAGTGGTAAGCGCGTTGCTTACCATTTCTGGGAACATCATCCCTATGATGATTGTCCTGCAAACAGCGCCTTTAAGAGCCAAGACCGCATACGTGTCCCTGCTGAAATGGTCCTTCATATCAAAGAACGCCGGATTGCCGGACAATTGCGTGGTTCTCCCAAAATAACGCGCTGTATGACAAAGATCTTTCAACTCGAATCCTATGATGATGCAGAACTTGATCGAAAAAGGACGGCGGCTCTTTTCGCGGCGTTTGTCAAGGATAATTCTCCAAACGTCGCAAAATTATCCGATAATCGTGATAAAAACGACGTTGAAGAAGAATACGAAGCACCTGCCATTGCACCCGGTGCATCTCTTTATTTAGGAGAGAATAAAGAGGTTACATTCTCTAATCCTGTTGAGGTTGGAGGTTCTTATGAGGCTTTCCAATTTCGCAATATTTTAAAAATTTGCTCGGCTCTCAATATGCCTTATGCCGTTGTTACTGGAGACGTTACGCGCGGTAATTTTTCCAATGTTCGTACCTCCATTATTCAGTTTAGACGGCATGTCAAACAATGGCGTGAACATATCATTGCCTTTCAGTTTAACCGCATTGTGTGGGAGCGTTTTGTTGAAATGTCCGTACTTTCTGGACGCGTTCACTTATCCGGATGGGAAGAAAATCCCTTGCCATGGCTTCAATGTGAAAGCTTTGCGCCTCCGCTTGAAATGATTGATCCCAATAAAGATATTTCGGCAGAAAAAGAAGAAATCCGTGCAGGTTTGAAAACACGACGCATGGCACTAGCCGAGCGCGGCTTTGATATCGACAGCATTCATGCCGAACTTGAGGAAGAGCACACAGATGCTCGTGCACGCGGCTTATCTTTTGACACGGATATGGCAGCGCCTTCTGGTGAAAATCAAGCGATTGATGATGAAGATTCAGAGGCTTCTGAGAGTTATGAAAGTAACCAAGACAGTAAGGCACATAAAAATGGTGAATAATCTTGACATGCCGTTTTTGGCATCACGGCTTTTTGGAGTTCCACACATGCTTGCCTCCACAAAGCTTGATATCATCCTTAATGCTCTTGCCCCACGCCTTTTTGCAAGCGAAAAGTTTCCCATTGAAGCTTATTCGCAAGAGAATACAGAAGCTTTCAGACCACCAGAAACCTATGTGGTACAAAACAATATTGCCATAATACCCGTTCATGGCACACTTGTACGCCGCGGTGCATGGCTTGGAGCTCTATCGGGATTGACTTCTTATGAAGGGTTAAGAGCTTCTTTTCGTGAAGCCATGGTACAGACTGATGTGAAGGCTATCTTACTTGATATTGATAGTGGTGGTGGAGAAGCCGGTGGCATCTTTGATTTGGTTGAAGAGTTTCAAACCCTTTCAAAACAATACAATAAACCCATTTGGGCGCATGCCAATGAATTTGCTTGCTCGGCAGCTTATGCCATTGCTTGTGCGGCTTCTCAAATATGGGTTGCACGCACCGGTGTTGTAGGCTCCATTGGGGTTGTTTGCGCCCATCTTGACCAATCTCGTGCAGATGAGAAACAGGGGCTGAAATGGACCTTTGTTTTTGAAGGTGATCACAAAACGCATGGCAATCCTCACGAACCCTTGAGCGATACAGCACAGATAAAAATGCAAGCCGATTGCACCCTGCTCTACGAAATGTTTGTCGATTGGGTTGCAAAAAACAGACCTCTGAGTGCGGACGCAATTCGTGACACAAAAGCAGAAACTTTTATAGGCACCCAAGCTTTAGAGCTTGGATTAGCAGATGCGCAGGGCACCCTTGCGCAAGCTTTGGAAGCCTTAACGGATTCCATATCACAAACCCCAACAGCAACAAAAGAAGGACAAAACACATGGCACGCACACAATACCGCGCTAGAGAAGATGATGATGAAAAAATTGTCGACGTCATCAATGAGGACGAAGAAGACGAAAATGATAATGACATTGACGAAGACATGCAAGACTTCGACGAAGAAGAGGAAAACGAAGACGAAGATGAGGACGAAGATAAACAAGAAAGCGTAAAAGCGGCTCTTGAAAAGGAAAGAAAACGTGGCGAGGCACTGACAAACCTTGAAAGGCAAGCAAAGCGCTTAGGCGTTTCTTTTGATGCAGCAAAAGCCATTAAAAGCGGCATGAGTGTTGAGAAAGCAAAAAATGTTGTGTTAACCGCCGCTGTCTCGAAAAGCGCATCTTTAAAACTATCAACCACAGCGCCCCATAGAGATGGGACGAGCAAGGAAAAAATTCATGCAAAATGGGAAACAGCTTGGAGGGCAATAAAATGAGTCAAGTTTTTTATGAAGACATACGCAATGGCGCTTATCTTGGACCCTACGATACGGATATGTCAAACGAAGAAGTGGTTTTTGCTTCAGGAGCATTCATTGAAGCTGGAACTGTCATGGGGAAAATTACAGCGTCACAAAAATATGCCCCCCTTAATCCAGCAGCATCAGATGGCAGTCAAATCCCTGCTGGGATTTCTTTTGCCACTGTTGATGCAACAGAGGCAGATCAACGCGCCGTGATGACAGCACGCTTATGCACTGTAAAAGCTTCTGAACTGCTATGGCCAGATGCCATTACAGATGAACAAAAAAGTGCTGCCATTCAGTCTCTCGAAGACCATAACAATATTTTATTGCGATAGGAGAATGCGCACATGGATATGAACTTTTTTAAACACGATGCTTTCTCTGCCACCACCATGATGAAAGCGATTGAAAACTATGAGTTTCAACCGGGGCTTATTAGTTCTCTTGATCTTTTTGAGGAAGTGGAAACAAGCACCACAGTGGTTGGTATTGAAAGACGTGACAATACATTGTCCTTGATTCAAACCAGTGAACGTGGCGCCCCCTTGGCAGAAGGTGATAGAGATGGACGTAATCTTCGGTTTTTCAAAACAACACGCATTGCCAAAAGTGACACGGTGAAATCAGAGGAAATCCAAAACCGGCGTGAATTTGGGACAGAAGATCAACTCGAGACGGCAATGAAATATATTGCCAGAAAACAAAAGAAACTGATTTCTGAAATCGAATTGACATGGGAAAACATGCAACTTGGCGCTGTTCAAGGGGTGGTTCTTGACGCCGATGGCTCTGTTATTGTCGATTGGTACAAGGAATGGGAAATTACACCTCCAAAGCCTATTGACTTTAAATTAAATAATGAGACAACCAATGTTGCAGACCATGTTGATCAAGTCATTATGAAAATGATTGAAGCTTCAAAGGGAGCGTTTTCTGATCGTTCACGCATTATTGGGCTTTGTGGAAATGAATTTTTCTCCAAATTGAAAAACCATAAAACAATTCGTGAGACTTATCTCAACACAGCTCTTGCACAAACGTTGAATAGTGCTGGAGGTGTTGCAACACCAAGTTCAATTGGCTCTGGGAGCTTTGGCAGTTTTGACTTTGCGGGTGTGACTTTCATTAATTACCGGAGTATTCACAACTATAATGTGAGTGCGAAGGCTGGAACAAAGCGCGCCATAGGCATTAAGCCTGATGAATGTCAATTCTTACCCGCCAATGCACCGGGCGTGTTTCAAAAAACCTTTGCACCGGGAGAAAGTTTGGATTTTGCCAACACGGTTGGAAAACCGCTCTACACCATGTTGATCGTTGATAACGACCGTAATGCATGGGTAAAACCAGAGGTATACAGCTATCCGCTTTATATTTGCACGCGTCCTGAAATGCTCTTTAAAGCGGTCAGTGGAGGAAAATAACATGCGATGGCATGGGTTGCTAAACCAAATGATTAAAGACGTGCGCAACACCTTTGGGCAACCCGTCATCTACACCAGAGGGGATAATCAACAATCGTTTCAAATTACAGCGATTTACACCATTAAACATTCGGAATCGGAGGCTGGTGGCAGAATCCCCACGACAATCGCAAAAAAGGAACTTGATGTTTGTATCAATGATATCGGGGGAATACCACCAAGACTCAAGGATAGCGTTGTAGTTATGACGCTTGAAAGTACGAAAGATAGCTTTTCTCAAGAGCATTTTATTGTGACGGATGTACAGGCTTCGGAATCTGGCATGTATAAACTTATTTTACGTGCACAGGAACGCTGATGTTACCAAGAGAAATTTAAAGGAAATAAACACTAAAGATATTTTGTATCACTTTTATTATTGACCTCTTTGAATAAATGTAATACACTAATTTATGATTATTACTTATGATGAAATTAAACGACACAAAAACATTGAAAAACATGGGCTTGATTTTGCTGATCTTCAAATAGAATTTTTTGAAACAGCGATCATCCTTCCAGCAAAGCAAGGACGTTTTATGGCTATTAATGTTTTTACCAATAATGTTATTGCAGTCGTTTTTGCTACACTTGGCGATGAAGCGGTTTCTATCATTTCTATGAGACGTGCGAGCAAAAAAGAAAGGAGTTTAATATTATGACGAAATATCCATATATTAAACCTCTCACCGATGAAGAAGAGGCTGAAATTCAAAAAGAAATTGCACATGATCCAGACGCTCCAGAAGCGACAGATGAACAAATTGCTCAAGCAAAATCATTTGCAGAAGTATTTCCTGATTTAGCTGAAAGCATTAAACGTTCTCGAGGGCGACCACAAATTGATAACCCTAAAGAGCAAGTATCAATTCGTTTGTCACCAGATGTTTTAAAAAAACTTAAAGCCTTTGGTCGTGGGTGGCAATCAAAAGTCGATGACATTTTACGTAAAGCAGTTGGGTTATAAGGCTTTTGTTTATACTGTAACACATTTTAATGTCTCTCTGTTTGCTCTATTATTAATAATAGGCGCAAAGTTAATTATAGTGACTTTTTCGTAAATCTTTTTCGATCAAATGTCTGACATAGCGTGTATAAGGAATAGCTTGATTTTTCGCTTTTTCCTTTAAAGCTTTCATAAGTGCTTGAGGCAAGCGAATATTTATAGAAGCTTCTTTAGGTAAGAATTCAAAATGAACGGGTTTAAAACCAGTTAAGTCATAATCCGTAAGATTAGCAGTATCAACAAAGTTTTCTGCTTCTTCATCCGTTGTGAAAACGGGTATTTGTTTTAATTGAGAGGTTTCCATAAAAATTAATCTTTTTTTGGTGCGTATAAGCTGCCTTTAAAAGCTTTAAAGTTTAGAAGAAATATATCTATTTAAACTTACACCATTTTCGGCGGCTTGAATTGCCAGTTTTCTATGAAGTTCTGGAGGAATTCTTAATTGAAACTTACCACTATATTTACCATGTGACAAAGGCACAGGGACCTCTTCTCCGTTGTGTTGCATATCCTCAACAACCTCTGAAACGAGATCCATAATGCCCTTTAACGCTTTCTCTGCTTGAGCGTCTAACCATGAAAGAGATGGGAATTCTGCACATAATCCAACATATTCCTCATCTTCTCGCGACCACAAAACACGATATGTATAATGATTATTGTTCATGTTTCATCCTTTCTATCGCTTGTAAGACTTGTTTGACCTGATAGGCTTTTGCCTTATTGCCAGAATCTTTTTGAATATTCACACGAGGATCACCAAGCCACGGTGTTTTAAAAACAAAGTGGCTTGTACCATTGTTCCGCGGTTCTCCAAAGAAATAGACACATACAGCCAACAAATCTGAAAACTTAATGTTCTTTGGTGTTACTTTCATCAAGCTGATTATTTTTTCAACTTTATTACTCATAACCAATAATAGTATCATTATTAACCCTAGTCAATCACTTTATACACTTAATTGAACAGGAGCTCCCATGCATCCCCGCGAGACGATAAGAGAAACATTTGTTGCTTTGATAAAGGCAGCACAAACAGTGGCTGGCGACAATGTTTTCAATATGCGTGATTTCAATTTATTTATTGAAACAATGCCGGCTATTAATATCTCAACGCAAAATGAAACCATTGAAGATGGACATGATTTTGGCTTAAGGCGGCGTGTTTTAACAGTAGATGTTGAATGCTATGCAACATGTGAAGAGGGTGCACGCTTTGTTGACCAATTAGCATGGGAAGTTGAAGAGATTTTCCATGCCAACCCCAATCTTAACAACACTGTTGAGACATGCCGCCTGCAAAATATTGCTTTTGCCTTTGGTGATAATGGCGCCCTAGCGCTCCACGGTGCAATTTTAACCTTTGACGTGACTTACATCACCAATATCCCCTCTCCTAACGAAGGAAATGCAACCGCAAGAGTTGTTGAACCCCTTGTCGGTTTTAAACCCGAAACAGGTATGGGAAACGAAGACAAATACCATAAAATTGAAGGTGACCATGTTAGAGCGGCGCGATAAAGAGATCACCGATTTAAAGAGACGCGTAGCCAATATGGTTGTGGTGGGGAAAATTAGCCATGTCGACCATAAAAACGCACGCTATCGCGTAAAAACTGGAAATCTTATCAGTGATTGGATTCCAGATACCCAAGCCCGCGCCGGTAAAACACGCTCTTATGAGGGGCGCGATGTTGGAGAGCAAGTGGTTGTTGTCTCATCATCAGGCGATTTATCACAAGGGGTGATTGTTGGCTCTATTCATACCGATGCGAACCAAGTAGCCGATAAAGGCAATATTCATAAAACACTTTATCCCGATGGCACCAGCCTTGAATATGATGATGAACAAAACACCTATGCCCTTAACATCAAGTCGGGAGGAAAGTTTATCCTAACCATCTCTGATGGTGTGTCACTCAAAGGGGATGCTGGTAAGCTAGAGCTTAGTGCACCAGAAGGCATAAAAATCACCTCAGAACGTGATCTGAGTTTAAAGGCAAAGGGCAACATTTCTGTAAAAGCAGAGGGGAACATTTCACTCAATTCGCAGGAAGATGTTTCTCTTCATTCAGACAATGAGGTTTCCATCAATTCAAGGGAATTAAAGCATAACAGCACCAATGTAGGAGCAACCCATGTTCATAGGGGTGTTTTCCCTGGTGGTTCCATGACAGGAGGTCCGAATTGAACAGTGGAATGGACCGTACAACAGGAAAACCATTGGTTGGCATAGAGCATTTGCGGCAGTCGATTATTGATATCTTATCAACACGCATTGGCACACGGGTGATGCGACGTGATTATGGTTCACGCATTGCAGAACTCATTGATGCGCCAGTGAATAATGCTTTTGCCGTTGCCCTTTATGCCGCCATTGCCGAGGCTTTGGACAAGTGGGAACCGCGTTTTAAGCTGAAAAAGATTGATTTTAAAATGCTTGGAACCGGACAAGTTTCTCTGTCCTTTGAGGGCATGTATTTGCCATCAGGAAAGCCCATCACCATGGAAGGATTATTGATACAATGAGTAGAGCGCTTGCAAAACCGGAAATTATTACAGAACTTTCTTTTGAAGAAATCCGCGCTGCTGTTCTTACCCATTTAAAAGAGCTTTTACCCGAATATATATTTTTGGAAAGTGATCCAGCCGTAAAAGTCATAGAGGCTTTTAGCTATCGAGAACTGCTTTTAAGACAGCGTATTAACGAGGCAGCACGCAATAATATTCTTGATTTTGCCACCGGTGAATCCCTTGATGCTTTAGGAAACTGGCATGGTATTGCCCGCATAGAGGGAGAGAGTGATGAGAGGTATCGTGAACGCATACAGCTTCATGCCCGTGGGGGAAACGGAAGTGGAACAGAACCCTATTACAAGCTTATCGCCTTGACAGCCGATAGTCGAGTGAAAGATGCGATTATCTATCGTAAAGGCAAAGACCCAACTATCTATGTTGCTGTTTTTGGCAATAATGAAGAAGGGACAGCCTCTGAAGATCTCTTACAAACAGTTTCACAAGCTCTTCACAGAAAAAATATCATCATGACCAATGATACCATCATTGTGCATGCTGCTGTCAAACAAGTGCTGGATTTAGAAGCCGATGTTTGGCTGTTGCCGGAAACATCTTTGAAAATTCTCACAACAATGGAAGAAAATTTACGCACGGCTTGGAAACAAGAACAAGCCATTGGTCGTGAATTAAGCCTCTCGTGGTGGGTTTCAAAACTGATGATAGCTGGTGTCCAGAAAGTGATTGCCATTACACCAACAAAGGACAGTGCAGTTTGTGATGAAGAAATCTTATCGATTGGCAAAATCACCTTAAACTTTAAAGGGCGGGCGCGCTAATGGTTGGCTCGCTCCTCCCCTCACATGCAACAGAATTTGAGAAACGCCTTGCCGATGCTTGCGACTTTCATCAAGATGTTGATGGGTCTGTTTTGGGGATTTCCCGTGCAAAACTGATCACACGCCCTCCCCGCTTTTTGCCATGGTTGATTGAAGAATATGGACTTGGTGAACTTTCGCCTTATGTTCCAAACCTCTATGATTTGATTGACCAAGGTCTTGCATGGCAGCGCCTGCGCGGCTCTGTTGCCGCCATTGAGTTGGGACTTCAATGGTTAGAGCTTTCTGCGCACTTTACACCCGCATGGTCTGGGCGTGCATGGTGGAATTCCTTTCAACTTGAATTTAACCAGTTGCCTGAACAAAGTAGCCTTGAAGCCATTGAAGCGATTGTGAGACTTTCCAAAAGTTTGCGTTCTGATTTTCGCCGTGGGACCTATGGTTATGATGTGGAAGCCATAGAGAGCAATATGTCACGTCTTGATGACAGCATGCTGGACTTCGAGAGTGGCATCTGTCTTACAGCTCGTGGCACTCTGTTTTCTTTTGGACGCACAACAGAAATCAATCACACGCTCACAAAAGAAGAAGGCAAACGCATTGGCAACTGGATTGATGACTTTGACGAGGAGTTAAGCTGGGATCAAATTGATTATCCTTGGGAGTTGGCAAATTTTCCCTGGTGTTCGGTCAAAAAACATGAACGCGATATCCTTATGGCAGAGTGGTTCCAAAACCGTCCCCTTTATTTGGCTTTAAGAGACGCAAACAATGCTCTGATTGGGTATCGAAGATGCAGCATTGTCCAGCCTATTGAACAAGCGATCGATGGCGCCTACAGCCATTGTGGTAACAGATTTAACCCTTCCCCAACTGGCACTCTGTTGTTTCTTGCCGCCCGCACAGATTTTGAGGATGTTGAGGACAAACAAGCCGCCTCTGTTTCCCTCCTCGTTCATGGCACTGTGGCAGAGCAGACACCCCCTGGCAAACTTTGGTGTGACGAGGGTGAACTAAAGGGCGGTGTAGAGATCCTTAAAACACCGATCAACATTCCTTTGCGTGCTGATGTTCGCGAACAATTCAAAATTTTATTGAGGTTTTAACATGAAACATGAAAGTGGCTTGCCCTTTGCAATTGACAGATCAATCGGCAAAGATGAACAACAAAGCGTGGTGTTTTATGGACAGCGCTCTTTTCTTCAAGCGGGTGAACTCAATGAAATGCAAACCATCATCAGGGGGCGTCATGACCGTTTGGGGCGCCTTGTGGCAAAAGAAGGAGACCGCGTTGAACGGGCTGATGCTTTTGTCAACAAAGACACAAAAACCGTTACCTTAACGGAGGGCAAGATTTATATTGCAGGCGATATATTTCCTGTCTGTGATGCTGTCTTGGAGAATATGTCCATGATTGGGCGTGTGGAAATCGGTGTAAAGTTGCAAAAGAAATGGGTGACCTATGAGGATGATCCAGAATTGTTGGGACAAGTGCCAGGATCCTTGGCAGAAGGAGAGCCCGGAGCAGCACGCGAGGTTGCAAAACTTGTCTGGGCTCTCAAAGATGATGACCAGAAAGGCTCGTTTTTTCCGGTTTATATTTTGCAAGATGGCGTTTTGATTGATCAAAAATCCCCCTCTCTGCTTGAACCGGCCATGCAAGCCATTGCGACGTACGACCGCGCCCATGGACATTATATCGTGGGGGGATGCCGTGTCACAGCGTTGGGGCAAGAGGGACAAAAGCAGGTGTTCAGTATTCAAGAGGGAGAAGCCAATATCAATGGTTTCAAACGCAAGCGCTTGGCTGCTTTGCGCCATGAAGAGATGCAAGACTTTTCGACAAGTGCCGTTCCTAGTGAAACCCATATTTTTGCACCTCCAAAGGGCAAGACAAGCTTTACCTTTAAACCCTATTACGCTCCCATTGCTGCTGTTCATTCCCTTTTGTTGACGAAAGAAAAAACCGTGACGATAACCCGTGGTGCGGTTGCTGCTGGGCGTGATGGTGTTCCCGATAAAAGCATCACCGCCTTTATCAAAATTGTTCAAGGAACCAAGGAATTTAAAGAAGGTAAGGATTTCAAAAAAACCGGAGACACTATTGATTGGGCACCGGTGGGAGATGAACCCTTACCAGGAAGCAGCTATACGGTGACCTACCGCACCCGTGCAAAAATCACGGCTGATAAAGTCACAGCGCAGGAAATCACCGTCTCAGGAGGGGCTGAGGGAGGTGATATTATTGTGAGTTACACTTACAAATTGCCCCGCATTGACCGTATTGGTCTCAACACAAAAGGCAATGTCGTCTATATCAAAGGGGTCTCCTCAGACCAACCCATGGCGCCCAGTGTCCCTGATGATGTGCTCTCCCTTGCCACCATTACCAATAATTGGCTTAGCACCCCCCTTGTGGTTAATGATGGCACGCGTGTTGCCCCTTATGATGAGATGTGGCGTTATTTTCAACGGGTGCTCTCCCTTGATCGCCTCATGCAATTAGAGCGTATTAAAAGTAATGTTGACTCTAAGGAGCCCGTTGCCAAAAAAGGCATGTTTGTTGACCCTTTTCTCGATGACAGTTACAGAGATGAAGGATTTCCCCAAACAGGGGCTATTGGTCATGGCATTTTACAGCTTGCCATTGATCCAACTTTTTACACCGCTCATCTGACAGCACCCGTTACCCTTGACTGGACAAATGAAGTCATCATTGCACAAGAATTGACAACCGCTTGCGAAAAGATCAATCCCTATCAAAATTTTGCACCCTTGCCTGGAACAGTCACCCTTAACCCCGCAACAGATTTTTGGCATGAACAGCGCACCGATTGGCTCTCCAGTGTGACCAATCAACTCAATATGGGCTGGAACCGTGGGAGAACTATCCGTAACACAGAAGTGCGGGATGATTTGGTCAATGCCGCAAGGGAGCAGATCGATTTTTTAAGGCAAATGAAGCTGAACTTTAAGATTGAAGGCTTTGGCAGTGGCGAAATCTTGCAAAGCCTTACCTTTGATGGTGTCAATGTCTTGCCAACAAGCCGCCTTGTTGCCGATAGCAAAGGCACCCTTGAAGGCACCTTTAGCATTCCTGCGAATATTACGGCTGGTACAAAAAACGTTGTGGCACGAGGGAAAGGTGGAACAACAGCAACAGGGCTTTTTACGGGTCAAGGGGTGATTGATGTAAAGGTGATGCGACGGACCACCACAGTGAAAATATGGACAGCCTATGACCCGCAAGCCCAAGTCTTTACCCCCGATGAAACACGACAAATCACGGGGGTTGATTTCCACCTTTGTAAAATAGGCAATCAAAACCATGATCTGGTGATTGATTTGGTCACCACCGAAAACGGTTATCCTACCGCTGATATTCAAGCCCAAACATCTTATTCTATGAAGGGTGCAAAAACCGGATGGGTTGGCGCACGCTATGATGTGCCACTTCTCGTGCCCGATGATCGTCTAACTGCTTTTGTGCTTAAAACCGATGATGCTGATCATTCTGTCTCACTGGCTAAACTTGGGGATTTTGATAAAGACAACCAAAGATATGTCTCAAGCCACCCCTATGTGACGGGTCCCCGTTTTTCCTCGGTCAATGCCAAGAGCTGGAGCGCCCATCAAGATGAGGCCTTGGCATTTAGGGTGCTCGCTGCCCGCTATAGGCAAACAGAAAAGAGGGTTGATTTAGGTGAATTTGATCTTGTGGACTGCTCTGATTTACAAGTGCGTGCAGCGGTTGAACTGCCGTCAAGTGAGTGTTCTGTCCTCTTTGAAATTGAACGCAATAACGGCACAATTTATCAGTTGCTTCCCTTTCAATTGTTAAGCCTTACCGAATATATCCGTGAAAAGGTCAAGCTTCGCGCCATTCTTAAAGGCACAGAAAAACTCTCACCGGTGTTATTTGCCCCTATTCAGTTGATTGCAGGAAAGATCCATAAGGAAGCCACTTATGTCACGCGTGCTTTTGCCTTTGGGGAAAAGGCGAGACTGACCAGCTATATCAAAACCTTTTTGCCAGGTGGTGCAACTTTTTTACTGAAGATGCAGCTGGATGATGGAGCGTTTGTCCCTTTAAAACTCGATGAAACAGAACAATTATCCGAGCCTCTTTGGACAGAGCGAAAATTTATCAGTGGTGACAAGACAGCCAAACAAGCACGCCTTAAACTCACGCTTACCGGTGGACCGGCGGCGCGGTCCATGGTGCGTGATTTTGGCGCTGGCATAGTATGAGGGGAAAACAGAGATGACCAAAACCAAAAAACTCGACATGGAATTGCCACAAGAAGGGCGTTTTATCAGTTCTGAATTCCCAATCTTGCGCGAGAACTTGGGCAAACTTGACCAAGCACTTTTGGCTGTTGAGAAAAAAATAGACCAAAAGGCGCCTTTACACCACACGCATACCATAAGCGAAATCACAGATCTAGAAAGCGCTCTCAATGGCAAAATGGCAGCGGATAAAACCTTCACTTTTGCTGATTTAAGCGATATTGAGGGGGCAGAAGATGCCGCCAACAATTATGTTCTCTACAAATCAAGCAACAACAATTTTACCTTTGGCAGTGCTGTCTCACTGTTAGGAGCACATCAACATAAAACCGAAGACATTGTGGGGCTTGATGATTTTAGAGCCAAGATCAATCAAGATCTGACAAGCTATGGGCGTTTAGCAAATCCCAATGAATGGCAGAATTACAATAAATTTACCAGCAAAGTCACTATGAGTGGTGGTTTAGAGCTATTAGGTAATTCTCCGTTTAGCCTCATCCATAATACCGAAGTGGTCACCCGTCTAAGCGCAAGCGGAAGCTTTCTTAAAGGACCTTTAAAAGTCGATGGAGATCTTGTTTATACGAAATCAGAAATAGATATTCTCAAGCATGAAATTAAAAAAATCAAAAAAGATTTGATTAATAAACTCATTATTGCCGATGCTGAATTGCTGTATACGCAAGATGGGAAGATTGAGTGGCCCGATTGGGTAACGGACCAAACTAGGGTTGAAATCCAAGCATGGGGCGGTGGGGGTAGTGGTGGCGGAGCGGATACGCCAAGATTAGGAGGCGGCGGCGGCGGTGGCGGTTGTTCAGTCTGGTATGGCTATAAAGCCAGTTTAAATGGTCATGAGGATATCATCGTTGGTAAAGGGGGAGCTTCTGTTGCCTCGCGCCGTGCAACAGGTAATTCTGGAGGAACAACAACCGTTGGAAAGAATTTTATTACCGCTAAAGGAGGAAATGGTGGTGGGGGTGCTTATTATAGTTCACGAAACGGTTATATTACTGACTACTATTCAGGAAGTGGTGGTGCTGGAGGAGTGGGGGGAAATTTTGGTTTAGCAACAAACATATATCCAGGATTAGCCAAAGGGGGAAATGGTTATGCTGGAACGAGTGGAATTACGAGTAAAACAAGTGGTAATGGCGGTGATGCTGGGGGCGATACATCAAGGGGTGGTTCTGGAGGGATGGGGCAAGGTTCCTATAGTTCAGGAAAAGCAGGGCGTGGTTTTGGCGGCGGTGGAGCTGGTGCTCATGGAGATTTTTCTCCAAGTGGTGCTGGAGCTGATGGCGCTGTCCTTATAAGATTGTGGAAAGATTAATTACATAACCAAAGAGAACACAATTCAAATGGTGCTTATTGTATAGTGGGTTTGTATGATTTTTAAAAGTTCTCTTCAAAGCCCTTTTAAAGGGCTTTTTGACTGACAGTGTCAGACTTATGAGAGAGTATAGATGATTGTTATGGTCTCTCCATTGATTTGGAGAGCAAAATGACAATAGAACTTAAACTTCGTATTCGCTTTATTAAGAATGGCAAGGGATCTGAATTTTTAGCAATATTTGATCAGACAGCTTTTGGTATGTTTGTAAAATCCTTGATGTTTACGTGCAAGTTTATTCCCTCCATGTGCCTGTCCTTCTCTTTACGCATGAGGTGGAGAAACAGGATAGTGTTCGGCTTCATAAGCTTCAATTAACAAAACAAGAGTTTTCATTCTATCAAACTCTGGCGTATTAACTTCTGGTTGCTGATCAAACATTGCAGACACAATTTCTAAGGCTTTTTGATAAGCTTGTTCAGTGCGAATAGGTTTGATGTTCATTTCTTAAATTTCTTTAAATTATATAATATCAATGGCATACTGTTTAAATTGTAACGATTTTAAAATTAATTGCAAAGAAGACTATCTATGACCACACGTAATCCTGATCGCTGCCCTACTCATCCAGGAGAAGTTTTAGCTGAATCCTTAGAACATTTAAATGCAAGCAAAACCGAAATTGCTCGGATTCTTCAAATATCACGCCAGCACTTGCACGGCATCCTTAAAGGAGAACGTCCAGTTACAGCCGTAACAGCGGCTCGCATTGGTAAATTGTTAGGAAATGGACCAGCCCTCTGGCTACAGCTTCAAGCCAATTATGATGCTTGGCATGCTGAACGGAAAACAGATGTTAGCAAAGTTCCGACACTCCATACCGTTTAATTGTATAACTCAGTCTCTAGAAACTTTTCCAAGTGGTTTTATTGTTTTAACTTCTTTAATTTTAAGTGCAATTTTACGCATGAAAGCAAGACTAAAACGCCCTTGAGGTTTTAAATCTTCAAAGTCAAACAAAGATTCGCAAGAAACAACATTAAATTCATCAACACGTACCCAAGATTGCTTTTGCAAACCCACACGCCTACATTCTATCTCAGGTATTTTTAAGCTAAATTGCAAATTAACTGGCTCTTGAGAGGTGATAGGAAACAAAAAAAGATGCTTTTCAGTTTTAACCATGACACAAGAAGGACGCGCTTTACGACCCGAATGTTCACCGTTTTGGGCTTGTTCATGCCATAAATAATAATACCGAACAACATCCCCCACTTTAAACATGTTCATCACTGTTTAAAATGTCATCTAAACCATGGTCTAAATCGTCTAATATATTTTGCGGTGCATCTGCATAAACAAAAGATTGTACACTAGAACGGGATTTTATTAATTCATGATATAAATCAACAGGAAGCATAATGATTTTTTCACGCCCTCGTTTTGTCAAAGCAACAGGTGTTGACATAGCCTCGTCTAAAATATCGCCTGCCCCGCGGTTGATATCTGTAAAACTATATTTTTTCATAAGGACAGCCTTTTAATAGATAATACGTATTGTACGTATAATATGTATTATGTAAAGATGTTTTACAACATACTGGAGAAAAAACACCCTTTTGTAACTGGAATAAGCCTTTCTCAAAGGTATCTATTAAACTCTTCCCCACTTAAAGCAGGGAAGATAAGCTATGTTTTTTACTTAAGCAACTTTTACAATAGTTTTTCCTAAAACTTGCTTGGCTTCTTCAACAAGCGTTTTATAATGTTTGCTCTCTTCTACTAAGGTGAAGGCTTTAACAAGGTGCATGTGGAGAGGTCCATAAATATAAACAGCCTTTTCAGTAGGAGACATTTTATTCCAGTTGCTTGGAAAATCAAATCGCGTGTCACGGTCCTGATCAATCAATTGATTTTTTAAATCATAGAAAGCTTTAACGAGGGCCTTTTTAAATATGCGTACCATATCATTGTTACGCATATAGGTCATGAGTAAAGTTGCTTGTGGTTCATTGAGGATAGCTATTACTCTCTTTTGTCTTCCACCTTTGGTTCCAAAGGATGAGATTTCAAATCCAACCCTTCCAAATTCTTCAAAATCTTCAATGTTTTGACGTACAAGCTTGATAACTGTAGCATGGCTATTTCCAATACCCTCAGCAATTGTTAAAGAGGTTGTGACAGCGATACCAGCACTGTTGATTGTTACTAAATTGTTCATGATGAACTCCTTACTATTTAGACGTCTTCTATTGACACCCTAGAAGGGTATCGGGTGCTAGAAAACACGGTAGTAAGTCCGTCGTTACACTTTCCCCTCAAAGGGTATTGTATAGCATAACTACACCCGACAACCCTATTATACGCTATGCGCATATAATGAGTCAAAGCATTCAATGCACGGAAAAAGACTGTATCGGCAATCTATCCGCTTACTATCAAGGTGTTTTCTAGGCACCTTTTTATGAATCTAACGGTTTTAAACATTTTGTCAAGTCGCTCGTCAGAACGGCTTTCGTTTCTCATTTTTTCCCATTCATTTCATTAGCCAATATTTCAAAGGAGTATAAAATGGCAACAGGTTTTTTACACGGTGTTGAAGTCGTTGAAGTTGACGACGGCACCCGCCCCCTTCGTGCAGTTCAATCGGCAGTTATCGGGATTGTTGGTACAGCACCCGATGCCGATGAACAAGCTTTTCCTCTTAACACACCAGTTTTGGTAGCGGGTTCTCTTTCACAAGCCGCAAAACTCGATAGAACAGGCAAACGACGCGGTACATTACCCAATGCCCTTGATCTCATTTTCAAGCAAATAGGAGCAATTGTCGTTGTCGTCCGTGTGCAAGAAGGTGACAATGAAAATGCGACACTCACCAATATTCTAGGCGGTGTAAACGCAAATGGTGCTTATGAAGGCGTTCATGCTTTCATTGGGGCACAATCCATTGTGGGACAAACACCACGTATTCTGATTGCTCCAGGCTTTACACATCAGCGCCCTTCCAATGTGGGTATTAAAGGGAATGAAACTGGTGCAACTGCCAACCCTGTAGCAGCAGAATTGATTGGCATTGCCGAGCGCCTGCGCGCCATTGTGGTGCTTGATGCACCCAACACAACAGATGAAGCCGCTCTTAGCACAGCAAAGGATTTTGATTCAAAGCGCGCCATTCTCATTGACCCGTTTGTAAAGGTAAACCGTGATGGCAAAATTTTAGAAGAACCAGCAAGTGCAGCGGTTGCTGGTGTCATTGCCAAAACGGATTTTACCCATGGCTTTTGGCATTCGCCTTCCAATAAAGTGATCAATGGGATTGTGGGAACTGCACGCCCCATTGATTTTTCCATTGGTGACAGATCAAGCCGTGCCAACCTTCTCAATGAACAAAACATCACAACCATTATTCGCGAAAATGGCTATCGCCTTTGGGGCAATCGCACCCTTTCAAGTGATACAAAATTCGCTTTTTTATCCGTGGTACGCACCGCAGATATGATCAATGATGCTATTTTGCGCGGGCATCTATGGGCTGTCGACCGCAATATCAAAAAAACCTACATGCATGATGTCAGTGAAAGCGTCAATGCCTATTTGCGTGATTTGAAAGCACAAGGCGCCATTCTTGGTGGACGCTGTACGCCTGATCTAGAGCTTAATACAGCAAGCGCCATTGAAAGCGGAAAAGTCTATTTCAATGTGGAATTCACCCCCACAACACCCGCAGAACATATCACGTTCCGTTCACAAATCATCAATGATTACCTAGAGGAGATCTTTTAATGACCGTACCCGTATTACCAAGAGTTTTGAAATATTTTAACATTTTTGTCGACGGCATTCCCTATCAAGCAAAGTGTGAAAGTGTCACTCTACCGAATTTGAGTTTGGTCGTTGAAAGTTATCGCGGTGGTGGCATGGATAGTTCCATTGAGGTTGATCTTGGTCTTGAAACCCTCACGCTTAGCATGACCATTTCTGATTGCTCTCCAGAGTTAATGGCTCTGTTGGGACGCACGGATGTCAACATCTCATTGCGCAGTTCAATGCAAGCACAAGGCACACCCGCAGAAGGTGTTGTCATGACCATGAGAGGACTTTGCAAAGGCTTTGAAATGGCAGAATGGCAACCGGGAGGCAAAGCAACTTCTACAGCAACATTCACATTGCAATATTTCAAATATGTCCAGAAGGACGTTGAAATCGTTGAGATAGACGTTCTCAACTTGGTGAGAAAATTCAATGGCGTCAATCAACTCGCAGACCACAGAAACAATCTAGGATTATAAAAATGACCGTCCAAACAAGCATTACACATAAATTATTGATCCCCATTGCGTTTGAAGGAAAAGAGCACACCACAATTACCTTACAGCGCCCCAAAACAAAAGATTTGCAAGCAATCGACAAAAAAGAAGGCGTAGAGCAAACAATCGCTATGATCGCACGCCTTTCTGGATGGCCGCATGAGGCTATCAGCGAACTCGACGTCAATGATTTGTCGAGCATTGGAGAGATCTTGGAGTCTTTTATCAAACGGCGGGATACCTCGACTGGGAAACCGCCGCAAAACTGATAGCCGATATTGCCATTGTGTTCCATTGGTCCCTTTCAGAGATGATGGAAATGGAACCAAGAGAGTTGCTCTTTTGGCAAAAACAAGCAGCAGAAAGGTATAAGACAAAATGAGTGAAAAAGTTGCCGATGCAAAGGTGAAATTATCTCTTGAAGACAAACTCACCGCGCCTCTTAAACGTGTACAAAAGCAATTCGATACATTATCAAAAAAATTATCACATAGTTTGGGTATTGTGCGTTTTTCTGCTGCTGTAAAAAACATGACAAAAAGCCTCCATGGTGTTCAAGGTGCTCTTGGTATAGCGGCAAAACGCGCTGCGATCTTTTCTGGTGCTTTGGGGCTTGCTGGTGGTGGTCTTGTTGCAAGCTTGGGTGCCATTACCATGAAAACGGTGCATATGGGGGATAGTCTTCATCACGCCTCACACCACTTAAACATGAGTGTTACTGCGCTTCAATTATGGGGCTATGCTGCGGATCATTCAGGATATTCAGCCGAACTCTTTCAACAGTCCTTAGCAACTTTAAACAGGCGTTCTGCACAAGCATATGCCGGACAAAAAAGAGGCATTATGGGCTTTGAGGCACTTGGCATTTCTGTCAAAGATGCTTCTGGAAAACTCAAATCAAACTCAGTCTTATTGGAAGAAATTACCGACAAGATGAGCAAAATAAAGAGTCAAGCACAAAGACAGCATATTGCTGCTCTTCTGTTTGGTGGTGATGGCAAGGAAATGGCTACCATGCTCTCGCAAGGCATGAAGCCAATCCAAAAACTGTTTGCACAGGCACGAAAGGGAAAATGGCTCATAGGTGCTGATGTTGCCAGTTATGCAGCAGATTTGACCGATAAACTTGATGATTTTAAGAAAAAAGTAGGTGGTATCGCGAACTTTATTGGTGCACGTTTCATGCCCGTCATCAATGATATGGTTGACGGTTTTTCAAAGTTAATTGATGAAAACCGTGACCTCATCCAAACAACCGTTGCGAGCTGGGCGAAAACCTTAAGAAAAGTCTTTAATGATTTGCTTAATCCTACCTCTGATTTAAGAAAAGGCATCAGTGATCTCACAGAGAGGATTAAAGGCTGGTTCCAATGGCTAGAACCTCTGATTGGTGAAATAACCCTTTTCAAGGTGGGGCTTGTCGCTCTTGGTTCCTTCATTTTTGGTCCACTCATTGCCGCATTAGCAGCCGTGGGAGCCGCATTTGTTAGCCTTGGTATCACAATCATGACAACCCCCATAGGCTGGATCATTGGGGGTATTGCAGCTCTTGTTGTCCTCTATAAATATTGGGACAAACTCAATGGTTGGGTAGCTGCATCTTTAGCCGCAGTTGGAGCCGTTCTTACCGGAGCATTCATTGCGGCAATGGTACCAGCAGCTTCTGCAGTTGCTGGTCTTGCGGTATCTCTTGTAGCGTCACTTATCCCAGCAATAACCGCTGTTGGTTCTGCTTTTATATCACTTGGTGTTGCTATCATGACCACACCCATAGGCTGGATTATTGGCGGCATTGCAGCTCTTGTTGCTGCCGGATATCTGCTCTACAAACATTGGGACACAGTCATAAGCTTTATAAGCAAGCTATGGGATTCTTTTGCGAGCTTATGTAGTAATGCTTTCAATAACCTCTTGACGTTCTTTAAAAACTTTTCACCACTCTCTTGGATTGCAACAAAAATCAATGAACTCATTGAATGGCTGTTTGGTGTCGATTTAATGGAAGTAGGCTCCAATCTTATTAATGGGCTTTGGGAGGGCATCAAAAACAAATGGAATGCTCTGTCTGAATGGTTTAGCGGCATGATGAGTAAATTAACCAGTTGGATGCCAAACTGGATGAAAGAAAAGTTAGGGTTTAATGTTTCAATCAACAAAACTTCAACGAAGACCATTAAAACCTTTACCGATCAAACCAAAGTACCTGTCAAAAGAATGCTTGATACAGTAGTGGTTACAAATACCCCCCCTGAAAAACGCAAGAATGGTTCTAATACTGGAGCCATTGAAACAAAGCATATGGAAGCTCCAAATACAAAAGCGGGCGCCTTCAAAGCTCCCAAGCCCATTACCGTTCATAAGCCGGTAGAAGTAGATGCCCGCGTGATGATTTCAAATTTAAATATTTCCGTCCCCAATGGTTTAAAGGACGAAATCAGAAACGCCGTCAATCAAGCCCTTGAACGCTATGCGGGACAGCAACGCTTAGCTATAGCTTCTAGCCTTTCGGATTAAACATCATGATGTTAGCTTTGGGTGGTTTTATCTTTTCCATTGAAACGGCCGCTTATCAAACCCTTGACATGTCTTATGGCATTCCATGGGTCGAGCAAGGGCGATTGGGGCGCAAAGCAGCGCTTCAATTGCCTGCTGTGGCAAATGCGGAATTTTCTTTAACCGGTGTGATCTATCCAGATTTTAAAGGCGGTCACGGACAAATCGAGTATTTGCGACAAATGGCGCATAATGGTCCTCATATCCTTGTGACCGGTCAGGGCAAAATTTTAGGCAAGTTTGTCATTCTTTCTGTAGAAGAAAAGCAAAGCATTTTTCACCAAAACGGATCCCCCAAAAAACAAGAATTTACAATAAAGTTGAGAGAATATGGTGAAGAGCTATGAGTGATCTTTACGTGACAAAAGAAGGCGATATGGTTGATGCCATTTGCTGGAGATACTATGCAAAGGGTCAACAAGCCCTTGCTGTTGAACGCGTCTATGCAGCAAACTTTGGTCTTGCAGACTATGGCCCCATCTTAAAAGCAGGCATCACAATCGTTTTGCCAACCCTCCCCTATCCTAAAGCCACACCGGTAATCAGAATTTGGGGCAGCCGATCGTGAAACCTTTTTGCACAGTGATGGCAAATGGAGAGGACATCACAAGAACTCTCATGGACTATGTTTTGTCGATTGAAATTACGGATGAAGCAGAAGACAAAAGTGACCGCATTACCATAGAGCTTGATGACCGCGCCCGTGAGTGCGACAATGGCTTTCTTGATATTCCTCTCATCGGAACAATTATTTCCATAACACTTGGCTATGAAGGCGGTAAAGTCCGCGATATGGGAGCCTATCTGATTGATGAAATCTCTGTAAGCAGCCCCCCACAAAGTTTAAGCGTGACAGGACGCGCCGCCTCTATGAATACGTCTTATAGAACACCCAAAAGCCAATCCTATCACCAACAGACCCTTGGCAGTATTGTTCAAGAGATAGCAGAGCGCAATGGCTATACACCAAAAGTTGACCCTGCTCTTGCAAAAATTGTTGTGCGTCATATTGACCAAACTTCTGAAAGCGATATGGCTTTTGCCACGCGCCTTGCAGAAGACTATGATGCGGTAGCAAAACCCGTTGATGGCAAGCTTGTTTTGGCTAAACGAGGGGAAGGCAAAGCCATCACTGGTGAAACACTCCCCGTTATTTTTATCCATGAAAAACTCTGCAGCTCTTGGGATTTTAAATACAGTGCGCGTGATGAAGCAGGAGCGGCCAATGGCTTAGCAACAGAGGCAGGAGATGATCAAAAAGCCGCCGCTGATGCACGAGAACCAGAGGAAATTGAAGAAGGTGAAGATGTTATCCATATGGATGAAAGTGACGCCCCCAATTTGCCTAAAGCAGAGACGGAAGCCAAAACACCTGAAAAACAAGAGCAAGCAGAAGAGAAAAAAGGCGGTGTTATCGCAAACTATCATGATATTCGCACTGGTGAAAAAAAGGAAGTCAAGGTTGGCAAACCACCGTTTCATGAACTTAAATATACCTACCACAATCAATCAGAAGCTGTTGGGGCCATTGCGGCTTATCGCAATAAATCATCGCGTGGCAAATCTTCTTTCTCCTGTGATATTGGTGGTGATCCCTTTGTACAAGCAGAAGCAAAGCTTGTTCAAGAGCCCCCTTTCCGCCCCTATATTCCAGCAGAATGGCGCATCAAAAGCGTTAAACACAAGCTTGATAAAACAGGTGGTTATACCACAAAAATAGATTGCGAGCTTTTTGATGAAACCCAAGAAGATGCGGCTGGAAACGTTGCAAACACCACACCAGACAAAGATGATACCCTTGATCCAAACGCCCCACCTAACGCATGTGATGAAGGCGAAGGCGTTATCCATATGGAGGAGGAAGATAGATAACAGGTTACCATGATTTGCCATAAAACACTGTTGTTTAGGGCTAGAAAATGTTTAATACACTCAATACTCAGATTAAACGTGTGGAACGGGTCGTTCAAGAGGTTGTACAGCTAAGCGAAGCCCCATGGTACGTAGTAAAGCATTCAAGCTGCGGAACTCTGGATTGCCTTTTTCTGAAAGTGTACGATAAAGTTGTGTAGGATTCAGTTTGGCTGCTTTAGCTACAGCTTGAACACCACCATAGACTTTTGCCATTTGACGAAGTGTTACAAGCAGTTCCCCCTGGTCACCATCTGCTAGGATTGCATCAAGGGTCGCTGCTGCCAACTCAGGGTCATTATGGAATATTTCTGCCATTGCATCATCATGGCTACGGTCTTTCATTTTTGCACTCCTTAATCTTCACGGTTTTGCCAATCGTACCAACAAGCACATGCACGAGTGATATCGGTGTCTTGTGTTTTTTTGCTACCACCGCATAATAACAATAATACGGTCTTTCCAGACTGAGCATAATAAACTCGGTAACCAGGACCAATATTAATACGCAGTTCATAGACACCATCACGAAGCGGCTTGAAATCGCCAAAGTTTCCTTGCTCTAAACGATTAAGACGGCGAATAATTGCAGTTTTAGCCTGCACATCACGGAGCTTTCGCAGCCAATCGGCTATCAAGTCTTTGCCATCAGAGGTAAGGTAGTGACGTATTTCAAACATAATGCATATTCGTTTATAAACGAATATTTGTCAAGAAGGAAATGATTAAGATGCTTCTTCTAAAGCTGTTTCCTCCTTACAATTCTTTTGAATGGGCGTCAAACTCATTTGCAAATCTAAAGCACTTAAAACACTAAGAAAAGTAGAAAGCCGTGGATCACCTTTATCGCTTAAAGAACGATAAAGAGACTCTCTTGATAATCCTGTATTTTGAGCGATTTTACTCATTCCTTGGTTTTTTGCTATTATACCAAGAACATGAGCAAGATACTTACTATCTTTGCTTTCAAGAGCATCTTCTAAAAGAATCCTTTGTGTCTCAGGTGTCTTGAAATATTCACTTGTGTCAAATTTAGTAATTTCCATGTTTCATTTCCTTTACTAATTGAAGAGCTTTTTCGATATCCTTTTGTTGTGTAGATTTATCACCAGCATTTAATAACAAAATGATTTGTTTCCCTTGTTTTACAAAATAGATTCTATAGCCAGGACCATGATGTATTTTTAACTCTCCAATTCCACGGAAAAATTTTACATTTCCAAGAAATCCCGTTTCTATTCTTGCTATGCGTTTAACAATATGTGCTTGCGCAATCTCATCTTTTAAAGAATCTAACCATTTTATAAAATGCTCTGTTTTGTATACTGTAAACATCTGTAACTTATAAGATACAATTTCTATAATGTCAAATACATTCTTTTGTTCCAATGAAAAAGCTACATAGGTTTTAACAAGCCAACCTTTCGAATGGGAAAGAAGTCAATTTTTTAATCCAGCTCTGCTTTTTGCAGGGCTTTTTTTATGGAGAAGCATATGCGAACAATATCACAAGAAGGGCTAGCGCTGATTAAACAATGGGAAGGTTTACGTCTCAATGCCTATAAAGACGCCATCGGGGTGTGGACCATTGGTTATGGACATACAAACAATGCTGGAAAACCTTTTGTTCACAAAGGCATGGCAATCACCGAAAAGCAAGCTGAAGAACTTCTTTGCCAAGATTTAAAACAATTTGAAAATGCCGTTGAACAAGCCGTTCAAGTTTCTTTAACCGATGAACAATTCGCGGCATTGGTCTCCTTTTGCTATAATGTAGGAACAACAGCTTTTTGCAATTCGACTCTATTAAAAAAACTCAATCGTTGCGATTATGAAGCAATCCCAACCGAATTACAGAAATGGACCAAAGCTGGTGGAAAACGTTTGCAAGGTCTTGTACACCGGCGTGCAGCAGAAGCAGGATTATGGGCGAAAGGTGCTTTTGTTTCCTCTAACTACCAAACGGTCGAAACGCAAGCACCAACAGGGCTTTTCAAAGCCGAAGCCCTTGCTCCTATTATCGGCTCTTTTTCTGGGCTTGGAGGCTTATTAGCAGGCAATGGTCCAGTGCAATGGGCGCTCGCCACTATCATGGTTTTAGCTGCATGTGCTGGCATTTTCTTTGTTGCTAAACGTTTTCAGGAACACCGCCTATGATCTTATGGATGAAAAGAAATCTGCTGTTAACAGGCGCGGTTCTAGCCGCTTTTTTTATGGCTTTGGCAAAAGCTTTTACCCTTGGAAAAAAGGCAGAACAGCAAAAGCAAATAGAAAAAACCTTAAAGGCAGCAACAACACGGCTGGAGGTGGAAAATGAAGTTAATCAGAAAAGTGATACTGATGTGCGTGCTGCTCTCTCTCGTTGGTTGCGGGACAAATAAGTATATCTCTTGTGTTGGTTGGTTGCCAATTTATTTAGAGAGGCAAGATGTTGACGTCATCAGTTCCAATTTAGCAAGAGAGATCTTAAAGCATAACAAGCAGGGCGAACGTGTGTGTGGATGGAAGCATGGCTAAGAAAAAAACACAAGACGATATAGAACTTACAGAAGGAGAAAAAGAAATACTTCAAGAAATTATCATGACCTACAAAAGTATAAAAGTGATGTCACGTTATACGAAATGGATTGTACTCATTATACTCTTACTAGCGCTTGATTTTTCACGTCTTATAGATGCATTGGTAAATATTTTTACACAAAAACCAAATATCCGACTCTAAATACATTCTGAGATGTGCGAAACTGTTTGGCAAATGGATTATCAATTTCACACGTCTCACAGGTGCGAGAGATAATATCATTGTACATCTCAAACAGTGGGTTTCAAAAACTGAAAGCCTTATCCTCTCCCCGCTTTTGAAACGGGGAGATGAAATCGGTTTTAAAACTAAGCAGCTTTCGTAACAGATGTTGCTAAAACCTGCTTAGCTTCTTTAATGAGGGCTTTATATTTTCTGTTCTCTTCATCTACTCTGAAAGCATCAATAAGACGAACATGGATAGGACCTAAAAGATACAAAGCTTTTTCACCAGCACTCATACCCTCCCAGTAACTTGGCAAATCAAAGCGTGTATCATTATCATAATCAACAGATTGGCTTTTTAACTTTTTTTCACACTCAATAAAGTAACGACGAGCCTGTCTACCTTTCTCATTGCGTTCAACCATTGAAAGTTCTTTGGCCATGTCTAAGGTAAGGTGATAATCTATTGCTGTAACAGCTCTAGATTTTGCGCTCCCCAATTTTGGGGACCGCAAATCTTGTGTTTTTATAAAATCACTACCCTCTTCAAATTTATACTGATTAATGCGATCTTTAATCCAGGTAGAAAAATCTTTCCCTATTTCCAAAAACGCATGCAAATCACGAGCGTTTACCGTTTGAACAGTTTCCTGATCAATGATTTGTTCTTTAATTTCTATAAGTGTGTTCATAATGAACTCCTATGTGTTTAAATGTCTTCTATTGACACTCTAGAAGAGCGCCGGGTGCTAGAAAACACGGCACATAGCCCGTCGTTATGCCTTTCCCAAAAGGGTATTGTATAGCATAACCACACCCGACAAGACCTTTATATGCCACGGCATATAATGAGTCAAAGCCTTTAATGTGCGGAGAAAAGATTGTATCGGCAATCTATCCGCTATGTGTCTAAGGTGTTTTCTAGGCACCTGATTTAAGAATAGACATAATGTAGCCATATTGTCAAGTATCTCCCGTTATAAATGCAGCCCACTGTTCCAAGAGAGCATGGCGTTGTTCTAAAAAATCCGTTCGCATATAAGCTTTTGTCACTGAACTCCCAACTGAATGCGCAAGAACAGTTTCTGCAATCTCAAAGGGTGTTGACGTCGTTTCTGCTATCCAGTCCCGTAAACTGGAACGAAAACCATGGGGGCGATAAGTCAAACCACAAACTGTCATATATTTTGCCATGCTTGCATCAGAAATTGGTTTTCCGGTAAGACCAGAAAAGAGAAAACCATTTTTTTCAAAGGGGAGAGACTTTTCAATCACTTTTAAAGCTTCATTACTCAATGGCACGCGAAAATCTGAAACCTTTCCTACAATGCCCTTCATATTTTCTTTGGGTATCGTCCATATATCTTTATCAATTTGTTCAAGACGCAAATAGCGCAATGGATATGACCGTACTCCTGTCAAAATCAAGAGCTTCAGTGCTAAATTTGAAAGGATATTATCATCCAAGCTCTGATAAAATGCCGGAACTTCTTGCCATGGCATAGCAGGAATATTTGTTGGTGTAGTACGAGGCTTTCCCAAAAGGGCGCGTGCTTTCATACAAGCTTGTAGATCAACATCCAAACCAAGAGCAGCCGCATATTTCAAGCAAATATTGATACGGTTTAACGCTTTTCGTGCTGTATCTGCTTTCTCATGCCAAAGGGGTGCAAGAACATTGCTAATGATATTAGCCGTTAATTTCTCTATAGAGAGGCTACCTATGTGTGGAATAACATGCAATTCCAGCGGAGAAAACCAGCGCCCATTTTTGCCTTCATTTTTTAACTCTGCTTTTTTACTTTCAAAAGCCGCTGTTGCAATCTCACTGAACATGTTGCTTTGCTGTTTTAAGACGGTTTGTTCTCGAAAGACAATAGGGTCATTGCCTTCTCTGAGAATAGCACTATAATGCTTGGCAAGTTCGCGCGCTTCTTTCAGAGAAAGTTGTGCAACTGGACCAAGCCCCATTTCACGGCGTTTGTTGTGGTATGTATAACGAAAGAACCAAGAGCGCGTATTGTCTTTTCGAACATTCAACCATAGCCCTGCTCCATCACAATATTTACCTTGAGAAGCAGACTTTACAAGTAATGCTGATAATCTATGAATCCCCCTCACTTAATTTCCCTTCTCGTCCACCTTTTCATACATCGCTCGTCCACCTTTTTAGGTCCACCTTTTAGACCACCTTAATTTTTTGATTTGAGATTTTTTCTTTAATTCTTAATTTTTTTATTGGAACATAAAAAATTATAGACATCAATATGCTCTTGCACATATTTACATAACTTGATTCTCGTTGCTAAAGCCTGATTCGCTCTCTGGGGGCACCA
>NZ_NAAI01000012.1 GCF_018155095.1 Bartonella queenslandensis | reverse complement strand
CACAAACACCGTACCCCTGTCCCCCACAAAAGCACGGCATCCGCCCCCATTTCACACTCTCCCCCAAAGCCCCTAAAGGCACAATATCTTGCGCTATCATGCCACTCACGCATCTTCGAGCCTCACACTTATTTATCTCTCCCCCCTACCTCTGCCCCCCAGCATAAAATCTCAAGTTTCACACCCCTTATCCATAAAACCATGCCCCCACGTAACCATCGCAGAATTTTTGAAAGCATCATCCACTTTGATACACGCCCTGACATATCATTCACCAAAGTAGCGCCCTTCCAAAACGACATCTCCCATAATCCACTTCCGCCTAATATTTTTCGATATGACAAGCTTCAGTTGTCGAAGGCTCACGCTTCCGGATAACACTTCTCCGGTTCGGTATTTTTTGGCTTCACTGGTACAATCTCGATCCGTGAAACTGCTTTGACATCTCCCCCAGCTTCCCCAGTCACCTGAAGAGGCAAAACTTTTGCCAGCAGCGAAAAAAAAGGCACGGGATTATTCAAAGCATGATATTGAAGATAAGACACCAATCCATCCTCACCATACTGAAATCCAGCCTGCTCCGCGGCGGTCAGAAGGGCTTCATTAAATCGCTTTGTTGTTTTATTCAAAGACCCTTTTTTCCGTCCTCTTCGACGTAAGGGAAGACAACGTTCCTCAGCCATCATCATATTCCTTCCAATAAAGAACAACCAATCCCATGCCATGAAAAAATGACATGAAAATCAGCAACAAAACCTCAAAAACAATTAACACTTAAAAAAAATGAGACCACCCCCTAAAAGACAAAAGCTCATATAAAGCCTAAATTCTCCGCTTCATTTTTACAGATTCACGCTTTTACGATTTTACATCTTTACAGAAGGAAACCAAACGAAATTTTCAAAACACCCCACCATTCGATAAACAAGAGTCTGTAAACAATCCAACTTGTTATCGCATACCTTGCACTTGAGAAAACACCTTTCACCACCCCTCAAAGGATGATGTTTCATGGAAACTTAAGAGCAAGAACTGTTCTCTCCACTTCTTGCCTTTTTACACTCTCCATCCGCTATTTCTCTCACCCCATTTATGCCACTATGCCACGCTGAAAGTCCGAATTTTCCGCTTCATTTTACGAATTCACATTTTCACGCTTTCACGTTTTTACAGAAGGCAGCCAAACAAAACATTGAAACCACCACACGCCGCTTTGTAAACAACCGTCTATAAAAAACCAACTTCTCTTAAAGCTAGTTCCTCGGCTAATTATTTTATATTGGTTGTCACCATCCCTCAAACGAGTCTGCTTCACCAGACACAATAGATAAATCCACCCCTAAAATATTCACCACACTTTAAAAAAAAAGCATCTTATAATTTATATTTCTATCCCTTTAACGGTATATTCTTGCTCTAGCGGACCATTATCACCACACCTCAAACGATAATGTTTTACAGTATAACCGCATAGCAAATATTTTAATTTTTCTTGCCAATCTTCTGAAATTACTTTATCACTCAAAAGGTGCTTTGGTCGTCTACGCAGCGATCAATAGGGAGTTGAAGCCTGAAAAGCCTAATACATGAATTTATCCCGCTTTGCGGGTATCCCGGAATTCCGGGAGCTTTTGCACTGTCCAAGTGTGTCAACGCACTAAAAGCAAAAGGCTGATTAGGCTCAGTACTTTCAACCTCCCGGAATACTCATTCGAGGGCGCTCGCAACCGGAGGAGGCTTGTGGTGCAAACTAAAAATTCACATTTCAACGACATTTCTATAGGCAAAAGAATTCGTCATATCCTTGCCTCTAATGCCCTCTTCTTCCCCCTCAAATGACAATATTTTACGGCATAAAGAAAATAATGATATAATTTTTAAGATACAAAAAATGCTCTTATTTTCCAGATCTTTTAATTTTTCTTGCCAATCTTCTGAAACTACTTTATCACTCAAAAGGTGCTTTGGTCGTCTACGCAACGATCAATAGGGAGTTGAAGCCCGAAAACTCAAACGTTAATTTACCCCACTTTGTGGGTATCCCGGAGTTCCGGGAGTTTTTGCTATGTCCAAGTGCGATAAGCACTAAAAGCAAAAAGCTGATTTGAGTTCAGTGCTTTCAACCTCCCGGAATACTCATGCGAGGGCGCTCGCAACCGGAGGGGGTTTGGAGTGCAAACTAAAAATTCACATTTCAACGATATTTCTATAGGCAAAAGAATTCGTCATAGACGAATTTCAATGGGGCTTTCTCAAAAGGAATTAGGAAGCCATTTAGGTGTCAGTTTTCAACAAATCCAAAAATATGAAAAAGGTTTAAATCGTGTAAGTGCAGGACGTTTACAAGAAATTGCCAACAGACTGGAAGTTCCTATTACCTTCTTTTATGCGGATATTTCAAAAAAAGAAGATCTCCCCACAAAAGAAAATGCTCTACACCGTGATCAAAACACCACCAGCAAACAAGATATCACCAGCGAAAAAGAACAGTCCCTTTTGAGAAATTTTAGAGAACTGAAACCGAAAAAGCAGAAGGCAATTTTGTGGTTGATTTCAGATTAAGTCCAACAACATCAATCAACTGAGGCAAAAGAGCACTCAAACGCTCTCTCCCGATACTTTCCTGCATGCTTCAAGCTTTCGATATCGAATATCAGCATTCCCCAAACACTGGTATTTTATTGGCATAATAGGATACCATCCCACTTCAAACAATAAGACCTTATGGCATCCTAGAGCAAGAAACATCAAAATCTTGGAAAGACACTCGATTATTTCCACCCCATCGTCTTCTCCATAGATCTCATTTAAAGATACAATTCCGATTGTGTCATTATGATACCTTTTTACATTGACCTTGTCAAGTTTTTATATCATTCTTTCTCGTGATCATCTTCCTCATGCAGCCATAACGCCCAAAATATAAAGCACAAAATAAAACATCATTATGTTGGACATACACACGTTTTTGAAAAAAACATCTCTTACTGCTTTCCCCATTTTACAACAACACGCTGCAAGAATAATGCTCAATGCCCTGTGATCATAAAAACCAACCTCTCCCCCTCTTCACATTGTTTCCCCTCTTTTATCCCTTCCTCTAACGCATTCACATCCATTTCCGCACTCTCTTCTCCATTCCTCCCTCCTCTCGTCAACGCACCAACAAATGCCTCCTTTTCACCCCAACTTTCTTCCTTCATTCACAAGCTTTTTCCCCGCCATTTCTCTCCTCCCCTTCCACGCCATAACAAAAGCCTAAAACACCCCCAAAGCCGTATAACGCATAAATTGTCCACTTCCTTAACTTCCTCTTTCTTTTTCTACAGATCCACATTTTCACGCTTTCACGTTTTTACAGAACACAGCCAAACAAAACATTGAAACCACCACTCGCCGCCTTGTAAACAACCGTCTATAAAAAAACCAGCTTCTCTTAAAGCTAGTTCTCCCTGCTAATTATTTTATATGGTTGTCACCCCCTCAAACGAAGCTGCTTCACCAGATACAACAGATAAGCCCAGCTCCCAAATATTCACCACACTTTTTCACAAAAAGCACCTTATAAATTTATATGCTATCCCTTTAACGGTATATTCTTGCTCTAGCGAACCATTATCACCACACCTCAAATGACAATGTTTTACAGTATAACCGCATAGCAAATCTTTTAATTTTTCTTGCCAATCTTCTGAAATTACTTTATCACTCAAAAGATACTTTGGTCGGTTACGCAACGATCAATAGGGATTTGAAAACCCGAAGACTTGACACATAAATTTATCCCGCTTTGCGGGTATCCCGGAATTCCGGGAGATTTTGCTATGTCCAGGTGCACTCTAGCACTAAAAGCAAAAAGCTGAGTCAAGTCAGTGTTTTCAAACTCCCGGAATACTCATGCGAGGGCGCTCGCAATCGGAGGGGGTTTGAAGTGCAAACTAAAAATTCACATTTCAACGACATTTCAATAGGTAAAAGAATTCGTCATAAACGCATTTCAATGGGGCTTTCTCAAAAAGAATTAGGCAACCATTTAGGAGTGAGTTTCCAACAAATCCAGAAATATGAAAAAGGCTTAAATCGTGTAAGCGCAGGACGTTTACAAGAAATTGCCAACAGACTGCAAGTTCCCATTACCTTTTTTTACGCGAATATTTCAAAAAAAGAAGATCTTCCCACAAAAGAAAATCTCTCACACCATGATCAAGCAACCTATAGCGAAAAAGAACACACACTTTTGAGAAATTTTAGAGAACTTAAAGCGAAAAAGCAGAAGGCAATCTTGTGGCTAATTTCAGATTAAACAAAAGTGCAGCAATCAAAATTATTCATCCATAGAGCCAATATCCTTAAAATATAAGCTTCAGATCACACCCTTCCAAAAACAACATTTCATGGAAGTTTACAAGCAAGCTCTCTCTCCTCACACCATCCTTCGCACATCTCTTCGCATGACCGTCTCTTGGACACACCGTCCTCCACCCTGTTCATACTCGCTCTTTCCATCTGCTATTCCCCACACACTCTTCTCTTCTGTCACCGCCCTTAACAACACGCTTCATCCCAATTTTTCATTTCATGTGCAAACTTTTCCCCCGCCATTTCTCTCCACCTCCTTCACCCCATTCCACGCCATAGCAAAAACCTAAAACACCCCCAAAGCCGTATAACGCATAAATTTTCTACTTCCTTAACTTCCTCTTTCTTTTTTACGGATACACATTTTTATGCTTTTACATTTTTACAGAACATAGCTCAATGAAACATCCCAGCTAGCATCTCACATTGTTCTGTTAAAAGTTCACACTGCTCTGTCAAGCATCCAACATCTTTGCAGCAGATTTCTCTTACCCCACCACTCATGCCGATCAGCGCCTCTCAGAGCGCCACAAACAACGGTGTTTTTATGGTATAAGAGGATGATCACCACCCTCTATAGCATAAATTTCCCCCACCTATGTTTCCGGTAAAAACGCTAATCGATCACCTTGTTTTGTCACTGTCACCGCTGTGTCGTCTTGTATTTCTCCAAACAAGATTTTTTCTGCGAGAGGGTCTTGAATTTCCTTTTGGATAATACGTTTAAGCGGGCGTGCCCCATAAAGGGGATCATAACCTTTATCAGCAAGGAATTGTCGTACTTCTGGTTTGATATGCAAAGTTATGTTGCGTTCATTAAGCAAATTTTGCAAATGTTGTATCTGAATATCAACGATAGCCTCCATATCCTTGCGTTGCAGGCGCTGAAAGAGAATAATCTCATCGATACGGTTTAAAAACTCAGGACGGAAAGCAGCTTTTACCACATTCATAACATCGTCTTTTGCTTGATCAACTGTTTGTCCTTCAGGCAAAGCGGTTAAGAACTCAGCACCAAGATTTGAGGTCATAATCAACAAAGTATTCCGAAAATCGACCGTTCTTCCCTGACTATCCGTCAAGCGCCCTTCATCCAACACTTGCAACAACAGATTAAAGATATCAGGATGAGCCTTTTCAATTTCGTCGAATAAAATGACCTGATAAGGTCTTCTTCGCACGGCTTCGGTAAGCACGCCTCCTTCTTCATATCCGACATATCCGGGCGGCGCCCCAATCAAACGGGCGCCTGCGTGTTTTTCCATATATTCCGACATATCAATACGCAACATGGCATTGGGATCTTGAAAAAGAAAAGCGGCCAGAGCTTTGGTTAATTCGGTTTTTCCCACACCGGTAGGTCCTAAGAACATAAAAGACCCAAGCGGACGATTGGGGTCTTGCAAACCGGCACGCGCACGCCGTACGGCACGCGCCACAGCTTGAACGGCTTCTCCTTGTCCCACGACACGGGTTGCAATTTCATCTTCCATGCGCAAGAGCGCCTCACGTTCTGCTTCGAGCATACGTTCCATAGGAATTCCAGTCCAGCGCGACACAATCCGTGCAACATGCTCAGCAGTCACGGTTTCTTCGACGAGATGGCTTTGTTGGTCATCATTTTCCGCTAAAGTCAATTGTTTTTCGAGTTCAGGAATGACGCTATAAGCCAGTTCTCCAGCTTTTTGGAATTGTCCATTACGCTGTGCAATAGCCAAAGCATTTCGTGCTTCTTCGAGTTGTTTTTTCAAATCAGCGGCATGCCCTAATTTTTGTTTTTCGGCTTGCCACGCCGTTGTCATTTCAGCAGACTGTTGTTCCAATGTCTCCAGTTCGGTTTGCACATTTTTCAAACGTTCTTTTGCTGTTGGCTCAACATCTGTTTTCAAAGCTTCCCGTTCGATTTTCAACTGTAAGATTCGCCGATCAAGGGCGTCGAGTTCTTCTGGTTTTGAATCGACTTGCATACGCAAGCGTGCAGCAGCTTCATCGATCAGATCAATCGCTTTATCCGGCAAGAAACGATCCGTAATATAACGTGAAGAGAGCTTTGCGGCTGCGATCAAAGCACTATCTGCCAAACGCACTTTGTGGTGTTGTTCGTATTTTTCTTTAATACCGCGCAAGATAGAGATGGTATCTTCCAAAGAGGGCTCTGGAACAAAGACTGGTTGAAAGCGGCGAGCCAGAGCAGCATCTTTTTCGACATATTTTCGATATTCATCAAGGGTTGTCGCGCCTACACAATGGAGTTCTCCACGTGCCAGAGCAGGTTTTAGCAAGTTGGAAGCATCCATAGGACCATCGGATTTTCCTGCTCCCACGAGATTGTGCAATTCATCAATAAAGAGGATAATTTGTCCATTTTCGGCTTGCACTTCAGCCAACACCGCTTTGAGACGTTCTTCGAATTCACCGCGATATTTTGCCCCCGCGATAAGCGCTCCCATATCGAGCGCATAGAGTTGTTTATCGCGCAAAGTTTCCGGCACATCGCCATTGACAATACGCAGCGCCAACCCTTCCACAATGGCAGTTTTGCCAACCCCAGGTTCCCCAATCAGCACAGGATTATTTTTTGTCCGCCGCGAGAGCACTTGAATGGTCCGTCGAATTTCTTCTTCCCGCCCGATCACAGGGTCGAGTTTTCCCTCCCGTGCATCTTTTGTGAGATCACGGGCATATTTTTGTAAGGCCTCATATTGTCCTTCGGCATGGGGGCTTGAGGCTGTTTTTCCTTTCCGCAGCGCATTAATTGTCCGATTAAGCGCTTGTGGTGTCAACCCAGCCTTTGTGAGAATATCGGCTGTTTTTGCGGATTTTTCCATAAGAAGCGCTTGCAATATGCGCTCCACAGTCACAAATTGATCCCCAGCTTTTTGCGCGAGTTCTTCAGCAAGTGCGAAGACTTTTGCCACCGGCTGCGAGAGATAGAGTTGTCCATTTCCCCCCTGCACTTTTGGCAAAGCCTCGAGAGCTTCTTTTAGCGTTTTTTGAATAAGCGTAAGATCCCCGCCAGCCTTTTGAATAAGCGATGCTGCCAATCCTTGGGAATCGTCTAACAACACTTTGAGGAAATGCTCCGGCATAAATTGCTGATGATCAGAAGCAAGAGCGTTATTTTGCGCGGATTGTAAAAACCCTTGCACGCGTTCGCTATATTTTTCTAGGTTCATTTTTTTCCTTTCTTGTGCAGCCTTTTGGTGCACCTTTTATCCCCACCACAGCCCTTTTTTCTTCCTCAATAGGTGTTTTTCACCTCATTACGACCCAAAGCTTATCTCCCCGATAAATTATCTCCCCTATAAAATAGCGAAAATGATAATGATGAAGGAACCATCGTGTTAAAATGAATATGGGTTTTACTCCCAACGAGTGCAAGAGCAAAAACATCAAAGAAAAAACAAGAACAAGAAACGGGTGCAAACAACATAATAGAACCTAAAAAAAGCACTAAGGTTTCAGGTCTCCCCAAATGATCTTATTCCCAAAATGACCTCATTCCCCAAACGATCTTATTCCTTGTGACAAATCACAATTTTTTATCCCCTACAACATTCAGGAGAGCGCATTAAAGAAAAAACATAGAGGATTGATGTTCATTCTGCTCTAAATGCTGCCTTTTTTGAACGTCTCCCCATATAAAATCTCCTTCAAGCAAAAAACTTTCCAATAAAACGACGCTTTTATCTTTATACGCCCTCTCACACTCTCAAACCACCGATCAACGAAATTCTTTTGCAGAAACCAACTTTTATAAAAGGAACAAGCCAGTCTCAACCTGTTGTCAAGGTTACCGCTCTTGGCTCATAAAGAGTTTTCTAATCTCCCCACGCCTTCAAAAAATTTTACACCCAACAGCAATCCATACGCCTTCAAAAAGCAGTATTATCCTAAAAGACAAAACTTCCCACACCACTGTGTAAACAAAGATCTATAAACGACAGCCTCACTTTTTGCCCCGTATCCCCACCTCCAGAAATCCCCCCTCATACGATGCCCTCACACCAACTCTTTGAGCCTCTCTTCCCCACACTTTTTGTTGCCTCTTCACGCTTAAATACAAAAAGCAAACCGACCATCCGCATATTGCCAACATGATGCGTCTTTACAAAGTAAGAATTTTCTAATCTCCCCATAGCTCAAACGACAGCATTTCACAGAAGTTTACGAACAAATCCCTTTACCCTCACGCATTCCATGTCCATCCCTTTCCCATCAACACACTCTCGTCTCCCCTCTTCCTCTCAACGTATCTCTCCATTCGCAAACTCGCTCTCCCCTCTCTTCATCCACCATTCTTCTCTCCTCTAGCCATCCCCTCCTTTTCCTCTCACTTTCCTCTCCATTCGCAAACTCGTTCTCTCCTCTCTTCATCCTCCATTCTTCTTTCCTCTAGCCACCCCCCTCTTCCTCTCAACGTATCCCTCCATTCGCAAACGCTTCTCCGCAATCCTCTCACCCCATCCCACGCCATGACAGAAAACACGTATAAGGCATAAATCCTTTATTTCACTTTTACAGTTTTACGCTTTTACATTTTTACAGAACGAAGCCCAATGCAACCTCCACCCCACCACCAAACAATCTTCTTAAAAAAAATCCCTCTAACCGCTTCCTAACATTCAGTTTTCCCACCCCAAAAGCGCTCTCCTCCCAAAATCTCTTTCAAGCTCATGCCTTTTTCATCAATCCTTTCCCCTCAACTCAAACATCCAGAGCTTTCCTGACTTCTCCAAATTTCTCTTTAAAAGCCGAGCATCCTTGAGATTACTGCAACGCCTTCCCCTTAAGCCTTCCCTCAATATGCGAACTCTTCTCCCCTCTCTCTTCATCCTCCATTCCTCATCCCCTCTAGCCAACACCCCCACTTCTTCTCCCACTTTCCCCCTCGATTCACAAGCTCGTTTTCCCCAATCCTCTCACCCTATCCCACACCATGACAAAACACACACACGAGGCATAAATCCCCCACCTCATTTTACAGATTCACATTTTTACGCTTTTACATTTTTACAGAACGAAGCCCAATGAAATTCCCACCCCACGCTGCTTCGTAAACAAGGCTACCAGCTTCTTACCCTCCCCCTACAGAACAAAGCCTCCTTCTACGGACTTCAACCCATCTCAAACGAAACTGTTTCATCAGATGCAACAAGAAAAGACAGCCTCAATATTCATCACCCACTCTTACAAAAAAGCGCTTAAATTGATATGCTTGAAGTTCCCTCAACGACATATCCCTGCTCTCATAAACCCTTCTCACTCCCTATTTATGGCATAACACAATAAAGAAGGTTTTCATTTTTCTTGCCAATCTTCTGAAATTCCTTTACAAATTGAGACATGTTTTTGATCGTCCACGCAACGGTCAAATAGGGATAGTAAACCCGAACGCTCAGTACATAAATTTATCCCGCTTTGCGGGTATCCCGGAATTCCGGGAGATTTTGCTATGTCCAGGTGCTTTCTAGCACTAAAAGCAAAAAGCTGATTAAGCTCAGTACTTTTAGACTCCCGGAATACCAACGCGAAAGTGCCCGCAACCGGAAACGGCACAACAAAATAAAAACGTTTTGATTTTTCTTGCCAATCTTCTGAAATTACTTTACAAATTGAGACATGTTTTTGATCGTCCACGCAACGATCAAGAGGGAAAACAAGCCCTTAAACCCTAGCGTAGAAATGAACCCACTGTTGTGGGTATCCCGGAATTCCGGGAGTTTTTGCTATGTCCAAGTGCTTTTCAGCACTAAAAGCAAAAAGCTGACTAGGGTTCAGTACTTGTTACTCCCGGAATACCAATGCGAGGGCGCTCGCAACCGGAGGGGGGCTTGAAGTGCAAACCAAAAATCCACATTTTCCAACTAAAAATCCACATTTTATTGACATTTCAATAGGTAAAAGAATTCGTTATAAACGCATTTCAATGGGACTTTCCCAAAAGGAATTGGGAAGCCATTTAGGTGTTAGTTTCCAACAAATCCAAAAATACGAAAAAGGCACCAATCGTGTCAGTGCAAAATGTTTGCTGGAAATCGCTAAAAAACTGCAAGTTCCCATAAGCTTTTTTTATGCCGATCTTTTAACCGCCAATCTTGCCACAAAAGAAGATCTTATCTCAGGAGATAATCCCTCACACCGTGATCAAAACATCTACAGCAAAAAAGAATATTTGCTTTTAAAAAACTTTAGAGAACTCCAACCGAAAAAACAAAAGGCAATCTTGTGGTTGCTTTCTGATTAAGCAAAAGCGCCCTCAAAGGTTCTATTTGTCAATATCCCCGCCTAAAATTTCCGATGCCTGCTATCACCAGCCCCCAAACAATGATATTTTACGGCATAGCAGGACATCGCAAAACCTCAAACGATAATGTTTTTACAGCCTCATAGAGGAACAAACATCAAAGTCTTGGGAGAAATACTTCACCATTCCCACCGGAGTTTTATCTCGATGGGTCTATAGTTTTACTTCTTAAGTAGATTTTTCTTCCAAAACGTCTTTATTATCTATTCCTTTTAGATAAACCACCACAGGATTTTATCTATTATAAGTACGTATATAATAACGTGTTACTCCCGCCTCATCATAAGAGACAGTCGACAGAATACCTATATCTATTAGCGTTATTTGATAAGTCAACTGAACACCATTTGATTGTTTATTGGGTTGATCTGTATAGATCACGCAATATCCATTGCGTTGCAATAGATCGATAAATAAAGGCGTAAAATTATCTTCTACTTTACTTTTTTTCACAATAAATGTTGTTTTAGCTGGTGGGAAAGAGTATTTCAGATTTCGAACAAAATCATGAGCAATTAATTCTATATCAGCCTGCGTAATATGTCGATCAACATAACTTGATGAATAATTCATAGACACGCAACCCGCCACCAACATAAGCGGTAACGGTAATAAATATTTCAACATCTTACCCCCCCTATCTCATTGTATTTTTTCCTGAAAAGCTCCTACATCAAAAATAAGAGCAATCTTGCTGAAGAATGATGTTAACAATGTATCAGTTTGCAATCAAGTGATTGTAAATCAATTTTTCACGCGATTAAAAAACGATCATCATTTCTGATAACACCCAAAACTGGATGCTTAACATACAAAACACATGGTAAGTATAGAGTATACATATTCTATATGGCACTTATTGTCTTGATATTCTGACTGAATATAAGATTTAAGACGGACTTATCCGTAAGGAAGTTCATCTATTGGAGGATTTTCCCAGCAGCTAAAATGGTATCTCCCCATAATATTGAAATTATCACGTGGAGGAATCGTCATGATTGTTTGAATGTTTAGGTTTTTACAAGTCATTTGGATTGCGATTTTTCCTCACGCTTACCTCAACACGTAAAGCTCACCTAACCTCCACCATAGGACTGCCCCTTCATCAACACAATAACCAGACTTGATTAAAGCCTCATTTCCTCAGCAGCCCCCATTTCCCAACACGCAATCTCCCTCCAATCCCAAACCAAAAGGCTCAGACATTTCCTTAGCTTCATCACCCATCCGCTAAAACTCAAGTTTTTTTTCAATCTAGCAGGCAAAGTATCCTCACTCAGCTTCCCCGCTAGAACACGACCTGCCTCTCTTCAGCGTTCATACAAAAAAGCCCTCTCAGCATTTTCTCCTCAAGAGACATGCCCCTTTATTCTTCTTCATCGCTTACCTGTGTCGGGGGTGGAAGGATATAAGCACCCGAAAGCCAGCGATTAAGATCAACAGCACGGCATCGTGTAGAACAAAAAGGATAAGAAGATTTTTGTGACATTTGACCACAAATAGGACAAGGATGCGGTGGACGATCCTCTTTTGGCAAATTGGGTTCTTTTTGCTCAGAGAACTTCCTTTGACTTTGAGAGGTCTGTGTTTTTTCCTCTTTCATTAAATTTTCTTCTGTTTCTCTTTTTTCATTTTGCCTTATTTCATTCCCGCTTTGTACTTTTTGGTGCTTTTCACCTTGCATGGATTTTGCCTTAAAATTTCTCTAGGGCGTTTCTTCCACCCAATGGGAATAAAGTGGATAGTGATAAGCGGTTAACAGATCAACCGTTTCAGCCAAAGGCAATCCCACAACATTAGAATAAGAGCCGGCGATATAGACCACAAAAGCCCCTGCTTTTCCTTGGATAGCGTAGCCACCTGCTTTCCCTTCCCATTCTCCTGAAGCAAGGTAAGCCTTCATCATAGAAGAGGTTAAGCGTCTAAAGCGGACACGACTTTCAACCAATTTTACGGTTATTTTTCCCTGTTCATTCAAAGCACAAATGGCGCCATAAACCTTGTGTGCGCGTCCAGAAAGGAAGCGTAAACATTCATAAGCCTCCTCCTCGCCTTCCGGTTTGGGAAGAATAGTACGCCCAACAGCCACCACCGTATCAGCGGCTAAGATAATCATTTTCTGCGCGGACAGCCCTTCTTGACCATTTTGCAATTCTTCTTGGGTCTTCTGAGTGTACCAGAGCAAAGTTTCTTGTGCCTTCAGCGCTTTTTCCTTTGCCAAACGTTTGGCAAGGTTTGCAGGATGTTCTTTTAATTTTGGTGTTTCATCAATATCGCTTGCATAAACCTGCTGAGGATCAATGCCTATTTGTGCCAGAAGCGCTAAACGCCGTGGTGAAGCGGAGGCAAGCACCAAATGAATTTCTTCCCCGAGATTTTCTGCCACTTGTTTTTTCCTCCACTCTTTTATATTTTTCATTTCCACCCCTTGCAAATCGGCTTTTCTCGTACCCTATTTTAAGCGCCCCTTTTTAAACGCTTCCTTTCAAGCGCTATTGATCTCCTTATTCTTTTTCCGCACTGATTTTACACCCTTTCAAGGTGATTTTAAACATTGCATTTTGTCTCACACATCGATAAACACCCTAAAGGTCTGTTCAAAATAACAGAAAGAATATTGTGAATTTGACAAAAAAGCACAAACCTTCCATGAGGCTATTTATAACGGTATGTAATGCGTCCTTTTGTCAAATCATAAGGGGTCATTTCGACCATGATTTTATCGCCAGCCAACACCCGAATACGATTTTTTCGCATTCTTCCAGCGGTATGGGCAATAATTTCATGATCATTTTCCAGTTTCACACGAAACATCGCATTAGGTAAGAGTTCAGTAACGATACCAGAAAATTCTAAAACTTCTTCTTTTGACATAAACAATCATTTCCTTTACAGTGCATATATTTTGTTAAGCTGTGCGTTATTTTTCAGCGTTCATATCCTATTTTCTCAAATTTGTGAATAAAAATTCAACAAAAAGAGAAAGGTTTTTCAAGTTTGCTCTCTTCTGTTCTTAAAAAAACTCACTCTCCATTTTGAGAATGACAACTTTATCCACTCCAATTTTACCTGCCTATTTCTTCCACTTTTTATTATAATCTTGGTTTTTGTTATGATCTTGATTTCAGAGTGATAGAAATTATACTCAATTTCCTAAATTTTTCTCTCCACACCTGCCAACATCCTCCCTTTCCCAGCCCCCGTCGCCCCCCACACACTTAACATCGCTCTTCACCCCAACGTATCTTTCATTCACAGGCTTTCTCCTCCAGCTCGCCCTCTTCATCTCAGCTTACCCTTTCATTCACAAGACTTGTTCTCCCAAATTCTTCTCCCCCCATTCCACACCATGCCACAAGCCCAACACGCGTACCCCCCCACAACGCATAAAGCTTCCATCCCCTAAACTTCTTCTTTTTTACAGATTCACATTTTTACGATTTTACGTCTTTACAGAATAAAACCCAATGAAACTTTCCACCTCACACTACTCTGTAAACAAAGCTCTACACCCCAGCCTCTTGCCCTTCCCCCTACAGAATAAAGCTTTTCTCCTCCATTCTCAGGCTCTTTTCCTCTCTCCCTCCCTTTCATTGCCTATCCCCTCCTGCCAACCACACCGCTTCTTCCTCCCACTTCCCCTCGATTCACAAGACTTGTTCCCCAAATTCTTCTCCTCCCAGTCCTTTCAGAAAATTCCACACCATGGCACAAACCCAACACGCTTGCCCCCAAACCTCCACAACACATAAAGCTTCCACACCCTAAACGTCTTCTTCTTTTTTACAGATCCGCGTTTTTACGATTTTACGTCTTTACAGAAATTAACAAACAAAATTTCCAAACCACCACCAAACAATCTTCTTAAAAAATTCCTCCAAAGAACAAAACTTCCCACCCCACACCGTTCTTACAAACAATGCTCTCCCTCCTCCCCAAAAAACTTCTTATCCACCCCATATCTCCACCATCAAAACCCCATCCCCTCAAAGGGCTGTGTTACAAAAGGCTTGATAAGCCCTACAATACACTCTCACAAAAAAACACCGCAATGGGTAAAAGCTATATAACTAATATCAACTTCAAAGAGCGATGTTTTAAGGCATAATAGGATAATAAATGAACCGTCTTAGAAAAAGAAACAGCATGGGGATATCAAAGAGATTAATGATCATCCTCTACTGTCGTGTTAAGAGGTGTCAACGCTTTATTTTTCTTAATTTTTATAATGCTAATCATTCCAGTGAAAACAATGAGTGCAGACATCGTTAAAAAAGAACTCATTAATCCCACGAGTGCAAAAAGTCCAGCAATAAAGCCAGATAGGGCTTCAGCAGAATTCGCTAAAGTTGAAAAAGTTCCAAAACTCTTACCAAAATCTTCACGACGAGAATATAATTGAATAGCTGAGACTAAACTAATATCCACAAATGCACCAATTAATCCTAAAAGAAAGGCGATCCCTAAAATTAGTTTTAAATAACACATTGAAATTAAAGGCATAATAAACAGAACACCCCCATAAAGAAGCCAAAAGACCATGAGCTTTAGTGATGTAATCTTGGATATAGTTTTATGATAGAACAGACCACCGATAATCGTTCCAACAGCCATGAGAGAAAAAAGTGAACTCACAAGGCTTTCTTCTCCTCCAAAGGAAAGAACAAAAGCTGGAATTAAAAAATCTTAAAATTGCACCCGTAAAGAGAATAGCAAACGACGATCCAACGAGTATAATAAATAGATGTTTATTTTCAGTCGAAATATATTGAAGATAGGAAGCAGTTTCTCGATAAATTTTTATAAAATTGAATGGTTTATTCTCGCTTGAATCTAAATGCACGAGATTAAATAACACGATAATAGATATAAGATAGGTAAAAAAATCAAAAATAAGAACAGCTGATTTATTGGCGAACAGCAGCAATAGGGAACAAACTAAAGGGCCGATTACGGATGCTGTTTCCTCTATAATTTGTGCAATGCTATTTGCCTTTGTCAGATCCTTTTTTGGAAACATTTTCGGGATAGCCGCTTGAAAACTTGGTTGAAAAATACTTCTTCCTATTGTTGTACCTATTGCTGCAAAAATAAGAACAATAATATGAGCAGTCCCTGTTATAGTGGTTATCAAAACGAATAATGAGGCAAATAGTCTCACCAATTCACTTAAGATCATATTTTTCTTCAGAGAAAAATTATCTGCTAACCAACCGCCGATAGGTCCAAAAAAGAGAAAAGGAATAAAGCGAAAAAAATACACAAGACCTGTAAAAAAGGCGTTATCCGTTAATTCTAAGACCAGTAAAATAAAAACAACTTCATAAGCATAGTCGCCAACTTTAGAAATAAAAAGAGAAGAAAAAAGAGAGAATGGACTCTTTTTTAAAAATAAATTCATCTCAACCACCCGATATTAAACTTTTTGACAGTTAAATTTCCACGCCCGCTTTCATAAAATTGGTGATATGAACTTCAAAGGAACGCTCAATCAGGGGGCAAAAATACCCCCGCCTAAAGTTTCGCATCGCAAATATCACTAATATCACACAGCTCAAAGAGCGGTGTTGCCTATATAGGATAAAATACGTGTTTCATTGATAAGCCCCTCATACAGAAGAAATAATGGACAAAGAACTTTTCACCAACATCCTAATCCCCAATAAACAGCATAATCCAACCACGCCAGAAAGAAGGAATAACTTACCACCCGAAGAAGTATGACTTAAAACAAAGGCTCCCACAAACGGCGCCACCAACATCGCTAAATTTTGTACAGACTGTACCCATCCGGAAGCAATGCCAATTTGTTCATTGAAATGGGTTACCAGATAAATGTTAGAAGAAATGAAAAAGCACGCACTGACCATTCCAATAAGGAAAAAACAAAGCAACAAAGTCTCAATATGAAGTAAATCAAAGTAAAAAAAGCACACTGAGATAATGACAAAACAAACCATTGTTGACATGGCTGGCATTAACAATTCCGATATTTTTCCTGTAAGGGGGTTATGCTTTGATTTTTTCACACGCCAAAACCCATAGAGAAAATTACCAATCGCTGAAGCAGATACCAGCATTCCAAGAGTCTGTTTATTCATTTTCATTGTGCTGAGAATAACGGGCAACTGATTATTCACCATAAAGACCATGGCAAAATAAATGAATATCACCCCCACATAGGCATACCAAGCTGTCCCATAAAGCCTCTGCTGTGCTTGCGTGATATTCGCTTTTTTTATTCCTAGCGACGAGACACGTTGTGCACCAATACAACAAAACACAATAAAGCCTAGGAATGTCAAAAATCCCGAAAATAATAAAGTATAGGTATCTGATAAAAGGACAGACAGAGCACTCCCCAAAGCGGGTCCGATCATCTTTGCTGCGCTATTGATCATGTTAAGCACAGAATAATAATGGTTGCGTTCTTTTTTGGGAACAGAATTTGCACTGAGAACAGAAATTGCTGGAAGAGCAATACTATTGAATGTTGCTCGCATGACTGCCACTATAATAAATCCTTGCAGACTCGTAGCCATTAATAAAACGACAGTACACAGTGCCCGTAACAGCAGTGATACCCGCAACCAATGGATCATATAATGGCTACTTACCAGCATTCCAATTGGCTTAGACAGAACGATTCCCGGTAATAAGGTTACCGCTCCAATCAAAGCGACATCATATTGATCAGCTTTCCAGTAAAACACAGATAGGGTCAAAATCACGATATAATCAATCCAGCCCCCAAATGACACTAAGCCATTACCCAATAAAAGCATAAACAAGCGATTTTTGGTTGTTGCATTTACTTGCGCCAAAATACTACTCCTGCTTTTTCATCAGCAGAGCTGATGAGATTAAGGCTTCTTTTTTGCCCCCTAAAAGCATCAAGAATTTTTTGCGCCCTAAAGGCATCAAGGAGCTTTTTGCAGCTTAGCAATTGATCATCATCAATGATAACAAAATCAGCCGAGTCCCTTACAGTGCACAGCAGCAAAGCAGTTATAATGATTTTATTCATGAACTCCCCCCCTCTATTTTTCAGTTTTGAAAGTTTAAGCACAATTTAAAAATTCTGCAACGCTATAGATCTTTCACACTCAACAATGCCAGAGGAAGTCATGCTGCCACAAATACACTGTCTCCACAATTAAGATACCAAAGTGGATAAATCCGCTATAAATATTTGAATAGTTTAATATATTTTCTTTGTAAGATTCCCCGCTATTTTGCTATCTCCTGTAAATGAACAGCCTTCTATTATATCTTCCTTACCCTTTTTGCCATATATACTTGAAGGTCCCTCAACGGCATATCCTTGCCTCTCATAAACCATGCTCACCCCACTTCAAACACCCCTATTTACGGTATAACCAAATAGAAATATTTTCATTTTTCTTGCCAATCTTCTGAAAGTCCTTTATTGATGGGTCCGTGTTTTTGATCGTCCACGCAACGGTCAAATAGGGAGTTGAAAACCCGAAAACTCGTACATGAATTTGCCCCGCTTTGCTGGTATCCCGGAATTCCGGGAGTTTTTGCTATGTCCAAGTGCGCTCTAGCACTAAAAGCAAAAAAGCTGATTCGAGTTCAGTATTTTCAACCTCCCGGAATACCAATGCGAGGGCGCTCGCAACCGGAGGGGGTGCGAAGTGCCAACTAAAAATCCACACTTTATTGATATTTCTATAGGTAAAAGAATTCGTCAAAGACGCATTTCAATGGGGCTTTCTCAAAAGGAATTAGGAAACCATTTAGGTGTCAGCTTCCAACAAATCCAAAAATATGAAAAAGGCGCCAACCTTGTCAGCGCAAAATGTTTGTTAGAAATCGCTATAAGCTTTTTTTATGCGGATCTTCTAGCCGCTGATCTTGCCACAAAAGAAGACCTTGTCTCACAAGAAAGTCTCCCAAACCATGATCAAGAAACCTATAGCGAAAAAGAACATGTCCTTTTGAAAAACTTCAGAGAACTCAAACCCAAAAAACAAAAGGCAATCTTATGGTTGATCTCTGAGAGATAAGAAACACACCTTTCATTTTTCTTGCCAATCTTCTGAAATTCCTTTATCACTTATAAGATATTTTGATCGTCTACGCACCGATCAAGAGGGATTAAAGGTCCTAAATCCGAGCGTAAAAATGAACCCGCTTTGCGGATATCCCGGAATTCCGGGAGATTTTGCTATGTCCAGGTGCGCTCAGCACTAAAAGCAAAAAGCTGACTCGGATTCAGTACCTTTAACTCCCGGAATACCAATGCGAGGGCGCTCGCAACCGGAGGGGGTGCGAAGTGCCAACTAAAAATCCACACTTTATTGATATTTCTATAGGTAAAAGAATTCGTCAAAGACGCATTTCAATGGGGCTTTCTCAAAAGGAATTAGGAAACCATTTAGGTGTCAGCTTCCAACAAATCCAAAAATATGAAAAAAGCGCCAACCGTGTCAGCGCAAAATGTTTGTTAGAAATCGCTAAAAAATTAGAAATCCCTATAAGCTTTTTTTATGCGAATCTTTTAGCCGCTGATCTTGCCACAAAAGAAGACCTTGTCTCACAAGAAAGTCTCCCAAACCATGATCAAGAAACCTATAGCGAAAAAGAACATGTCCTTTTGAAAAACTTCAGAGAACTCAAACCCAAAAAACAAAAGGCAATCTTATGGTTGATCTCTGATTAGGCAAAAGTGTGCCTTGACAACTTTTTAAAGAATCTTTCCCTCCATGCGGCGCTTTTATAACGGACAAAAATCTATTGACTGGATTCTCCTTTAAGAAAGTTGGACATGGGAAAATTTTTTTGATTTTCTCCTTCAACCTCGACAACGATAAATTGTTCTTCTATGTCAAAGTTTTTTCATAGGAAGCATCATCACCAAACGCGCATCCTTTTCTAAAAAGGAGCTTCACACTGAAAGGAAAAATCTTTAAAAAAAACGATTAAAAAAAAAGGCTTGCCTCTCATAAACAAACCTCTCCAGAAAATTATTGAGATAATTTCCAGAATTTCAAATTTCCCCTCTCGAAGCATCTAAGATACTTCAGAAGCACCAAAATGAATATAATAACTCATCTATCACAAAGTTTAAAAAAATCAAGAACAAAAAATTTTTATAGTTAATGCGCCTTTTAGAAACAGTTTTTCTTCCCCTCCCCACTGCACGACAAGACAGTCCAACGGCTCAACAACGGCCCCTATACGAATCCTTCAAACTCGCTGAAAAGAATGCGAGCTTCAAAAAAACGACAATCCACGTCTTTCTTTAAAAAAGATCAATCGCAAATACGCATAAAAGCCCCCCTCTTGATAAATTGCCTTGAGAAGATCAAAAATCTTTACAAACCATCGACTCAATAAAAAAGAAGCGGACTTCTTAACATGTCCGCCTCTTTAATAGTAAAATTATAATGAGGAATAATTAAAAAATTCAAGAATCTGAAGGGAACCAATTCGATAACAATTCATAGCGTACAGGATCATCAGCGCATTGTCCGCCACCGCATTCTAGTATGGTAGAAAGCAAATTTGCCGCAATTAAAAATACAAATAAGAAACTTGCCGTTTTACTCAAGATTGGAAAAGGAGAAAATTCTTTAAATTTGTGAGCCAATTCGCCTAAGATCATGACGAACGCAACAGCAAAGATACAAAGAACAGAAATAATGAAAGCCCAAGTATAAAAATGCAATCCAAAGAACGTTGAACCATATCCCAGATCATCAGGTGTGATATGCAAAAATACCTGACGCGCAGCCACAGCGCTGGTTACCATACAGCCGATAATAACCATACCATAATGGGTATTTTTCACCTTATGGTGAATATTGAGTAAGAAGCCACAACCAGCCAGCATCAATCCAACGCGTTGCAACAAACAAAGGGGACAAGGCAACTCAAATTTTACCAATTGATAATAAAAAGCGACCACCAAGACAATGGACAATCCAATCAGTCCTAGCGTATTCATCAATATGACGAAATGAGGATTTTTTTGTTCAACATTTTCCATGGCTATTCTCTCAAAAAGATAAATTCAAAGTAGAAGTTGCGTGATGATTAAACGTCAGAAGAATAACAACGAATAAGAGAGCCCACAAAGCATAACTTATATTTTTTTTGCCATACACCGTTGTTATTGCAGTGCCTAAAGCGATTAAAAATGGGAAAAACATGACTTTCAAATCTCCTTTCTTAAATATTCCGATGGTTTAACTGTTATTTCTGAATTATGAGGATTCACCATATTAAAAAATTGGGCAAAAAAGAGACCATGAATTTATTTTTCACAATTCATCCTTCACTTTAATATTATCGTTATATTTATGGTATTGTGGTTACATTTCTGTGAAGAAATGATGAAAAACCTCATCACCTAAAAACGCCTCTGAGAAAAAGTACTAAAGCGTTGATTTTTCTCGTTCTTTATCTCAGCAATCATTAAAGAATCTCTTTTCCCCCCTACCTAAACAGCAAAATAAGAAGCCTTTGAAATAAAAGATATCCCTCTGTTATTTTTTCTCAAAAACACCCTTATTTGCAACGCACTTTTGCCATAAAATCTCTTTTTTATTTTCAATAGTGTTTCAAATTGCACCATACCTTACCATATATGGTAACAGTATTTATTTTAGCAATAAAAACTGAGACATTTTCTGACCACCTTAATATTTATCCAGAATATATTTCCAGCATGTATTTTTTTCTTTTTTCTTGAAAAGAAACAACACTTTCACTGTTTAACCTTCCCATCGGTCAAAATTTTAATACGACGACTCAAAGGATAGAGCTTCATGAGCTTTAAGGATGTATTTTTCAGCTGCCGTATCGCCCTTAAAATTTATCCCTTTCCATCTTATTTTAAAAAAACTATTTTTCTGCCAGAGATTGGCTTTGCAAAGAGCTTATAAAACTCTTAAAAAATGCTGATAAGGAATCGCCTTGAATCTTTGAAAAGGATTGAGAATGACAAAAGAAACGTGTGATGTTGGGATTTTAATGGGGAGCCAATCGGATTGGCAAACGATGTGCCATAGTGCCGATATTTTAAGGGATCTTGGCATTTCTCATAGTTCGCATATTGTCTCAGCCCACCGAACCCCTGAACGTCTTTACCAATTTGCAAAAGAAGCAAAAGAAGCAGGTTTTAAAATTTTAATTGCCGGCGCTGGGGGTGCTGCGCATCTTCCAGGTATGCTTGCAGCGCTTACGCCACTTCCTGTTTTTGGTGTTCCCGTGCCTTCACACGCTCTTTCTGGTCAAGATTCTTTACTTTCAATCGTGCAAATGCCAGCAGGAATACCGGTTGGCACGTTAGCCATTGGCAAAGCAGGCGCCATTAATGCCGCCCTTTTAGCCGCAGCGGTTATGGCCGTTTACGATCATGATCTCGCCCAACGATTAGCAGATTGGCGTCATCAACAAACAGCCAATGTTGCCTTGGCGCCTATAACGGAGGTTTAAAATGACACCGTCTTCCACCACGCCCGCGCTATCCACCACCTCATCATCCAATGATATCGCGCCCTCTCATATGCTTCCTCTAGGCAGCGTCATTGGTTTAATTGGTGCTGGGCAACTGGCACGCATGCTCGCCATAGCAGCAGAATTAGGATTTCGAACAGCAACAAACAACCAATATCGCCCTCACGCCTATAACGGAGGTTTAAAATGACACCGTCTTCCACCACGCCCCCGCTATCTAACACGCCCTCACTATCCCACACCACCTTGCCATCTAACACGTCCCCGTTATCCACCATCTCCCCATCCAACGAGATCACGCCATCTCACATGCTTCCTCCAGGCAGCGTCATTGGTTTAATTGGTGGTGGGCAATTGGCACGCATGCTCGCCATAGCAGCGGCAGAATTGGGATTTCGAACCATTATTTTTTGCCCAGAAGGCGATTGTCCAGCCGCTCAAACAGCCAACAAGCATATTGTTTCCTCCTATGATGATACATCAGCCTTAGATGATTTTATTGCTCAGTGCGATGTTGTCAGCTATGAATTTGAAAATCTTTCGCTTGAAACAGTTCAATACGTAGAAAAAAGCAAGCCTGTTTATCCTTCTTCCCACGCATTAGAGATTGCGCAAGATCGACTTTTTGAAAAGCAATTTTTACGTGATCAAGGGATTGATACGGCCTCATGGCATGCTATTGACGATTCTTCTTCTCTTCTTTCTGCCCTTGAAACCTTAGGGGGGCGTGGTCTTTTAAAGACACGTCGTTTTGGTTATGATGGAAAAAATCAGCTCAAGCTTGATCATCCTGATGAACAAACCCTTAAAGAAGCCTTAAATACTTTTCACCAACAGCCTTGTATTTTAGAAGAGATCGTTCCTTTTTTAGCGGAAATTTCTGTTCTCTCAGCCCGCACAAAACAAGGGAAACATATTTTTTATGATTGTCCTGAAAACCAACACAAAAACGGAATTCTTCATAAGTCCTTTGTTCCATCCCATATTCCTCTTGAAGTACAAAAATCCGCGCAAGATATCAGTGCCACAGTCATGAATGCTCTGGATTATGTTGGTGTTCTTTGCATTGAATTTTTTGTCTTAATGGATGGTCGTCTTTTAGTAAACGAATTAGCCCCGCGTGTGCATAATTCTGGTCATTGGACGCAAAAGGCATGCATCACTTCACAATTTGAACAACATATCCGTGCTATTTGTGGTCTTCCCTTAGGTAGCCCGTATCGTCATAGTAATTGCCAAATGACCAATCTTCTTGGGAACAATTTAAGCACTTTAAAATATTTTCTCACGCAAGAGAACACTTCAATCCACTTATATGGCAAAAGCACGATTCAGCCTCAGCGCAAAATGGGTCATGTCATTCAATTAACGGGCCCAGCCAGCAAATCTTAACCCCCATATACAAATACTTTTTCATACTTCTCCCCAAAGAACTGAAAAAACAACGTCTCTCCCCCACTTTTTCCCTCGTGCCTCACAGTACTTTATGCCCCCTCCCCCCTATCCTAAGCATTAAGAACGTCATCTCTCCTCCCCCTCAAAGACAAAACTCGACCCCACACCAATATCCATTGGGCTCCACAACGCCCCTACACCTCTCAATTCTTTTCCCCATTCCCTGACAGGGTTTCACGAGTCCCCACAAACAAGCCCTGCGTTTTAAGGAGATCCCCGCCCCCTTAACGACAAAATTCCATCCCAATCAACAATGCAACAGCTCGCTCCCACTCCTAACCTTTCAACCCGCCCACAGTTTCTCCCTCCAAGCCCTACTCTTTTAAAAACATCACGTCCCTCTCAAAAGATCAAAACCCACACCGCTCCACAATCCAACGGCTCGCCCCCACTTCTAACCTTTCAACCCGCCCACAGCTTCTCCCTCCAAGCCCTACTCTTTTAAAAACATCACGTCCCTCTCAAAAGATCAAAACCCACACCGCTCCACAATCCAACGGCTTAACACCCCCCCTACGAAACTCTCCAATCCCTTGCGATTACACCCTTGACAGAGCTTATTTAAAGCTGAGAATCCTTTAGCTTGTTTTCGCTTTTTATACTTCTTTTGCTCAATTATTATTTTTTACTTTCAAAGCAGCCCTTAACACATCATAGGGAATTTGTAAGGGATATACCCTTGACAAGAATAAGACTTCTTGTTAGATTTCCTCTAGTTTTTGCAATTTTCACTTATTCGTTGTGCCAATGAAGTGTGTTAATACGTGCCTTAAGGGTGCGTTTTTCTTTTTGTGATCACGATGAAAAAGTGTATTGTATAATATTATGATGCAAGTGTGATATCATAATACGATGTTCATGGGGTGAGCAGTGTATTGGGGTTATGATTCATATTTCAGTTGTAATGTTATTTTATAGTTATTGTGATATTGTGTTAAGTAAACTGTTTAAACGGTGAATATGATGAAAATTAAAAATTCGCTTAAAGCACTAAAAGAGCGCCACCGTAACAATCGTTTGGTGCGTCGTAAGAGGCGTGTTTATATTCTTAATAAAACGAACCCGCGTTTTAGAGCACGTCAGGGCTAAGTTGTAGGCTTAAAAATTTTTTTAAGTTTTTTTGGGAGATGAGAGTTCCATTGGTTACGAGTCCATTTGTGTGATAATGTTTGGTGATTTATCTTTTGGGGACTTGTTTTTATGGATTTTTCGATTTTTTTTAAAATTTTTCGATTTTTTCAGTTACGTTTTTTCTCTATTTTCCAGCAAATTTTTTTTCTCTCGTGTGTTGGCATTTTTTGTTTTATTTCTTCGGGATATGGGCAAACTCCTCCTTTGCTTCCTGAAGATAGACCTTCTCCACAATCGCTTTTACCGTTAGATGATCTCATCCCTAATTCTTCTGCCCCTCACTCAACATTCTCTGATTCTGATTCGTCTGCAATTATTCTTGAAGATTTTGACTCAGAGCCTCTTTCCCATGTTGATAGAATGAAGCAACGTAAAGAAGCAGAAATTTCACGTTTACTCAAAGAATTGAAATATTGTGCTGATGTTGCAAAGGCGAAAAAGATCAGTCAACAACTTCAACATTTATGGTCTCAATCGGGAAGTGAGACGATTGATCTTTTAATGTCATGGGCTGAAAATGCGATCAACAGTGACGACTATGGACTTGCGCTTGATTATATTGATAATGTTCTTGCACTTTTGCCGACTCACGCTGAAGCTTGGATAAGACGGGCTTGGATTCACATCCAACTGAGTGATTTCAAACTTGCCATGCTTGATCTCAACCATGCTCTTGAGCTTGAACCACGCAATTATATAGCCTTTTTTGAACTGGGCGTTGCCATGGAAGCAACAGAGCGTCCAGAACTCGGCCTTAAAGCTTATGAAAAGGCATTAGACTACTATCCACAAATGCAAAAGCTTCAAAAGCGCATTGAGGCTCTGCTGGACGAAAAATCACCGCAAGCTCTTTGAAACATCATGCATGAATGAAGCGCACCAGCCTCCTCTTCAAGCTTGAGAATAAAACGCGCTTGGCGTCACATCCCACGGAATGATTGCAAACTTGCCATGCTTGATCTCAACCATGCTCTTGAGCTTGAACCACGCAATTATATAGCCTTTTTTGAACTGGGCAGTGCCATGGAAGCAACAGAGCGTCCAGAACTCGGCTTTAAAGCTTATGAAAAGGCATTAGACGACACTCCACAAATGCAAAAGCTTCAAAAGCGCATTGAGGCTCTGTTAGACGAAAAATCACCGCAAGCTCTTTGAAACATCATGCATGAATGAAGCGCACCAGCTTCCTCTTCAAGCTTGAGAATAAAACGCGCTTGGCGTCACATCCCACGGAATGATTGCAAACTTTCCATGCTTGATCTCAACCATGCTCTTGAGCTTGAACCACGCAATTATATAGTGTATTTTGAACTTGGGCCTTTTGTGTATTTAAGGCAATATCTAAATACTTTGCCCTTCATATTCCTTTACAGAATTTCTCCGCATAGTATCAAATAGACAACGCATTCACGCCGCCATTCGCGGCGTTTCTTCTTTTTACATTTTCCATCTTGGATAAAAAAATTTGTAAAACACCACCCTCAAAAATATTTTTTAAAACAAGCTTAAAACATCGCTTAGCACCTCTGATAAACTGTCATTGTCTTTTCTTATTTTGATCAATTTCAACCATAAAGCCCATAATATATCGATGTTTTTCCTCAAAACTAATAAAGCAGCTCTAAAATATGCTCCACAAAGCAAAAATTTCAAAACTGCACCATCCGTTAAACAAACAGCCTTGAATAAGAAATATCTCTCATCAATACCCCCACATACTTAACATCGCTCTTCATTCCAAACTGCACCTCATTCACCAGACTCATCCCCCCACTAACCCTCTCACCACATTCTATGCCATGATAAAAAAACCCAACACCCCCCAAAACATAGACAACGCATAAAGCCTCCACATCCTTAATTTCCTCTTCCTTTTTTACAGATTCACATTTTTACGCTTTTAAATTTTTACAGAAAACAGCAAACGAAATATCCCCCAACTCTGCTCTGCAAACAATGTGGTCTGTAAACAATGCTCTACACCCCAGCCTCTTATCCACTCCCCTAGTGATTTCAGCTCTTCCTCAACGAGGCTGCTTTATCAAACGCGACAGATAAATCCATCCCTAAAATATTCCACACACTCTCTTACAAAAAGCACTTTATTTGTATGCTTGAAGGTTCCTCAACAGCATATATCCTTGCCTCTCATAGACCATTTTCACCCCACCTCAAACGCCTTTATTTTATGGCATAACCGAATAAAAATATTTTAAATTTTCTTGCTAATCCCCTGAAATTCCTTTATTGATAAATACGTGTTTTTGATCGTCCACGCAACGGTCAATAAGGAGTTGGATTCCTTAAAACTTAACGCATAAACAATTATGGCTATCCCGGAAATTCCGGGGGCTTTTGTTATGTCCAAGTGCGATAAGCACTAAAAACAAGAGACTGTTTAAGTTCAGTGAATCCAACCTCCCGGAATACCAATGCGAGGGCGCTCGCAACCGGAGGGGGTGCAAAGTGCAAACTAAAAACCCACATTTTCCAACCAAAAATCCACATTTTAATGACATTTCGATAGGCAAAAGAATGCGTCTATGACGCATTTCAATGGGGATTTCTCAAAAAGCATTAGGAAACTTTTTAGGAGTAAGCTTCCAACAAATCCAAAAATACGAAAAAGGTTTAAACCGTGTAAGCGCAGGGTGTTTGCTAGAAATCGCTAAAAAACTAGAAGTTTCTACAAACTTTTTTTATGAAGATCTTTTAACAGCGGATATTTCCACAAAGGGAAATATCCTACACCATGATCAAGTCACCGCCAGTGAAAAAGAACAATCCCTTTTGAAAAACTTTAGGGAACTCAAACCAAAAAAACAGAAAGCGATTTTGTGTTTGATTTCTGATTAAGCGAAAGCACGCTCATCAACATCATTCATTAATCTCCCTAAAATATAAGATTCAGATCACAGCACCTTAAAGGGCAGTGTTCCATCAAACTCGACAAATTAAATGCCACTCTAAAATATTTTTGACCTCCCCTAAAAGTTCTCAACCAGCACTGGTCTACCAAAACACCAGACAATCCCCCCTTCAAAAAGCCGCTTCCCCCTTACAAGATAAAGCTTCCACCCCGCACCACTCTGTAAACAAAGGTCTGTAAATAATAACCAAACTTCTTGCAGAGCCAAATTGCACTTGAACAATCACTTATCAGCGCCCGTCCAACAACTCCTGCTTTATCAGACTCAACAGACAAGCCTCATCTTCTCACGTCATCCTTCACACATCTCTTCGCACCACCGACTCTTGTACACACCATCTTAACCTGTCCATACTCACTCCTTCCCCACTCTGCATTCCTTCATCAATACCCCCACATACTTAAACATCGCTCTTCATTCCAAACTGCACCTCATTCACCAGACACATCCCCCCACTACCCCTCTCAGCACATTCTATGCCATGATAAAAGCCCAACACGCCCCAAAACCTACACAACGCATCAAGCCTACACATCCTTAATTTCCTCTTCCTTTTTTACAGATTCACATTTTTACGCTTTCAAATTTTTACAGAAAACAGCAAACAAAATATCCCCCAACTCTGCTCTGCAAACAATGTTGTCTGTAAACAACGCTCTCCCCCTTTAGCCGTACCCTCACAATTAGATACAACAGCCTTAAAATATGCTCCACAAAGCAAAAATTTTAAAACCACAACATCCGTTAAACCAACAGTCTTGAATAAGAAATATTCCCTTTCCAACCTCTGTCAAACATTCCAGTAAAATATCAAACTCAAACATTTCCCTGAAACATCAAATCAAGCATTGCCAATGAAAAAAGTTTCTTCACTCACCCCCACCTCTGTTTTTTTACTTTGAATAGCCATCTATCCATCATGCCGGCATTTCCAGCAATCATCAGCAAGAGTGTAAAAATCCTCCTGTAAAACTTTATGAAAAATAAGAGATTGAGGTTATTTTATCTCTAGCAGAAGTTGTTAAATTGTTTTATATTAAAGGGGGTGTTCTGCGCTTCTCGACAGGAAATAACGTATTCCTGAGACCTTAGTGATCTCCAAGGGAGCTGTCCCTGATTAAGCCCGTGGGCTTTTTCATATGGCGCCCACCTATTTGTATAGGTTCCCGGGGTCAACTTTTTCCATCGGCTGTTGTGGATCACCCTTTTTTGTATCATTTTTTGCACCTATAATCATTTTCCCCAATTGATCATGCCTTTTTGCATGAAGCTCTCTTTTCTATGAGCCCCCTCTTTATCTATGAGGTAAAAAGCAATAGGTTCTTTTCAAGAAATCAAAATGACAATAGGCTTTAGCGTACAAGATTTGCGAACAGCTTACAAAAATAATACACTCTGCCGACTTCATTCCTTTGTGCACGACAGCACGAAAGCAATTTATCGCCTCAAGATGCTCTAACACAAGAGTGCGCACTCTTTTTACGAGCACAGCTTTTTCTCAAAAGCGGTTTACACAATACCAACAATAGCTAAAATACCCAAAGCTTATAAAGTAACAGCTTAATAATTTGGCGAGAAAATGACTCACAATACACCTTTGTCTCCTTCCTCTCTTCGCGCACAGCAGCGCAAAAGCGGTTTATCGCGTCGTGATGCTCTTTCAAAAGAAGAGCGCATACTCTTTTCACAGCGTGCTTGTTGCCATTTTATTGAGTACCTTGAAAAAAACGAAACAAATTTTTCCCGCCTTATTTTAGCCGGCTATTGGCCCATCAAATCGGAAATTGACCCGCGCGCGCTCCTTGAGGCGGTAGTGTTACGTGGTGCACGTTTAGCCTTACCAGCCGTGCTTGATTCCACCACCATGATTTTTCGTTCATTTTCGCTGAGCACGACTCTCAAGCCCATGCGCTTTGGCACTTTTGGTCCCGGAGAAGACAATGCCGTTGTTGTCCCCAATAATATTATTGTTCCACTTTCTGCGTTTGACCGTCAATGTCACCGTCTTGGCTATGGAGGAGGCTATTATGATCGTGCTATTGAAGCACTTGAAAAACAAGGACATAAAATGAGATTATGGGGCATAGGATTTTCGTGTCAGGAAGTTTCTGCTATTCCGGCCGCTGAACATGACCTCCAGGTACAAGGAATTTTTACAGAAAAAGGTTTCTTAAAATGTTAAAATGTGATTAAAGCACCTATGCGTTTTTTATTTTTGGGTGATATTGTTGGGGAGACAGGCTGTAACGTCGTTTTTGAGCATCTTCCTCAACTGATTAAGAAATGGCGGCTTGATTTTGTTGTCGTGAATGGTGAAAATGCCTCTGGTGGTTTTGGTCTCAAGCAAGAGACGTATCAAGATCTTTTAATGGCTGGAGCTGATGTTGTCACCACCGGCAACCATGCTTTTTCTGACAAAGAAGCCTTACAGTATGCGCATGAAAGTGATCGTTTTTTACGTCCTGCCAATTTCTCGAAAGAGACTCCAGGAAGAGGAGTTGGTGTTTTTACAGCCAAGAATGGTGCTCGTGTTCTTGTTGCCAATCTTTTAGGCAGTGTTTTTATGCCACACAAAGTCGCTGATCCATTTGAAATAGCGGAAAATGTCCTGTTTGCCTGTTCTTTGATGGAACAAGCGGATGCGATTATTTTTGACTTTCACGGTGAGACGACGAGCGAGAAGCAATGTTTTGGTCATTTTCTTGATGGTCGTGTAAGTGTTATCGTTGGCACCCATACGCATATTCCCACTGCTGACGCACAGATTTTAGAGGGTGGAAGCGCTTATTTAACAGATGCGGGCATGTGTGGAGATTACAACTCATCCCTTGGAATGGATAAAGAAGAACCGTTACACCGTTTTCTTTACAAGACCAAGCAAGGTCGTTTTGAACCGGCGTGTGGTCCCGCCACTCTTTGTGGTTTAGCGGTTGAGATTTCAGATCGCACTGGTTTAGCAGAAAAGGTTTCAGCAGTACGGATTGGTCCTCATTTAAAGCCTGAAGTTCCAGATTTTTGGTAGGCTTCTTTTAAGCCTCCTTTGATGGCGGCTCTTTCCACCCCCTTCAACGACAGCTCTTCTGCGCCTCCTTTAATGACGGTTCTTCTGAGTCTCCTTTTGATGATCTGCTCTCCGCTGTACGCTTCTAGAGGCTCTTTTGGGAAAAATGATTTTTCACGCCCCCCCTCACATCCCCCAATCCCCAATAGATCCATTTTCACGAACGGACATTTATGAAAATAAGTGAACGAAAAGCGGTGATGAGATAAAATCGAGCAATAAATAGAAAATCTAAAGAGCCATTTTTTTCATCTGTATCAAAACTCTTACGATTTTCGTTTAGCCTTAAATGTTAAGTGTTGAATATCAAGCTTTTCGAGAGATTAAAACGTCTTTAGAGTTAGAATAAGGACTCATGACTCTCCAAACTTTAAAACAAAAAGTGCAGAAAGTTTAAACACCATGAGCTTACATCGCGTTATTTTTTCCCCTACTATACCAATTGAGGACGAGGGAAGCTTTTTCTCTCTGCTTTAAAAATCTATTTTTAATAAAGAGGATTTAAAATTACGCGATGAGATAGCTTATCTGTTTTTTCTAGTAACGCTACGATAGAAGTTATCCCCTCGCTTACAGTAAAATTCAAAGGAGCACTTTCATGATCCTTTGGGATTCGCGGAATTTGCAATGGCTGGAACATGAGAACAAATATGGCAGCACAGACTCCCCAATGCACGCATTCCTTGGCTTTGAATGCTTCAAGCGATCCAGAGGTTTTACAACAACGCCTTAGATATCTTCTAGGCTTATTGGAAAAAGGGAATCGATTGATAACTTTAAAAAGAGCAGACTCTTTCGTACAACCGATAGGAATCATTGAGATAAAGTGAATCTTATGAGAGATTCCTGATGCGCAAAAAAACAGCACTTGAACGAATGAAAAAAGGATTTAAACGCCTCTTGGCAATAGATGCAAGGGAGGAGATGATCAAATATAAAGCCAAGTTTTTAAGCGTTAAGGGGGAAAGTCATACCTTGAATGTATCATCACACAAAAAATCATTGCATCAATCATGAATATAAGATTATCTCTCATGGTGAGGTGGCATTTGTGGGAGGATCATTCTGTCATGACGAATAGCGTTATTGATGAATGGAGGGAGAGATGATGAAAAAGAAAGTTCTTGTGCTACCAGGGGACGGCGTGGGACCAGAGGTCTGTGATGCAGCATTAATGGTTTTGGAAGCATTTCAATTGCCGATAGAATTTATTTATGGTGATATTGGTTTTGAATATTGGAAAAAGGAAGGGGATGCTCTTCCTCAAGCGACTTGGCAAAAAATAGCTGAAAGTGATGCCCTTTTACTAGGCGCTGTGCACAGTAAAGAACAAGTAGCGGCTTTAAAAGAACACACACCGCATTTACAAGAGAAAAGCCTTGCCTATGTTTCTCCTATCCTTCACCTTTTCCAACAGTTAGATCTGTTTGCCACGATACGTCCCGTAAGATACATTTTTGGTCCAAGGAAGCCCTTTCAGTTTTGTGTTATTAGAGAGAATAGTGAAGGTCTCTATGCGGGCTTGGATTTTTGGGGGATCACGCCGGAAATATCCGCTTGGTTAAAACACCCCAATCTGACAAAATATGGTCATAAAGAAGCAGCTTGGACAGTCCGGTTACAGACACGTTTTGGTTTAGAACGGTTATTTGAATATGCTTTTTCTTATGCACGTGCGCATGGAATGAAGCGGGTTACTTTTGCTGATAAACCCAATGTTATGCGAGAAAGTGGACAATTTTCTCAGGAAATTTTTGAGAAAATCGCGCAAAATTATCCAGAAATTGAATCAGATATTCATCATGTTGAAGCGGTTTCTTTGGGGATCGCCACAAAACCAGAGCAATTTGGTGTGATTGTTGCTGAAAACATGTTTGGTTCTCTTCTCTCTGAGCTAGCCGCTGGAATAATGGGTGGTTTGGAGCTTGCAGCCAGTGCCCATGTGGGAAGCCAAATTGCTTGTTTTAAACCCGCACATGGAAGTGTAACACACATTGCTGGACAGAATAAAGCAAATCCTTCTGCCATGCTTTATACCACATCTTTATTGTTAGAGCATTTAGGCTTTCAAGAAGAAGCAAGACAAATGACCAAGAGTGTTGATCAGGTTATTCGAGCTGGAAAAACGGTTACTTATGATCTGGGCGGGGACTCCTCATCGCGTCAAATGGCAAAAGCTGTTTGCAATTCTCTTGTGAATCCTCTCTCCATGTATCGTGCAGCAGTTATCACGGTTGGAGATGAACTCCTTTCAGGACAATATTTGAATACGAATTTACAAGATTTGAGCCAAAGCTTAAATAAGAGAAATATTCAAGTCACACGTCATTTTGTTTGTGCGGATTGCTTACAGCAAATCAGTGATACAGTTGTCTCCTGTCTTGGACAAGAAGATCTTATCATTATCAGTGGAGGATTAGGTCCTACCTCTGATGATAAAACACGTTATAGCGTTTCTCAAGCAGTCATGCAACCTTTGGAGCATCATGAAGATGTTTGGCAAACAATAAAAGGTCAATTGGAGCGGTTAGGGATTGCATCGGATAAGAATAATGCGCGTCAAGCCTTGTTTCCTCGGACAGCAAAAGTTCTTGATAATCCGACCGGCACAGCTCCTGGTTTTTATCTTTCTTGTAATGCAAGCACACTTGTTGTTTTGCCAGGTCCACCCTCACAGGCTCTTGCTCTTTTAGAGGATTATTTAAAAGTCCATGAGAAGAAATATTCTTCTGTATCGCGCACGCAGTATGCTTGGACATTGATTGGAATTGATGAAAGTACCCTTGCGCATTGGGTTGACCATCATTTTGCAAATGAGCCCTTTGAACGCCATTTTTTATGGAAAAGCCCTTATGTTCTGGTGCAACTGATTGGTCAGTCCTCTACCCCTTTGGCACAGCATCTCATCGAAGAATTTGAAAATCATTTTCATCCATATTTGGTTGGCAGAGAAGTGACCACGGCGTGTAAACAATTAGCAATGCATACAGATGTGCATTGGCTGATCGATGATCCGCTGCTTTTACAATATTTTCACGCAACAGAAAAAAGTGCAAACAATATTTCAAAGCTTGAGGTTGAAGTGCGCTTATCACCTTCCATTGAAATCTTAGAAAATCAGCAAGAAAGCCTTGGACATGCAACCATAACCGTGCGGATAAAAGGCTATGATGAGGATCATCTTACTTTTCCCTATACACGTCCGCTTTTAAGTGTCGTCTTACAAGAATATGCCGCTTGGTTAGTTTTAAAAAGAGTTTTGCACAGACAAGAAAAACAAACGCCCCCTCATACCAAGAGAGAAACATAAACAACGCTTGGTGAGCGTTCGATACAGCAACCATGATGTGAAGTCCCTTGCCAATGCTTTGTTCGCGGTGCTTTATTCCCAATGTTTTGTTCGCGATGTTTTGTTCCATGAGATTCTTTTCCCTTTAGTCCACCTCTCACTGAGCTCTCTCCCTGCATCTCTAACCCACCTCTACCTCATGGCGCTTTATCTGGGCACCCTAGATGAAGGATAAAAACTTTATGATTTTTAAACGAAGAGAAAAAGGCGCCATGGAGATATTTCTGCAAAAGGAAATGTCAACACTCCATTCCCTTAGAAAGAGGCTATAGAATAATTTATTATTGAGTAAAAAGCGCCTCTTTAGACTTTTAACTCTCATGAGCAATCAACCATAAGACTGCTGTCTTTTTTAGTTTTCACGCGTCACTTCTCTCCTCCGGTTGCAAGCAGCCCTTATACGTATTCCGGGAGTAGTAAAGTACTGAGTTTGGATCAGCTTTTTTGCTTTTAGTGCTAGAGCGCACCTGGACATAGCAAAATCTCCCGGAATCCCGGGAACCCTACAAAGTAGGTTTATTCTTACGCTCGGATTTTAGGGGTTTTTGAATCCCTCTTGGTCGCTGCGTAGACGACCAAAGTCACCCTTTAAGGTATAAAATAATTTCAGAAGATTAGCAATAAAATTTAAAGAAGTGTTTTATCTCTCAGCAATTAAAGATAAGATTGCTTTTTGTTGTTTAGGTTTGAGTTCTCTAAAACTTTTCAAAAGGATGTGCTCTTCTTTGCTTGAGATCATTTCGTCATAAGGAAACAAGACAAGTTCTTTTGTAGGAAGATCAGCTGTTAAAAAATCCGCATAAAAAAAGCTGATGGGAACTTCTAATTTTTTAGTGATTTCTAACAAACATTTTGCACTTACACGATTGGAGCCTTTTTCATATTTTTGGATTTGTTGGAAGCTCACCCCTAAATAGCTCCCTAATTCTTTTTGAGAAAGCCCCATTGAAATGCGTCTATGACGAATTCTTTTGCCTATCGAAATATCAATAAAATGTGGATTTTTAGTCTGCACTTTGTGCCCCCTCCGGTTGCGAGCGCCCTCGCATTGGTATTCCGGGAGTCTGAAAGTACTGAGTTTGGATCAGCTTTTTTTGCTTTTAGTGCTAGAGCGCACCTGGACATAGCAAAAACTCCCGGAATTCCGGGATACCCACAAAAGTAGGTTAATTTTTATGTACCAAACTTTAGGGCTTTCAGACCCTCTTGATCGCTGCGTAAACGACCAAAGTTACCCTTTAAGGTATAAAATAATTTCAGAAGATTAGCAATAAAAATTAAAATATTTGAGCATTTCCAATATTTCTCTTTATCGAATTTCGACCTATTGAAATGTCGTTAAAATGTGGATTTTTAGTTTGCACTTTGTGCCCCCCTCCGGTTGCGAGCGCCCTCGCACTGGTATTCCGGGAGTCAAAAACACTGAGTTTGGATCAGCTTTTTTGCTTTTAGTGCGAGAGCGCACCTGGACATAGCAAAAACTCCCGGAATTCCGGGATACCCACAAGAGTGGGGTAAACTTATGTATCGAGGATTCGGGCTTTCAGTTCCCTATTGGTCGTCGCGTATACGACCAAACTCATAAGGCTCATTCATAAAATAATTTCAGAAGATTAGCAATAAAATTTAAAGCAGTGTTTTATCTCTCAGCAATCAAACACAAGATTGCTTTTTGTTGTTTAGGTTTGAGTTCTCTAAAACTTTTCAAAAGGATGTGCTCTTCTTTGCTTGAGATCATTTCGTCATAAGGAAACAAGACAGGTTCTTTTGTTGAAATATCCGAGTAAAAAAAGAAAATAGAGATATCCAATATATCAGCAATTTCTTGTAAGCGCCCTGCACCGACACGATTGGAGCCTTTTTCATATTTTTGGATTTGTTGGAAGGTCACGCCTAAGCGGTGCCCTAATTGTTTTTGAGACATTTTCAACATTTCTCTTCTGAAGCGAATTTTTCGCCCTATTGAAATATCGTTAAAATGTGGATTTTTAGTCTGCACTTCGTGCCCCCCTCCGGTTGCGAGCGCCCTCGCATTGGTATTCCGGGAGTCAAAAACACTGAATCCGAGTCAGCTTTTTTGCTTTTAGTGCTAGAGCGCACCTGGACATAGCAAAATCTCCCGGAATCCCGGGAACCCTACAAAGTAGGTTTATTCTTACGCTCGGATTTTAGGGGTTTTTGAATCCCTCTTGGTCGCTGCGTAGACGACCAAAGTCACCCTTTAAGGTATAAAATAATTTCAGAAGATTAGCAATAAAATTTATTGTTTGTTTTTTTATGAGAGCCCCCTCAAACTCTTATACTCACTCTCCAAATCTATGAGATAAACCCCGCATTGATTTAAAGGACGAACAACCCTTTATCCTTGAGATCAAGCTCCTCAAAGAGGAAACTTAAAGAATAGCCTTGAAGGAAATTAAACTGTGATCCATTAAATTTTCGCACCACATCGCGTTCATTTTTCCTCTCACCCTTAAAAAATAGGATCTTGAAGGGTGCTCTAAAAAGTCATCCCCCGCCCCCCAAATTCTCCACACAAGAAAGCAAACCATTAAAAAGAGCACGGGTCTAAGCATCGTCCTTCCCCCAAGCCTCCCTAAAAAGCATGCCATCCCAGCCCCCTCAAGCAGCCTCCCCCCAAACAATCTCTCTCAGGTAATCGCTTTCAGCCTTCCTTCAATATCAGCATATCTTTGACAAGATTTACGCGGTTAACCGTTGAATCTTTGCCCCGCATCGCGCTAATTTTTCGTCTCCCCTCTAAAAATCCACGATCAAGATGATAGTGATTGTTTCTCCATTTGCAGCCAATGGAACAAGATAAGAAGGCCGCAATCACCAGAGAAACAAAAAGCGCGCAAATCCGTGCGCTTAACGAGTGCCCCTTGCACGTGCTCTTTTCCATGAGATGTGTTGCCCTCTCGCCCATCGCGTTTTACTCTGCCTCTCAAACGATTGAGTTCTTTTGAGTTCTTGAACAGGCATAAAACGATTTTCGAAAATTATCGTAATATGCGCGGTTTCCTTCAGCCCGTGTCATAAACGCATACCGCTCACCCCCCACACACAGAAACCTTTCTCAAGCAGCCCCCCCAAAACAACCTCCTCAGTCCATCGCTTTCAGCCCCCCTTCAATATCAGCATATCTTTGACAAGATTTACGCGGTTAACCGTTGAATCTTTGCCCCGCATCGCGCTAATTTTTCTTCTAACCTCTCAAATCCACGATCAAGATGATAGACACGATTAACGATTGTTTCTCCCTTTGCAGCCAATGCCGCAATCACCAAAGAAACAGAAGCGCGCAAATCCGTCGCCATCACGGGAGCCCCTTGCAAGTTCTCTTTTCCATAGACAGTTGCCATCTGCCCATCGAGTTTTATCTCTGCCCCTAAACGATTGAGTTCTTGAACATGCATAAAACGATTTTCGAAAATCGTCTCTGTAATATGTGCAATTCCTTCAGCCCGTGTCATAAGTGCCATAAACTGCGCTTGAAGATCGGTTGGAAAAGCAGGATAAGGACCTGTTTTAATATCAACAGGCATAATTTTTGTGTTCCTTGGATTGCGTTTAACGTGAATACCGTGAGGTTCTATTTGAATCTCAAGTCCTGTTTTTTGAAGAACCTTAAGCACTGTTGTGAGATGATTAGGATTGGCATTTTTAAGAAAGACATCTCCCCCCGCCATAGCCACCGCCATTGCATATGTCCCCGCTTCGATTCGATCCGCAATGACTCGTATCCTCGTTCCTTTAAGTTTTTTTACCCCTTCAATATTGAGTGTTGTTGTTCCTTCACCGGTTATTTGAGCCCCCATGGCGTTCAAGGTTCGAATAAGATTTGTGACTTCTGGTTCACAAGCCGCATTCTCAAGAACGGTTGTTCCCTTTGCCATTGTCGCCGCCATCAGCAGCACATGAGTTCCCCCAACCGTAACTTTGGGAAAACGGTAGTGAGCCCCTTTTAATCCCTTTGGTGCTTTTGCATGAACATATCCATTTTTAATCGCAATATGAGCACCTAAAGTTTTCAGTCCTTCGAGGATAAAATCGACAGGTCTTGTTCCGATAGCGCATCCTCCAGGAAGCGAAACATACGCCTCGAAGCATCGAGCAAGCAAAGGTCCGATCACCCAAAAGCTTGCCCGCATTTTTTTCACCAATTCATATGGCGCCCGTGTTGTTGCTATTTTTTGCGCGGTAAAATGAATCGTTCTTGAATTGCCACCATCATCATTAAACTCTTGTCCATCCACGGCATATCCAACGCCATGATTATTAAGAATGCGAATAAGCAATTCAACATCAGCAAGATGAGGAATATTTTCTAAAGTAAGCGTTTCTTCTGTTAACAGCGCCGCAATCATCAAAGGCAATGCAGCATTTTTTGCTCCTGAGATAGGAATTGTTCCCTTAAGTTTTTCCCCGCCAACAATTTGAATAGAATCCATATGTTTTCCCTCTTTTCCTTTACACAATCTTTTCCAAAAGTTTTTTCCCTTTGGGAAAGTTATGCTTCACTGATCGTTTTTTAAAACGCATTCTAACGATGAGAACAAATTATTGAGAAGTTTGGTTGCAAAGATGCACTAAAAAAACATTTTTTTCACTTCAGAGCTCTGATTGCGCTCTTTTTCGACTTTGTTCTTTTCGACGTTTTAGATTTTGCCGCAATTGTTGTGCCAATCTTTCTTGACGTCGTTTTTGCTTTTCGTCTTGATGTTTCATTTCATCTTGCTTTTGTTTTTGATGCATTTGTGTCATTGCGCAACCTTTTGAGCAGTGTTGAGCTTCTATCCAAGCAACTCATGATCTTAAATATTAAGAGTATAAGAAATATTTATGTCATGACATAAGATACGTTTTCTTGCAAGAATATACAAATGTTCTCTTGCCTATTTTCTGACAATATGGCACAAGACAGCGCAAAGATTGAAAACGGCTGCGGTAGCTCAGTGGTAGAGCACTCCCTTGGTAAGGGAGAGGTCGAGAGTTCAATCCTCTCTCGCAGCACCATTTTATTCTTCTTTTGCCTCTTTCTTCTTCCCTATAAGCTTCTATTTTCCCTCACTTCCATCGGCTTCAGCAAATCCTCCACCCTTTAAAGCATGCGCTTTAATGGCTTTAAACTTAATGATCTCAATGATAACACTTAAATCTCCACAACGCTTTGTGTTATGTCAATGCGAACGGCTTTTGAAATTGACGCAACACGCCACGACACAAGAAATATCTTCCCCCTTCCATGGGCTTGTCCCTCTTTCTCTCATGTAAAATTCTCTCTCTTATCTCTTATGCCAAGCCTCACTGTTGTGACACCCTTTTCCCCTTGTCCCTCGTATAGATATTTTTTATTTTTGAATGTTTTTCCCCATAGGCCGTCCCCCATTTGTAATATGCGGACAAATGATTTTACTTAATTCAATATAAGAGAATTTGAATAAAAAGGTTTGCAATAAGAACATCTCACACTCTTTCGAGTTTTCATTCAATTGAAATAATCAATGATGATAAACGCATTTTTTGAACCACACCCCTTTGATCCCCTCGCCCCACGCAAATCATCACTTGGAACCGGCAAAACATCCTGGGTACGTCCTAAAATAATATGCCCTTGTTCCGTTATATAAAAATGAGAATAAGCTTCATCGATCTTATTCGTCATTGAGAACAGAGCCATTTCCATAACCTTCTCTCAACTTAATTTCCCCATTGCTTTCTATCCTTTGCAAGGAGAACCACAATACCCCCGCAATAAACCTTCAATAAGTTGCCAAACAATCCCATAAGCCAAACACCCCATGAGCCAGAAAATGACAGCCCACCTTTTCAAAGAAGATCCCTTATTGCTCATTTGATGCTCAACATTCTCCACGAGTCATCATCCACCCCTTTTTCAACACCCATCCTTTTTATACAAACTTTTTATACGAATACTGTAATTGATCCTGATAGCGTTATTCCTCTTTGAAGAAGAACCCGAAGAGCAAAAAATTCTTTCCCTCTCTGTTCTATGGAAATCAATCAGCCCCATGTCACTTACAATTCACAATCCAAAAGATCTGTATGGTGTGAAAAACTGTATAAGAAAAGCATGCCTTTTATGAAGAGATCCCCTGCTAATAAACGAGACGATGAATCATCTCAAGAACCACAGCCCCTAGCGCAATAAAATCCCTATCGCAATAAAGCCCATGTAGCAATATTGGAGACGAGCCCAAAATGGTGCGGGCTTACTTTTTCATAAAGTAAAAAGAGGATGCGCAATGTTTATAATCTCTGGGGTTTATAATTGACAGAGCTTTATCGTTATACCCCTCACGATATGATTCACAAACACCCGTATGAAGTTCACGAACGGCCAGCATGAAATGGGTGTGAAATGAGCTTAGAGCAAGATGTTTCTTTAAAACAAACGTGTGAATACGCAACAACAAATCTATTTTATTTGGAGTATTTTTTCCCCTATCCTCACTCTAGGACAACCGCCCCAACCATTTTTGTTACAGAGCCTACCTTATATTTTGTGCATATTTCCTGCTGTCATCTCTTCTCCAACGAACAAAAACCCCGCGCATGCGCGGGGTCTTAGTCCCTGCACCACACCCTTATTGAGATACAGAATGATCACTATCACCATTTTAATTAGATACATTTTTTACACATACTTCAACACAAAAAATAACACATATTGATTTATTCAACAGAAATCACTTAATAAAAGCGTGTCAGAAACAAAAGACAGTAAATACCCTATGTTTAAAGACTTTATTTTATTTGCTATAGCAATAAGCGCTGTTTTATTCACACATCATACAGCGCGTGGATGTACAAAAGATGAATTTTTTGTTGGAAGTACTTCTCCGATTAATTGTATTTCCAAAGAATATATAAAACAAAAAATAGAAAAAAAGATATCGGAACAAGAACGCGAAAAAGAATGGTTAAAGCTTGAAAAATTTTCTGTTCCTGCTTGTCCAAGTGGAGAATTTCCTGTTTATCGTGGTTTTTCTATTATCGATTGTGTTTTTAGAGGAAGAACTAAAACAAAATCGTTTTCATCAAGATAAAATCAATATCATGAAATTATCCATGCACTGGTTTATCGTAGGATTCATCATAACAACGATAATGTCGGCTCCCATTAGTATTCTTTGGCGTTTTAGATTTAAGGTTGCTGCTTGTTTATTTACAATAATGACAACTTTGGCTATTATTGTTGTCCCTTTTATATTTGATTTATCGTCTCTTTTTTAATCTATTTTTATAAAAAATCCTTCTGAATAGCATTAAGAACATCCCGTATTTTCAGGGGGGGTGAACTATATCTCCCCTCATTTAGATACCATATCCCCAAATACAGCCCCGCCATTCGATATGATTTTCTACATATTTTAAATCTTAAGATAAGACCTATTGATCTATTCAAAAGAAACCAGTTAAACGATCCTATAAAAATAAGAATGATAGATAAGTAGCAGTATTTAACGATAGTAAATAAAGACGATGACTATGGAATTCTTGTCGTACACTACGAATGCAGTGATAAACAGCTAAATTTTTCTTTTTATACATGAGCTCTGCAATAGCATCCTGATCATCATTCTAGTACCGAAGCTGAAAATTCAGAAAAATTTGTGAAGACTATGGAATTCTTAAAGCCCCTCAAAAGAGAGCTGCTTACAATCAGTTTTATCATAAAACTTTTAAAGATAATCACAAGACTTCTGAAATGAGTAGAAATTAAAAGAGCAAGCTACAAAATCATATCAAGTGCGTAATTTATAATATCGCGCGTGTAATTTTCATTCCTTATAACGCCTCTAATTTATGGTATAATTGCACTTTTTACGTGGAATATGACCCTAGGAATAATCAGGATAGGGGTATTTCTCATCAGTATAAAAAGATATTTGGTAAAGATGAGTAAATTGATATTCTGGTTCATACTCATACAAGCATTTTTAGTGTTTACGAGATTTATATGGAAAGTTATCTCATGAAAATGCTTTTGGAGCATATTAAGAGCAAGCCGCAGCACATTCACAAGGTGTGATAATTTTTGATCTTCTATAACAAGGAATTTTTGAGAGTTATAAAGGTTATAGGGTCTTTATCTGTTTTTTCCTTATTCTCCCGTTTTGCTCATCCCTCCATTTTCTCCCCCAACCTGCTCCTCAACCTTTTTCCCCTCCTTAACTCTCACACATTCTTTTTTTCATGCCGCTCCTTCTTTTTCCCCTATCGGCAAAAAAAGCGCCTCACACAATGAGTGAGCGCACAACTGGCTCTATTTTCTCCTCAATGAACACAATCACTCTAAGCTCCATTCTTTCATCAGTGAAAAAACACTTGTCTGAGAATATGGTCATCATGGGGGATCTTTCATTGCCGCCGAACACGTCATATAAAAGCGGCCAGAGCCGCGCGCCCATCACCCCTTCTCTCACATCTTCCCCCAAACGACTTCCTTATCTCTCGCTTGGGCGCCCCCCTCTGAAAAATCTTCCGCCATTTTCCCAAGCAATCTTTGTCACGCGAAATTTCTGACACCCTCCCCATCTGTTTTTCCGCCTTTCTCTTTCCTTGTGACTAAATCTTGCTCCTCATCAACGCTGCACAAGATCCTCCTCTTGCGCGCCTTATTCTTGTTTTTCCCTCCCGCAGACGCTTTGTCTTCATTCCAATCCCCCTTTCTTTCCCCTCCTTCAAAACACTGTCTGTTTTTATTCTAAAGCCTGTCTCGAAACGCTTAATGTGCTGTACCATCTTCTCTAAAGCCTCATTAAAACGATCAATTTCATTTTCCAGCTTGCTGATATAGGCTTCATCACGATAAGCCCGTTTAATTAAAGGAGGCATATCCGGCCAATAAAGCATTAAATCTACCCATTCGCGTTGCGAAATCCATAACCCTCCTTGACATTGTGCTTTATGTTCTTCTGGAAAACCCTTTTTCATGAAATGAGGAATCAAAATTTCAGGTTTTTTTGTTTTAATTTCCAACAATCCATTTTTTCCCACAAAAGCATCAGGAGAAAATCCTTTCCTGCGATCATCTGCTAACACAAAGCCAATACATTCTGGTTCTGTCTGTGTCAGTTTTCCATAAAGCTGTCGTGCGCTTGGTTCTAATTCTGTCCCGCGTCGCTGAGAAAGCGTATTCCCTTCTTCAACGGTTTTTCCAGTCATTCTTTCTCCCGCCAATTTCATCATCACAGCATGATATCGTGATGTTTTTTGCCCCTGTTTTTTTTGTGCCATAACCATCTCAAACAAAGAAGCCGTAATCAAACCATTACGCGCTTTCTGCCATTCCTCTGTTCCCTGAATACAATCGATAATGATTGGCATAATCTTTTTCCCCTTGATCTGATGCTGCTTTACAGCATATCCTCTTTGAAACATCACACTTTATATTTCCCCTACACGAGAAACATCTTATTCATACGGCTGAAAATGCAAGAGATGCCTCCTTACAACCCACAAGTGTCCCCGCAAGCGCCTCACACATATTCTTTTTCTCATGTCTCCACCTCCTTTTTCATACTGATCAAAAATTCCTCAAACAGCTCCTCTCACATAGAGGAAAACATAACGCCCCCTTCTCTCAGCTGTGAAAATACTTGGGCGGCAAGTTGGTCATCATGGGGGGCTCTCATTTCCCCCCCCCCGAACGCGCTGTTTCTCCCCCTCTTTCCATCCTGCTATTGCACGACAGAAAAATCATGACAGCAATATTCTTCCTCCAAATTTTTTGCCATAGACAGAGCTACCTCTTGCGAAATGAAAAGAACAGCATTGTTTTTTTGTGGTTCGAGTCTGATGAGATTTCGAGTCTTTCCAGCATAATAAAGTGGAAAGCCTTGATAAGAAGTCTTAAGATAACTTGGCATGATTACCACCAATAATCTGTCAAGACATCACAGGGACGTAAACGATGTTGTTTTTCATAAGAGCCATAGAGATTATCTTCATAATCACACGCCACTCTTTCGTCTAAACACGCATGATAGGCTTCACTATTCAAAATGAAGGGCTGCAATTGTGTATTTTCTTCATTTATTTCGTAATTTTCAGCATAAAAATCAGCGATTTGTTCTGTAACATCTTCAGCATGATTGGTTGTAAGATCGAGTCGTAACACTTTATAAACAGTTTCAGATTCTTCAATCAGTTCGAGCACTTCTTCGATTTCGTCGATTGGTCCTTCATAGGCATCAGGCCTTTCGTCTTCGCAAAGAATGATAATAATTTCATCCTCTTTAACGAATGGAATATTTTTCATGATTTTCCCCCTTTAGATAGTTGATAAAGCTTAGCTTCATCTTGACAAGATCAAATATAGCGTTAGTCTTATATCCTCTATAAGGGATGTGTCAATCATTTTATCCTTCATAAAAGATATATTTTAAGTCTTTGCGGGGCTCAAATGACAGATATAAATAAAGATCTTTTGTTTCTATTCCCCTCATATTCTTTTGTTGTTCTCTATTTGTTCTTATTCAATTGCAATGATAAACACACAGGAGAGGTAAAATGAGTGATATAATATTAATAGAATACTGGAGTCGTCTTGATTCAAAAGCACAGAAGGAAGTTATTTTGAAGCTTCGCCAAAAGGTCGCCGCAAAAGAGTCAAAATTGCCTGTCTCTCTTCCGGAGAGAGTTTTGAAATGAGCTCTAGAAATTCTTTATCTTCAGGGCTTGCGCCCTTACCATAAAGAATATAATTCATACTGATATCAATTTCGTGACAAATTCGCGAGAGGGATTCTATTGTTGGTTCTTTTCCTTCAGAAAGGATAGAATGGAGGTATCCCGCCCCTTTACCGGCAGCGAGGGAGATGGATCTCTTTGATCGTCCACTTTTTTCCAAAGCGGTCCTTAATCTTTTACGCCAACCATCGATATTCATAATTCACCATATAGCGCGTCTTTTGAAAAAAACACGTCCTTTTTACAAAACGGGCTTGCAATATCCTCTAAAAAGGATAAAATTAAGGAAACAAATTTTATTTTTCAGGGGGAAATAAAAGATGATTTTTCGCTTATAAAAATACTTTAACCACACCATAGAATACAAAGAACTATCTCCAAAAGCGGCGAGATTGAGAAGTATTGTTCTCTTTATTTTTTCTATCATCGCAATCTCAAATTATCGTTTTCATGCCCTTCAAGCACGCCCACTCATTTATAAACGTCATAAAGAAGCCGCTTAATCTCGTCATTAAACAGAGCCAAACGCCACACGAGTTAAATTTCTGTTTGCGCTTTTAACGTTAACGAAACTGTATAAGAAAGAAGATTGCTGTATGAAACAAGCTGATCAACAAGAAACTCCTCACTATGAATCGTCTAGGCTTCCATATGTTTGTTGGTATCAAAATGATTTTCTAGGAGGAGTTCGTGGCATGCGCGCCCACGAGATTGGAATTTATACGATTCTTCTCAATGAAATGTATGCACGCGGTCGCCCTCTAGAAATATCGGAAGAACGTTTAGCGCGTCTTTGCGGTTGTGACAAGCGAACTTTTGTTAATGTTTTAGAAATGCTCATCCAAGAGGGTAAGATTTTAAATTTAGCCAATGGATTATGGAACCAGCGTTGCGAAAATGTTTTTCAAGAGCGTGAAAAATTGCTTGAAAAAAAATCTTTTGCGGGTCGAACTTCGGCAAAAAAGCGTAAGAAAATCAATGCTGAGATTCAGCAACTGCTTAACGAGCAGACAAAAGATGATGAACAAAATTTAGAAGCTCAAAAGGCAGAAGAAAAGGAAACACCTGTCGGTGTTTCAAAAAAGAACATGTTGTTTGATGAGTTAGAATCTGCCCACTCCAGCCCGGAGAGTTTTGAACAAAGCGCTCAATCTCCCACTTTGGCTTTTTCTTCCTCTGTTATCTCTCTTCCTCCAGAAGAAACAGAGCACGAAAAGGCTTCTCCCAACGATCCCCCAACAGAGGGCTCTTGCGCTCCGATCACACAAATTGTCCCCCGAAAAGCGACAACAAGCCTCGACCATCTCCCGCCCTCCAGCTTTTCAACATTCCCCCTGCCTTGCACCAACAAAAAACCTACCATTGCCAGCATTCCCAAAGGACACCGTCTTCCAGAAGCTTGGCAAGCAGACATCCAGGCAGCCGTTTCAGAAGGCTTGAGTGAGAGCCAAGCTCATTGGCAAGCCAAAAAGTTTCGCGATTATTGGCAAGCCAAGAGCGGCAAAGAAGCCCTCAAAGCGGATTGGCAAGCCACATGGCGCAACTGGTTTCGCCGTGAGATCGAACGGCTAGAACAGCAAAAACAGGAGCGGATCTCCCCTCTCCCCTCTGAAAGCAGCGATAGCCTTTACCGCAGTCTGATCAACTATAGCGACACGTGTTGACCTCACACGCGAAAGCACTTTCTCAAGCAAACACGGGGAGGGCACAAATGTTTCAAAACCATAAACAAACCAGATCAGACAACCCAGAGCACAACGGCAGGCATCCAAACACCCCGTGGAGAGACCATTCACACAGTAAAACGCATCACCATCATCCCCTCTGCTCTCCTCACAACAGCGCGATACCCCCCACGCCTCTCCCCATCCCCTTCCTCTTTCACGAACATGACGCCCACCACCCACAAGACCCCACTTCTCATGCAAGCAAACAGACATCAACATAGCCGTATCAGAAACGTTCAACAAAGAGCAATCCCTTCAAACAACACCCCCCACGCCTCTCCCCATCCCCTTCCTCTTTCATGCACATGACGCCCACCACCCGCAACACCGCACTTCCCATGCAAGCAAACAGACATCAACACAGCCGTATCAGAAACATCCAACAAAGAGCAGCCCCTTCAAACAACACCCTCTAGCCTCTCGCCATCCCTTCCTCTTTCACGAACATGACGCCCACCACCCGCAACACCCCACTTCCCATGCAAGCAAACAGACATCAACATAGCCGTATCAGAAACGTTCAACAAAGAGCAGCTCCTTCAAACAACACCCTCCACGCCTCTCGTCATCCCCTCCTCTTTCACGAACATAACGCCCACCCACAAGACCCCGCTTCCCATGCAAGCAAACAGACATCAACACAGCCGTTTCAAAAACATCCAACAAAGAGCAATCCCATGAGCCAACCCAAAAGTTTCGCAATTATTGGCAAGCCAAGAGCGGCAAAGAAGCTCTCAAGGCAGACGAGTAATCCCCATAGCCCCACTGGTTTTGCCATGAGATCGAACGATGAGAACAGCAACACACACCCTTGAAAAAAACGAATATATCACGAATAACCATGAGCACAATTTTTGAAATCAAACAAAAGCTTATCGCACAAGCAGATCAGATCGCAGAAATGCTTCTTCCCCAAGGACATAAACGCGGCAACAATTGGCTTGTCGGCAACACCCGCGGTGAAGCCGGTCAAAGTTTATCGATTTGCTTAAGCGGCAGTAAAGCAGGCCTTTGGTATGATTTTGCAGAAGGTATCGGAGGCGATATTTTAGACCTTTGGTGTGCAGTCAAAGGCATCAGTCTCTCTCAAGCATTAGAAGAAGCACGCACAACTCTCAATCTGACACGCCCCAAACCCTTTATGGTCCCTCATCGTTCCTACCGCCGTCCACCGATTCCTAAAGGGTGTACCCCGCAAAATCTCGTAAAAAACTATCTCCATAAAGAACGCCGCATTCCTCTAGAGGTTATAAAGCGTTACCGCATAGGAGAAGAGAACGAAAAAATCATTTTCCCCTTTTATAAACCTGATGGTACCCTTGCTTTAGTCAAAGAACGACTCGCTCAAGCGGGAGCAAAAACAAAACCTACAGTAGCCCAATGTGAACCGATTTTATTCGGTTGGCAAGCCCTTTACCCCATCCACCCCACCACGCACGTATCGCACCCCGCGCCCTCAACAGCCCACACCGCCACGCATGCACCCCAACCCGCACCTTCAGCAACCCAAGCGCCCACGCACACATCGCACCCCGTGCCCTCAACAGCCAACGCCACCACGCACACATCGCACCCCGCACCCTCAACAGCCCACACCACCACGCATGCACCCCAACCCGCGTCTTCAACAGCCCACACCGCCACGCACACACGCCACCCCGCGCCCTCAACAGCTAGCGCCACCACGCATGCACCGCCCCCCGCGCCCTCAACAGCCAACACCACCACACACACACCGCACCCCGCGCCCTCAACAGCTAGCGCCACCACACACACATCGCACCCCGCGCCCTCAACAGCTAGCGCCACCACACACACATCGCACCCCGCGCCCTCAGATCACACGTCGTTTCCCACGCTTTCTTCAACAAACCGGACAATTGTCATCACGGAAGGGGAAATTGATGCGCTTTCGCTTGCCGCCTATGGATATCCGGCGGTTTCTGTACCCTTTGGAGGCGGAAGGGGGGGTAAGCAAAACTGGATTGAAAATGAATTTGATCATTTAGAAGCTTTTGAAACCATTTTTTTAGCCACCGATATGGACCAAACCGGAGAAGAAGCCGCCCATGAAATTGCCAGCAGGCTTGGACGTCACCGTTGCTACCGTGTTCGTTTACCCCGCAAAGATGCCAATGACTGTTTAACGGCAGGAATTGATGCTGCCACCATAAAAGCAGCTTTTTCTTCAGCAAAAAGCTTTGCACCAGAAGGTTTACGGCGCGCCTCAGACTATAAAGATCAAGTGATTGGGCTATTTTGGCCAGAACCTGAAAAACATCTTGGCTATACGGTTCCCTATCCTAAACTGAAGGATAAATTGCATTTTCGCCCTGCAGAATTAACGCTGTGGAGCGGTGCCAGTGGGGCAGGCAAAAGCCAATTGTTGTCCGACTGTATTCCCCATTGGATTGCGCAAAACAGCCGTCTTTGCTTAGCCTCTTTAGAGATGAAAGGAGAACAATCCCTCCGGCGTTTAGCGAAACAAACGGGCGGCTTAGAAAAGCCTACAAAAGAGACGATTGAACGCATTTTGCATTTTTTAGACGATGGACTTATTCTTTATGAACATGTTGGCAAATCAAGTGTCGACACCTTGCTTGATGTTTTTGACTATTGCCGTGCGCGCTATGGTTGCGATCAATTTATTATCGATAGTCTCATGCGGCTTGGCATTGCCTCCGATGATTATGCAGGACAAGAACAAGCGGTTTATAAAATGGTTGATTGGGCTGTTTTAAACAGTGTGCATATTCATCTTGTCGCCCATGCCCGCAAAGGGGGTCTGGATAAAGATATCCCTGGGACAGAAGATATTAAAGGCGCCTCAGAAATTGGTGCGAATGCTTTTAACATCATCACCATTTGGCGCAACCGCTCGTTAGAAGACAAAATCTTTGCTGCATCATTGCAAGAAGAAAAAGCAGATTTAGTCAAACGTCCCGGCGTCATTATGAATATTGCCAAACAACGTTCCGGCGATTTTGAAGGCAAAATAGGTCTTTGGTTTGATTCCCAAACCTATCGCTATCGCTGTTCTTTTGACACCCCCTTCCCCCCACGGCGTTATCTTTAACACCCCATCAACACCACTTTCTTTAAAAATGCCTTCCCCTTCACACACACAGCCTTCACTCCCTGATAAATCAAAATAAAGAGAAATGTTCTTATAGCGGTCAATACATCATCATTTGAGAACCAAAGCCAGCTCAATCCCAGATGCTTCGCTCCCAAAGAAACAAAGAAAAAGAAAACGGCCATAATGCAGATAAAAAGTACAAAATCCAAAACACGCAACGACCTCTGCAACACCATATTGCTCTGTTCGCCTATAAAGAACCCCAAGAGCAGCTTCAACAAGACAGCAAAGATCAACACCTTCAAGAACATCTCCCTGACACTATTCATATCCCTGACACCCACAGCAAAAAGTATAATGAGAACAACCATCAGACAACAAAACATGGACCACCTCACGCAGACTTGCCAAGCAACCGGCAGACTCCCCACACCCCAATGCAGCAAACCAAGGATAGCGCCAAAAATGCAGGAAAATACCGCCACCTTTAACAACAGCTCCCCGCTAACAGCGCGCTCCCCTATTCCCACAGAAAGAAAACCAAGGTAAAGAGCAAGGACGCCGTAAAAGACCACCCACCTACCAAAAAAACGCCACCTTGTAACCCCACGGCGCGCAGCCAGCTTCATCAATAAAACCAAGGCAACAGCAAAAAGGCAAACAAACCCCAACAACAGCAAAAACCACAACCCCTGCGTCATTTCTATCTCCCCACAATAATAAAATGAAAGAAAAGGCCCTCAACGCAACAAAATGCCCATTCTTTTTAAGCCTCTCCCCAGCATCAGACCAACACATCTCATCCCTTCATGAAAAAAAGCGCTCATAAAATGAACAAGAAATACAAAAATACCGATTGATACCCACTTATTGGAGAACCAAAGCCAAGTCAAACCCAAATGCTCGGCTTGCTTACAAACACACTCAGCAACAGCGACAAAATGAAGCCAATCAGCCCCCTCTTGAAGAATAAACCCTTCGTTAACCCCGCCGCTGCATTTCTTCATAACCAAACATCAAGGAAAATACAGGGAATGCCCATTAAGCCTCAAGACCGCCCCCATGCCCCACGGACACACGCCAACACATGTCTTCCACCATCCCCCCTTTTTCCATGAATCCAAGCAACATTTTTTTAACAAGAATCAAATGATATTTTAAGGAGATGATATGACCCATCAAGAGAAAAAAAACACGCACCTTCTTGAGCCTCAAGAGAAAAACCTCCAAGAGAAAGAAAAGCACATAGGTCATTTAAAGACACAAGAAATCCCCTTTGAAACGAGCAATCCTTATTTTCAGCCCACGCATCCAGAAAGTTCCAGCAACCCGCGCACCATCAAAGCTATTGTCAATGCACAAAGCCGTCCCATTGCACTTTTATATGCGAAAGGACATCTCAGTAAGGCACAATATAAAGCCGCAGAACGTTTTTATTTTTACTGGCGCCACAGTCAAGCAGACCTCCACATGAGCCTTGACACCACCCGTGAAAAAGTTGCTTGTAGCCAAGGGTATACGCACCCCATTGAACAGCAAATAGAAGCCTGCAATCATTTAAAAACAATCAAAGTACAACTTGGTATTCTAGGCTATTCGCTGCTTGAAAGGGTTATCGGTTATGGACAAGCGATCAAAGAATTAACTTCTTCAAAACGAAAACAAAACTCCCTTGCCGATCATTTACGAGATTGTTTAGACTTGTTAGCCTTTCATTGGGGATATGCAAACCATAAACATTCTGAATAATTCCCTTAACCCTTCAGGAGAACATAATTTGTCCCTTCAGGGAAACATTCTATGTTCTCCTCTCTAAAGGAGGATTCCCCTCGCCGTGCGACAGTCCAAACAGCTTCCCCCCTTGCGCCCCCCCCATCCCACCACATTTTAAAGGACGCAAAGCTGCTCACAAAACCCTTGCACTCAAGGGAGAATTCCCCATGCCCGCGCGGCAGTCAAAACAGTTCTCCCCCCTTGCACTCCCATCCCACCACATTTTAAAGGACGCAAAGCTGCTTAAAGGGCGCCAGACTGCCCACAAAATCCTTGCGTCCAAAATGCATGCTCTTAAAAAAAAACAAAGCGCCTTACTCTCCACCGATTTATAACCACGAGGTGCTCTCTTTGTTCGGTTTGTTATTGAAGAATAAAGAGAGTTACAGGCGTCATAACAGCTTTAAATACTTACATGACATTGAATTGCAAAATAAACATTCAATAAACAAAAAGTATTCATGATGTTTTAAGGCACGAATGACAAAATTTTCCTTTTTAAAGAAGTATTTTTATCTTGCTCTATGTTCAATTCTCTGCTACTACTAGAGAAGTAAGTCTTCTAAGTGTGAATTTTTGTATTGAGTATGTTTTTTTAGATTCACCTTTTTTTGATATTTTTTACTACCGAATGTTGGAAATTCTCCTTATTATTGCCTTCTGTTTGAAGCAGAGGGCTTTTTTTATGACTGTATTGTCTTAAATCTTATGAACTTTGTGATCTTCTTTCATAAGATCTTCCTGCAACAGAGACCCTTCTTTTGTCAAATGGACTTAAATTATCCTTCCCCAAAAGACGAGCGTTCTTCACTCAATTGGAGCTGCAACAATCTGGATTTTTATCTCTCTTGATCTTCCCACGCACTTTTGGTTTTTCATGGTAAGGGATTGATCTAAAACTTGAGAGCGCGATAAGCGCATCTAAAAATATTCACCACGCCTTAAAAAAACACTTCCCCCCAAAAATACCTCATTGTATCACGCAGGCTCCTTTATCTCCTCTTAAATGAACAAGGGCTTTTACGGTATACACTGTTTTACGATACAATAGAATCACCGATATTTTTTCTTTATCGTTGGAAAATCAACACAGTATTTTATCATGACAATGGGGTGTCTTCTGTTCTTTATCTTAGAAACCTCAAAATAAGAGAGCCAACTACTTTAGGCTTCTTATATTTCAACTCTGTTTTATATTGAATTCATCAAACCACCTCCTCACCCGTTCCAAGCAGGAAAGCCCGTGTAAAATAAAACACTTCAAAGATAAAGAATCACAGTATCTCTTAATCAATACTCTCAAGCTTCAAGAATCATCATCACCCAAAAAACGCGCCCCAAGGGCCGTCATGACCCCAAGAATCGGCATAAACCCAAGGACCGGCATAAACCCAGCATAAACATTGTACACTGACAAAATGTATGACGCGTGCCACCTTGCTCTTTCCTATGATAAAGCAGCGTTCTTTGAAATTTTATTTAAGTCATTGAAATAACTGAAATATTAAACCAATACAATTAACACAATCAAAAGCCAAACTGTATAAAAATGCTTCCTAAATCTTGTATGATTCAATAAAATCAAAAAAAAAACAAAAAAAAAGCACAAAAATATCTTAATTCTCATAGAGATCTCAGTCTTCGTTACGATCACATTGATCAGTGAGTCTTATCCTATAACCCTCTTAAATATAGGAGACAAAATAACTATCTATAATAAATGTAAAAACCGATAGAGATAAAATAGAACACAAATCTCTTGGGCTTTCTCTTTATTTGAGATATGCCTTTTCCTATGGATGCACTCTGCCCTCTAAAGAGTGCATCCTTCCCCTCAAGGGATACAGCCTTACTCTCATAAGGCATGGTCCCAATCTCATAGAGGATGCACTCTGCCCTCAAAAGAGTGCATCCTTCCCCTCAAGGGATACAGCCTTACTCTCATAAGGCATGGTCCCAATCTCATAGAGGATGCACTCTGCCCTCAAAAGAGTGCATCCTTCCCCTCAAGGGATACAGCCTTACTCTCATAAGGCATGGTCCCAATCTCATAGAGGATGCACTCTGCCTTCTAAAAGAGTGCATCCTTCCCCTCACGGGATACAGCCTTACTCTCATAAGGCATGGTCCCAATCTCATAGAGGATGCACTCAGCTCTTCACAAGAGTGCATCCTTCCCCTCACGGGATACAGCCTCACCCTCATAAGGCATGTATCCAATCTCATAGAGGATGCACTCTGCCCTCAAAGA
>NZ_NAAI01000011.1 GCF_018155095.1 Bartonella queenslandensis | reverse complement strand
AAGTGTAAGAAAATTTCTGCTTTTTAAAGCATGAAAAAATTCCTCTAGCTTTTGTAACCATAATAGCCAAAAATGCTGCAAATGACGGCGCCAATCAGGCTTCCTAAAAAGCCCCACCACCCCATCTGCGATGCTTTTGTTGTAGCTTTGTCCAAAAAGTGAACAGAAGCTTTTGCCGCTGATTCAAGTTTTTGAAAAAAGCTATCGCTGTGTTCTTCTAGAACTTTGTAAGGGGGGGCGTTTTTTCTTATCAGAGATGCTTGAGAGGTTATGGTGCTTATGCTGGTGGTGGTGTAGGGGCATTTGTGAGCGTGCGTATGGGATTATCGCACATTGAAACGTATGCTTAACCCCATGGATATCTTCAAAGATAGAAAAATATCTTATGACAATAGTTTTTTAGAGATCTCTAAGTCACATGGAAGAAGCCATACATGGCTAACCACGTAAGTGAGTGGGTATGTCCAATTCTAGAGCTTAAAGCAGCCTAGCGGGTTAGAACTCTTTTGTAAAAATGATGAAAGATGAGGGAGAAGGGTTGGTACCCTTCAACCATAACAAATACTTCTATGATTTTATAACCATTGTAAATATTGTCATCTCATAAATTTTCGCTCTTCTCCTTACGCGATAGGGAGAGTACGAGACAAAACAATAAAAATGCAGTGATAGAGAAGAGGAAGAATAGGAGATATGTTTGGTTAAGGGAGAGGTATCCTTTTGTGAACGTATGGAGTAAATAGCCTGCGAACACACCTCCCAAAGCACCACCTATTTGCTGTAATATGCGTGTGATAACCGCCGTATCTTTCACGTATAAACGATCGACATATTGGATAGGGGCGGATAGGCATACAATGGTGGTGATGCCAAGCCCTACACCCCTTAGTAAGAATCCCAATCCATCCATGCTTATCGTATAGCCAAAGCATAATAAGCCAAAACTTGAGATCAGCAAACCAATTCCTATCATGAAAAAGGGAGATTTTTCTTTCCATTTCTGATAAATGAATTTCCTTCCGATCCATGCACCCACCCCTTGTAGAGCAAGGAGTGCACCGATGATGAGAAGGCTTTTTTCATGAGGCTCTTCCAAGGCGGTAGCTAGCGGGAAATAAACAAGAAAGCTATAAAAGAGAAAGGAAGCAATAAGCCCCATGATCATGAGCAATGTATAGCGCACATTTGTAAATCCGCTAAAGACGATTAATTTATTTTTTGCTCTCTGATTAAATACAATGAAGAATATGAGAGAGATTATCGCTATCAGTGCTATGAGAGAGAGAATGTTGTTGTTATTGATGTTTCTGGCTTCTGTGAGGTAAAAAAATGAAATAAGGGATAGGGAAAAGGCTAAAAATGCCAGTAAGTTAAATTTTGTTTTTGCTGTTTCATTGCTTTTCAAATGTTTTGCCCCAATGGCGACAGCTAAGAAAATAAGCGGAATATTGATAAAAAATAATAAACGCCAAGAGACATACTGAGCAATTGAGGCTCCCACCAGTGGACCAAAGGCTGGAGCAAAAACCGTTGGGACGGCTATGGTGCCCATAGCTTGGCGAACGCGTGTCTGTCCAAATTGTAAGGCAATAATGGTTTGGCTTAGGGGCAATAAAAGGCCTGTCCCAAAGCCTTGAACGATACGGGAAGAGATAATGGTTTGAAAATCATAGCTTAATCCTACCCCCAGTGAGCCAAGCATAAAAATGAAGTTTGCAATGAGCCATGTCTTTTTTATGCCTATTCTCTCCTGCACAAAAGCAGCTATTAAAAGCCCAGGAACAGTGGCGAGAAAATAGGAAGTTACAATCCATTGTATATTATTGTCTCCTGCTGAAAAATAATGTGCAAGATCAGGGAGGATGACATTAACAATGCTTCCATCGAGCAAGGGAAGTATACTGGAAATAATGACGGTATAGATGACATATTTTTCTGATTTGCTATAGGAATCTTTTTTTTGCATTCTGATACCCCCCTGCTGATATTCTTCAAATATTTGTTCTGCCCCATAAATCACATGCTTTGAGAGTGAATGCCTGTTTGTGAGGGCTGTGATACCGGGATGAATGTGATTGGAAGTGCTGATGGTTTTCCCAATGGTTGTCTCTTGATGTTCCTCTTGTGTATCCCCTTTTTCTTCCAAATAAAACCGTCAATTAAACGGATCTTGGTGAGTTTATTCCGGAGTCTGTTTGCTGTCAATTTTTTCTGCATCGGAGTAAAATTATGTTCTGCTCCAAAAGTCAAAAGGTTTGCGGACTTCATAAGATCTGGTCTGGTTTTACGGATCCGTTTGCGTCCTGATGAAAAATTTATAAGGGACAATCTGTCTTGTTATCGAGAGTATTTTTTATGATGTTTTTTGACGTAACTCTAAGATATACATTGCAAGGGCAGAGGCTGCATTAACAGCTAAGCGCGCATGACGAGGATTGAGGTTGATTTTTCGAAAGTTTGCTTCCGAGTGTCCATGGGCTGCTCCTTTTTTGTTTCTTAAATTCATGGTATCATCCGCAATTCTATATAGACCGGATGCGATCATTTTTAAGTCATTGACATCGAAATCATTAGCGTTTTTTTTCTCTACATCTTCTGGACGAATCTTAGCATGCTCCGCGACTTGTTTCCATAAAGCGGGAAGCGCATGGGCTGTTTCTTCATATGCGATAGAGTAGTGGTTGAGATAAGCTTTACAGGATGCTTCCAATAAATTTGCTGCATAGAGAGCTGAAGCCATTGGATCGGTTTCTATTTGTTCTAATGCTCTCTTTATTTCGGTTTCTATTGCTAACAGTCCGTTCTTTACAACTTCTTTTTGCAACGTTTCTGTAGAGAGGAGACCAGCTTTAATAATATATCCTTCACTATGATATTCTAATCCAATTTTCTTTAAAGATTTTAGAACTTCACATTTATCTTCTTTTCGCTGGGGATTTTTGTGAGGATAATTATAATGGCTCTTTGTTCATAAAATCCGTAAGAAGATTGCTAAGGATTTCAAGTGGATCATCACATTCCATGTTGATGGCATTTAGTCGCTTCTTGGTTTTAAAGGTTTTGCTATCTCCTTCTGTTTCATCAGGAGCAGATAATTTAAAAAATAAGTGATCTAACTCCTTAATCGTATAATGCTCTGCAAATATTTGAGGGAATAATCCAATGATTGCAGGAGGAATTTTGTTTTTCTGAGATGTTTTTTGCGGTGATGATAATTGCATCGTATGCCCTTATGAAATTATATTTTTGAGTGGAAGGTTATCTATTCTCTTGAAGTATAGAAGAAAAACGATTGCGTTGATTAATTAATTGTTCAATTCTCTTTTGAGAGCCTGCGTTGGTATTTGCCCCCATGGCGTTGTAAAAATCCTCTCTCAACAAGGGTGCGTCGTAATCTGGTAAAATCGACCGTAAAGAGGTTGCATATCTTGGAAACTTCCGTTTCATTATAGGTTTTGCCCATTTGAAAGGCTTCTGAAATTTTTTTAAGCATTTCTTCTGTTTCTAAATAGCGGTCGCTTAAATTTTCTCTCTCCCGCTCATTTTTACTTTCGAGCATTTTCCACAGTGTCTCTTCTGCTTGAAATCCTGCTGTTGTGTTTTGAATAAGACCAAGATTCAAAAGACGATTGATCGATTTATGAATGGTTTTGGCATTACAATCGACAGTTTTTAGGATATCAGTAAGATTTTTTGCTCCAAGGATAATGGCAGCGTAAACAGCGCGCAATGTTGGTGAGGTCATAGCAGAAATCAGTGAATTGGCTTTACTGCGTTTGTTTAGTGTTTCTTGTCCCATGGGCAAAAGATCATTGCGAAGGGGAAGTTCATTGATTTCTATAAGTTCTGCTTGGAGCGATTGTGAGCGTACAATTTGCTCAGTAGGGGCACGTTTGCGAATAATACCCAGACCACTTTGGCGATATTTGTGATTTTCGAGGAGTGTTAAAGCCTCATAGGAGCTATCAAGGCGGTAGAGAATTTCTTCCCACAAAGGAGTTCTGACGCGTCTAATCCGTTGAGCGCCATCGAGTGCAACGGTTGTTGTCATGGTTGGTTCATGGAGACAGAGATAACCATTAGCGGTGATATGTTCCCAAAGTGTGGTAACAAATCGCACATCGTCTGCGGGCGTTCCAGCATCAATCCAAGCAAAATCTATTGGTCCCCAAGATTTGAGAGTGCTTTTATCGAGAGAGAAAAAATTCTCATTAATAAATGTTACAGTGTCTTTTTCAATGCCGTCGTCTTGGAGCAGTTTTTGCCATGCCTCTTCGGCTGACTGACCTTCTGCTGAAAAATCATCAATGCTGATCAAGCGTGGTTGATAATTTTCAAGGACACCTGAAGGGTCAAGCAACGCTGTACGTTCTTCCCAAGGAAGATTCTAAAAGTTTTTTATCCTCTTCCCATGCTTGTTTTGCTTTTTGCAGGGCTGTTGCAATTAAGCGCGTGCTGTCTCCCGCACCGATTTCAATGATTGTGCATGGTCTTGCCATTTGAATGAGCGTGTAAAGAAGCTCAATACTGTTTTCTGTTCCCATACCAAGTCTTATTAGAGGCATCTTTTGATCCTTATCATTTTACCAGTCGTAGCATTCCTGCTTTGATAAAAAATATTGTTGTTTCTTCTATCGGGTGTTGAAGATGCATTGTTGTTTCAGCTTGTAGCAAGAGAGGTTTGGTTTTGTCATTCAGTCTGATTGTGCGTCCATTAAGTTGATTAATGGCAAGGGATCCAAGAGGAGAATTGACAATACGACACGTTGGCTCTCGTAAAAGCGCTATTGCATGATCTTGTGAAAAGGTTTGTTGGTCTGTTTGAATGAGACTGTGTCGTAGTAGTGATATCAAAAGATTGTCTGCGTCAAAAAGGCAACCATTGAGTTTGATTTCTTTCAAGGATTGGACAGAACAGCCCTCGTGAAGTGCTGTAAATGTTAGAAAATCAAATCCACCAAAGGTGAAGCTTTTTGTGGAAACAACGGTGATAGGTTGTATTTGACGTTTGCCAATGAGTGCTGGTTTGTTTTTTATTACCTGTACATCCTTTGCCCATTGAACCTGTGCTAGGGAGTCTAATTTGCGGGGGTAAACGGCAAAAGAATTGATTGCTATGGGTGGTGTGGGTTTTTGTAAGGCAAGGGTGTGGATGTTTTCATTCAAGTCATGGTGCAGGATTTCTGCTAATTGCCATACATAACCGCCTGTTTCATGGTAAAAATTTAAACCTATAGGATCTTGTTGCATGATGTTATCGGTTTTTTCTTTAAAATATCAAGTTTTGGCAATGGTTGTTCGCTGGGGTTGTTCGTTCCTTCATACGAGAGGGGTTTATTAAAATTACATTGGTTGTTATAGAGTTGGATGATTTGATGGGATGATGATCGTCATGCAATTTCTAGGGCATAACTTTTTTTTAGAGACAAGATGATAAAGTTTGTTAAGCATTCTCCCATTCTTTTTTTTGCATAGCGCTGTTTATGATAAAACCTAAGATGCCTGTGATCATGGTGGCAATACTGATGATAAGGAGTGTGTATTGGGTGTGATGCACTTTTACAAAACCTGCACTGAGAAAACCAATGCATACGGCTGTTTGTATGATGAAGATATAGGCGGGCATTTGACTGTTTCGTTGTTCTTTTGGGATAGCTTTCATCATAAAACTTGCTATGAGTGCATTTTGCACACCGTTGGCACTCCCAAGGATAAAAAATGACAGCATCATGAGCCATATGAGCGGTGTTAAGGAAAAACAGAAAATGGCCAAGCCAATGGTTGCGGCAGCCAGTGATGCACCGGCGGCATTGCCAAGACGGTGGAAAAGGCTGGAGAAGCAGAGAGGGCCAACCACAAGGCCAAGACTTATCATGCTGCTGATTATTCCATAGGTTTCTGCACCAAAGTGTAGCTCGGTGCGGATGCGGACAATCGACAACACATTGAGAGCTGAGGTGAGGATGATGGTGATGATAAGTGGAGCAAGAGCAGAGACAACATTTTTTTATGCAAGAGCCCTCTTAAATCTAGTCCCTTTTTAGTCTGCTGTGTTGTGGTTTTTGTTGGCACATGCATTTTTAAACTTTTAAAACAGTATGTGGTGATCAAGGCTGCACAGAGAACCATGATTGATAGTGCAAAGAGCCCTTTTTGCCCGTTTGATAGACCATACAAGACACCACCCAACAGTGGTCCGGCAATATAGCCAAGATTACGGACTGTTTGAATAATGCGGTTGATCCGGTCTAATTGCTGATCATTTTTTGCGAAGTCGGGTACTGCAACAAGAATAGCAGACCAAAAGAGTGAACCTGCACACCCCAGTGCGAAAGAAAGAGCAATATAAAACCAAAACTGGTTGGCGATTGCGGCTGTGGCTATGAAAAGTGCTTCAAACAATAAAACAACAGTCACTGTATGTGCTGGCTGGAAGCGATGCAAAAGACGCGGGGCAATGGGGCCTGCACAAATTCCTCCTACAAGCCCTGCAAAAAGCAGCATTGAAATGGAGGCTGTACTTTCTGCTAAGTGTAAAGCAAAAGTGACTTGAGCCGTTTCATCAGCAAAGCTGCTTAAGCCCAAAACAAGGAAAAGTCCTATTTGGGCGAAAATCATGGATTTTTTCTTTGTCACAATGCTCCCCAAGATGCTAAAGCTTTTACGGTTTTTAAAATTTCTTCCTGCGCATATCTATAGGATTTATCATTTAATTTTGCTAGATCTAATTTTTTTCCTGATGAAAGTTGGGAAAGGAAGCTCTCTACATGAGAGCTATACTCGAAATTGGCACAATGCCCATTTGCAGCAATGAGGCGTTCATTGTTGTTTTGAAAAGTTTTTTAGCCATATCACAGAGATGGTATTTGCTTTTTTCTTAACCACAAAGAGAGGCCTAATTCTTTGCTATGCCCTTTGAAGGAATACGTTGTCTCATGAAGAGCTCTATACATTTTGATTAAAAGATAGGCTGTTTTCTTCGAGACTTTTTGATTTTTAGGGGGAGATGAATATATTATAGCTCATTTCAAGTGTTCTGTTTTCATGTTTGAGCTTCGAAAAACTTTTTCTGGTATTTGTAAAGCAGTGTGTTAGCTGCCATGTTATACAAAAAGCTTTTCAAATAAGTGTAAAAAAAGCTGCACATTCTGTACAGCTTTTTCTCGGGTTGCTTTAGAAGGTAGAAGTTTTAAAACTTGAAAGTATCCTTACGGCTTTTGTAACCATAATAACCACAAACACTGGAGATTATGGCGCCTATTAGGCTTCCTAAAAAGCCCCACCATCCCATATTGGAGGCTGTGTTCGTGACTTTCGTGGCTGTATGTTTTGCATCCTTGATGGTATCTTCAAGATTGTCAGAGAGGGTTTCAGCCCGTTCTTCAAGTGCTTTTATTGCTTTTTCGGTTTTTTTCTCTGCACTTTGATAGAGTTGAACAGCACGGTTGGCTGCTGTTTGTGCATCCGCACGGGGCATGCCATCTTTTATGAGAGCATTGATGATATCGCTTCGATTAAATTTTGTTGCGATATCTTCTACACGATCAGAAAGATGTTCACCAAGATTTTTCAGTGTGGTGCGGTAGTGAGAAGGGTCATTTTTAAAAGCGGTTATCGCAGAACCAATATCGCTGAGCGCTGCCTGATAGGATGTTTTTAAGCGCTCAGGGTTGAGGGCGGGAATGTTGCTTTTATTAAGAAGGGAGCGCAACTCACTGCCAAGCTGGTCAAAATTGATGTTACTGTCGCTGTTGTTTGTCAAAAAATTTGCAAAGTTTTCACTGTTTAATTTTGTAAACAAGGGGGAAATATTTGTTTTGAAATTGTCTATGGTCTTTTCGATCATGGAGCTATTTTCTAGGGCGGCTTTAGCTCCTTTAGCACCTATTTTTGCTGTGCTTGAAACTACATGGATGGCTTGGAGGGTCATCAGCAGTGTTATGAGAGCCCAAGTGAGAAATCCATGCAGGATTCCTGAGGATTCAGCAAAACGCCCAGCGACAAAACCTCCTAAAGCAAGGCTTATCAGCATAACGATAAGAGAGCCCGTGCCAAAGGAAAAGAAAGAGCCTTCAAAAGGGCTTGAAGAGGTGAAATCTATTTGGCTCAATCCTAATGCTGCTACCAGAAAAGATAAACAGATTGAGGTGGCAAGAGCCGTTACAAGTCCGGCAAAAATTGCCGACCATGAAATGGGGGTTTGAAAAAAAGGATATTCTGTCTCAAGGGATGTTTCACCTAGAAAATGTGTATTTATGGGTGTGTCTTCTGGAATGCGAGTTTCCATATTTTTATCTCCTTTACTGATGCTGGAGATACAATGCCTTTTTGCCAATTATGTTCCAAAATAGGCGGATAGCCGCTAAAAATGGATAGAAAAGTACTTTAGATTTGTTATGAAAAACATTTGTGATGAAAGGAAAATATTAAACGACACAATTCTAAAGATCTCATTTATTCCTGAAGAAAGACGTGTTTCTTCCGATGATGTATATTATCAACGCATCTTACACGGGAGAGAATAAATTTGAAAACACAAATGCTATCGTTTATGGGATCCTAGCTTATAAAGTGAAGGGAATATCTCCTAAAAAGAGTACGGTTCTTTATGTGAGGAATATTGTATAAAATAGAGTCGGAAAATCAGGCGTTAGGGCAAAAATAAATATTAAATTAAAATATTATAAGAGCTCACGGATTAAGTTAAATAAAAAAGCATTTAAACTTTTTATTCTATAATATTTGCCAATCAATTAGACGATAATTTTTTATGATGTTTGTCTTAAGTAAAAAGTTTTATGGAATGAGAAAAATATATTGGGAGAAAAATATATTAGATTTTGGGGTGTTTTGCAGAAGAGTTATTATACTCTATGGTTTGCTAGATCTAAACGCTTTACAATAATGATTTATATTGATAGGACCCTTGGGATATTATTGTGTTATGCGTTGTGTTTATACCATAGTGATTTTGAAGGAGAGGCGTCAGAGATTTTTTCTGCTGTGCGTTTTATCGATCAACTTTGATGGAGAGTGTATAGAAGGGGATTGTTGCTTGTGGAGAGAATATATGCTTTTGCTTATGATAGCCATAAAAAAGCAGAGAAAAATTATAGCAAAGTGTGTGTAAAGGAAAGCTTATTCATGGGGTGAATTTTTACATGTGAAGCATTTAAAATAGAGTTTTATTTATTAAAATAATAATAAAAATTTAGTTTAATAATTAAAATAATAACACTTTTAATCGTATTTATTTATCTGTATAAGAAAAAATATAATTATATTTGTTATTTTTAATTAATTATATTCAATTTATAAATTTAAAAGTGTGATTTTATTTATGAATCGTAAATATACTTTGCAATTTATTATCCTTATTGTATGTTTATCAACAGGGGGATTGATCTCTACGGATATTTTTCTACCGGCACTGGGCGATATGCGTCAATATTATCAAGTGACGCAATCTCAAATTCAAAGTGCTGTGGCCGTTTTTTTGTTTGCATTAGCCCTTGGACAGCTTATTTATGGACCACTGAGTGATAATTTTGGACGTAAAAAAACACTTCTATTCGGTTTATTCTTGTGGTTATTCACGACAATTGGGGTGATTTATACAGTTCATATTCAGGCTTTTCTTGTCTTACGTTTTTTGCAAGGGCTTGGAGCTTGTGCGGGGCTTGTCTTAAGTCGTGCGATTGTCAATGATTTATTAGATAAAAAAGCAGCAGGAAAACTTTATTTGATTGTTTTCCCTTTTATTGGAATGTCACCAGCACTTGCACCTTTTATTGGTGGAATGTTGATCCAAGCGTTTCATTGGCAGGCAACTTTTATCTTTTTAAGCTTTTTTATATTTTTGACCATTTTGCTATGTTGTTTTGTGCTAACTGAAACTCTTCCTCCCCAAAAGCGACAGCATTTTTCTCCGGTAGGCTTTATGAAGGGATATTGGGGTGTTCTTAAAAATAAACAATTTATTTTTTATGCACTTATTCCATGTTTTTCTTATGCTGCCTATTTTGCTTATATTGTGGAGTCGCCTTTTTTACTTACGACTTTGGGTTTATCGCCGATACACATTAGTTATAGCTATATTGGTGTATCGTTGCCTTATATTTTAGGAAATTTTTTGGCGCGATGGTTTTTTGAACGCGAGTCTATGGAAAAGACTGTGGGGAGAGGGTATATTATTTTTGTGATAGGCGGCGTGTTGTTTGCTTTGCAAATGTATCTAAGTCCATGGCCTCTTGTGACAAGTTTTATGGCTATTGCTGTTCTTACTTTTGGCAATGGTTTTTTATTGCCGTTAGGCACAGCGTTGGCTATTTCATCGCATCCCAAAGCTGCGGGGGCGGCTTCTGGGGTGATGGGTTCTTTGCAATTGGGAAGTGCGGCACTCAGTGCAGCGGTTATCGGAAAAATCTCTGGTCATAGTCCACGGGCTATGGCAACTTTGTTAGCCGTGTGTTGCATGATTGGCTTTGTTATTTATATTCAAAAAGCGCGTCATTTTATGATTTCAGAAATCGGCTGAGTGAAATGATAAAAAGAGAGCATTATACAGAAAATATTTCTGATGTTTTACCCGAATGGGAATTCTCTTATTAAATGATTTTTTTATTCAGTTGTTTGATTGAGAGGGGTTAAAATTAATCATAAGCTTTAATCATAAGCTTAGTTTGAGTTTAACAAATTGGTTGCTATGGGTGAGATTTTGTGGGCGTAGAGTTTCAACATATCCGTATTTTCATGACATTTCGGGGAAAGATTTTTTCCTGTCATGCATGTTTTTGAAGAAAGAGGAGGAATGGATCAATGAGACTTCCTGTTGTTATTCTTTCTCCTGTCATGCCCATTTGGGATGGGGGGGCTTTTTGTTCTCCATTGACAAAGCTATGCGCGACAAAAGGGGGGCAAGTGACGCTGCTGGATACACTCTCGCTTTTTCCTAAGAGTACTCATTTTCTCAATCATTCTGCTGAAGAAACTTTATCTTTTATAAGAGAAAAATTGGAAAATTATTTTAAAGAGCCTGCGGTACTTGTGGGATTTTCTATGGCTGGAATGTTGGTACAAATATTGGCCGCACGGCTTCCCAATGTTCAAGCGGTACTTGCTGTCAATGCACCTGGTTATCCAGATCCGCTTTTGAAACGGCGCATTGGAGATATTTTGATTCACTTAGAAAATAATGATTTGTTAGGTGCTTTAGAAACACTCAATGGTTTTGTGAATCCTTCTGGCGTTGTAAAAAAAAGAGTTGCTTTGGAAATTCCACAAGATCAAACAAGCATGGCCATTGAACGGATGACAAGAGGATTTAAACTCTTATTGGCATTGGATGCTCGCGATGAGATTATCAAATATAAGGACAAATTTTTAGCGTTGGTGGGTGAAAAATCGCAGCTTGCAACGGTTGATAATCAAACAAAAAGCCAATGTGTTAATCATCAGTATCAAATAATTTCTGGAGCTGGGACGCGTTTATGGGATGATAATCCTGTTATGACGAATGCAATCGTTAGCGAATGGATGGAGGGATTATGAAAAAAGAAAATTCTTGTGCTATCTGAGTGATGGGCTGGGATTAGAAAGCTGTGCGGGAGTGTTGAAGATCTTAGAGACCATGACAGTTGCCCATTGAATTCACTTATGATGATATGGAGTGGGAATGTTGGAAACAAGAAGGGGATTGTCTTCCTCAAGCGGTTTGGTAAAAAATTATTGAATGCAATATTTTTTTGCTTGGTGCTGTAACAAATCAAGGAGAAGCAGCAAAAGAATTTTCCCCCATTTAAAAGAGCAGCAATCTTTATATCTTTTTCCTGTTCTTCCGTTGTGCCAAAAATTAGGTCTACTTGCTGATAGGTGTCCCGTAAGATACCTCATTGATTTTCAGCGGTCTTTTCATTTTTGTGTTATCAGCAAAAATACTGAAGATCTGTATACTTGGTTGGATTTTTGTGGTGTCACTTTTTCTAGTGCCCAATGCGGTAGTGGATTTGACTATTTAGATAGGAGGATAAGATATATGCATATAACATATTGTTTTTGTTTAATATGAGAAGTATTTTTTACTCCTTGTTTCAGTGTTTTTTATCTATACCTTAATTTCTGTTTTTGATGTGCAAATGAATGGCTTTGATTAATGCAATATAAGAGGATTTAAGATAAAAAAAATTTGACTGTATCCAGATCTTCTATCCAACATGCAAAAAAAATTAATGATCATTTATAAATTAAAATGTTATCTTTCATAAAGAGCCTATGAAAGAAATCCAGAGGCGCTATGTGCTTTGAGCGTTGTAAATCATCGATATTCTTTGTAAAACAGAAAGAGATGTTATGAAAACACAAGAAGCAGCGTTATTGACAGAAAAGCTTTGCAAATTTTATTAAAAAATATGTGTCCGTGAAGCATTGATTGCGAATATATGCTGTTCAGTTATCTGGTCATAAATTGCTGTAAAGACTTCATAAAACTTTTCCCTTATACTTTTATGTCGATTGCATGATGGTTGAGGGTTCACTGTGAAGGGATAGTTGGTGCCCTATATTTCTCAATTTGATAATAGGAACAACTATTTTGTCTGTAAGACGTGAAGATTTAAGAGGTGATCGTTTTGCGCTTTGATTTTCTTTTTGATTGATTACATGAAGAGCTTTGAAATAAGAGAATCTTAGGTATTCAGGTTTCTAATTTAAGTTTAACAACGATGAATTATCTTTATGAATTAATGTTTTGTCTTGGTTCAGTGTTTTATGCTCTTATGCTGTAAAACACTGTCATTGGAGATGGTGATCTAGGGATATAAAGAATACAACATTTAATTTAAGCATTTTAATAAAAATAGAGAATGGCAAATATTTATAATGAGACTTGTCTGTAGAGCCTTGTGCAAATCAATCATAAGGAATTCAGCCAAATGCTCTACTCTAGAGCAATTAGATTGTTTACAAACTGATGCGAGTAGGAATCTTTATCCTTTTAAGAGGGATGGGGCTCTTGGTCAATGCCGTTAAACTGAATATTCAGGGTAGAACTTACTTGAGAAGATTGTGTTTTAAATGACAAAGATTAGATATCAATTATCAAGAAAGATCAGTAGGATCATAAAGCAATAGCGGTAAACTTTAAAGAGCAGGGAAGAGATGTTTGAATTGATGGGGAACACCCGTGCAAAGTCATTTTATCAAAGCTCATAAGGTTAACTTTTCTTGAGAATATTTTTGTGAAACTCAGTCGTTTTTTGTCAGAAAGATAAGAAAATACGTATCAGAAAAGGCAGCTCATGATATTTGATTTCAAAAATAAAAACTGGCAACGCATGTTGCCAGTTTTTCAAATCTGTAGCTGAATAGAATTAGAATGAACGTTGTAAACGAATCATACCTTGGAAAGCACTTTTTCCATGGAGTACATGTTTTTCATTATTATTTGCATCCTTTAGAACGCGGTCATCATTCCAAGACACATAGGTTAATTCAGGTGTAATCACAAACCCTGGAACCAGCGTGTATGCAATATTGACAGACGTTGCAAAAGTTTTGACAGCACTATAAGAAACTTGGGCGTTTAAATTTGCCTTTGGTGTGAGTTTGTAAGTAGCACCTGCCCAAGCTGCCCATTTACCGCCCCAGTTTGCATAGATCGTTGTGCTTTGTCGTGACAACTCTGCCTCTTCATTTTCTATGTAGTAATCAACACCATTTTTATAGCCAGCCATTACCCATAGGTTGAAACGATCGTTAACATTGAAATCTGCACGGACTTTTCCAGCCCACTTTTTGTAGTAAGCATCATATGCAGCAACGGCTGAAAAACCACCCCACTTTTGCATAAACTTTATACCCAAAACCACATTGGGGGTATAATTTTTAATTGCTTTACTTGGAAGAGTATCTGCCGTTATAGGAATAAGTTTCCCATCTTTCTCAATATAAGAGCGTTGCAAAGTTTTTTGCACTGCTACTCCAGGAAGCTCATCTGCATTATTGCCTAATTCAACTCCGATAATAGCAGAAAAGCCAGCATCACCATTAAAGGTGTAGGAAATAAAATTGGTGCGTGTTGTACCGGCAGGCGCTACAGTGTCATCATTTAAAACATTGCCATAACCACCAGTCCAGCTGTTGAAAATGGTATCGTCAAGACCTACACGAAAACCACCCAGTTCAATGTAAGCGGCTGCAATTCTTCCACCAGCTTTATACTTACCATTACCCCAGCCTGAGGAAATTCTCGCATATGAACGAAGGGTTCCCATTTCTGTTTCAGAAGCGGCTTGAAAAACAAGAGTGAGCTGTGATGATGCGTCATAGGTCTTTCTTTTTTGGTTCAGCTCAGTTTCAGTGGTTGCATCAACATTACCACCACCGATGAAATCAGTACGAACACTTCCTGACAAACGCATGCAGGTTTCTGTTCCTGGGATATAGAAATATCCTTTTCCGTAGGCATCACAAACGCGAATATATTCTACAGGTTCAGGTTCGGCAATAGGTGTTGAGGCGGCATGAGCTCCAGAAACAGCTAAAAAAGTTGCTGTAGAGCTTAAAAAGAGGGATTTAATATTCATATGGGATCTCCGAGGTCCGTTTAATCTTTTTCTAAAGCGTATCACTTGCCTAACTCATTAAAGACAAAGATACATTAACATATACACGGTACTTATTCATTCTAGCTATACGAATCTTTTTAGAGTTTCAAATATGAAATGAACTTTTTGTAATGTATACGTATACTATTCGATATGATGTGGCAAAAAAGACACAAATTTTATTTTGTTCATTTTGGCTTCCTATGGAGTCAACAAAGGAAAAAATTGAGATATGTGGAAAAAAAATCGAAAATGTCTTGAACTTTCTATCGATACCATTTATGCCTCTCCTTGGAGAGGTGGCCGAGTGGTCGAAGGCGCTCCCCTGCTAAGGGAGTAGGGCTCAAAAGGCTCTCGAGAGTTCGAATCTCTTCCTCTCCGCCATTTTCAATAAAGTGAGTGTCCATTTTCAACAAAATGAATGCATTGTGTGAGAGTTCGGAAATTTGAAGCCTATCTTGCTGTAGTTCTTGACTATGAGTCTTCATAAGGGGTCTCTTTCTTTTCTAAACCATTTTACCTATATGGCTCTTTCTGCTTATGACGTGCAAGAAAATGATCTTGGTTGATTCAAGATGAAACAGACTTGAAAAAAATCTTACGATATTTGAGTTCGATAGATGATCATTATAAATTCAACTATTGCTTTATGGATAGGTTGTTTGTTGAAAGCGTAATGTGTCAATGATCTAAAGACGCCTAGATTCCCTTTTAGAAAAAATTGTAGGTGATAATTTTATTGTTCTCCTCTCATAAAAACTTTTGAGAGTTCTTCATCCATTTCATGATGATCAAACCACACATGAAAAAAGTAAGAGTTGGTAGGATGAGGTAATAAGATGGTGGAATTTTTGCAGGAAGAAAAGAAATAATACTTAATACGGTAATTGAAAATATTCTTCCGCTAAAAGATACAGCACCGACAACACCGGAAATATGTTGCGTTTGTGTTTGGTTTAGTTCTGAGAAAAATAAGCTTTTTGCCCCTATGGGTACAGTGCAAATAAATCCATGGATTAAAGAGAAGGCAATGACCGATGCAGCCGTTTTATGGCTATGGACTAAAAAATAGAGTGCTATGCACATCAGGGCAGAAAAGAAGGAAAAATATTTTATGGAATTCTTATATTTTCTATCAAGAACATGATACTTCGACATCAGTAAATTCGAAAAATATTGCGCTGAAAAGGCTCCAATATGACAGCACATCAAAACAAACATTTGTGAACCGTTGAGGTGATTAATTTTTCCACCTGAAAGTATGATCGGTTGCCAGAAATGATAAATAATTTGAATACCAGCGCTAAAAAGACACATGAGGGAAATAAACCACACGCCTCCCATGGTATTTTGAAAGATCCACAGTGTTTCTTTAGCATTGTGCAAGATTGTTTTTGTTTTGGGTGTTTCAATCACCGATTTCTTTTCTTCAGGAACAATAAGGAATATTAAAAAAATAGCACTCATCATGAGGCATGAGATAATATATCCCATAAAATATTGCCCAGAGTAATAAATTGTTCCAATGCCGATAATCCCACTGAAAATACTCCCGAAAGAATTAACTTGGTGATAAAGATGCGCATAATGCGAAAAGTGATCGTGTTTATCACCAAGAGAATGGTAAATCCATCCGTCAATGGCGCTGACAATGATGCAGATGCCCGCTGCATAGAGAATTTGCGCAATAATAAGCGCTGTCATATTGGGAGCTTGAAGGCAGAGAAGATAAAACACTCCTGTCATAAAGACGCCAGCTATAACGGAATATTTACGCCGATATCTGTCAGCTAAAACAGCGCAAGGAAAATCAAGCAGCAGAATAGTTGTGGAAAAGACAATTTGAAGCAGGGCTAATTGCGCTAGACTGACCCCCATAGACATTAAAAAAATCGCATGGTACACACCAATGAGCATGCGGACTGCATTATAAGCGCCATAGGTAAGAGCAAGGGTGCGTGCTCTGTTCATTGTGTTATTCCACAAACCTTACAGTGAGGATTTTTCTTGAGAGAACGTTCTTCTATGAAGAGCTGGCTGCTCCATATTCCTACGCGGCGATCAGTAGAAAGAAGGCTTCCATAACCACCCAAAAATTTAAGAGCATCATTGGCACACATGGCGGCTGAAAGAGCATTAACAGGAGGAAATGTAGCAACTTTGAAGTTATTATTAATCATAACACAAGCATCATAAATAAGATGGTCGTTTCTTGCTGGAAGATTGCCTATAGATGAACTACATGCGTAACAACCAGTTTGTCCAGGTATATAAAATGGACCAAAGACAGCTATATCATTAACATAACCGGAATTTATATAGGCTTGTTTGTTTTTTACGCACCATTCATTGATCCAGAGTCTTAGCTGGTCAGGTGAATCAGCAGAAATGATCCATAAATCAGCTTTGGGTAATTTGTTTATGTCCTCTTTTTCAGTAATCAACATTTGTAATTCGTGAACTTCAATTTGGCTGTTTCTCCGTATCAGTTCACGTTTAAGAACTGTTGTTTTCGGAAGACCTATATCTTCTTCAGTAAAAAGAATTTGCCTCGTAAGATTGGTCATCTCAATTATATCATTGTCAACAAGAGTCAATTTCCCAACACCAGAGGATGCAAGCATTGTTGATACATGATTACCAATCCCGCCACACCCTAAAATGACGACGCTTTTTTGCAAAAGAGTATGCTGAACGGAGGTTGGGTGCATACCATAGCTTTGATAATGGAGATGACTTCTGGAATACCGATTATTGAGAATATTGTCTGATGTTTCAGCTTTGACAAGAAAGTGATTAGAAACAAGAAAATCAAACGCACGGTTAAAATTTTTTTTTAACATGATCGACGATAGTGAATTGTAGACTTCATCTGCAGACTTTCTTTTTATCCATTGTGCTGCAATAAGTACTAAGTTCTCCCAAAAATTTTTATCATTGATAATAAACTGCTTTGAACCCGCACCAAAAATAGCACCCTCTTCACGAACAACAACACGTGTGTATTTTCCTAAAATATATTGTTGTTTCATTTATCCTCCCCACCTGTAGATCAAACCAACTTTTCCCTAGAAAATAATTCTAGGGAAAAGAACTTTCTTTAGTCATTAGTTACATTCTAAATGATCCATGATCCCCTCCCCTTTTTTTATTTATATTCATTACTTATGTGAAAGAATAAGGATACATAAAAAATAATCATTGTCCATGACTTTTATGATGTAAAGTGAATATTTTTATAAAAAGTATTGATAAACATGCATTGAGAGAAAAGAGCACTTTATCAGTTTAATATTCTATGATCTTTTAATTAGTTATCAGAAGGATAACATAAAATATACTGTAAAAAATGAATAAATTTCAATTTTTGTAAAAAACGAAAAATTTTTTACTGCTGCTGATAGAAAACGCTATATTAAAAGTAACCTTTATACCATTCAATACCATTGATGTTTTTATCCGTTTTTGTGTATGCCTCATTTCATGAGAGAGAGTATACTTATTAATCAAAATAATATTTTTGATTTACTTTCAATGTTGTATTAAATTATTTTTAATTCACGTATAAAGTAATTAAATTTCTCCCATAGAGATATAGAGCTAAACAAGAGGGTTTATGACTAATCTTTTGAATAAATTATTTTTTGTAGCTCTATTTTATTTTTATGATGTTTCATTGGTGTATAATTTATCCATTTTTATTGTAGATTATTCTCAATAGATTGAATAAATTTTAATCCGAGTCTTTTGATGAGGATTTAGGTATTTATTTTTAAGATATTTTGTACGAGAAAATAGAAAAATGTTTACAAAAAAAATTCTGTTGAGAGAAGGCTTATTGCTTATCATATTTTTGCACGCCTATCTTGTGTCCGCCTCATATAGCTATAGCGGGGTCGATAAATTATTCTGCTCCAAAGTGGTTAAGGAACGGGATGATGCTGTTCAGATGTTAGATTCAGAAAAATTTGAAAAAGAAAATGCGGAGCGGGGATGGAACGATACAATGAAGTTATTAGGGGTTGCAGTAGAGGATTTGAAGAGAATAGCTCTTGAACAGCAGGAACTCTATTTGACATTGCTAAAGAATATGCCAAACAATAAACAAATTACTTATAAGCATGAGATAACTCAAAAGCGAAATGCTGCAATTTTTGAGCGGATCGGGGTGTTTTTTACCCTATTTGAACATGTTAAGAAAAGAACAGAAGCTTTTCGAGAGTTAGACAAAATCAATAAACTTAAGGATCAGTCTCAGTCATTACATATTTTAGAAGTAATTTCTAAACATCATGGACATGTTGATGGACTCAATAAAGAACTTGAAAGGCTCAATCACGAAGTTAATCGTTTAAACAACAGGCTTCAAAATTTGAAGAAAATATCTCGATAAGGAAACAGAAAGTTGTTCATTGATGCAAATGAGCAAGAATGCATGCGATGATGAACAACGATTTCATTGAAAAAGGAATGAACGGTGGGATTTGCAATAGTACTCATCATATCCGTTACGGTTATTATAGGAACTCTTTGTTTTTTGTGTAACAGAAACTGTGAAAGAGCGGAAAGAGAGAGATGGAAAAGATATGGAGAAGCACGAAAAAAAGGTTCCGAAAATGAAGGAAAAGAATGAGATCACAATATGACAAAACAAGAAACACAACCATTGCATGAGCCACTTCAAAACCCAAATAATAAGATTTGTGGAGTCTCTTCGGCATTTGACAGAGAATCTAAAGTTTTAGCGTTTAAAGAAGCTATGGCACTTTCATCGAAGGACTATTAAAATAATCCTCTGTATGTTTGTTATCAGTTTGGCAGTGGACTCTGTTATCCAGACGTTGGATGAGGTTATTACCCAGATATTTGATGAGGCCATTATCCAAATATTGGATGGGGTCAGAGAGTCTGATATTCTCACTTTTATATGTGTTTTGAGCTTATTTATTTTGGTCTGTTGTTTTATGGCACTCCCGATTATTTTAATTTTACACATACGATTGACGAAGAAATTGAAAAAAACATTTCAGCAATTAGAGGACACTCTTCAGCAGCGAGATAAAGCTCTTGCAGCACAAAAATAGAGAGAAAAATGACGGCTCTTATGATATTGTTTGTTTTTATAAAGACCATTATTGGTTGTGTTTTCAATATAGCGATTATTACGCTTTATTATTCTTTTGCTAAGCGTTCGAAATTGTATAAAAAGGTCGTTGCAGAATTAGAAAAAGTGATTAAAGAACAAGATGCGGCAATCGAGGGGTTATTGGAGAAAGAACAATAAAAGCGGCACAATGCTTTGAATTTTTTATGGAACTCGTTTTAAATCATGGAGATGTGTAATCCTGATAATTGAATATACCGTTTCATGTTTTAGATAAAACAAGAAAAGAAGGCTCAAAAAACAGAACTTAGATGTGTGATTAAAAAATTTTTTCTCATAACGGATAATTGTACACGCTATATTTCTGTTTTTTTTGACAAGTAATTGCAGAGAAGGGAATTTTTCTTGTTCTTTATAATCTGTATAATCCATTTTCTTTTAACTTTTATGGTTCACCATTTTGGGCTGATTTTCCAATTTGATTGGATTTGAAGTTTAGTGGGTTAGGGTGTTTTATTGAATTATAAATAACAGAGCGTAAAATTTTTTCTCTCATAGATCATGATATTGGTGGTCAACTATGATACATAAGTACATTTAAGGATTGTTTCTTTGTTGGAGGAGTGAGGTAATGATCATTAGACTTTATGATCGAGAGACTTCTGTCTTGATTTGACAGGTTTTGTGGGGAAGTTAAATTTTTCCTTAGGATTTTAAAGAGAGGTTTTTTCAATATCCACGGCTCAGCCTATTTTGAGATTGAATACTTGTCATGAAAGAGATTTTTTAGATTTTTATTTTTAAAAGGGGCGCCCCTTTGGGCATTAAGGATGGCAAAAAAATATCTCGAAAAGAAATCTCGATTCATAAGAAGTAAGAGATATGTTAGAAAATCCTATTTCCCAATTTTTATTCTGGAAGCCCTCACTTCAAAAAACACTTAGAAAACCAATAAGTTACTATTGGTACAAAATTGAATGGTGCCCGGAAGAGGACTCGAACCTCCACGCCTTGCGGCACAGGTACCTGAAACCTGCGCGTCTACCAATTCCGCCATCTGGGCTTATAAAAATCATCTAAGCGTGTGAAGCAATTCTGTCAATTAAAATTATAGAATTTATTTTCTCTGTTTAAAATGATTGGATTAAACTTGAAGGGAGCGTCATGGTTTTGAAAGTTTAAGGGGTGATGATTGTTTTTGAGTAAATGGTTGAATCGGGATTAAAGGTATAAATAATAGGAATGCCGGTCGCTAATTCTTGAGATACAATTTCTTCGCCGTTTAGACCTTCAAGCGCCATGATCAGAGCACGAAGAGAGTTTCCATGCGCTGCGATCAAAACAGTTTGAGAGCGCAAAATATGAGGCTGGATATGGTAAAGATAATAAGGCCAAATGCGTGCACCGGTATCACGTAGGCTTTCTCCATTAGGCGGCGCAATTGTATAGGAACGGCGCCATATTTGTACTTGCTCTTGCCCCCATTGTTGGCGTACTTCATCTTTATTTAAACCAGAAAGATCACCATAATTACGTTCATTCAATGCGGGGGTTTTGATCACTTCTAAATTTGATTGTCCCATTTGCTCTAAAATGTGCTGAGCCGTTTTTTGGGCACGCTGTAAGGCAGATGTATAAGCGATATCAAATTCTAAACCAGATTCTTTCAGTTTTTTTCCTGCTACTATCGCTTCTGCATGCCCTTTTTCTGTTAAGTCAGGGTCTTTCCAACCCGTAAAAAGATTTTTGAGATTCCATTCGCTTTGTCCGTGACGGATGAGTACAAGTATGCGTCCCATGATGAATTGCCTCTATTGATTGTTTAAAATTGATCGTTTAATCCCAAGACATCAAACATTGAATAAAGACCATTTTCATGGTTTTTTGCCCACAAAGCTGCTTTTAACGCGCCATTGGCAAAGATGGAGCGTTCTTGCGCTATATGTGAAAGAACAATGCGCTCATGGGAGCCGGCAAAAATGACACTATGTTCGCCAACAACCGTTCCACCCCGTGAACAGGAAAAGCCAATGGTGCCTTTTTTGCGTTTACCTGTATAGCCATTGCGTTCGTTAGCATGCACATCTTGCAACATAACATTGCGACCCTCAGCAGCTGCTTGCCCAAGAAGAAGAGCGGTTCCAGAAGGGGCATCAACTTTATTAGCGTGATGCATTTCATAAATTTCGATATCAAAATCATCGGTTTCTAACGTTTTAGCAGCTTTCTTTACTAGGTTGGCTAAAAGATTTATTCCAAGACTCATATTGCCGGATTTGACAATTGTTGTATATTTAGCAAAATTCGCGATTGTTTCTTCTTCTGTTTTGCTAAATCCTGTGGTGCCAATAATATGAACAAGACCTTTTTGAGCAGCATAATCCGCATAAAGAATACTGGCTTGGGGTTGTGAAAAATCTAAAATACCTTCTGTGTTTGAAAAGGCATTTTCAGGATCATCAGTGATACCAATTCCAAGAGAATCTGAGCCAATTAATGCACTGGCATCTTTTCCTACAAAAGACGAGCCTTTGCGGACAAGAACAGCGCAAAGCTCTACATCTTTCCTTTGCCGGATTGCTGTAATGAGTTCACGCCCCATTTTTCCATTTGCTCCGACAACTGTAAGGCGCATTTTTATCTCCTTATAATAACTTTACTGCCTCGTAGTATAGGCAAATTCTTGCCCTTTTTCCAACCGTTCTTTTTCTTTATAGAACAAAATTTCCTCCTGTCATTTATCCTTTTGTACTGTAAAATTCTATCGTTGAGGGTAAGCGATATAAGATTTATAAATTTATAGAGAGATGTTTTTTGTTAAAGTGTGCGATGAATAGGGCGAGGCTTGCTTGCAAAACCTAATGGAGATTGCGTATTGCTTGGTGTTTTTATTTCTTGCGTTCTTTGATAGGGGCATGTTCCTTATGTAAAATAGAACACTTCAAACAAAATACAGGTATGTTGCCAATTCACGCACTCATCTGAAAAAACGATGCCTCAATGCTCTTAAGTTCGTTTTATGATGGTACACCTGAAGAGTATAACGAGAAAGTTTCCAATGAATAATATAAAATCTATTTTGTACCGCTACGCTTTATAAAAGCGCAAATTGGCACTATCATCGCTTTGCCAGTCTTTGCAAACCCTGATACTTGAAATGATTCATAGGTATTTTATTCTTTTCTTATCCAATTTTTTCACACACCAATACCGTGCATGATGTCGGAAGAAAAAGATTTTAATTGATTCAAGTGAGGAGGATCATGCGTGAAAAGTATTTGAATTTCATGATTCAATTTAAAAATTTAACATTTTGAATCAATTTGTTATCTATGAAAACAAATAAAAGGAGAAGAAACAGGAAGATGCCTGAAAAGTTGAATTGTTGACACACGAGCGTTGGTTGGATTTTCTATCTTTTAGGGAAGCTCGTTGAAAAAATTGTTATCTTGTAAAAACGCATGATAGAGCGTTTTCCTATTAAGAGTACATAGTTATGTATGCTATTAAATGCGTTTTTTCATATATCGGGAAGTATGGAGAATAATATGCGTTAAGTATGATTATTTTATTTGCCTAGCTTTCCGATAGTGCTACAGCTCTTGTATCGAAAGAGAGGCTTTAAAACCCTTTGTTAAATGTCTTTATCTCTATACTGATCTTTTTTGTAATACGGCAAAAAAAAAGATTTTTGGGGTGCATTATAAGAGGCTTGAAATAAGAGATATTTAAATGAAATAAGAGATATAATGGGTTCTTATTTTTGTTTATAAGAGGAAGCTAGAAATCAAGATCAGCGTAGTGAGCACTTGCAACAATGCCGCGGACACGATCTGCTAAAAGAGAACGAAAAGAAGGACGTGATTTAATCCGCATATACCAATCTTTAGCTGCCGGGGACTGTTCCCAGTCAATTTCCCCTAGAAAATCAAGTACGGAAACAGCAGCAGCGGCTGCTAGATCAGCATAGGATAAGGTAGACCCCACCAAGCTATCGCGAGAGGCACACAGCCAATTGAGATAGTTCATATGGGGGGGAATATTGGCTCGTGCATTGCGTAAAATTTGTGAATTGGGCGCTCCACCGCCAATGGCGAGGGGCATTTCACGTTTATGGATTCGCTCTCGGACAATATGGCGTGTTGCTTCATTTTCAAATTTATTTAAAAACCAGTCATTGAGGCGGCGTACTTCCGCACGATTTAAAGGATTTTCCGGAAAGAGTTTATTTTCTTGTCGTAAACTTCCATGGGTTTCATCTAAATATTCGCAGATAACGAAGGGACCTGATAGGGGAACTTCGTGTTCATCAAGAAAAACAGGAACATGACCGGCAGGATTGAGAGCGAGAAATTCATGTCTTCTAGCCCATTCATATTCTTCAATCAGTTGCGTGGCTATACCATATTCCCCAAGAATAAGGCGTACGAAGCGCGAAGCAGTGGATAGGGGAGAGTGAAAAAGTGTCAGCATAATTTACACTATCAAATAGAGTTGATAAAAATTCCTTCAAGCCATCTTTTTTATAAAGATGCTTGACTAGAAGTACAAGATCATTAGCAGCGGTTGGCAATTATGCTTAATAAATTGTTAATAATATGAATGTGTTCTCTTATGCAATGGTTTGCAAAATGGCAGCACGTAATTCTTCCAAACCGTACGCTTTTTCTGAAGAGGTTGCGAGAATCTCAGGATAAGCTGCTGGGTGTTTGAGAAGTTTTGTTTGGGTTGTCATCATTAATTTTTCCAAGGCATTTGATTTGATTTTATCACTTTTTGTCAAAACAATTTGGTAAGAAACGGCTGCTTTATCAAGGAGTGCAAGAACATCTTCATCATTATTTTTAATTCCATGCCGTGAATCAATCAACAGATATACACGTTTTAGTGTTGAGCGTCCTCGTAAATAGCTAAAAATCAAATTTGTCCAAGCATCAACCAGATTTTTCGGAGCAGCAGCAAAACCATAACCAGGCATATCGACGACTGCGAAAGGGGGAAGATCTTCTCTTTGTCCACTGAAACCATCGGGGACAAAATAATTAAGCTCTTGAGTCCGTCCTGGTGTATTTGAGGTCCGTGCTAAACCTTTTTGCTGGACAAGTGCGTTGATTAAAGATGATTTTCCAACATTGGAACGTCCCGCAAATGCGATTTCTGCTGGTCCTTCAGGGGGAAGAAAGCGTATTGCAGGAACACCACGAATAAAAACCCAATTGCGAGAAAAAATTTCAGAAAGGGAAGAATCTTTTGTCATTCTTGCGCTTCTTTTTTGGGTGATTTTCTCCACATGGCTTTCAAATTATCAAAAAGCTCAATTTTGGCTCCTTGGCGCTTCATCATGATACCTTGCTGAATGATTGACAATATATTGTTCCATGCCCAATAGATGACAAGACCAACAGGGAAAGAGGCAAGCATAAAAGTAAAGACGACAGGCATCCATGCAAAGATCATCGCTTGAGTTTGGTCTTGAGGAGCAGGATTCATACGCATTTGTAAAAACATCGTTATCCCCATAATCAAAGGCCATGCACCAATCATAAGAAATGCTGGCGTTGCATAGGGCAAGAGACCAAATAAGTTGAAAAGAGACGTTGGGTCGGGAGCAGCTAAATCTTGAATCCAGCCAAAGAAAGGTGCATGGCGCATTTCAATGGTAATATAGAGAACTTTATAAAGAGCAAAGAATATTGGAAATTGAACCAACATTGGCCAACAGCCGGCAAGGGGATTAATTTTCTCGGTTTTATACAGTTCTATGATTGCTTGTTGTTGTTTGTTTTTGTCATCGGGATATTTTTCTTTTATTTCTAGCAACCGTGGTTGTAACAGCTTCATGCGCGCCATAGATTTATAAGACTTATTGGCGAGAGGGAAAAGAAGTGTTTTTAAGAGCACTGTAACAAGAAGGATGGCGACACCAAAATTTCCTGTTTGCTTATAAAGAATGTCAATGAGGGCAAACATCGGTTTTGTGATGAAATCAAACCACCCCCAATCAATTAAAAGAGCAAACTTGTTGATTTTTAGGTCGTTTTGATAGTGATTAATGATTTCAACTTGTTTGGCGCCAGCAAAAAGACGATTTGTAACGCTTTTTGTTTCATTGGGGGCAATCGTTAAAGGCGATCCGAGCAAGTCAGATTGATAATGCGTTTGTAAACGATCAAAATAAATAAAACGGCTTGTATATTCTTTATCTTGTTGCGGAATAACCGCTACAGCCCAATATTTATCGGTAATACCAATCCAGCCTCCTGTCACTTTGGAAAAAGTCATGCTCTTTTGTCCATTATCAGGATTTGGATCAAGCTCTGCTAAGGTCTTATATTTTTCAGTTTTGAGCGAATCTCCTGCAATACCAATCATTCCCTCATGAAGCAAATAGGTTGCATTGGTATGTTCTGGTGGTGCTGCACGGGCAACGCGGGCATAGGATGAGAGATATATTGGTTGATCACTTTCATTGCTGATAGAATCTTCAATGGTAAACATGTAATGATCATCAACAGAAAGGGTACGGCGGAAGATTTGCCCCTGTCCATTATTATAAATCAAAGTGATGGGTGTTGAAGGGGTAAGGGTTGTATTATTTCCCTCTATTTGCCATTGTGTATCAGGTTGTGGCAAGGCTTTTGCTGGCAAAGATGCACTTGTAAAACCGAATTCAGCAAGGTAGGTCGTTTTGAATCCTTTAGGATTGAGCAAATCAATTTCCGGTGATTTTTTATCGACTGTTACACGATATCTCTTAAGGTGAAGATCATCAAATTGTGCACCAACAAGATTGATAGAGCCTTCCAGTTCATCGGTTTTGATTGCGACACGCTCTGTTTTGGCTAATACAGCTTTGCGGATTTCAGGAGTCATTGGCTGTTCGATGATCGATGCCGCTTGATGGGCTGAGGGATCGTCAGAAAAATCCGCTGTAGTAGTAGAAAGGGCTGATTGTTGTTTTGACAATTGCTGTTGCTGTGCGATGATTTGTTGTTTTTGTAACTTTGCTTGTTTGGGAGCAACATGAAGGAACTGCCATGCGACGAGCACTAGGAAAGATAAGCCAATAGCGATAAAGAAATTGCGGTTATATTCCATTCGTACACCCTTGTTGTCGTTGCTGATGTTTTGTTTTTGGTTTTATTCGCCGATTTAATTCACTAATCAAAGATGTGAAAGGCGCATGTAACGCATCACGATACGCTACAATGACATAGTCTGTTCCTGCTTCCATATGGTTTATGACACCAACCCTTACGGCTTCACGCAAGCGCCTTTTGATACGATTACGTTTCACAGCATTACCGTTTTTACGGGTGACAGTAAAGCCTACACGCGCAACAAGAGAAGATTTCCTTTCTGTTGTTTGTTCACGAGATTTAACTTCGAGTAAAAACAAAGGACCCCGTCGTTTTTCTCCTGTACGGACAGCCAAAAAATCTGCTCTTTTGCGAATGCGGCAGGGATGTTTTTTCTTCATAAAAGAACGTTTCGCAATTTCATTAAAGTCCTGCAATGAGGCATCAGAGGTTCATAACAAAAGTTTCACAACGAGGAAATGCTGATGTGAAAATTTAAATAGTTAAGCAGAGAGCCGCTTACGTCCACGAGCACGTCTTGCAGCAATAACTTTACGTCCTCCAGCTGTGGCCATACGGGCACGAAACCCATGGCGGCGTTTACGGACAAGTTTAGAGGGTTGGTAAGTACGTTTCATTTATTTAAATACCGCGGAGTGCGGCCCTTCTTAAATCTTCGTTTTATGAGCAATGATGCGCGAGATGAACAATTCTATCCTATCAGACGACTGCTAACCCATAAGAAAAAATATAAAAAAAGTCAATCTTAGTTTGGCTTTCTCTTGCTTGAAAAAATATCAAGAACCTTATACCTGTTTGTGACACTTTTTTTATGATACTTTAAAAATGTCAGAAAAAGACCATTGAGTCTAGAGAAAATAAATGACTAGGGCTTTAAAGAATTCAAAGAAAGCATGATGGATTAGCGTATGCTCAATTTAAAAAATGCTTTGATATTAAGAGCTTTTCTCAGTTTTGTTTTTTACAAAACCCTGATCAGAATATTCAGTGCTTGTTGCACAAACGCGCTTGATAAGCTTTTATAGCAGATTTTATGCTTAAATTTCTTTATTTAAGGGTGGTTTCGTATTTTTAAAGAGATAAAATATAAGTCATATTTATACTTTATAATCCTTAAGTAAAGTCAAAAATTTTAGGTGAGGAACCTGTCCGTATTTTTCGTTTTTATGCTTGTATTTGTTGGTGTTTTATAGAGAGGAAAGAGCGTGGATCCTATCACAAGTGAGATTGTCCGCAACGTGTTACGTCAAATCAAAGGACCAGATCTTGAAAGCGATATTGTATCGTTGGGGCTTCTTTCAGAAATATTAATCGCTCATGGTAAGGTTTTCTTTTCCATTACAGTTCCCGATGGACGTGTGCAAGAATGGGAATCATTGCGTCGTTCTGCTGAAGAGCTGGTGTGCGCTTTAGAGGGAGTGGAATCTGTTGTTGTCACGCTTACAGCAGAAAAAACAACAAGGGGAGTGCCTCAACGCAGAGCACATCTCTTGCCTGTGAAAATGCCTATAGAAGGTGTGAGGCACGTCATTGCTGTTGCTTCTGGAAAAGGAGGGGTGGGAAAATCGACGATGGCGATCAATATTGCCTTAGCTTTACAAGATGCTGGTTTCAAAACAGGGCTGATGGATGCAGATATTTATGGTCCATCTTTGCCACGTTTGACAGGACTCGTTAACCAAAAACCACAACTTATGGGCGGAAAAAAGATTCAGCCTCTTGAAAAATTCAACCTTAAATTGATGTCGATGGGATTTTTGGTTGAAGAAGAAAAGCCGGTGGTATGGCGTGGTCCTATGGTTATGGCTGCTGTAACGCAATTGTTACGAGATGTTGTATGGCGACCTTTGGATGTTTTAGTCGTGGATATGCCGCCGGGTACAGGGGATGCACAATTAACACTTGCGCAACAGGTACAATTAACGGGCGCGTTGGTTGTTTCTACACCTCAGGATCTTGCTTTAGTTGATGCACGGAAAGCGATAGAAATGTTCATGAAAGTCAATGTTCCGATTTTAGGACTGATTGAGAATATGAGTTATTTCATTGCTCCTGATACAGGAAAACGCTACGATATTTTTGGTCATGGTGGTGCGCGGGAAGAAGCAGAACGTCGAGAGGTCCCCTTCTTAGCAGAAATACCGCTTGATGCAGCTTTACGATGTTCTTCAGATGAGGGGAACCCCATTTTTGTTTCTCAGCCTGATGGCGAGCACGCTCAATTGTACCGTACAATTGTTGATCAAATAAAAAATAAACTCTTTTAAATGTATGTTTGTTTAAGAGAGCTCTTGCTAAAACACACTTATAAAAGATATTAAAAATAGTTGCTTTTTTAGAAGGGGAATATGAATTCTAATCCGGAGAAAATAATTTTCTATCACCATCTTTTCATTCGGTTTTTCTACGTTCAAAAGCATTGAAAGAAAGCTCTTTAAAAAAATGGAGATGATGCATTCTTTCATGTTTTTATTTTTCGCGGTTTTTATGAGTATATGCTTTTTACACAACAAAAAAAATTTCAAGAATACATTTATGTTTATTATGCAAGTGCTTGTTTTAAAAGAGAACAGTTTTCAATGGGGTTCATCCATTTCACGAGAGTACCTGTGAAGGATACAACCTAAAAACGCCTATGAAGTGTATAGATTTCATAGTATTTCTCCTTAAATAAAAAGAGATAAGCCGTATTCATTATGCTCTTTGCTTTCTCAAAGTTTTCTCTCTTTTTGCATAAAGTTGGCCAGTCTATTTACGCTCTTTTTGAACGATTTTATCTCAATGTTGTTTCCTTTTTTAATAGATAAACAAACATTTTTTATTTCGTGACAAGAGAATGTAAAATGGGAAAAAATTTTGTCAGTATTCTTATTTCAAATATTAAAGGATAAATTATCTTCCTATAAATGATTTTGTGCTATGAAAATAGCTTGAGGATTCATCGAAAGATTTATTTCTATTCATGTCAAATTGAAGAGATAGGCATTTAAAAAGCCCGTTTATCCTCCTTTTAAAAGATCTATAGCAGACAATTATCAATCTATATTGATAAAGAGCTCAATCAATAGATCCATCATTCTCTCTTACTTGAGATGAGAAAAAATGTTGCTTAAGTCTTTTTAGAAGCGTTCATTTTTTGTAAAGTCGCCTCAAGAGCTGTTGTTAAAGCACATCTTCCCCCTTGATGAGAAAAATAATTTGACAAAAATTCATTTGTTCCCCCCTTTGTTGAAAACTCTTTTTCAAGCAGTGCAAAATTAAGAGAGGTAGAATGATCCATTGCTATAATTTTACGCATTTCATCCGTAAGATTTCCAAACATCATGGTAAGAAACTCTGCTGATTGCTGTTTATTTAATCCTTGTGTTATAAACCATTGATGGGCTGTTTCGATAAAATTAAAATATACGCCCATAAGAGAACCCGCCGTCATAAAAAGATTAAACTGTTCTTCCTTATCGAGCACCAATGTGCCCCCCAATGCATCAAATAAAGTTCGTAAAAAGGGATGATCGGGATAAATGGGGGTCAAATTTTTGCATTCTGCGACAAAAGGTAATGGAACAGCACGATAAACTTTATGGTTGATCCACGCTTCTACTTCTGCTGCTTTTGCCATGGCAAGAACGGAAATAACCAGCTGTTCTGGACGAAAATGAAGAGAACGCAAAATGCCTTCTGCAATTTGGTTGGGCAGGCAAAGAAAAACACAATCACTCACATCAAGCAACGCTTGATTATTTTCAGCAATTATAACTTTATCATAAGTGCGTGAAAGATGTTCTGCTGTTTGTGCATTACGCGGTGAAACAATAATAGAAGAAACATTAAAGGCGCTTGTCATGATGCCATTCACCATCGAAGCACTGATTGTGCCTGTTCCCAAAAAGCCAAGTTTCATTTCTATTCCTCAGTTTTATTTTTTAAAAGGAATCTCAATCAACACCTTAGATGTTTTAACTAACATAAGCGCTAATTGAGGAAGCAACACATAAAATAGCAAGAATAATCAAGCCCAAATAGATTTTTGGTTTGTCAAACAGAACGGCAAAAGCAGAAAACCAACCAACAATCGCTGCGGCTAATGCAAATAAAAAACCTGGTTTATTCATCAGTACAATATGCATTGCCATTAAACCACCAATAATCAGCGCTCCAAAAACAATGAGCAAACCTGTTGCAAATTTTTCATAATCATCCATATTTTGCTCCTTATAGCGCTTAAACGGTTATAGACTTTTTAACGCATATGCATATAAAAACGAAACGTTTTTTCTTGAGAATGGTTAAAATGGGTGCTTCCTCTTATCGATCAGAGGTAAAAAATGCAGGGATATGCTGTGGCCAACGCCAAGGTAAAATTGCAATCAAATCAAATCGTACGGATAAAAGTTCATAATCTTTTTGCCGTGCGAGCCAAATATCGGCTGCTGCCTCAATTCGTCTTTCATTTATTCGGGAAACCGCTTCCATTGCTTCAGCCAACGTTGAACGTGCTTTAACTTCAACGATTAACACTAAATTTCCACGCCGTGCAATGAGATCAATTTCCCCACACTTTGTTTTAAAACGCATTTCAGCAATATGAAACCCTTTGAAACGTAACCACCAAGCGGCCAATTTTTCTGCACGAACGCCTCGATAAAAAGACTTTTGTCTTCGTTTTTTTTGTATTGTCTTATGCATTCTTTTCCACATTTTTTAGAAAAATCAACCGCTGGAAAAGTTTTTGCTTTTTCAAACCGGTCTTTTTTGCAACCAAAGCTGCTGCTTGAGCAGCGGAATATGTCCGTGCGCATTCTAATAACATTTCATCAACTTCTTGATCACTCATGGCATATAAAGAAGAAGATGATGATTCTCCTACAAGCACAACGATTTCCCCTCGAATCTGTGTCTGTTTTCTATAACTTTCCAACAAACTTCCCAAATTGGAAACGTCTACGGTTTCAAATTTTTTTGTTAATTCACGACAAATTGCGGCAGGTCGGTTTGCCGAAAAAAGAGTAACCATATCCTGTAAAGTTTCAACAAGACGATGTGGTGATTCATAAAAAATCAAAGTTGCTGGAATCTCTTTTAATTGTTCTAATCGTTTTTGACGCTGTGCCTTGCGTGCACTCAAAAAACCTGCAAAGAAAAAGCTGTCCGTAGGAAGCCCTGTTGGTATCAGAGCTGCTAAAAGAGCTGATGCTCCGGGGATCGGAACAATTTTATGACCTTCCTTACGGGCTTCTTCGACTAGTCGAAATCCAGGGTCAGAAATAAGAGGGGTTCCCGCATCTGAAACAAGCGCTACCGTTTTGTTTTCCGCCAAAGCCGCTAAGAGCTTCGGACCTGCTTTTTGCGCATTATATTCATGATAGAGAAAAGTTTTTTTTCGAATACCGTAACGATCTAATAAAACACGTGTTACCCGTGTATCCTCACACGCTAAAATATCAACGCCTGCCAGCACTTGCAAAGCACGAAGTGTAATATCTGCAAGATTTCCGATCGGTGTTGCCACAAGATAAAGCCCTGGCTCTATGACGGGGGCTGAATAAGCATGCGCACCTATAAAATATGCATTCTCACACATGCCTTTTTCTCTTCATCAAACACCCCTTATCTAAAGATCTTATCAAGATTTTATCCATACTCATAGGCTATTTTTGCTTAATTTTTATCAGGACATTTTTATCATTACAACGGCTTATTTACTCAGGCTTGCTTGCTTAAATCGTTGGTCACTTCACAATTGGATAACTTTTTATATCGTGAAAGAGCTTCCGTATGAAGGTGATTGATAGATTTCTGATCTGAGGGAAATATTTTTATCCATGGTGTTTTATATATTCCAATTTTGGGAGAACAAACAGTGATGAGGGGAAGCCTTACATATTGGGATAGAAGGGCCCCTCGCTGCCTTGCGGACAGATCCAAGTGATGTTTTGGTTTGGATCTTTAATGTCGCACGTTTTACAATGTATGCAATTTGAAGCGTTGATCGTATAAGTCAGATGATCATTATACTCTAGCCATTCGTAGACAGCGGCAGGGCAGTAGCGTGTGGAAGGTCCTCCATAGATTGCATATTCGGAGTCTTTTTGTTTTTCTAACGAGGCTATTTTTAAATGACAAGGTTGATTTTCTTCATGCTGCGTATTGGAAAGGGCAACACTTGTAAGGCGATCAAAGGTTACAACCCCATCGGGTTTTGGGTAAGAAATAGGTTGAAATTTTTCTGCTGGTTCAAGACAGGCATAATCTTCCTTGCCATGGGAGAGTGTTTTAAATAAGGAAAATCCGAACAATTGTTGCCACCATATATCAAAACCGGCTAGTTTAATTCCATATTTTGTCCCATATTTTGCCCAAAGTGGTTTGGCATTTCGCACTTTATAAAGATCTGTGCCAATGGGTCCTTTTCGCCATTGTTCTTCGATTTCTTTGACTTCATCATGGGCACGACCTTGCACAAGAGCGGCAGTAATTTTATCGGCGGCTAAGATGCCAGATAAGATGGCATTGTGTGATCCTTTGATACGAGGAACATTGACAAAGCCAGCAGAACAGCCAATAAGCGCGCCACCAGGAAAGGTGAGTTTTGGTACAGATTGCCACCCTCCTTCACTGATAACACGTGCGCCATAGGAAAGACGCTTTGCTCCTTTGAAGATTTCATAGAGTTTTGGATGTGTTTTAAAACGTTGAAACTCTTCAAAGGGAGAAAGATAAGGATTTTTGTAATCTAAGTGCACAACAAAACCGACAGAAATGACATTGTTTTCTTGATGATAGAGAAAACCGCCTCCACCGGTATAATTGTCTAAGGGCCAACCGGTGAAATGTTGCACTAAACCGCGTTGGTGTTTTTGCGGTTCAATTTCCCAGAGTTCTTTGAGACCAAGACCAAATTTTTGGGGATCACGATTTTTGCTGAGGTTGAAAGTTTGTATCAGTTGCTGTGCGATTGAGCCGCGTGCTCCTTCCGCAATCAGAGTATATTTTGCCAATAACGCCATACCAGGCACATAATTTTTTCCAGGAGTTCCATCTTTGTTAAGTCCCATATCACTGGTGAGAACACCAATGATGGCTCCGTTCTCATTCTGGATGGGTTCTGTTGCGGCAAAACCGGGATAAATTTCAACACCTAGCGCTTCGGCTTTTTTGCTTAGCCAGCGGCAAACGCTCCCAAGTGAAACGATATAACAGCCGTCATTGGATAAAATTTTGGGATGTAAAATATTGGGCAATAGCGTCGCTTTTTGAGGCTTTAGAAAAAAAAACTGGTCACGGGTAACAGGGGTTGTGAAGGGATGGTCGTTGTCGTTTCTCCATTCTGGTAAGAGTGTATCGATACCGATAGGGTCAACAACGGCACCAGAAAGAATATGAGCCCCCACTTCGGTCCCTTTTTCAACAATTGTGACAGAAAGTTCAGGATTAATTTGTTTGAGACGAATGGCAGCAGAAAGCCCTGCGGGACCCGCCCCGACAATGACGATGTCAAACTCCATACTTTCACGCTGATCATGCAGAGGTGCTTTCATGGCTTATAAAGCTTTCTCCAATTCTGGAACAGTTTGACGTGGATTCCCCACGAGAGGTGAAACAACGATTTGTATGGCGAAAAGTTCTATTGGTATTGGCTCTGTTTTAACAATGACTTTGTTAAAGATTTTGTTAAATTTCTTCTTTTCGTGTTGAAGATGCAGAGGTACTTTCATCGCTTATAAAGCTTTCTCCAATTCTGGAATAATTTGGTGGAGATCACCGACAAGGGCATAATCGGCAATTTGCATGATGGGTGCTTCTTCATCTTTATTAATGGCAACAATAATTTGTGCGTCCATTATACCGGCTAAATGTTGGATTGCACCGGAAATGCCAACGGCGATATAGAGTTGAGGGGCAACGACTTTTCCTGTTTGTCCAATTTGCCAATCATTGGGCGCATAGCCTGCGTCAACTGCTGCGCGGCTCGCACCTAAAGCCGCATTTAATTTGCTTGCAAGAGGAAGAAGAAGGGCCATAAATTGTTCTTGTGAACCAAGACCACGTCCGCCTGATATAATAACACGTGCTGAGATAAGATCAGGACGATCATTTTTGTTGGTTTCTGCTTTTACGAAAGAAGAAAGATGAGGATTGAGAGCTGGTGTTATTGTTTTGATGGGCGCTGAATTATTTCGGGAAGGTGTTGGTGTGAAAGAGGCGGTGCGAACGGTTATAATTTTTTTGGGGTCATTGCTGCGGACAGTTTCAAGTGCATTACCCGCATAAATGGGGCGTTTAAAGGTATCGGGTGAAAGAACGGCGGTAATATCTGAAATTTGCATAAGATCAAGAAGAGCGGCTACGCGCGGCATCACATTTTTCCCAGTGCTGCTGGATGGGGCCATGATCACATCATAATCATTGGCTAACGTGATGATTGTATCGGCGATAGGTTCGGCGAGGTGATGGGCTAAATAGTCTGCTTTTGCAATAAGAACTTGACGCACACCATCAAGTTTAGCACTGTGTTCTGCTATTGTTTCGATTTTTTCTCCGCAAACTAAAATATCGATATCGTTACTGAGTGCGCGCGCAGCCGTGAGTGCTTTTGCGGTTTCTTCTGTATTATGATCAGCCAATAAAAGAATTGCCATAAATTTTTTGCCCTTTTATATGCGTATTGCTTTTACTCTCGAGAATATTAAATGCAGTTTTTTTGTTTTAGTGCACTGACAAGCTCTGCCACATTAGAAACTTTAATGCCAGATTGACGGGGTTTTGGCTCTTCAACACTTAAAATTGTGAGGCGTGCTTTTGTATTAATACCAAGATCAGCAAGCGCTTTTTGTTCAATGTTTTTCTTTTTTGCTTTCATGATATTGGGCAGAGAGGTGTAACGCGGTTCATTGAGCCGGAGATCGGCAGTCATAACCATGGGAAGAGGAAGGCGAAGGGTTTGTGTTCCATTATCGACTTCACGGGTAACTGTAGCATGCCCATTTTCTATATGAAGATGTGAGGCAAACGTTGCCTGTCCCCAACCAAGAAGAGCCGCAAGCATCTGTCCTGTTTGGTTGCTATCGTCATCAATCGCTTGTTTTCCTAAAAAGACCATATCGGGTTTTTCTTCATCAACAATGGCTTTGAGAATTTTAGCGATGCTTAAGGGTTCAAGCGTTTGATCTGTTGTGACAAGAAGTGCGCGATCAGCCCCCATTGCAAGTCCTGTTCGTAAAGTTTCTTGGGCGGCTTCTGGTCCAATCGAAACAAGAACAACTTCTGAAATTTTACCAGATTCTTTCTGGCGAATTGCTTCCTCAACGGCTATTTCATCAAAAGGATTCATAGACATTTTTACGTGAGACAGATCAACACCTGTGCTATCGGGTTTGACGCGTATCTTGATGTTATAATCAACAACACGTTTGACAGCGACAATTATCTTCATGATGATCCTCTTTGTTTGTACGATCACAAGTTTATAGCAATAATCATAAGAAACCAAATTGTTTAGGATGGATTCTCATTTATAACTTGTGTTTTCTTGTATATAAGCTTTTTTATGTTTACTTGTACTTTCTTGTCGTTATTTTCAATCTTCATTTTTTTGTATCGCCATAATTGCCTTATTTGCTTGAATAAAAAGTAAAAAAATCACACTGTCTTGCGATAATATCCTTTTTTCATTTTATATGCTCTGTTTATGATGGGGCTATAGGGATTTTATGCAATGAAAAATAAGTGAAAAATAAAAATCGGGGAATAATTGTACTCTTACAAATCTTGAGGGTAGAAAAATTAAAGATCTTTCTTTCAAATATCTGGAATGAATATAAAAACATTTTAGATGAAGATTGGGGAAAAATATTTCTAACAAAAAAGTTTTTGGGCGTTCTTAAAGCTCTATTTACTAAAATAGAGTACACTTTCTTATCATTTCTTACGATTCTTTTCAAAAAGGTTAATGAGGGGTAGGCGTTTGTGAATACGAAGGGTCATACGATCGACCAGGCAACCAATCAGGTTCGGGGTGATCAATTTTCTCCTTTTATTGAGCAAAAGGAGAGAATGGAGACGCCTGTGGAAGTAACAATGTCAGACATTGCTCAAAAATTACGCACTGTTTATGCTCAAATGAAAATGAAGCGTTTGCCTCGTCCTTTGAATCAGCAGGATTCTGTCGAAGAGCATTTTAAATCTTATTTGGATGATATTAGTCGCGCTATTTTGGCTGAATATTATATCCGTCGTCAAAGAGAAAAAAGGCTTTTTGAGTCTTTAGAGCAGATTAAATCACTTGTTCAAAATTTACAGAGTGAAAAAAGAAGCTTAAAAGAAGAAGCAGCGGCAGCACGACGGATACCTCATCCAAAATTATCTGATTCCGTTGTGCAAAAACTTGCTCATATGGAATGTGAGGAAAATCAAGAACGCTTATTCCTTCAAAAGGTGCAAAATTTTTCAGGACAAAACAGTATAATGCCGCTCCAAACAAATGTTGAAAATGCGTTGCAGCGAGAAAATAAAAGCTCTTTGCCCAGTGATACACTTTTGCCTAAGGATAGTAAGGATACACTTTTGCCTAAGGATGCATTTTTGCCAAGTGATGCTTTGAAATCTTCTTTAAAAAAGACTGAAGAGGCCGTGGAGCGTACAGTGATAGAAGAAAAGGCGATGGGGAAACCAACATCTAACCATTCCCCAATATCTCATCATGGCATTGAGGATGATTTTTTTCCTGCCTTAAAGGCGCAGTCTCGGGGACATGTCTCATTTTTATCTTATTTTGTAAAAAAAAGTCTTCTTTATTTTTTAACCGTTGCATTTATGGTCGCGATAACGTTATGTTTTTATAGCTTTTTAAAAGGAGCTCGTTTTTTTTAATTTTTATGATGTTGATGTTAATAGATATGAAATGTATTGCCATGCGTCGTTGTGCGGGGACTGTGCAATTAAAATTATCCTTTTAAATACGCAACAGAGATTATTGGAAAAGGGGATAGTTGGAGAAAGGCTCTCCAATTGTTTTAAAAGCCTCAAATTATCTTAAAGGTTCTGTCAGTGAGTATTTATTTACCAATTGCTGAAATGTCACTCAATATGCTGATCTTGATTGGTATGGGAGTCGTTGCTGGTTTTTTTTCAGGTCTTTTCGGCATTGGTGGTGGTTTTCTCATCACGCCTTTATTGATTTTTTATAATATTCCTCCTGCTATTGCTGTTGGAACAGGTGCTAATCAGATGATTGCATCATCCGTAACGGGGGCGATTACACATTTTAGACGACGTACCCTTGATATTAAACTTGGTATTCTTTTGGCGATTGGAGGAGGGGCTGGTTCGTTAATCGGGATTCAGATTTTTTCTGTTTTTAAAAAGTTAGGCCAATTGGACTTAATGATTTCGCTTCTTTATGTGATTCTTCTGGGAAGTATAGGAAGCTTGATGATTGTTGAAAGTTGGTATGATATGATGCGCAAGCGTAAGGTAGAAAAAGCTCATGTTCGTCTTGCAGGTCGACATAAACATAACTGGATTCATCGCTTACCGTTAAAAATGCGTTTCCGAGCATCTATGATCTATGTCAGCATTATTCCAGTGTTAGGAATTGGTCTCATTGTGGGGTTGTTGTCTTCTATTATGGGAATTGGGGGGGGATTCTTTATGATTCCCGCATTGATTTATCTGCTGCGTGTTCCAACCAATGTCGTGATAGGGACTTCACTTTTTCAGATTACATTTGTGTCTTCTTTCACGACAGTTTTGCAAAGTATGACTCATCAGTCTGTTGATATTGTCTTGGCTTTTTTGTTAATGCTTGGAGGAAGTATTGGCGCACAATATGGAACACGAGCGGGACGGAAGTTAAAGGCTGAACAATTGCGTATGGCACTTGCATGTTTGGTGTTGATTGTGTGTATGCGCCTTGCTTTTCAATTATTTGTACGCCCTGATAATCTTTTCTCTCTGGATATTCTTATGAGATAAAAATGGGTAGATTATTTTCTTTATGCCTCATTGCAGGGTGCTTTTATTTTATTTCTTTTTCTACATGGTCGCATGTTGGGACGACAGAAACATTCATTGATCAAGTTGATCACGAAACTGTCCAAATTATCGTCACAACGAATATCATTACCGTGGATACAAATTTTGCTGGTCGTGATCTTTATATTGCTGGTGTCTTGGAAAATGTTGATCCATTATATTCTCGACAGAACCGTTATGATGTTGTTGTAAGTTTGGAAGGACAAAACCGGACAATGGTCATGCGGGAAAAAAAACGCAATGCTGGTGTATGGGTTAATACAGATTCCCTTATTTTTAAAAATGTCCCTCTTTTTTACTCTATGGTTACAACGCGTGAAATCGATGATATTACCTGCATTGAGGATTATAAACGTTTGGGATTAGGATTACTCTATTTGCCATTGCAGACGGATGAGAAAGATCAGAAAAAAATACAAATCTTTCATGATGAACTTATAAAACTGCAAAAAGCTAAAAGTCTTTATTATGAAGAAGTAGGCGGTGTTCGTTTTGGTTCTGATAAACTTTTCACAGCACATTTTCGTTTACCGGCCAATATTCCTGTTGGACACTATAAGGTCCGTGCTTATCTTTTTCGTGATGGGCAGTTTATCGATAGTGCAACAACGACTCTTGAAATTGTTAAAGCACATATCGCTTATACAATCTTTTACGCAGCACATAAATATCGTTTTCTATATGGTATTGTTGCGGTGATTATTGCTGTTACCACAGGGTTTTTATGTCGTTTTATTTTTCGAAAAGATTAGCGCAAGAAAAATATTTAAGGCATTTATTTTTTATGCAAAATGCGTAAGACAAGAAAAATAGGTACAACAATAATAGCGCCCATCATGGTTATATGGAAGAAGTTTTTCAGCGTTATAAATCCTGTTTCCCATAAAGAGTGAAGAAAATTTATTATTTTTTGTATAAGATTTCGAGGTGTCCATCCAAAAAAATTCATTACGACACCGATGAAGAATGAAAGGATGAGCAATTTTAAACTGACACGAATGGATGTTCCTCCAAGAAATGTATGATAAGAATTTGACAATTTTTTCTTTCTGTTCATTTTAATAAACTTTCGAATCTCTTGTGTTTTTTATGCATTATCGTCGTGCAGTGGTTGTTATTATCTTAAAGAAAAAACATTTTCTTATTTTTTCACCACTTTATTACTGGTGTAACATCAGAGATGGTTATTTAAATATACGCGTATTCTATTGTGTTTTTTGCAATATTTTCATGGCATTTCTTTTTATTGAAGTGAAGATTTTTCTTTTTTTTCTAAGAGGTTATAAGAAAATTTTTATAACGTTTTAATCTTCTCCATCACGATGAAAGTTCTTGGCCGTTAAAGATTTCATAATGGATTTATTATTGTCTCATGTATAAAAATAATATTTCAAGGCCGTTTACTTAAAAAAAGACTATCTATTCTAATAAGGGTATGCTTATATAGGCAATATATTTAGATATTTCAACCTTAGTGAATTGAAAAGATATTTTTTGCTGAAAAATGCAAGCAATGAATTGAGTGTTGTTAAAGGAGCAAAGGTATTAAAATAGGATGTTGCAAAAAGTGTTGTTCTGTACGAATACGTAAGCGCATATCAAGGTGGTGTGGTGCTCATGCTCTTTTTGTTTTGAAATAAGATGTCATGAGAGGCTTATTATTTAGTGAGAAAGTATAGAAAAATTCAAAACTCTCTTTGCAAGGGGGAGAGGTGGTTGGTGCCGGAAAATGGATAAATTTCTTGTTTTGTTGAAAGCTCAAACCATTGTTAAGGCTTTTTGTTTTTAAGGGTTATTAAGGCGCTTGTGCTAACGGGGGCCTTTGATAATGTTAAAAATGCTAGAAGAAAGAAGGAGTAACTTTACTCGACAACCTTACTCGACGAGAGAGATAAAATCTTTGTCCTATAGTCTTCAATGATAGACGTTGTGATATTATCGGTAGATTTTGTTATCGGTTATACCATTTATGATATATTAAATTGTTTTTCTGTGCATATTGGAGCGGTAGTTTATAAGTAGGGTAGGAGGAGTGGTTGGTAAGTCGTGTTGTTTGAAGGTTTTAAACCTTTATCTCTTGGAGCCTATGGTTCATCTAAACTTGTTATTTTGCACGTTCTTGTTGCGTGGGGAATTTATACAATAAACGTTAAAAGGAAAAGTCTATGAACTTGAAAAGAAAAATATTGAAAAGTAGCGGCTCTCTTGTTTCTGTTCTTATGGTACTTGGAGTTGTGGCACAACAGGCTTCAGCAAAAACACCCGCTGATACCCTTGTGATGGCTTGGAATATTGATGGAATTGCTACATTTGATCCCGCACAGCTTACGGATGTTTATGGAAGTGAAATTGTTCGCAATGTTTGTGATAATTTGGTGATTGGAGCTACAGATAATCCTGCTAAAATGGTTCCATCTTTGGCAATACATTGGGATATTTCAGGGGATGATCACAGTACGGTCATTACTTTTCATTTGCGTGATGGTTTGAAATTTAATGATGGCAGAGCAGCCAATGCCAATGACCTTGTTTGGGGGATGAAGCGAGTTGTCAAGTTAAAAATGGGGAATGCCGCCATTTTTAATGAATATGGAATTACAGAGAAAAATGTTGATGATGCTTTGCAAGCCGTTGATGAAAAAACGATGGTGATGAAATTTGATAAGCCTTATCCAGCAGAGCTTATTCTCAATAATATTGTTGCAAGCCCTGCGACAGCTTTGCTTGATCGTAAGACAATTATGAAGCACGAAAAAAATGGCGATTTGGGAAATCAATATTTAAAAACGCATGCTGCTTGTGTTGGTCCTTATCAGTTGAAAAGTTGGCGCCCTGGAGATGCTCTTTTGTTGCGTGCAAGCGCTCATTATTGGGGAGAAGCCCCAAAATTGAAGCAGATTCTCATTCGCCATGTTGCAGAGCCTGGAACACAACGTTTATTATTGCAAAAGCACGATGTTGATGTTGCGCGTAATTTGACCCCTGAAGATCTTGCGGATCTCAAAAAAACAACAGATGTTAAAATCGAAGAAGTCTTAGAACCCTCCATGATGTATTGGGGCTTCAACATGACAAACCCCATTTTTGCTAAGGAAAAAGTACGCTTGGCGATGCGCTATCTCATAGATTATGAAGGTCTTGGCAAGAAACTTCTCAAAGGTGTTGGTATTCCACGGGCAAGTTTTATTCCTCTTGGCAATCTTGGGGCTTTAGATGAAAAAGAAGGGCAACCCTTTAAGCTTGATATTCAAAAAGCCAAGCAGCTTTTAGCGGAGGCTGGTTATCCGAATGGCTTTGAGGCGAATTTTCTTGTCTCAAGTTCCTCCCCCTATACTTTGTTGCTTGCTCAGTCCATTCAAGATAATGCTGCACAGGCAGGGGTGCATCTTAAAATTGAGCGTTTGGCAGGTACACAGTTGTTTTCCAAACTGTATGCACGAGCTTTTGATACGATTTTTGTCGGATGGAATAATGATTCTGCGGATCCTCATACCATGGCTTCACGTCTTGTTTATAATCCGGATAATCGGTTTGAGGCAAAAAATACAGCTTATCCTAGTTGGCAGCATGGGTATTTTGATGCCAAGATGAATCAAAAAGTTGAAGAGGCGTTGTTTCAAAAAGATTCAGAAAAACGGGCACAACTCTATGCTGATTTACAACGTGAATTGATGCAAAAAGGTCCTTATGCGTTTGTCTATCAGAAATATACTGTTATCGCGATGACACCTGATGTCAAAAAATGGGTTTGGAATAGTATGCCGCAGATTTTTTATAATAAAATTGAAAAATAGCGTGTCTTCAAAGCTGTCAAATAGATAAAAAGCATAGCCATGATATATTCGACGTTTTGCATGAGTTTTCGAGCTTTATAGTGCGTCGAATTTATAGGTGAGCGATACGTGTGTTGTTGAATGTCTTTTCAAGATATTCTGTTAAGAGAGATTTTTTATTCTCATTGAAGATGTGTTTGCGTGGATATTAAAATGAACATTTCAACTTTTCTGAATTGAAAAGGGGTAATTTACTTTCTGAAAAAATGAGTGCAACAACGTAGCGTAAGTTAGTATTGCTAAAGGATAAAAGACTTTGCAATATTGAAGAAAAATTTTTCATAGGGGGATATTGGGGGCGGTGAAGGATCTCAGTTTTTTTATGGTGCCCGTGTCTTCTTTTGCTTTAAAAAATGATGAGATGCCAAGGGGGTATTGTTTTACAGGGAGTGATGCAAAAAATTTGAAGAAGGAATAAAAGCCGTTGCATTTGGCAAATCAACGAATTTTCCTGTTTTATCAAATCATCAAATTATTATGAAGGCTCTTTTTTATTAAGGTACTTGAGCCAACAGGGAGCCTTTGATAACATTCAAAAAATGTTAGAAGAAACAAGAGACAAGCTTGCTCAGCAAAAAAGAAAACTTAGTCTTATAGTCTTCAATAGTTAGGCATTAAGATATCATGAATGGCTCTGTTATTGGTGGTTGTTTATCGTATATCAGCGTGTTTTCCTTTGTATGGTTTGGTTTATAAGTGTGGACAGGAGGGATGATTGACAAGAGGTTTTGGGGGTGAAGGTTTTAATAACTTATCTCTTGGAACTTATGGTTCGCCCTATTTTATTATTTTGTCCGTTTTTGCAGCATAGAGAATTTATACAATAAACTTTAAAGGGAGAAATCTATGAATTTAAAAAGAAAAATATTAAAAGGGAGCAGCTCTTTTGTTGCTGCTCTTATGGCTTTTGGGATGTTTGTGCAACAAGTTGCTGCAAAAACACCTGCCGATACCCTTGTAATGGCATTGAATATTGATTCAATCGAGACTTTTGATCCTGCGCAGATCAATGAACGTTATGGCAATGAAATTATTGCTAATATTTGTGATAACTTAATTGATTCCGCTACAGATGATGCAGCTAAAATAGCGCCTTCTTTGGCAAAGAGTTGGGACGTTTCAAATGAGGGCGGGGGTACAGTTATTACTTTTCATTTGCGTGATGATTTGAAATTTAATGATGGTCGGCCTGCTGGTGCTCATGATCTTGTTTGGGGGATGAAGCGGGTTGTCAAATTGAAGTTGTCTGCAGCGGCTATATTTAACGAATATGGAATTACAGAACAAAATATTGATTCTACTCTTCAAGCCCCCGATGAGAAAACAGTGGTGATGAAATTTGACAAGCTTTATCCAGCAGAGATCATCCTTGGGCATATTCTTACGACTCGTGTTGCTGCTTTACTTGATCGTGAGACCATTATGAAACACGAACAAGATGGTGATATGGGAAATCGCTATTTGGCAAGTCACGCTGCTTGTGTTGGACCTTATCAGTTAGAAAGTTGGCGTTCTGGAGAAGCAATTTTGTTGCGTGCAAGTTCCCATCATTGGGGAGAGGCACCCAAATTGAAGCAGATTCTCATTCGCCATATTGCTGAGCCTGGAACACAACGTTTGTTGTTGGAAAGGCACGATATTGATGTGGCCCGTAATTTGATGCCTGAAGATATAACAGATCTTCAAGCAACAACAGATATTAAGATTGAAAAAGTGTTGGCTCCATCTGTGATAATGTGGGGGTTCAATACGACAAATCCTATTTTTGCCAATGAAAAGGTGCGTTTGGCAATGCGCTATCTGATCGATTATGACACTTTGGGAAAGACTCTTCTTAAAAATGTTGGTATTCTACGATCAAGCTTTATTCCTCTTGGTAATCTTGGGGCTTTGGATGAAAAAGAAGGGCAACCCTTTAAACTTGATCTTGAAAAAGCCAAGCAGCTTTTAACAGAAGCAGGTTATCCAAACGGTTTTGAAGCCAATATTTTTGCAGGAAAATCTCCTTATCCTTTTGCTTTGCCTATTGCTCAGTCTATCCAAGACAATGCAAAAAAAATAGGTGTACACTTTAAGATTGAAAATTTTGTAGGGACACAGTTGTTTTCAAAACTTTATGCACGGAGCTTTGATACAATTTTTATGGGATGGAATAACGATTCTGCAGATCCTTATACAATGGCTTCACGTCTTGTTTATAATCCGGATAATCGGTTTGAGGCTAAAAATACAGGCTATCCTAGTTGGTGCCATGGCTATTTGGATGAAGATATGAATAAAAAGGTGAAAGATGCCTTGTTTCAAAAAGATCCACAGAAACGGGCCAAAATGTATGCTGATTTACAGCGTGATTTTATGCAGAAAGGACCTTATGCTTTTATCTATCAGACATATAGTATTATTGCTATGACACCTGATGTAAAAAAATGGGTGTGGAATAGTGCACCACGTATTTTTTATAATGCCATTGAAAAATAAGCACTTTTTAAATGTTGTAATATACAACAGTTAATGTAATAATGATACCTTCGGTGTTTTGCATAGGCTTTAAAAGCTTTGCAAAATATCGAAGTTTATCGGTAAAATGCATTATAGAGTCACTCGAAGATACTCTTCTTTAGAGAGGAACTATGCATTTTTATAAAACGCATATGCTTAGATATTAAGATTAGAGATTTCAATCTTAAGTGAGGTTAAAAAATAATAAATTTGTCGGTTAAAGAAACGGGCATAATGAATATGAGCAGAGTTTAGTATTTTGTAGAAAAAGCGGGGGATCTTAAAATGTGCTATTGAGAAGAAATTTGAGTATATGCAGGTGCGTTGGGGGAATGGGGGGTTATTGTGGAGCTGATGCTTCAAATTACACCACTTTTCTTTAAAAAATGATGAGATGCTGGGATTGTCCTTTGGCTTGGGTTCATGGAAATGCTCAAATTTCCTTGTGAGGAAGGAGAGGAGTGACTATGGCTAGAAATACTATGCTTATAAGGATTGACAAAATATCAAAGGATGATTGAGGCTTTTAAAGTAACTGAAGTTGCTGCTTTGAGAAATCTTTTGAGAAAATCGCAACAAGGTTTTTAGAGAAGAAGTCCTAGTTTGATGCGATAAAGAAAATCTTTGGTTTGTATGGTCAAAGTTATAGGTGCTGTGACATTACCAACAGGCGCTGTCATTGTGGTATCGCTCATTGTTTATTAGATCATTTTTCGTTGCCTCTTTTGCTTTAGTTGACCAATATCGCCCAAGGGATTGCTCCCGCTATTGGAAAGGTTTGGTATTTTATCTTTAGGTGGTGTGTTTTAAAAGCCTGATCTTTTTATTTTTGTACATTCCTGTTGCAAGGAAAATTTATACAATAAACGTTAAAGGGAGAAATCTATGAACTTAAAAAGAAAGATATTAAAAGGGAGCAGTTCTTTTGTTTATGCTCTTATTGCTTTTGGGATGTTTGTGCAACAAGTTTCAGCAAAAACACCTGCCGATACCCTCGTGATGGCTTGGGATCTTGATGCGATCAGTAATTTTGATCCTGCGCAGCTCAATGACCGGTATGGAGCTGAAATTGTTGTCAATATTTGCGATAATTTGGTTGATTCTGCTAAAAATGATGGAGCTAAAATCGTTCCTTCTTTAGCAAAAAGTTGGGATGTTGCAAGCGATGACCAGAGTACGGTGATTACTTTTCATTTGCGCGATGATTTGAAGTTTAACGATGGTCGGCATGCTGGTGCTCATGATCTTGTTTGGGGGATGAGGCGGGTTGTCAAATTGAAGCTATCTAATGCGGCAACTTTTAATGAATATGGTATCACAGAACAAAATGTTGATGAGGCTTTTCAAGCACCTGATGAGAAAACAGTGGTGATGAAATTTGATAAACCTTATCCAGCAGAACTTATTCTGAGCAATATTTCTAGGAATCGTACTGTTGCTCTGCTTGATCGTGAGACACTTATAAAACACGAACAAGATGGTGATATGGGAAATCGCTATTTGGCAAGTCACGCTGCTTGTGTTGGTCCTTATCAGTTAGAAAGTTGGCGTCCTGGAGAAGGGATTTTGTTGCGTGCAAGTTCCAATTATTGGGGAGAGGCACCTAAATTGAAGAAGATCTTAATTCGTCATATTGCAGAGCCTGGAACACAACGTTTGTTGTTGGAAAAACACGATATTGATGTGGCCCGTAATTTGATGCCTGAAGATGTAACAGATCTCCAAGCAACAACAGATATTAAGATTGAAAAAGTATTAGTTCCATCCATGATATTATGGGGGTTCAATACAACGAATCCTATTTTTGCCAATGAAAAGGTGCGTTTGGCAATGCGCTATTTGATCGATTATGACACTTTGGGAAAGACTCTTCTTAAAGATGTTGGCATTCCACGGTCAAGCTTTATTCCTCTTGGTAATTTTGGGGCTTTGGATGAAAAAGAAGGGCAACCCTTTAAACTTGATCTTGAAAAAGCTAAGCAGCTTTTAACAGAAGCAGGTTATCCAAACGGTTTTGAGGCTAATATTTTTGCAGGAAAATCTCCTTATCCTTTTGCTTTGCCTATTGCTCAGTCTATCCAAGACAATGCAAAAAAGATAGGTGTGCACTTTAAGATTGAACATTTTATCGGCACGCAGTTGTTTTCAAAACTTTATGCACGGAGCTTTGATACAATTTTTATAGGGTGGAATAATGCTTCTGCGGATCCTCATACCATGGCTGCACGTTTTATTTTAAATCCGGATAATCGGTTTGAGGCTAAAAACACAGGTTATCCTAGTTGGTGCCATGGCTATTTGGATGAAGATATGAATAAGAAGGTGAAAGATGCCTTGTTTCAAAAAGATCCACAGAAACGGGCCAAAATGTATGCTGATTTACAGCGTGATTTTATGAAAAAAGGCCCCTATGCTTTTATCTATCAGACATATAATATTATCGCTATGACACCTGATGTAAAAAAATGGGTGTGGAATGATGCACCACGTATTTTTTATGCCGCCATTGAAAAATAAGTGTGTCTTCAATGCTGTTAAATAGATAAAAAGTGCAATCATGATATCTTCAACGTATTGTATAAGTTTTCAAGCTTTGCAATACGTCGAAGGTCGTGAATAAAGGGGATATGAAGGTCGTGAATAAAGGGGATATATTGTTGAATGCTTTTTCAAGACATCTGTTAAAAGAGGTTTTTCATTCTCATTAAAGATGGTCTTTATGGATGTTAAAATTGAACATTTCAACTTCGCTGAATGGAAAGGAGGTCAATTTATTGGTTGAAAAAATCTGTGCAACAACTGTTGCATCATTGAGCCTTGCTAAAGAAGAAAAAATTTTGCACTATGCAAGAAAAATTTTTTTATGGGGGATATGAGGAATATCAGATTTTTAGGGGGCTTATGCCCATGTTTCCTTTTGCTTTGAAAGATGATAAGGTGCAATGGGAGGGTACTGTTTCACAGAGTAATGAAAAAATTAAAGTCCTTTCTTGAAGAAGAGATAAAAGCTGTTACACTTGGCAAGGTGACGAATTTTTCTACTTTATCGAAACATCAAATTCTTATGAAGGCTCTTTGTTATTAGTGTCCTTAAACCAATAGGGGAGAGTGCTGTGATGACATTAAAAAACGCTAGAAGAGAACCAATGTCCAAAGAAAGAAGAGATAAACTTGTCCAACAAAGCAAAGACGAAACTTTTTATGGTCTTCAATCAAAGGCATTAAGATATCATGAAGTGGCTTTTGTTATTGGTGATTATTCATTGTCTATCAGATTATTTTTCTTTGTATGTTTTGGGGAAGTCTATAGGCGGGGAGCGGAAGAAATGGTCGGCAAATGATGCTATTCTTGAAGATTTAGAACTTTGTCTTTCAAAACCTGTGATTTACTTAGTTTTATTATTTTGCACATTTTTGCTGCATGGAAAATTTACACAATAAACTTGAGAGGGAGAAATCTATGAATTTGAAAAGAAAAATATTAAAAAGGAGCAGCTCTCTTGTTTGTGTTCTTATAGCACTTGGAGTGGTTGCACAACAGGCTTCAGCAAAAACACCAGCTGATACCCTTGTGATGGCTTGGAATCTCGATGCCATCAGTAGTTTTGATCCTGCACAAAGCAATGATGTTTATGCAAGTGAAATTATTGAAAATGTTTGTGACAATTTGGTCAGTACAGCAGCAGAGGATCCAACAAAAATAGTTCCAGCATTAGCAACGCATTGGGATGTTTCTGGTGATGATCACAGTACCGTGATTACTTTTCATTTGCGTGATGGTTTGAAGTTTAATGATGGTAGAGAAGCCAACGCCAATGATCTTGTTTGGGGGATGAAGCGGGTTATCAAATTAAAAATGGCCGATGCGGCAACTTTTAATGAATATGGGATTACAGAACAAAATGTTGATAATGCTTTGCAAGCCCCTGATGAAAAAACGGTGGTGATGAAATTTGATAAGCCTTATCCAGCGGAGCTTATTCTTAATAATATTGTTGCAAATCATGTCACTGCTTTGCTTGATCGTAAGACAATTATGAAGCACGAAAAAAATGGTGATTTGGGAAATCAATATTTGAAAACGCATGCTGCTTGTGTTGGTCCTTATCAATTAAAAAGCTGGCGCCCTGGAGAAGCTCTTTTGTTGCGTGCAAGCGCCCATTATTGGGGAAAAGCCCCGAAACTGAAGCAGATCCTCATTCGCCATGTTGCAGAGCCTGGAACACAACGTTTGTTGTTGCAAAAGCATGATATTGATGTTGCGCGTGATTTGACACCTGAAGATCTTGCAGATTTGCAAAAAACAACAGATGTTAAAGTTGAAAAGGTGTTGGTGCCAAGCATGATGTATTGGGGATTTAATATGACAAATCCCATTTTTGCTAAGGAAAAAGTACGTTTGGCAATGCGTTATCTCATAGACTATGAAGGCTTTGGCAATAAACTTCTCAAAGGTATTGGTGTTCCACGGGCAAGTTTTATTCCTCTTGGCAATTTTGGAGCTTTGGATGAAAAAGAAGGGCAACCCTTTAAGCTTGATATTCAAAAAGCCAAGCAACTTTTAGCGGAAGCTGGTTATCCGAATGGCTTTGAGGCGAGTTTTCTTGTTGCAAATGCCCCTTCTACTTTAGCTCTTGCCCAATCCCTTCAAGATAATGCTGCTCAGGCGGGGGTGCGTCTTAAAATTGAACGTGTGGCGGGTACACAGTTATTTTCAAAGGTAGATGCCCGAGCTTTTGATACGACTTTTATCGGGTGGAATAGTGGCTCTACGGATCCTCATACCATGGCTTCACGTCTTGTTTATAATCCGGATAATCGGTTTGAGGCAAAAAATACAGCTTATCCTAGTTGGCAGCATGGGTATTTTGATGCCAAAATGAATCAAAAAGTTGAAGAGGCATTGTTTCAAAAAGATTCACAAAAACGGGCACAACTCTATGTTGATTTACAACGTGAACTGATGCAAAAAGGTCCTTATGCGTTTATCTTTCAGAAATATAATGTGATAGCAATGACACCTGATGTCAAAAAATGGGTGTGGAGTAGCGCTCCCCACGTTTTTTATAGTGAAATTGAAAAATAATTTTTTACTTGTAAAATAAAGAGTGCAATCATGATATCTTCAACGTATTGCAAAGGATTTAAAGATTTTGCAAGACGTCGAAGCGCATAGGGAATGCGTGGATATCATGGATAAATGTAGGAATATCTTATAGAGAGAATGTGCTTTTAAAACATTCTTTTTTAAAGAGATCTGTTATTTTCATTAAAGATGTGTGAATGTTAAGACTGAATATTTCAACTTCCGTGAATTGAAAAATGGTCAATTTATTGAGTGAAAAAACAAGTGCAACGAATGTTGCAGAATTTACTGTTTCCGAAATAGCAGGCGCTTTAAAGCGTGTTGTTGAGGAAAAGTTTGGCTACGTGCGGGTGCGTGGGGAGATCTCAGGTTATCGTGGAGCTCATGCTTCGGGACATGCTTATTTTGCTTTAAAAGATGATAAGGCACGGTTGGAAGCTGTTATTTGGCGTGGTGTGATGGAAAAGCTCAAATTTCCTCCTGAAGAAGGGATGGAAGTGGTTGCTGTCGGTAAGCTTACGACTTATCCAGGCTCGTCGAAATATCAAATTGTCATTGAGGCTCTTGAGCCAACAGGAGTTGGTGCTTTGATGACTCTTCTTGAAAATCGTAAGAAAAAGTTTGCAGAAGAAGGCTTATTTGATGAAGCAAAGAAAAAGCCTTTGCCTTATATGCCTCGAATTATAGGTGTTGTAACATCACCAACGGGAGCCGTTATTCGCGATATTATTCATCGTATATCTGATCGTTTTCCGTTGCATGTTTTGGTTTGGCCTGTCCGTGTTCAGGGGGAAACAAGCGGGAGCGAAGTGGCTGCTGCTGTTGAAGGCTTTAATGCTCTTGCTTCAGGAGGGACCATTCCAAAACCTGATCTCCTTATTGTTGCACGGGGAGGAGGAAGTTTAGAAGATTTGTGGGGGTTTAATGACGAAGCTGTTGTTCGTGCTGTTTATGCTTCTGATCTGCCCATTATTTCTGCTGTTGGGCATGAAACAGATTGGACTTTGATTGATTATGTTGCTGATTGGCGTGCCCCAACCCCTACGGGAGCCGCAGAAAAGGCTGTTCCCGTCAAGCTTGATCTTGAAGTGAGTGTCGCGTCACTTGGGGCACGTTTGCGTAAAGGACTTGCACGTTCTTTTGATTCTCACCAACAAAAGTTGCGTGCAGCCAGACGCGGTCTGCCTACTGCTGATCAACTTTTTTCTCTACCGCGGCGTGGTTTTGATGAAATTTCAAGCCGATTACAGCGTGCTCTTTGTGTGAGTTATGATAAAAAACGTTTTTCTTTTCATGCTCTTCATCTCCGTCTTTCGCCCCGTTTGTTAAAGAGTGAAAAAGCACAACGCCATACAAAGGAATATACAGCGCGCCTTCACCGTGCTTTTATGCGCAGTGTAGAAAAACAACGTGCAGCGTTAGAGTTGGCATGTAGGCTTTTAAAAAGTACTTCTTATCAGAATATTTTAGAGCGAGGTTTTGTTTTGGCTTTGGGGCAAGATCATAAACCTATTAAACGGTTGGCACAGTTTCCTGAAAGTGGACAAATAAATTTACGTTTTTTTGATGGTGATATCCGTGTTGCAACACAAGAATCTGTTTCCACGATCCGTTCAAAACACAAGAAGATAAAGTCGCCAAGCGATGATCAAGGAACTCTCTTTTAATACGGTGAAGATTATGCTTGCTCAGGGGCTTCTTAAGGGGGCGGATGGAAAAGTTCGTTGTGCATGGGCTGGAACGGAGCCACTTTATTGTGCTTATCATGATAACGAATGGGGAAAACCTATTTTGGAGGATATCCCTTTGTTTGAAAAAATTTGTCTTGAAGGTTTCCAAGCTGGGCTTTCTTGGTTTACGATTTTAAAAAAACGCTCTTCTTTTCGTGTTGCATTTGATGATTTTGACTTTGAAAAGATCGCTCATTATGATGCGCTAAAGATGCAAATGTTGATGCAGAATAAAGGTATTGTTCGTCATCAGGGGAAAATTCGATCAGTGCTTAATAATGCACTGAGAGCACAGGAAGTTATAACAGAGTGGGGGAGTTTGTCTCACTATTTTTGGTCTTTTCAACCACCACAATCGGAGCGTTATGAAAAGATAGATTTTCAAACACTGTTGGCAAATCCTATAACTCCAGCTTCTCTTCGTCTTTCTCAAGATTTAAAGAAGCGCGGCTGGACGTTTGTTGGTCCCACGATTTGTTATGCTTTTATGCAGTCTGTAGGGATTGTTAATGATCATCTTGAAGGGTGTTTTTGTCGGTAAATTGGTAAAATGTCTGTCATAAGGGCAATGATTAAGTCATTGAATTGTTTCGTTAACGTGCAGGTCATACAACTTTATTGTATAAGATAATTAAAGCATACAAACGATCCAATAGTGATGATTTTTTATTATTGTTGGTCATTAAAACAACACAAGTATACTTTTGAGAATGAAAAAACAAATGCAAAAAAGAGTAATATCTTAACTATCATGTATCTAGCGTTAGATAGTGATGATATCTTGTATGTAAAATAGAAAGCCGCCCTGTTGCCAATTCACGGGCTTGCTTAAAAAAATATTTCTTAATGCTCTTAAGCCCATTTCGCATTGAGGCTCGTAAATGGAATAACGATGGAAGTTATTGAGCATCACCGTCTTGTGTTTATGAAGGAATGGGCGTTTATGAAGGAATGAGCCGATATTATCACACACACGGCCCGCTCTAAAATATTGCGACAGCGCTTGGCATTTGAAATGGTTTAGAAGAGGTATTTTTATTTCTGTTCATGACATGAATGTCATCATTATTCTATTCATGTTTATTGATGAATGCAAAGTGGTTGTTAGATGGGGGCTTTTGTTGCATTGTTATATTTTGCTTGGGCTGTATGATCGTTGGTTTATTTGTGTGGTGGTCGATTGTTCAAGACATGCCTAAGGAATACAAAACAAAATGCAGCAAGGAAAATTGACGTTAAATAACTCAAGCTGCTTGTGTTAAGTTTTATTATCTGATAGCCTTCTTTCATTAGAGAGGAAGTTTACTGCGTGTGAGCTCCAGTTTTGGGGAGATATTTAAGCTCAGACAGACGGGTATTCACTATATTGCTTCGTTAAGTCTCTGTATGTTGCTGTTTGAAACCAAACATTTTGTTACAGCATGTTGTTTGCCGTTTTATTTTTATAGCGGCAAAGCAATGATGCAAATTAAAGTTTAGAAGGATTTATATTCGTTATGTCTTTAGGGAAAATTGTATAATGAATTTTGTTTTGATGAATGAGAAAGAGCCTTTTAGTATGTATTTTTTCATTACAAACTTTATCTCTCAAAAGATAGAATTTAGAAGGAATAGTTCTTCTCATTTTTCCTCTTTATCTTTGTTAACACGTTTGTTTTTTTACGGGCTATAAAGCTTGTCATTTTGATGATTAATTGGGGGGGATAGGGTTTATTGTCGTGTGTAAAGAAATATCTATGAAAAGAAAGTCATACTGATGAGCAAACACATATTCTATTGTTCGCTATGGTTTGATTGAGCTGTAAGACAATGAATTGATAAAATGGATGAATTTAAAAGTAGACGACTTTGTATAGGTGATGAGAAGGTCTTTGTTCAATCTTTATGATTATAGATTTGCCCTTTATGATTATAAATTTTCCAAGTCACTTCAGTGTTATTAATTGATAAAAAATATAAAGGGGAAAGTTTATGACCTTGAAGAAAAAAAGATTGAAAAGGAGTAGCTTTCCTATTTCTTTTCTTATGGCACTTGGAGTGGTTGCACAACAGGCTTCAGCAAAAACACCTACCGATACTCTTGTCATGGCTTGGAATCTCGATGCCATCAGGATCTTTGATCCTGCACAAAGCAATGATATTTATTCAACTGAAATTATTTACAATGTTTGTGATAATTTGGTCAGTACAGCAGCAGAGGATCCAACAAAAATAGTTCCGGCATTAGCAACGCATTGGGATGTTTCTGGAGATGATCACAGTACCGTGATTACTTTTCATTTGCGTGATGGTTTGAAGTTTAATGATGGTAGAGAAGCCAACGCCAATGATCTTGTTTGGGGGATGAGGCGGGTTATCAAATTAAAAATGGCCGATGCGGCAACGTTTAATGAATATGGAATTACAGAGCAAAATGTTGATGATGCTTTGCAAGCCGTTGACGAAAAAACGGTGGTGATGAAATTTGATAAGCCTTATCCAGCAAAGCTTCTTCTTAATAATATTGTTGCAACGCGCGTGACAGCTTTGCTTGATCGTAAGATAATTATGAAGCATGAAAAAAATGGCGATCTAGGAAATCAGTATTTAAAAACGCATGCTGCTTGTGTTGGTCCTTATCAGTTGAAAAGTTGGCGCCCTGGAGAAGCTCTTTTGTTGCGTGCAAGCTCGCATTATTGGGGAGAAGCTCCGAAACTGAAGCAGATTCTCATTCGCCATGTTGCAGAGCCTGGAACACAACGTTTGTTGTTGCAAAAGCACGATATTGATGTGGCTCGTAATTTGACCCATGAAGATCTCTTAGATCTACAAAAAAAAATAAATATTAAAGTTGAAAAGGTGTTGGTACCAACCATGATGTATTGGGGATTCAACATGACAAATCCCATTTTTGCTAAGGAAAAAGTACGCTTGGCGATGCGCTATCTCATAGACTATGAAGGTCTTGGCAAGAAGATTCTCAAAGATATCGGTGTAACACGGGCAAGTTTTATTCCTCTTGGCAATTTTGGAGCTTTAGATGAAAAAGCAGGGCAGCCCTTTAGGCTTGATATTCAAAAAGCCAAACAGCTTTTAGCAGAGGCGGGTTATCCGAACGGATTTGAGGCAAATTTTCTTGTTGCAAATACCCCTTATATTTCAGCTCTTGCTCAGTCCCTCCAAGATAGTGCTGCACAGGCGGGGGTGCATCTTAAAATTGAACGTATGGCAGGAATGCAATTGTTTTCAAAGGTGGATGCCCGAGCTTTTGATACGTCTTTTATTGGGTGGAGTAGTGGGTCTACGGATCCTCATACCATGGCTTCACGTCTTGTTTATAATCCGGATAATCGGTTTGAGGCAAAAAATACAGCCTATCCTAGTTGGAAAAATGGGTATTTTGATGCCAAGATGAATCAAAAAGTTGAAGAGGCGTTGTTTCAAAAAGATTCAAAAAAACGGGCACAACTCTATGTTGATTTACAACGTGAACTGATGCAGAAAGGACCTTATGCGTTTATCTATCAACAATATAGCGTTGTCGCGATGACACCTGATGTTAAAAAATGGGTTTGGAATAGTGCCCCGCGTATTTTTTATAGTGAAATTGAAAAATAAGCGTGTCTTTTCGTATCGTCAAAGATGAAAAGAGCTTGATCATTATTGCATGATGAAAATATTCTCCCACATAGAAAATCTTCAGTTTTTTAAAGGAGAATAAAATTGTGGGGGGAGTGTGCCATATATGATTGAGGTCATTTATAAGGGGGGATGAATATGGGAAGTTATATTGGGGATGGTTTTTGCTTATGCTTACAGATTCTCAGTATCATGAATAATAAATTGATAAATAATAAATTGATATATGAGAGAATTGCTTTATAGATGCTTAGTTTAATTCAATGAGATTGATGTTTGATACCATGCTGTTTAAAAGATGAAAGACAAAAGTTACGATCACTTTGTGTGAAAAGGTACAAGAATACAAAAGAAAGAGATAAAATAGGGGAGAAAAGAATGTTGAAAAGAATTTATGTTTTATTAAGTACAATGTTTTTTTTAAACGGGGCTATCGTATCAGCGTTTAGTGCTTCATCTAAAGATATATTGGTGATGGCATGGAATATTGATTCAATGAGTAGTTTTGATCCAGCGCAAACCGTTGAGGTTGTAACAAGTGAGTTATTGACGAATATTTGCAGTGCGCTCGTACAATATGATGAGCATGATCCTACAAAAATTCGTCCGGCTATGGCGCAATCTTGGGATGTTTTAGATGATGGTAAAAGAATAGTTTTTCATCTTCGTGATGATTTAAAGTTTGATGATGGAAGAACAGCAACGGCGCAAGATCTCGTATGGTCGATGCAACGGATTATTAAATTAGGTTTGAGCTATGCTCAATCTTTAATGGATTATGGTTTTACCAAAGAGAATGTTGAAACAAATATTCAGGCTCTTGATGATAAGACTTTACAATTAAAATTAGATAGACCCTATCCTATTCAGCTCATCTTGACCGTTATTGGACAATCTTATGCTTCTGCTCTGCTTGATCGGAAAACAATTGAAGCGCAGAGTATCAATGGTGATATGGGGAATAAATATTTAGCAACACATTCGGCTTGTGTTGGACCTTATAAATTGGCAAGCTGGTCTCCAGGGGATAAAGTTGTGTTAGAGGCTACACAGCATTATTGGGGAAAGGTGCCTAAAATTAAGCAAATCGTTGTGCGTCATGTGGCGGATTCAGCAAGTCAAAGATTTCTTTTGGAAAAAGGTGATGTGGATATAGCGCGAGATCTTTCTTCAGAGGATATTTTAGACCTTGAGAAAAAAGATGGTCCAGTCAAAATTAGTCGTGTTTTGCGTCCGCAGATTATTTATTTATCGTTAAACAATAAGAACGTAATTTTTGCGAACGAAAAGGTCAGATTAGCACTTCGTTATTTGGTTGATTATGAAAGTCTTGGAAAAACTGTTTTGAAGGGAATTGCTATTCCGCGGGCAACTTATATGTCTTTAGGTGTTCCAGGTGCTTTGGATGAAAAAGAAGGTCTGCCTTTTAAGTTAGATTTTGAAAAAGCAAAACAGTTAATGACTGAAGCTGGTTATCCGAACGGTTTTAAAGCGAACCTTCTCGTTGGAAGTCTTAGTTATATGTCATCTGTTGCGCAGTCTATTCAAGCCAATGCACGCAAAATTGGTGTGGAGCTCACAATTGAAAAAATGGCACAAAATCAACTGTTAAGTCGTGTACGGGGTGGAAATTATGATACTGCACTTATGGGGTGGGGAAGCGCTGATCCTGATGGACATCCTGCTTCATTGAATCACGTGTTTAATCCTGACCCAACATTTACAAAAAAACATAATATGTATTTGGCTTGGCGTGCTGGATATTATGATGAAAATATTAATAAAATGGTGATGGATGCTTTGTTTGAGCAAGACCCTAATAAGCGTATTATGCAATATCGGACTTTACAGCATTATGTGCTAGAGCATGGTCCTATGGTTTATTTATTTCAGACATATTATACCGTTGGTATGGGACCTGCAGTCAAAAAATGGGTTTGGAATAGTTACAGACTTTACTACAATGAAGCAGAAAAATAAAAAGAAGCATGTTATGGAAAAGGCTTGCAGAACATGCTTAATAAGAAGTTGTTTTGTTTTATAAAAAAAAGGTATTCGCTTTATGTTTTATCGCTACAGAGGGGATTTTTATAATGGTTTTGTCACTTTCAGAGACTGAAAGAGCTGTATCAGAAAAGCAGAAAAAATTATTTTTGTGGGATTTTTTGTTCAAGGGATCAAAACTTCTTATTTCAGTTTTTATCACACTGCTTGGATTGGTGACAATTACTTTTTTTCTTGGTCATCTTCTTCCTCTCGATCCTGTTCTCTCTATTCTTGGTGATAACATCAGTCAGGAGGCTTATGATGCCATGTATTATAAGCTGGGTCTTGATAAGCCGTTGATTGTTCAATATTGGAAGTATCTTCATAATGTATTTTTATTTGACTTTGGAGATTCTTTAACGTCTGGGCGTCCTGTTTTAGATGATATTATGCGTGTTTTTCCCGCAACATTAGAGCTTGCAACTGTTGCTATTGTTATTGGCACAACTCTTGGAATTCCCTTTGGTGTTTTTGCAGCAATGTACCGCGATTCATTTATTGATTATGTTGTTCGTGTTTTTACACTCTTGAGTTATTCTACACCGACATTTTGGCTTGGACTCATGGCGTTGTTAATATTTTATGCTAAACTTAGCTGGGTTGGTGGTCCAGGGCGCCTCGATTTTCTTTATGAATATTCTTTTGAACCCAAAACAGGATTTTTTCTTTGGGATACCGCGAGCCAAGGACAATGGGAGGCTTTTGGGAATGTCTTTAGTCACATTATTATGCCTGCTTTGATCTTAGCTTTCGGTGCTATGGCTTATATTAGTCGTATGACTCGGGGGTTTATGATTGAGCAGCTTAATCAAGAATATATCATTACGGCACGTGTAAAGGGATTATCGTGGGCGCGAACCGTTTGGGGGCATGCCTTTCGGAATGCTGCTGTTCAGGTTATTACCGTTGTTGCACTTTCTTATGCTTTTTTATTAGAAGGGGCTGTTTTGACGGAGACAGTTTTTGCTTGGCCTGGTTTTGGGCATTATTTGACAAATGCTCTTCTCGCTGGAGATATGAATGCAGTTGTAGGATGTACTTTACTTGTAGGATTTATCTTTGTTGCCATTAATTTATTTTCTGATTTGCTTTATCGCATTTTTGATCCAAGGACACGTTGAATATGACAGTCAGTAATCATCACAAATCGCAATCATCATCTTCTTTGAGCTTTTGGTTAAACGACCCTGTTCCACGGTCCATCATTCAAGCAAACATACAAAGAATTTATCATGCACTGGTGAAGTTTTTTCATAACTTTTCAGCTGTATTCGGTCTGTTTATTATTTGTATTATTATCATATGTGCACTTTTTGCTCCTTGGATTGCAACGCACGATTTTCTTAGCAATGACCTAGGGAATCGGTTACAGCCCCCCTCTATGGCACATTATTTTGGGACAGATGAATTAGGACGTGACATTTTTAGTCGCCTTGTTTTTGGTTCTCGTATTACTCTTTATGTTGTTTTTCTCACAACAGTTATTGTAGGTCCAATAGGGCTTATCGTTGGAACTGTATCTGGTTATATGGGGGGATGGGTTGATACTGTGCTCATGCGCATTGTCGATATTTTTCTTGCTTTCCCAGGGTTAATTTTAGCTCTTGCCTTTTCAGCTGCATTGGGACCAGGAATTGAAAATGCTTCTATTGCAATTTCAATTGCTGCATGGCCACCAATCGCACGTTTAGCGCGTGCTGAGACTTTGACAATACGTTCTTCAGATTATGTTTCTGTGGTTCGCTTACAGGGGGCTTCTCCTTTGCGGATTATTTTGTTTCATGTTGCGCCCATGTGTATTCCTTCAGTGATTGTACGATTAACTTTAGATATGTCTGGAATTATTTTAACAGCTGCTGGTCTTGGATTTTTGGGGTTGGGAGCACAACTTCCAAGTCCTGAATGGGGGGCGATGCTTTCCTCAGGACGGGAATTTATGATGACAAATTGGTGGTTGGCGGCGATACCAGGCTGTGCAATATTATTTGCAAGCCTTGCTTTCAACCTTTTAGGTGATGGTCTTCGTGATGTATTGGATCCACGCAATGGGTAATAAATTATTAGAAGTAGAAGATTTACGTATTTCTTTTCCTACAACGCGCGGCATTTCAGAAGTTGTGCGCGGTGTTAGCTTTTCTGTCGGAAAAGAAAAAATTGGCATTGTTGGTGAATCCGGATCTGGTAAATCGATGACTGGACGCGCAATACTAAAGCTGAGCCCAAAATCAGCTATTGTTAAAGCTAAAAAAATGCGTTTTGAGGATGTCGATTTATTGTCCGCAAGTGAACCTCAGATGAGAAAAATTCGCGGTAAGCGTATTTCAATGATTTTACAGGATCCTAAATATTCACTTAATCCACTCATACGGATTGGGGAACAGATTATGGAGGCTTACCGTATTCATTATCGTGTTTCAAAAGCTGAAGCGCGGGAGCGTACCATATCTATGTTAGAATCTGTTCATATTCGCGATCCTGAACATGTGATGCGTCTCTTTCCTCATGAAATATCTGGAGGGATGGGGCAGCGTGTGATGATTGCAATGATGCTCATTCCAAAACCTGATTTGATTATTGCCGATGAACCAACATCTGCCCTTGATATTACGGTCAGACGACAAGTTTTATCCGTATTAGATGAACTTGTTACAAAGTCTGGAACGGGGCTTATTTTCATTAGTCATGATTTGAATATGATTGCTGATTTTTGTGATCGTATTTTGGTGATGTATGCGGGACGTGTTTTAGAAGAGTTACCTGCTTCTGACTTATCTCACGCGTGTCATCCTTATACAAAGGCTTTGCTGGCGAGTTTGCCACGGCTTGATAATCCTGTTGATGTTTTGGCTGTTCCTAAGCGTGATCCTGATTGGTTGTATAATCCTACGATTGTTAATGGTGTTGAGGAGGTTTCTCCATGACAAATTGTGAGAATATTATTGATGTTTCTAATTTATCTGTAACGTTTGGCCATAGGCATAAGGCTGTCACCGTTGTTAAAAATGTTAATTTTCATATTAAGCATGGTGAAGCTTATGGTTTGATTGGTGAATCCGGATGCGGAAAATCAACGATTTTGAATACATTGGTAGGGCTTATTCCAGAGTATAGTGGGAAGTTTCTTTTTGATGGACAAGAAGTCGAGAAAAAAAGAAATAAGAATTTTTTACGTTGTATTCAAATGGTTTTTCAAGATCCTTATGCTTCGCTGCATCCAAGAAAAATGGTCCATACGGTTCTTTCTGAATCGCTCAAAATCCATGGTATGGATAATCAAAGAGAGCGGGTGGAGGATGCTTTAGATTCCGTTGGTTTAGATTCTTCATTTCTTTATCGTTATCCTCATGAGTTGTCTGGAGGACAACGTCAGCGTATTGCTCTTGCACGTGCTTTAATTATCGAGCCAGAAGTTTTGTTACTTGATGAGCCAACATCTGCATTGGATGTATCGGTACAGGCTGAAATTTTAAACTTGTTGAAATCATTGCGTGAGAGAAAAAAGCTTACTTATTTGATGGTATCCCATGATCTTGCTGTTGTTGCACATATTTGTGAACGTGTTGGAATTATGCATAAAGGGATTATTCTTGAAGAGCTTAGCAATGATGAATTGCGTAATCTCCATGCCCAACACGAGTATACAAAGGAGTTTTTTGAAGCCAGTATTGAGCCTATCGTCCATAGAGAACAAAGAGCGTGATCAGTTTTACAAAAGAAAAAATGAAATTTTATTTGTTTTGAAGTTTCTGGAGATATTTGGCAGCATTGTTAAAAGGGGAAGGAATAATAGGATTTTTTTTAGTCATGAATTTGCTGAGCAGTGTTTGAGCTATAGTATTTTAAATCCTATTAGAACTCCCTTTGTGAAATATACGAGTGATTTATAACATACAGCCTTTCTTGATATTGTTGCACTATTTTTTGCTTATCATTTTATATTCAAAAGTTTTATTTTGGGACTTTAAGCATTAAATTCGTGAGAAATAACAAAAGAGAGTAATGCTGTATTTTCTAGAAAAGTTTCTTATTATTTTACAATACCATGTTGTTTTTAGTTGTTCTCTTTTTTACAGTGTTAGGTATTATTCATCAAAAAATTCTGAGTTTTACTCTTTATAAAAAACTTTTTGTAAAACTTTTTCACCTGTCAATAACAGTCTTTAAGTGTTTTTTTGTTTCTCTTTAAAAGAATGCTTAAAAAAACAGCTTATAATAAGCCAAAAAGGCAGCATATTGCTGCCTTTTTATTAAATTGCATAGGCTGTTTTTTACAATCTTGATTTAAAACTGATAGCGTATTCCGCCTGAAAAACTTGCACCACTTATACCGGTTTTTTGAAGCTTTTGTTGATAGCTGACATCACCGTGAAGGGAGAGGTTAGCGGACAATTGCGCATTGATACCAACGCCACCTTCAAGAGAGGTTCCTGAGGGGTCTCGTTTATAATCCTTATCAATATGGATTGCTTGATCATCACCAAAGGTTTTGATCAAATTTACTTTTCCATAGAAAGACATAGGACGGCTGTTTTCAGTGGAAATGGCTTTTGTTAAACGTCCACCAACACGGATCAACCATTGAGAAGGATTTTGCATGTCAATGGTCAGATTATCAGCATCTTTAATGGTATCAAACATCAAA
>NZ_NAAI01000010.1 GCF_018155095.1 Bartonella queenslandensis | reverse complement strand
CATTTTGACGAAAGATGAAGGAGGTCGTCATACGCCCTTTTTCACGAATTATCGTCCTCAGTTTTACTTCCGTACGACGGATGTTACAGGTATTGTTACGCTTCCAGAAGGAACAGAGATGGTTATGCCAGGCGATAATGTTGCGATGGATGTGTCTCTGATTGTGCCAATAGCGATGGAAGAGAAGCTTCGTTTTGCTATTCGTGAAGGTGGTCGTACTGTTGGTGCCGGTATCGTCTCTAAGATCATCGAATAAATAATGCTTGTTGAAAGGTTACTAAAGGTGTTTTAGTTTTGAGAGTTAGGGGTATAGCTCAGTTGGTAGAGCGGCGGTCTCCAAAACCGCAGGTCGCGGGTTCAAGTCCTGCTGCCCCTGCCAAAGGGGAATGGGATTTTAGAAATGTGGGGGTGGGTTTTGCTGCCTTTTTCGCTTTTTTTTATATGGGGCTTGTTTTTTTGTGTGTGAAACGCTATTGAATAGGAAGTGGAAAATTGCATCAGTCTGGAAATTGGCTTTTGCATTTTTTCGTATTTATCTTGTTGTATAAAACACAATAGAACTAGAAGAGAGTATATAGGGCTAGAGAGTATAGTGTGACGATGGCATCTAAAACCAATCCAATTGCCTTTTTGAAGCAGGTTTATGTAGAAACAGTTAAAGTGAAGTGGCCTACGCGCCGCGAGACAGTTATTTCTACTGTTATGGTTTTGCTGGTAACGGCATTGGCTTCTGCTTTCTTTTTTATTGTGGATCAGGTTATGCATTTTAGTGTTTGGCGGGTTATTGATCTTCTGAAATATCTTTTTGGTTGAGAATGTAAGGAAGTGTGACTGTGGCGGCTCGTTGGTATATTGTTCAGGCATATTCAAATTTTGAAAAGAAAGTAGCGGAAGCTATTGATAAGGAGGCGAAGCAAAAAGGGCTTGATCATCTGTTTGAAAAGATTTTTGTTCCAACGGAGCGAGTTGTAGAAGTTCGTCGTGGACGCAAAGTTGATAGTGAACGAAAGTTTTTTCCTGGTTATGTTCTTGTTCGTGCTGAATTAACAGATGAGGTTTATCATCTTATTAAGAATACGCCTAAGGTGACAGGTTTTTTAGGGTCGGATGCACGTCCTATTCCCATTTCTGATCGAGAGGTTGAGCAAATTCTCAAACAAGTTCAGGAAGGGGTTGAATCTCCAAAGTCTTCTGTGTTGTTTGAGGTTGGAGAGCAAGTTCGCGTTGCTGATGGTCCTTTTGTTTCATTTAATGGAATTGTTCAAGAGGTTGAAGAAGAGCGCTCTCGTCTTAAGGTTGAAGTGCTCATTTTTGGGCGTCCTACGCCTGTTGATTTGGAATTTGGTCAGGTTGAAAAACTCTGATTAAACTTAGAGTAGTTTTGATTACTTTAAGGAAGGAGTGGGAGGTGATTTATAGCTTTTGTCGGCTTAATGATCCGAACCACATGACTGCAGAGCGGGTAGCGAGCAAGATAAATTGTTAGCGTACCAGTTAAATTGAAGGCAGATTATTATGGCAAAGAAAAGTATAGGTCAGCTCAAGTTGCAGGTTCCTGCAGGGGCTGCTACTCCGTCTCCACCGATTGGTCCAGCTCTTGGACAACGTGGTATTAATATCATGGAATTTTGTAAAGCGTTTAATGCAGCGACACAAGACATGGAAAAGGGAGCACCGATTCCAGTTATTATTACGTATTACCAAGATAAGTCTTTCACGTTTTCTCTCAAGACACCTCCTGTATCGTTCTTTTTAAAGAAAGAGGCACAACTGAAATCTGGTTCAAAAGAGCCTGGTAAAGTGTCTGTAGGAAGTATCTCTCGCGATAAAATTCGTTTGATTGCGGAAGCAAAGATGAAAGATCTTAATGCAAATGACATTGAGGCAGCAATGCGTATGGTTGAAGGCTCTGCGCGCTCGATGGGCTTGGAAGTGGTGGGCTAATGTTATGGCAAAAGTAGCAAAGAGAATAAAAAATATCCGTAAAGATGTTGATTTTAATCAACTTTACGCTTTGAGTGATGCTGTTTCAATGGTTAAGGAGCGTGCCGTAGCCAAGTTTGATGAAACAATTGAAATTTCAATGAACTTGGGTGTTGACCCTCGTCATGCTGATCAGATGGTTCGAGGTGTTGCTCATTTGCCTAACGGAACGGGGCGCAATATTCGTGTTGCCGTTTTTGCTCGTGGTGATAAGGCTGATGAGGCTAAGGCAGCAGGAGCTGATGTTGTGGGTGCTGAAGATTTATTTGAAAGCATTAATGGGGGAGTGATTGACTTTGATCGTTGTATTGCAACACCAGATATGATGCCTCTTGTCGGTCGTCTTGGTAAGATTCTTGGTCCACGGAGTTTGATGCCAAATCCAAAGGTTGGTACTGTAACACTTGATGTTGCCGGTGCTGTCAAAGCTTCTAAAGGTGGTGCTGTCGAATTTCGTGTTGAGAAAGCTGGTATTGTGCATGCAGGTATTGGGAAGGCTTCTTTTGGCGTTGAAAAAATCGTAGAAAATATTAAAGCCTTTGCCAGTGCTGTTATTAAAGCAAAACCACAAGGTGCAAAAGGTGAGTATATTAAGCGCGTTGCTGTTTCTTCGACTATGGGGGTTGGTGTTAAAGTTGATCCAGCAACGGTTCGTTCAGAGTCAGTATAAGCTGATTTATAATTTTTTTTTGAGGTAAGTGACGATCAAAATTATATTTTAAATGTCGGTTTTGAACCGGCATTTAGCCATCTAAGCTTTATAGGGCTTAGGTTATTCCGGAAGGAATTCCGGAATATCCTGTCCGAGATTGTAGGTGATGCTTTAAGTATCTTAAAATTTGAAAAAACCTACATGAGACTGGGGTAAAAAACTGAGAGTTAAAAGACTTAAAGGGTTTGAGCCAGGGTTGCCTTTGAACGCTGTGCGTGAAAAAGGGGACAGGATCCTCATCGGTAACATGAAATATTTTATGTTATCAAAGGTAACCAACAGGTTTGTTTTAAGCAAATCTGTTAAATGGAGAGAGACAGTGAATAGAGCGGAAAAACGCGAATTTGTTACATGGCTTAACGAGGCTTTTCAAAAGTCTGGTTCTGTTGTTGTTGCACATTATTCCGGTCTGACAGTTTCACAAATGAACGATCTGCGTTCGAAAATGGGTGAAGCTGGCGGTGCCGTTAAAGTCGCCAAAAACCGTCTTGCTAAAATCGCTCTTCAGGGCACGGAATCTGAATCGATAGCAGGTTTGTTTACAGGACAAACACTTATTGCTTATTCAGAAGATCCAATCACAGCACCAAAGGTTGCTGTTGATTTTGCAAAAAGCAATGACAAATTTGTCATCCTTGGCGGTTCAATGGGCGCAACGAGTTTAACTGTAGACGCTGTGAAGTCATTGGCTTCATTGCCTTCATTAAACGAATTGCGGGCAAAACTTGTGGGTATGATTTCTACTCCTGCCACCCGTATTGCACAGGTTGTTAATGCGCCTGCAGGTCAGGTTGCACGTGTCATTGGAGCATATGCTCAGGAGGATAAGGCGGCTTAAGGCTGTTTGTATTCACGTTGATGGAAGAACTTTAATGTTTTTCTGTTTTTTTGAATAAATTTTAATAATGGTTCAAATCTTTTAATTAAAGGAATTTTAAAATGGCTGATCTAGCGAAGATCGTAGAAGACCTTTCTAATCTAACTCTTTTGGAAGCTGCTGAGCTTTCTAAGTTACTTGAAGAAAAGTGGGGCGTTTCGGCTGCTGCTCCTGTAGCTGTGGCTGCTGTTGCTGGTGCTGCTGCTCCAGCTGCTGAAGAAAAAACAGAATTTGATGTTATTCTTGTTGAAGGTGGCGCGCAAAAAATTAATGTTATTAAAGAAGTTCGTGCTCTTACGGGACTTGGTCTTAAAGAAGCTAAAGATCTGGTTGAAGGAGCACCTAAGCCTATTAAAGAAGGCGCTTCTAAAGAAGAGGCAGAGAAAATTAAATCTCAACTTGAAGCTGCTGGTGCTAAAGTTGAACTTAAATAAATTTAATTTTATCGGCGGACATTTAGGTTCGCCGATTTTCTTTCTCTAAAAAGAGAGAAAGAAAAGAGTAAAAAACTTTTACCAACGGTTTAATTGCAGTAGTGGGTATAGAGTTGGATTACTCATCCCTCATCATAGAGCCAATTCAAAGAAAGGCTTATGTTGGAGGGGAAAGTTAACGATGCTCATGATTGGGTGTCAAGTGAACTGGTCTGCATATGCAGGTTAATGATATAAGACTTTCAAGGTTGGTCTACCTTGAAGAGTAAGGATCAAGGAGCGACGATGGCTCAGACTCACGCAATGATGTCTCAATTCAATGGTCGTAAGCGGGTACGCAAATTTTTTGGTAAGATTCCTGAAGTAGCAGAAATGCCGAATCTTATTGAGGTTCAAAAAGCGTCATATGATCAGTTTCTCATGATTGAGGAACCGAAAGGTGGACGACCAGATGAAGGTTTGCAAGCTGTTTTTAAATCGGTATTTCCTATTTCCGATTTTTCCGGTACAGCTATGCTTGAGTTTGTTGGTTATGAATTTGATTTACCAAAATTTGATGTTGAAGAATGTCGTCAACGTGATTTAACTTATGCAGCCCCATTAAAGGTGATATTGCGTTTGATTGTTTTTGATGTTGATGAGGATACTGGCTCCAAAGATATCAAAGATATCAAAGAGCAGGGCGTTTATATGGGCGATATGCCTTTAATGACGACTAATGGTACCTTTATCGTCAATGGTACCGAGCGTGTTATTGTTTCTCAGATGCACCGTTCTCCAGGCGTCTTTTTTGATCATGATAAAGGGAAGTCGCATTCATCGGGAAAGCTTCTTTTTGCTGCTCGTGTTATTCCGTATCGCGGCTCTTGGCTGGATATTGAGTTTGATGCTAAAGACATCATTTATGCGCGTATTGATCGGCGGCGTAAGATTCCTGTTACCAGTCTTTTAATGGCACTCGGTATGGATGCCTCGGATATTTTGTCAACGTTTTATGATAAAGTGACTTATGAGCGTGATGGAGCAGGATGGCGTGTTCCTTATTCTGTTGATCGTTTTAAAGGAATGAAGCTCATTTCTGACCTTATCGATGCAGATAGTGGTGAAGTTGTTGTGGAAGCTGGTAAGAAGCTAACAGTTCGCACCGCAAAATCTTTAGCAGAAAAGGGGCTCAAGGCGGTTAAAGTTAGTGAAGATGATTTATTAGGATGTTATCTTGCCGAAGATATCGTCAATTATGAGACAGGTGAGATTTACCTTGAAGCTGGCGATGAAATTGACGAAAAAGTATTAAAAATTTTGCTTGATGTTAGTGCTGATCAAATCAATATTCTTGATATTGATCACATGAATGTTGGTGCTTATATCCGCAATACTTTAAAGGTGGATAAAAATGAAAGTCGACAGGATGCATTGTTTGATATTTACCGAGTGATGCGTCCAGGTGAGCCTCCAACAATCGATACAGCAGAAGCAATGTTCCATTCATTGTTTTTTGATCCAGAGCGTTATGATCTTTCAGCTGTTGGACGTGTTAAGATGAATTTGCGTATGGATCTTGATTGTCCAGATACAGTTCGCGTTTTACGTCAAGAAGATATTCTTGCTGTTGTTAAGATGTTGGTTGAATTACGTGATGGCCGTGGTGAAATTGATGATATTGATAATCTTGGCAATCGTCGTGTTCGTTCCGTTGGGGAATTGATGGAGAATCAATATCGCATTGGTCTCCTTCGTATGGAGCGTGCGATAAAAGAACGTATGTCATCGGTTGAAATTGATACAGTTATGCCGCAGGATTTAATCAATGCAAAGCCTGCTGCAGCAGCAGTTCGTGAGTTTTTTGGGTCTTCACAATTGTCGCAGTTTATGGATCAAACCAATCCATTGTCGGAAATCACCCATAAGCGCCGTCTTTCTGCTCTTGGTCCAGGAGGATTGACTCGTGAACGTGCGGGTTTTGAAGTTCGTGACGTCCATCCTACCCATTATGGTCGTATTTGTCCAATTGAAACACCGGAAGGTCCCAATATTGGTCTCATTAACTCCTTAGCAACATTTGCTCGGGTTAACAAATATGGCTTTATTGAAAGTCCCTATCGTAAAATTATTGATGGTAAAGTCACCAAAGAAGTTATTTATCTTTCAGCAATGGAAGAAGCAAAGCATTATGTTGCTCAAGCAAATTCTTCATTAGATAGTGAAGGCCGTTTTATAGAAGAGTTTGTTGTTTGCCGTCATGCTGGTGAAGTTTTGATGGCGCCGCGCGATCATGTTGATTTGATGGATGTTTCACCAAAACAGTTGGTTTCAGTTGCAGCTGCGCTTATTCCCTTTTTGGAAAATGATGATGCGAATCGTGCGTTGATGGGATCGAACATGCAGCGTCAGGCAGTTCCTCTTGTACGGGCTGAAGCACCATTTGTTGGCACGGGAATGGAGGCCGTTGTTGCACGAGATTCAGGAGCTGCTGTAAGCGCAAAACGGAGTGGTATTGTTGATCAAGTTGATGCTACCCGTATTGTTATCCGTGCAACAGAAGATTTAGATCCTTCAAAATCAGGCGTTGATATTTATCGCTTACAAAAATTTCAGCGTTCTAATCAATCCACTTGTATTAATCAGCGCCCTCTTGTGCATGTCGGTGATCGGGTAGAGAAGGGTGATATCATTGCAGATGGTCCATCTACGGATCTTGGTGATTTGGCTCTTGGGCGAAATGTTCTTGTCGCCTTTATGCCTTGGAATGGATACAACTACGAAGATTCTATTTTGTTATCTGAGCGCATTGTTGCGGATGATGTGTTTACGTCAATTCATATCGAGGAATTTGAAGTTGCAGCACGTGATACAAAACTTGGGCCTGAGGAGATTACGCGCGATATTCCTAATGTTGCGGAAGAAGCATTAAGGAATCTTGACGAAGCTGGCATTATTTATATTGGTGCTGAAGTTCAACCGGGTGATATTTTGGTTGGAAAGATTACACCAAAGGGTGAAAGTCCCATGACGCCGGAAGAAAAGCTTCTGCGTGCAATTTTTGGTGAAAAGGCATCTGATGTTCGTGATACTTCTATGCGTATGCCGCCTGGGACATTTGGTACTGTTGTTGAAGTTCGCGTTTTTAATCGCCATGGTGTGGAAAAAGATGAGCGCGCTATGGCAATTGAGCGTGAAGAAATTGAGCGTTTAGCAAAAGACCGTGATGATGAACAGTCGATTCTTGATCGCAATGTTTACGCACGTCTTACCGATATGTTGACAGGTAAAGTCGCTGTAGAAGGTCCGAAAGGCTTTTCCGAGAGTAAAAAGCTTGATAGTACGGTAATGGGGCGTTATCCACGTTCGCAGTGGTGGCAATTTGCTGTTGAGGATGAAAAGCTTCAAAATGAAATTGAAGCTTTACGCAAACAATATGATGAATCAAAAGAAGCATTACAACGTCGCTTTATGGATAAAGTTGAAAAGGTCCAAAGAGGCGATGAAATGCCTCCTGGAGTCATGAAAATGGTAAAGGTTTTTGTGGCCGTGAAGCGCAAAATCCAACCAGGTGATAAGATGGCGGGACGTCACGGGAATAAGGGTGTTGTCTCACGTATTCTTCCCATAGAAGATATGCCATTTCTTGAAGATGGAACGCATGCTGATATCGTCTTAAATCCGCTTGGTGTGCCTAGTCGTATGAATGTTGGGCAAATTCTTGAGACGCATCTTGGTTGGGCATGTGCGGGGATGGGCAAAAAGATTGGTGATTTGTTGGAATTATATCAAGAGACTGGTGATATCCTTCCTTTACGTCAACGTATTGAAAATCTTATGCCTGATGATAATCATAATGAGCCAGTGCGTCAGTATGATAACGAAAGCCTTTATAAATTAGCACTTCAGATGAAGAAAGGGGTTTCAATTGCGACGCCTGTTTTTGATGGAGCACATGAATCTGATATCAACATGATGCTGGAAGATGCGGGCCTAGATAGTTCAGGGCAGGTTACGCTTTATGATGGTCGCACAGGAGAGCCTTTTGATCGTCCAGTAACGGTGGGGTATATTTACATGTTGAAATTGCATCACCTTGTTGATGATAAGATTCATGCACGTTCTATAGGTCCTTATTCACTTGTTACCCAGCAGCCATTGGGAGGTAAGGCACAGTTTGGTGGGCAGCGTTTTGGTGAAATGGAGGTGTGGGCCCTTGAAGCTTATGGTGCAGCATACACTTTGCAGGAGATGTTGACAGTAAAATCGGATGATGTTGCTGGTCGGACGAAAGTCTATGAAGCGATTGTGCGTGGTGATGATACATTTGAAGCCGGTATACCTGAGAGCTTTAATGTATTGGTGAAAGAAATGCGTTCACTCGCTCTTAATGTAGAGCTTGATGATGCGCGTGAACTTATTGCGCAGCGCGTTTTATCTGATACGGCAGAACAATAATTCAAGGAGCGCACTAGAAAAAAGTTGCGCTCTGATTACTTTAAGAAGCTCAATAACTTTATTCGAATCGTACAGATCATTTTTAAAGGTAAATGTATTTTAAAGAAGATCTGTTATGAAATAAAAAAGAGATATTACAACAGGTTCTAAGAATCTTTGAAGGAGAACAGCATGAACCACGAGGTCATGAATCTTTTCAATCCTCAAGCGCCAGCGCAAACATTTGACTCTATTCGTATTTCCATTGCGAGTCCTGAGAAAATTTTGTCTTGGTCGTATGGTGAGATTAAGAAGCCTGAGACTATTAATTATCGGACTTTTAAACCAGAGCGGGATGGTCTTTTTTGTGCACGTATATTTGGCCCTATTAAGGACTATGAATGTCTATGCGGCAAATATAAACGCATGAAATATAAGGGTATTATTTGTGAAAAATGTGGTGTAGAAGTTACTCTTTCACGTGTGCGTCGTGAGCGTATGGGGCATATTGAGCTTGCAGCACCTGTTGCGCATATATGGTTTCTTAAATCGTTACCAGGCCGTATTTCTACACTTTTAGATTTGACTTTAAAAGATATTGAGCGTGTTCTTTATTTTGAGAATTACATTGTAACCGAACCAGGGTTGACATCTCTTAAGCTCCACCAGCTTCTTTCTGAAGAAGAATATATGCTTGCTATTGATGAGTTTGGAGAAGATCAGTTCACAGCTATGATTGGTGCTGAGGCTATTTACGAGCTTTTAGCTGGTATGGAGTTAGATAAAATCGCCAATGATTTGCGTCTCGAATTAGCTGAAACAACTTCAGAGTTAAAGCAGAAAAAATTGATTAAACGACTTAAGATCGTTGAAAATTTTCTTGAATCTGGGAACAAACCAGAGTGGATGATTATGAAAACAATTCCGGTTATTCCACCGGATTTACGTCCATTGGTTCCGCTTGATGGTGGACGTTTTGCAACATCAGATCTCAATGATCTTTATCGACGTGTTATTAATCGTAATAACCGCCTAAAACGGTTGATTGAATTGCGTGCTCCTGGAATTATCGTGCGCAATGAAAAGCGTATGGTACAAGAAGCTGTTGACGCATTGTTTGATAATGGACGGCGTGGACGTGTGATTACGGGGGCCAATAAACGTCCGCTCAAGTCTCTTTCAGATATGTTGAAGGGGAAGCAAGGCCGTTTTCGTCAAAATCTTCTTGGAAAGCGTGTTGATTACTCAGGGCGTTCTGTTATCGTGACAGGTCCTGAATTAAAATTACATCAATGTGGTCTTCCCAAAAAAATGGCCCTTGAATTATTTAAGCCCTTTATTTATGCACGGCTTGATGCGAAAGGATATTCCTCAACTGTAAAACAAGCAAAAAAGCTTGTTGAGAAAGAGCATCCAGAGGTTTGGGATATCTTAGATGAGGTTATTCGTGAACATCCTGTTTTACTCAATCGTGCGCCAACATTGCACCGTTTAGGGATTCAGGCGTTTGAACCTATCTTAATTGAAGGGAAGGCTATCCAACTTCATCCTTTGGTATGTACTGCTTTTAATGCGGATTTTGATGGAGATCAGATGGCAGTTCACGTTCCACTTTCTCTTGAAGCGCAGCTTGAAGCCCGTGTTTTGATGATGTCAACCAATAATATTCTTCATCCAGCTAATGGTGCCCCTATTATTGTTCCATCACAGGATATGGTTCTTGGACTTTATTATCTCTCGATTGTCTCTGAAAAAGAACCAGGTGAGGGAATGGCTTTTGCCGATATAGGTGAGCTTCATTATGCCTTGGAAAATAAGGTCGTAACGCTTCACACGAAGATTAAAGGCCGTGTTAAGAATATGGGCAAGGATGGAAAAGAAGTTGCTAAACTTTATGATACAACACCTGGTCGTTTGATTATCGGTGAGCTTTTGCCTAAAAATCCGAATATCTCATTTGATATTGTCAATCAAGAAATGACAAAAAAGAATATTTCTAAAATGATTGATCATGTTTATCGCCACTGTGGTCAAAAAGAGACGGTTATTTTTTGTGATCGTATTATGCAGCTTGGTTTTTCTTATGCTTGTCGTGCAGGGATTTCATTCGGTAAGGATGATATGGTTATTCCCGATAGCAAGTCACGTTTGGTTGCAGAAACAGAAGCTTTGGCTAAGGAATACGAACAGCAATATAATGATGGTTTGATTACACAAGGTGAAAAATACAATAAGGTTGTAGATGCTTGGGGTAAATGTACGGACCGTGTTGCGGATGAAATGATGAAACGCATTCAAGCCGTTGATTTTGATCCTAAAACCGGTCGTCAACGGCCTATGAATTCGATCTATATGATGTCGCATTCTGGTGCCCGTGGCTCTGCTAACCAGATGAGACAATTAGCTGGTATGCGTGGGTTAATGGCAAAACCATCGGGTGAAATTATTGAAACACCTATTATTTCAAATTTTAAGGAAGGTCTAACTGTTAACGAATACTTCAACTCCACACATGGTGCGCGTAAAGGACTTGCTGATACTGCGTTAAAGACAGCGAACTCTGGTTATCTCACACGGCGTCTTGTTGATGTTGCACAGGATGCTATTATTTCAGCCGTTGATTGTGGTACGGCAAAAGGGCTTACCATGCAGCCAATTGTTGATGCAGGACAAATTGTTGCCTCCCTTGGGCAAAGAATTCTTGGTCGTACAGCCCTTGTTGATATTTTACATCCTATCTCTGGAGAGGTTATTCTTGAAGGTGGTGCGATGATTGAGGAGGCTGATGTCGTTAAGATTGAAGAAGCCGGAATTCAATCTGTTCAAATTCGTTCTGCTTTAACGTGTGAAACACGTCTTGGGGTTTGTGCAAAATGCTATGGTCGTGATTTGGCGCGTGGAACACCGGTTAATCAGGGAGAAGCCGTTGGTGTTATTGCTGCTCAGTCAATTGGTGAGCCAGGAACGCAGCTTACTATGCGTACTTTCCACTTAGGAGGAACTGCGCAGGTTGTTGATTCATCGTATTTAGAAGCCTCTTATGAGGGTACGGTGGAGATTCGTAATCGTAATGTGGCGCGTAACTCTGAAGGACATTTGGTTGTCATGGGGCGTAATATGGCTATCCTTATCAAAGATGAGTTAGGAAAAGAGCGCGTTGTGCATCGTATTAGCTATGGAGCACATATTTTTGTTGATGATGGTGATGTAGTTAAACGTGGCCAACGTATAGCAGAATGGGATCCTTATACACGTCCAATTTTAACGGAAGTTGAAGGTTATGTGGGTTTTGAAGATATGATTGATGGTTTATCGGTCACTGAAACAGCTGATGAATCGACGGGGATTACAAAGCGTTTGGTGATTGATTGGCGTGCCAATCCACGTGGTGCGGAGCTCAAACCAGCTATTATTATCCACGCGGATAAAGAAGGTAAATCCATTGCTAAATTGTATAAGGGAGGTGAAGCCCGTTATATGATGTCAGTGGAAACTATTCTTTCTGTTGAGCTTGGTGCTCATGTTAAAGCTGGTGATGTTATTGCTCGTTTGCCAATGGAAAGTGCAAAGACAAAAGATATTACGGGTGGTCTACCACGGGTAGCAGAGCTTTTTGAAGCGCGTCGTCCAAAGGATCATGCGATTATTGCTGAAGTCAGCGGTACAATTCAATTTGGCCGTGGTTATAAGAATAAACGCCGTATTATTATTGAACCAAATGATGAAACTCTTGAGCCAGTAGAATATTTGATTCCAAAAGGTAAGTTGTTTCACTTCCAAGAAGGCGATCAAATTGAAAAGGGTGATTATATTCTTGATGGTAATCCAGCCCCTCATGATATTTTAGCAATTAAGGGTGTTGAAGCTTTGGCATCTTACCTTGTTAATGAAATTCAGGAGGTTTATCGTTTGCAGGGGGTTCTTATCAATGACAAGCACATTGAAGTGATTGTTCGTCAAATGTTGCAAAAGGTTGAAATCACTGAATCGGGAGATTCTGGTTATATTCCAGGTGATAATGTTGATCGTATTGAACTTGATGAAATCAATGACAATTTGATTGCAGAAGGGAAGAAACCCGCATCTGGTAATCCCATTCTTCTTGGAATTACAAAAGCTTCTCTTCAAACGCCTTCTTTCATTTCGGCAGCATCGTTTCAGGAAACAACGCGTGTTCTTACCGAAGCAGCGGTTTCTGGTAAAATTGATACTCTGCAAGGACTTAAAGAAAACGTTATTGTCGGTCGTCTTATTCCTGCTGGTACAGGGGGCACGATTTCTCAAATCCGTCGTATTGCAGCAGTTCGTGATGATTTGATTGTAGATGAGCAACGTAAGTCTAGTAATAACGAAGTGGCCAAGGCTATGTTGACAAATATGACAGCTGAAGCCGTTTCTAAATAATTTAAAGATAACGTCACATAATAAAAGACGTCTGAATAGAAAGTTCAGACGTTTTTTTATTTCAAAATGTAAAAGTGGCATATTCTCCTGAAAAATATAAAAAATTATAGGCTAATAGTATTTCAAATATTCTTAGTCATTTATATTTGTTAATGATGCTTATCTTTTTTGTTACTTCATTTTAAAGTTTTTTATGTCTGAAGGCGGTATAGAAACTTTTTCCAAGATATGTGCAGTTTACAAGCCATATTCTAAGGAAAATAGAGGATTCTCTACAAGTGAAATAATGAATGATTTCAAATTTTAAGGAAGTTTTTGATTGATATCTTCTATAAAGATTTAAAAGGTCTTATAACGAAAGACCAATAGTCTTTTCTGTAATCTAAAAAAAATAATTGGTCTTTTGTGTAAAACAGAACGCCATTGTGTTGCTGTTTCACGGGCTTGTTTTAAGAAACATCTCTCAAGGCACCCAAGCCCATTTCGCGACGGCGCCCATGAATGGTATAACGGTAAATCCATTGAGCACCTTCATTTTTACGCTTATGAAGTAACAAGCGGGCACCATCATTATATTTGTCAGCCCCCAATGCTGCGCAGCCCTTGCATTAAGACGGTTCATAAGAGCCATTTTTAGTCCTTTCTTATATAAATTTTATCCACACACTCATCCCACTTATGATGTGAAAGCGAATGATTTTGATTGATTCAACATAAACAGGTTTGGAATGAGAGAATCTTACGTTATTCGGGACTCTCATTCAACATGCAAAACAGAGAATTATCGTTATAAATCAATCTCTTGTCGTATAATAGCTGTATAATATTTGTATGATAAGGATGTGTGCCTTTATATTTAGAGTGCGGAAAAGTAGAAGATAGAATGCTTGCCTAAAGTTTTATAAAAAATAGAAGCATTTCTTATAATAATGTAGTCTATTGAAGACAGAATAATAAAATGTACGAATCTTATTCAATTGGAGAATTGACACGTGCGTTTTCAATAACAGCTCGGACTTTGCGTTTTATTCCTTTCCGATGTAGGAATACACGACTTGGTACACAAACAGACCATCATAAGTTAAAACAAATACTGCGTGCTAAAAGAGTTAAATTCTCATTGTCTGAAATATCTTATATGTTGGCTATGGTTGGAGAACAGCCGGATGATGAGAAAAAGCTTAAGAAATAATTGCAGGAATTCATAAAAAACGAGCTGATTTAAAGAAAATGCAGCATGATATTGATGATCTTCTACAGGATTTAAAACGAATTGAGAAAATTTTTTTGAGAGCCTAGCAGAGTTTGGGGGTAATCGTTGATGATGAAATTTATTTCATCTACTTTTAGACAATTTTCTTGCTATTAAAGGAGATAAGTTGTGCTATCCTAATGGATGGTGGGTCTTTAATACTGCGTGAAATATGTAAGACATTTGAAGAAATAGAGCGTATGAAAAAAAGCAGTAAAGATATTTTCGCAATATATTGTCCTTGATAAGTAAGAAATATTTTTCATAAAGAAAGTAAAGATAATGGCAGTTTCCCCCATGAGTATTTTTCAATCTATTTTGTCGCGAAAATCGATTCGCGCTTTTACTGATCAACCAGTTAGTTTGGAAACAATCAAAGAAATCTTAAAACTTGCAGCCCGTGCACCATCTGGAACAAATATTCAGCCATGGCAAGTGATTGTTCTTACGGGAAGTGTATTACAGAAAGTAGGGCAAGAGCTTTCAAAACTTGCGCTTTCAGGTGTAAAAGGAGAGCGTGAATATCAGTATTATCCACGTCAGTGGCGTGAGCCTTATCTTTCAAGGCGTCGCAAAGTTGGTTTGGATCTTTATCAGAGTCTTGGAATTCAAAAAGGTGATGAAGAAAAAATGCTTCGTCAAAAGGCGCGAAATTTTTTATTTTTCGATGCACCTGTAGGACTCTTGTTTACAATGGATCACGACATGGAAATGGGCAGTTGGCTTGATTTTGGCATGTTTATGCAGACTATCATGTTAGCAGCACGTGGATTTGGATTAGATACTTGCCCCCAAGCAGCTTTTGCTGATTATCATAAACAGATTCGTACACTTTTATCTATTCCTTCTGATCGTCATATTATCTGTGGTATGGCACTTGGTTATCGCGATATGAATGCTCCAGAAAACAATTTTGAGACAGAACGAGAACCGTTAGAAAACTTTGTACGTTTCATTGAAACATATCCATAAAATGTTTTGCGTAATTAAGCATGTGTTTTGAATAATTTACGGCATTATGAGAAATTTTTCGGTAAGAATTTCACATTCTTATTGAATTCAGTATTGCATATTAATACTTATTTTACTACGCTTAGAAAGTTAAGAGAGCGATAACTCTCGGGGGCATTGTTCATTTTGAAGGTTGACTATGGAAAGCACGATAGAAAGACAGTGTTGGGTAGTGGCAAGACGAGCAACATTGGTGTTCATTGCTGTTATTTTTTTAGTTTATCTCGCAATTTGATTTTAAACGAGACAAACGTTATAAAAAGCGTCTTCTCAAACCATGCCGCAGTTTTGAGGTGATGCATGTTTTTATCTGTTTTTGAACTTTTTAAAATTGGAATTGGTCCTTCTAGCTCACATACGATGGGGCCGATGACGGCTGCTAATATGTTTTTGCAAAAAATACGCGATTTTTTTCAGTCATCGGATATTCAAGTTTCTCGTATACGTGTTTATCTTTACGGTTCTTTAGCTTTTACGGGTATTGGTCATGCAACAGATAGGGCTATTATATTAGGACTTTTAGGAGAAAAAGCTTCTACTGTTGATCCTGATAATATGGAATTTCTGTTAGAAAAAGTTATCCGTGAAAAAAAAGTGCAACCAGAAGACCATCCAGCTTATCAGTTTGATTTGCAACGTGATCTTATTTTTGAACGAAAGGAAATCTTACCTGGCCATACGAATGGACTAGCTTTTGAAGGACTTGATACGGGTGGGAATGTTCTGTTGCGGCAGATTTATTATTCTATCGGTGGTGGCTTTGTTGTGACTGAGGATGAATTAAGCCATATGAATGGTGAGATAGAACCAGAAGCATTTGAAGTGCCATATCCCTTTGATTCTGCGCGTACAATGTTATCCATGGCAGAAAAATCGGGACTTTCAATCGCTGAAATGAAGCGCTTAAATGAAGAAACAAAGATAGAGCGTTCTTTTCTGGATGCAGGGCTTGATGAAATTTTTTCAGCGATGACAAATTGCATTGATAGAGGTCTTTCACAAGAAGGTGAGTTACCTGGTGGATTGCGTGTTTTAAGGCGTGCTAAAAAGCTGTATGAAACGCTTTTAGAAAATCAAAAGAAAAATTACAATTATCCACTTTGGGCAAATGATTGGCTTTCAGTATATGCTATGGCAGTTAATGAGGAAAATGCAGCAGGTGGTCGTGTTGTTACAGCACCAACAAATGGGGCAGCTGGTGTTGTCCCCGCAGTTTTGCGTTACTATCTTCAGTTTAATGATGGTTCAGATCAAAAGGGGATACATAATTTTCTATTGACGGCAGCAGCTATTGGCGGTGTTATCAAACATAATGCCTCTATTTCTGGTGCAGAAGTTGGGTGTCAAGGTGAAGTTGGAACAGCATCTTCAATGGCTGCAGCGGGCTTGACTGCAGCGTTAGGTGGAACACCAGCTCAAATTGAAAATGCAGCGGAAATAGCGCTTGAGCATCATTTGGGAATGACGTGTGATCCGGTTGCAGGTCTTGTACAAGTTCCTTGTATTGAGCGTAATGCAATGGGGGCGGTTAAGGCTGTAACGGCTTCTTCTCTTGCATTATATGGTAATGGAGAACATTTTGTTTCTCTTGATGCTTGTATAGAAACAATGCGTCAGACGGGGCATGATATGAGTGAACGCTATAAAGAAACAAGTAAAGGCGGCCTCGCAGTTAATGCAATATCTTGTTAAGAGTGTGATCTCTTGTTAGGAACTGGAATGTTTTTTCAATCCATAACTGGACTCTTTGGGGAAGGATTACATCTTATTTCTAATAAAGCTCATGTTTTTTATTTGCTTATAAATCAAAATTCAAATTGAATTCAGCAACATGCTTGAGATGAGTTTGATTGAGATGGGTTGGTACTTTCTGAAGGTTTGTGCTTTCTGAACAAGTAACAGCTTTTGCATGCAAGATTGGAAGGAGAGTATTGCTCTTATATCTGTTTGATTTGTCTCAGAAAGGAAAAACAATCTCATTGGAAAAAATAAAAAAACGTAAAGTAAAATGAATAATTAATTTATCATCAAATTTAGCTGGATTTTATGGCTTTTAAAAATTTTTCTAGCAATATCTTTTAATTATACCTTGGTATCCAAGGAAAATTTGTTTTAAATTTGAATGATTGTGATGAGGTGTGAGAGAGCTGTAAAAATTAAAATAAATAAAAACGTATATACTAAAAGTATTTGTCAAAATTCTCATAAATGAGCAAGCCAATGGTGCTTTATTTTAGGTGAAGGTTATAACATCATTAAAGAATGCGATAAACAAAAGTATGCGATGACGCCTAATCTTCCTTATTTAAAGGATATTGCTTTAGATATCTTTGAAAGCCGTAAAACTGAATGAAATGGAGATGGTAAGGCTAAAGGATTTTAAAACCTCATATTCTTCCAAAATTAGGTTTTCTGCTTATTTTAGAGATTATATAAACAAGAGACATGTAATCCCTTGCTCCCATTTGGCATACAAGAGCTGCAACAGCAGGAAAAGCACTAAATCATCTTAATATTTATCTCAAAAATCTGTCTGCTTTGGGATTGGATGTTGATTTACAGGCAATAGAAAAAACACCGGTTCTCTTAGAAAATTACTCCATAAAACACAAAGTTTATCAGTAATAGGTTGAAGAGAGGAGCTTGCTTTTTATAAAAAAACTTTGCGAAATAACAAGCATAACATATTTGTCTTTGTGTTTTTTCATTATTACAGGCATTCGTATGCATTCATTGCGTTATGGTGACAGTCAGATTGGGGATGAGCTATTGGATAATTCCTGCTGAAGGAATGAAAATCGATGAGATGCTAAAGAAGAATTTTGTGTACCTTTATCATTAGAGGTAATGAAAATAATTAAAAAAGCCTGTTGCATCTCTAAAAGTGATTTTATTTTTCATCTATTCATTATTGTCCTATTTGACGTGCTGCTATGTCAAAGTATATGCAAAAATAAATTATCATTATAAATTAAAACCTTATAGAAATTGTATCATGATATTTAATCTGATAATTTCTTTTACATTTTTTAACCGATAGTATTTGTCTTTTCAAATTTGCTTTGTTGGTTGAAAAAAATAAAAGTAAAAGGACTTAAATTGTTTTTTACTAGAGTATTTATGTTGTAGGGAAAATCGTCATTAAGAGGGTTTTTCTTTGTTGCACTTTTACAAGAACCTCTAAAGTGAAAAAATATCAAGAAAACTTTTTGATACTAAATTGAAAAATATTTGGTATTTTTTGTGTCCTAAAAAACGGTTTTCTTGGAAGGTTGAAGATATCTATTGGAATCCTTGAAAAAGCTATCAGTACATCCCTACGATTTAAGAAAAAGGCACATCTATCAAAGAATTTTCTAAGACTTCAATAATACAATAATTTTTGAAAGAGGTTTGTAAGATTAAATATTTGTTGCTCCTAGACGGATTTTAATAGGTACATTACCAGTTTGACTGGCAACGCGTAAATGAATGCGTACAGGAGGCATCATGAGTCGACGGTTACGCATTATTTGGCAAATGAGAAGATTAACAAGAAATTGTGTATCTAATGCAGTTGAATTATATTTTAAGCCAGTAAGTTTTGCAGCAGCACCGTGAAGAGAACGCAATGCAAGGAAGGATGATTGCTTCAATAATTTTTCTTTTTCATGGAATGAAGCAAAAGCATTATCCGTCATAATACTATCCTTAACGCAAAATTCAAAAACTTTTAGTAGGCTACAGTATAGCAGTTAAAATTCGCTTTCTTTAATGTAGAACACGCATCAAATGCAGCTTTTTTGGATTGAAATCCCGTAAATCGGGCCCGATAATAACGTTGCCCATTTTTTTCAAACAGTTGCATATGTGAAGAGGCGTTCTTTAAAGTAGAAAAAGCTGTATTTTTTGCTTTTAAAAGCAGAGTATTTGCTTGTTCTTTACTAGGAAGAGAACCAATTTGGATAGCCCATCCAGCATTTGTAGATAAAGAAACATTTACAATTTTATGAGTCTCAACTGGTATAGCTTTTTGAGGGTTGGGTATTGGTACAATTACCCTATTTACAGCCGTTATTGCGATATTTGAGTTTTTAGGTTGTTCTGCAAATGCTGTCAACATAGTCGAAATTTCATTATCAAAATCGCTTGAATCAGCTTTAATGGTTGGTATAGGAGTCTTTGCGCCAGTGGGTAAGTGATAATGTACAGAGACCATTAAACGTTCCCCACTTTTCATTTGGTTTGCTTTGGGCAAGTATTGATTCAATAAGCTAGCCATGTGCTCATCACGTGCAGTAGATGATTTACCGCCCATAACAACAGCGACAATGGAACGTCCCTCAAGACGCATCGAAGTTGCTAAATTAGAACCTGACATTTGTGTGTAACCTGTTTTAATTCCATCGACACCTTCCATGACTTTGACGAGTTTATTGTGGCTATTAATTGTATGTCCACGGAAATTAAAACTTTTTGTTTTGAACAATTTATATTGTGTTGGAAAATGTTTACGTAAGGCTAATGACAAAGTAGCTATATCTCGTGCCGTAGAATAATTGTGCACATCCGGAAGTCCTGAAGCATTGGCGAAATGTGTATGTTTCATACCAAGTTTGCGAGCTTTTTCTGTCATCATACGAGCGAATTTTTTTTCACTTCCTCCAAGATACTCTGCAATGGCTGTTGCAACATCATTTGCAGATCTTGTAATGAGTGCCTTAGCAGCTGCTTCTGCAGAAATTGTTTGGCCTGCTTTAAATCCAATTTTTGTTGGTGGGCGCATTGCTGCATAATGTGAAACAGGAATTGGAGTATTGGGTGTTACACGGCGCATCTGCATAGCTTCAAACAGTAGGTACAATGTCATCATTTTTGTTAAGGAAGCAGGATAACGTTTCAGTGTTGCATTGGCTTGAAAGAGAGTTTTTCCCGTAGTGGCATCTATAACAATAGCTGCATACTTATCAGGATAGGCTCCTTGAGGTGTTGCTGATGCCCAACAGTAAGAAAAAACGAACATAATGAAAGAAATTGCTATCTTTTTATAGCAGCGCATAATTTTTTGATCGTTAATATACACTTGTCGTATCCTATTTCTCCATTTTCCCTGAAAAACTTCTATACAGCTTCCTTTTCTGTAACGAGTTAATGCAGTTTAGATGAATGGTATTACTAATTTGTTTACAGAAGTTATCTTATGAGTGACTTAAATCTAATCATAGGGGGAAAGTTTTTTCTGATGCGAAAGAGGTATTGCAATAGTTGTGAAAGAACTTAAAATTAATAAGAAATTTGCTGCATGGAAAATAATAATGGGACAAACACTCATAATAAACTCTATACCTCATATTACGCATAATAAAGGTATTATACATAATAAAAAGGGCAAGAATTGGGATGAAGGTAGGCATGGTGCGGTTATAATACCTAAGGCTAGAGAAAAAGTTAAAAAACCTAAATTATATCGCATTCTTTTACTTAATGATGATTATACACCTATGGATTTTGTTGTTTTCGTTTTGAAGAACTTTTTTAAAAAAAGTTTCGAAGAAGCTACACGGATTATGTTAAATGTTCATCACAATGGGATAGGCGAATGCGGAACTTATACTTATGAAATTGCTGAAATGAAAATAGTACAAGTTAGGGAGTGTGCACGTCAAAATGAACATCCGTTACAATGTGTAATGGAATGGAAGTGAGGAATTATGCCATCTTTTACACCTAGTCTTGAAGAGGTTTTGCATCGTGCATTAACAATTGCTACTCAAGCGCGGCATGAATATGCAACATTAGAGCATCTTCTCCTTGCGCTGTTAGATGATGCTGATGCAAATTCCGTTATTCAGGCATGCCAAGTAGATGTGGAGGAATTGCGCGAGCGTTTAACCAATTATATTCGCTCAGAGTTAGATGAACAGATTAGAGCTGATGAGGATACAAAACCTACAGCTTTTTTCCAACGTGTTATCCAACGTGCGGTGATTCACGCGCAATCTGCTGGAAAAGATGAAGTGTCAGGGGCAAATGTTCTTGTTGCAATTTTTTCTGAACGTGAAAGCCATGCTGCCTATTTTCTTCAAGAGATGGGCATGACACGCTATGATGCTGTACGTTTTATTTCACATGGTATTACGCGTGATGATGGATTATCCATGTTACTTGAAGGTCTTGAAGAGCAATTAGATCAGCAGATTTCAGACAATGGTGAAAGGATAACAAGTGCTTTAACGAGTTATTGTGTGGATCTCAATTGTAAAGCACGGAATGGAAAAATAGATTCATTAATTGGTCGTGAAAGAGAAATTTCACGGATGATTCAGATTTTATGTCGAAGATCAAAAAATAATCCGCTTTTGGTTGGTGATCCTGGAGTAGGAAAAACCGCTATCATTGAGGGATTGGCAAAGCGCATTGTTGATGGGCAAGTGCCTGAAGTTTTATCAAATGCAACGATATTTTCTCTTGATATGGGGGGACTTGTTGCTGGTACACGTTATCGCGGTGATTTTGAAGAACGATTAAAGCAAGTTATTAAAGAGTTTGAGCTATATCCAGATGCTATTTTATTTATTGATGAAATTCATACCTTAATTGGTGCAGGAGCAACATTAGGGGGAAATATGGATGCAGCAAATCTTTTAAAACCTGCATTATCTTCTGGAGCTATGCGATGTATTGGGTCGACCACTTACAGAGAATATCGAAAATTCTTTGAACAAGACCGTGCTTTAGAGCGCCGTTTTCAGAAGATTGATATTAATGAACCTTCTGTTCCTGATGCGATTAAGATTTTGCAGGGAATGAAGACTTACTTTGAAGATTTTCATCAGATCAAATATACAGATCAGGCGATGAAGGCATCCGTAGAATTGTCTTCACGCTATATAGTTGATCGTAGGTTACCTGACAAAGCAATTGATATTATTGATGAAAGTGGCGCAGCACAAAAGCTTTTGCCACAAAAACAGCGAAAAAAGACGATAGGTGTTAAAGAAATTGAAGCAACTGTTGCTACAATTGCAAGGATTCCACCCAAAACAGTTTCGCGGAATGATCAGAAGATATTGAGTAAGCTTGAAAGAGAACTCAAGCACGTTGTTTATGGGCAAGATCAGGCAATTTCCGTCTTAGTTTCATCCATAAAATTGGCACGAGCAGGTTTACGCGAGCCAGATAAGCCAATAGGAAGTTATTTATTTTCAGGACCAACAGGTGTTGGAAAAACTGAAGTTGCAAAACAGCTTGCATCATCTTTGGGCATTGAATTATTACGTTTTGATATGTCAGAATATATGGAGCGTCATACGGTAGCGCGCTTAATCGGTGCTCCTCCAGGTTACATAGGGTTTGATCAAGGAGGCCTTCTTACAGATGCAGTTGATCAGAAGCCTCACGCAGTCCTATTGCTCGATGAGATTGAAAAAGCTCATCCAGAGTTATTTAATATTTTATTGCAGGTCATGGATTATGGTCGATTAACAGACCATAACGGCAAGAAAATTGATTTTCGCAATATTATTTTGATTATGACAACCAATGCTGGTGCTTCAGATATGGCAAAATCAGCTATTGGATTTGGAAAAGTCCATCGTGATGGTGAGGATATAGAAGCAATCAATCGGTTATTTACACCAGAATTTCGTAATCGTTTAGATGCAATTATTCCGTTTGCGCCTTTATCTTACTTAAGCATCAATCAGATAGTGCAAAAATTTATTTTTCAGCTTGAAGCACAATTGGCTGATCGGGAGATCAGTTTTGAATTAAGCCCTTCTGCTACTTTATGGCTGTCCAATAAAGGATATGATTCTCAAATGGGAGCACGTCCATTAGGCCGTGTTATACAAGAATATATTAAAAAGCCATTAGCAGATGAAATTTTATTTGGAAAGTTACGCAATGGTGGCATTGTTCGGGTATTGACACAAAAATCAAGTGGTGAAAAAGAAAAATTACAGTTAGAAATTTCTTCTTCCGATCTATCTTTTAGCTCAAAGAAAAGTAAAACGCAAAGTTTTACAAAAAAACATGCTGGAAAGAAAAGAACAACATCTTAAGAGCATGTTACAAGGCAGCACGAATTTTTTTTGCATTTTCCTCAAGTATTTCTGTAGGTGTTATCACCTCACTGTGAGGGGTAAGTTCTATTCCTTCCATACGTGGTATAATATGGAAGTGGAGATGATAAACGGTTTGTTGACTAGCCGCTTCATTGAATTGCATGATCGTTATACCATCTGCTTGAAAGGCCTTTTTGACGGCATTGGCAATTTTTTGAACAGCTTTAATAACAGGAAATAATACTTCAGTATCGGCATCAAGTAAGTTTCTAGAACCTTTTTTGGGAATGACCAGCGTATGTCCTGGTGCTTGTGGCATGATATCCATGAAGCCAATAACATCATCATCTTCGTAAACACGAACAGAAGGGATTTCATTACGAATTAATTTAGCAAAAATATTGTTATTGTCATAATCTTGTTTCATACAAATATTTCCTTTTATTGTAAGTTTAAAATTCTAATTTCAAAATGGAAAAATGCAAGGTTTATCGAAAGACAAAAAATATTTTGACTTCAGTTACCTTTAAGAGACGCACTATTTTTAATGAAGATTTAGATTTCTATCATGGCTTCAACTTCTACAGGAACATCCATAGGAAGAGAGGCAACACCAATAGCAGAACGGGCGTGTTTCCCAATTTCACCAAGAATGTTGACGAATAAATCAGAAGCTCCATTGGCGACAAAAGGGATATCAGTAAAATGAGAATCGACAGCCACAAAAACAGTAATTTTGACCACGCGTTTTATTCTATTGAGATCACCCAAAGTTGCTTTGAGTTGAGCGAGAATATTGAGAGCACAAGCTTCAGATGCTTTTTGGGCTTGTTCGGCATTCACAGTTGCTCCAACTTTACCAATAGCTATTGGTTTTCCATTTATAAGAGGGAGCTGCCCAGAAATAAAAAGTTGATTGCCACTTTGTGAAGTTGTGATGTAATTGGCAAGGGGTTGCGTTGCTGCAGGAAGAGTGATTCCAAATGTTTCTAAGTTTCTTTCAATCACATTGGTCATAATTTAAACTCCATAGCTGTTCTATATATTCATTGCATAACCTATTTTTTAATTTAAGGAAATGTGTGGTTAATTGAGAAATTAGCCTTTTTTGCCTTATTGTATGATGTTATGCAACGGGGAGAAAGTTTGGAATTTGGGAATGATTAGAGCATTATTTATAATAATTTTATATATTGTTTTTTTCTGTACAGCGAGAGCTGAAGAGCCTATTTTTATTGTACCTCATCGAGCAATTTATGATTTTCATCTCGATAGTGTTTCTCATGAAATGACAATTTCTGGGATGTCAGGGCGAATGGTTTACGAGCTCACTGGTTCGGCATGCCAAGGCTATAGCACACGTTTCCGTTTTATTAGTCGCCTTCATATTGAAGATATGCCGGTCCGTTTAACGGATCAACGGACGACGAGCTATGAAACAGGTGACAGCCGTACATTTCGTTTTAATATTACCGATCAAGAGGGAGAAGAGGTTTCACATCGTGCCGAAGGGGTCGCGGAGCGAACGGGAGATGGTATTACGGTTACCTTAAAAAAGCCAAAAGAAAAAAAATATAAGCTCGCAATGGCAGAATTTCCAATGATGCAACTAAAGAATATTATCCGCCATGCAAAAGCAGGGGATCATTTTTATAATGTTACTGTATTTGATGGGACAAATAAAGCAGATAAAGTTATAAAAGAAAGTATCGCCATAGGGGAAAAGAAGGCGCTTTTATCTGACAGTGAGACGGAAAAAATGAGAAAATTGGATGAAGAAGAATATTGGCCTGTTACAATCTCTTATTTTGATGATAGTGAAAATAAAGATGGCTTGCCGGTTTATCGAAGCAGTTTTCTCTTGCATGAGAATGGTGTTATGCGTGATCTTCATATAGATTATGGAACTTTTTCAGTGCGTGCAAAATTGAACAGTCTTGAATTCCTGGAACTTGGAAAAGATCTTGATCAATGTGCAAATGTAAATATTAAATGATTGAAGAAAATGACTTGAAAAAGAATCAAATATCAGTATGTTTGCGCTATTCCACACGCGGAGTTTGGGTGCCTATAGATGATCTGTGAGAAAAGTCTAGCAAGCATCCGCCGGTAGTAGGTTTTCCTGCTTTTTCCGCGGAGGTTGAACCGGAAAGGATAAAATTTATGGCACTACCCGATTTTACTATGCACCAGCTTTTAGAAGCAGGTGTTCATTTTGGTCACCAGACTCATCGCTGGAATCCCAAAATGGCCCCCTATATTTATGGTCAGCGTAATAACATTCATATTATTGATCTTGCTCAGACCGTTCCACTTTTACATCAAGCGCTTAAACTTGTTTCAGATACTGTTGCGCGTGGTGGCCGTATTCTCTTTGTTGGCACAAAACGGCAGGCATCTGAAATTATTGCTGATGCAGCAAATCGCTCCGCCCAATATTACGTTAATGCGCGTTGGCTTGGCGGTATGCTGACGAACTGGAAAACAATTTCCAATTCAATACATCGTTTGCGGAAGCTTGATAAAATTCTTGCTGCTGAAGCGCAAGGCTTTACCAAAAAAGAACGTTTAAATCTTGAACGTGATCGTGAAAAGCTTGATCGTGCGCTTGGTGGTATTAAAGATATGGGATCTGTTCCAGATCTTATCTTTGTTATCGATACAAATAAAGAAAATATTGCACTCCAAGAAGCAAAACGTTTAGGTATTCCAGTGATTGCTATTATTGATACCAATTGTGATCCCGATGATGTAACACATCCAATACCAGGTAATGACGATGCTTCACGTGCAATTTCTCTTTATTGCGATCTTTTTGCTCGTGCTGCTCTTGATGGTATTGCTCGTCAGCAAGGTGCAATGGGTATCGATCTAGGAGCTCAAGTTGATGCGCCTATGGAGCCTGTTTTGGAAGAAAGTGCGGTTTTGGCAGTTTCTGAGTGATATAAAACACCTAATTAAGGTACTTTATATTATCTAAAGAAGAAGTTATAGGCGTGCAGAGGAAATTTGCACGGTTTCACTGTTATAGAATAAAGAGGCAAATATGAGCGTTACTGCTGCACAAGTAAAAGAACTTCGAGAATTATCTGGCGCTGGAATGATGGACTGTAAAGCCGCTCTAGCAGAAACCAATGGTGATATGGAAGCTGCTGTTGATTGGCTTCGTAAAAAAGGGATAGCTAAAGCAGATAAAAAGGCTGGTCGTACAGCAGCTGAAGGATTAATCGGCGTCATATCAAAAGATTCACATGCAGTTTTGGTTGAGATTAACTCTGAAACAGATTTTGTTGCACGCAATGATGGATTCCAAGACATTGTGCGTAACGTAGCAACTGCTGCTTTAGATACGCCAGGTGATGTTGAATCTGTTTCTGTTTCTCTTTATCCAGGCTCTGAGAAGACTGTAGAGCTTACAATTAAAGATGCAATTGGTACAATTGGCGAGAATATGACATTTCGTCGTTCCGCTAAATTGTCTGTTGAGAATGGTGTTGTTGCGACTTATATACACAATAGTGTGGCTGATGGGCTTGGAAAACTTGGTGTTTTGGTTGCAATTGAAACAACGGGAAATAAGGAAGCTGCTCTTGCTTTTGGTCGGCAGGTTGCAATGCATATTGCGGCAACCAATCCATTAGCGCTTACAGCACAAGATGTTGATTCTGGTGCTGTTGAACGTGAAAAAGCAATTTTTTCAGATCAAGCACGTCAGTCTGGAAAGCCTGAAAATATCATTGAGAAAATGGTGGAAGGACGTATGCGTAAGTTTTTTGAAGAGGTTGTTTTGCTTTCTCAAGCTTTTGTTATGAATCCTGATATAACTGTTGAGGCTGCTTTAAAGGATGCTGAGAAATCAATTGGTGCTCCAGCAAAAATTACGGGCTTTATTCGTTTTGCACTCGGAGAAGGTGTAGAAAAAGAGGAGTCTGATTTTGCTGCAGAGGTTGCGGCAGCTGTAAAAGGCTAGTTATTGCAAACTCTTGATCAGAGATTTAAAATCATCATTGGTTTTAGAAGCTCTGATGGGAATAGCGTAATTGTTGTGAGGGCGTCACGTGAAAAAAAGTGGTGCCCTTCGTGGTGTCAAAAGCAAAAAAGTAAATGTGCTTTTGGGGAGATTATGAATGGCATTAGCACGTCCGTATAAACGTATTCTTTTAAAGGCTTCTGGTGAAGCTCTTATGGGGGGACAGAGTTTTGGCATTGATGTTTCTGTTGTCGACCGTATTGCCGCAGATATTGCGGAAGTGCGCGCAATGGGGGTAGAAGTTGCAGTTGTTATTGGTGGGGGAAATATTTTTCGTGGCGTTGCTGTTGCTTCACATGGTGGGGATCGCGTGACAGGTGATCATATGGGAATGCTTGCAACAGCCATTAATTCTTTAGCATTGCGAACATCATTGACAAAACTAGGAGTTGAAACGGTCGTGCTCTCTGCGATTGCTATGCCACAAATTTGTGAAAGTTTTTCGCAACGTAAAGCAATAGCTTATATGAATCAGGGAAAAGTTGTTATTTTTGCGGGTGGTACAGGAAATCCCTTTTTTACCACTGATTCTGCTGCGACTTTACGTGCAGCAGAAATTGGTGCAGATGTTCTTCTTAAAGGAACGCAAGTCGATGGTATTTATTCAGCCGATCCAAAGATAGATCCTACAGCTAAGCGTTTTGACCAATTAACACATGTTGAAATTTTGCAATGGGGATTATCAGTTATGGATTCAACGGCGGTCACTTTAGCCCGTGAAAACAATGTACCGATTATTGTGTATTCCATTCATGAAAAAGGCGGTTTAGCAAAGGTCTTGAATGGAACAGGGCGCTTTACAATGGTATCGGAATAAGGGTAAGCTTCAAAGGACAATTGAAGGAGACAGAAATATGAATGTTGCATCAATTATGGATGATCTGAAACGTCGCATGGATGGCGCTATTACGGCTTTTAAACATGAATTAGGTGGCTTACGGACGGGGCGGGCATCGGCGAGTTTATTAGATCCGTTAACTGTTGAATCTTATGGTTCTGTTGTACCCATCAATCAGGTTGCTAATATTTCTGTTCCCGAACCACGGATGCTTTCCGTTTCTGTATGGGATAAAACGATGGTAGGCGCTGTTGAACGCGCTATTCGCGATTCTGGTCTTGGTTTGAATCCCATAACTGATGGTACGAATTTACGTATTCCTTTGCCTGAGTTGAATGAAGAGCGCCGTAAGGAGCTTGTAAAAATTGCGCATCACTATGCAGAGCAAGCGCGTGTTGCTACACGTCATGTTCGTCGTGATGGTATGGACAATTTGAAAAAGTTAGAAAAAGAAGGTGAAATTGGACAAGATGAAGCCCATAGTTTATCCGATAAAGTTCAAAAACTCACAGATGAAACTATTGCTGATATCGATAAAATTTTAGCCGTGAAAGAATCTGAAATTAGGCACGTTTAAGACGGTTTTTTGCTAAAAAAATATTCTACTCCTAGCGTGTAAATTATTTTTATGGATAAAGGGTATAGAGTTAATGTTCACTATGATAGCAAGGTGTGATACAGGGGGCTATTTTATCGTTTGATCGTCTTGATAGAGGAAAGATTGATTTGAAAGGGTTAAAGTTTTTTATTCTTTAATCTGCAAGTGAGTTCCGCCCTTTATTTATGAACACTGTTATAGTATGGTGAGATTTTTTTGTTCGGCATGTCTTTGTCAAACTGCATGATGAGAAACATTATGAGAGATTACTCAAATAATGAGGCTGGGAAATACTATAGTGCAAAAATAATATTTCACTCTTACCGTCCATTATAAAACATGCGCAGAGGATGGAGAAAGCAGAGGTTATAGGGTGTAGATAGCTGCTGTTTCATTTTATGTCTGAAAAAATATTTGAAAACTTATTTTAGGATTGACCTTGATAAGGGAGATTTTTGAAGCTGTTTTCATTGATTATTCGTCTTATAAGCGCTATCTTGGTAGACTAGATCATTTATGGTAAATTATAAGAGAAATTTGTACAAGTATGAAATAAAAATACTGGAGAGGGCAATTTTTCTTGCATCAATTTTAGAGTTTGTATTTTCTATTTTTATTGTTTGGATGTTGTTTTGTCTAATTTAGTTTATCGTGTTCTAACAGCTTTTGTATTTGGCGTTATTGCTTTGTATCTGACATGGTTGGGAGGAACCACTTTTTTTCTTTTTGCATGGTGTATTGGCGGTTTTATTCTTTATGAGTGGATGAGTATTACTCAAGAGAAGTGGCGTTTTTTACAAAAGATATTAGCAAGTATTTTTTATTTTCTCTTTGGCTTTTTTTTAGTATTGAATGTATCTGCTTTATTGGTTTTTTGTGCTTTAATCGTATTGGCTGCAGTGTTGGCTGTTATATCTATAAAAAACAGTGGTTGGGTTTTTTGTGGTTTTTTATATGCATCTTTTCCTGTTGTGGCTTTATGCTTTTTACGGGATCATGAGATGTTGGGGTTCCAAGTTGTTATTTTCTTATTTACGATAGTATGGGGAACCGATATTGGTGGATATTTTATCGGACGTGCATTAGGGGGGCCTAAATTAGCACCACGATTTTCTCCTAATAAAACATGGTCAGGAACACTTGGTGGTACATTTGTTGGTGTTTTCGGTGGTATATGGGTTGCTTTTGGATTTTTTGATATAAACTTAGCAAGTTTTTTTGTTCCACTCCTTACACTTGTTTTGTCAATTGTTTCACAATTGAGTGATTTAGGGCAATCGTGGCTTAAAAGACGGTTTTCTGTTAAAGACTCCAGTTCTTTATTGCCTGGACATGGTGGTTTTATGGATCGTATGGATGGATTGGTAGGGGCAACTTGTCTTCTTTATTTAATCGGTTCATTGATATCTGATATGGATGCACCTTTTAATCTTTTTAGTATGATTTAATGGGGAGAAGATATTTTGGGACTTTTAAATCATATGGTCACGATGGGTGATTTTCTTTTAAGAAGTTTGAGTATTCTTTTCATCATTATGCTTATCATTTTTGTGCACGAACTTGGGCATTATCTCATTGGGCGGTGGTGTGGTATTAAGGCGTTAGTTTTTTCACTTGGATTTGGACCACAAATAGCCAGTTACACAGATAAACATGGCACGAAATGGCGTTTAGCACTTATTCCCCTAGGAGGTTATGTAAAGTTTGTTGGAGATGAGGAAAAAAACGATAAGCTATTATCCCCATCATCTCCGATTGTTGATGGTTCATTTGCCAGTGCGCATGCTTGGAAAAAAGCAGCAACTGTTTTTGCTGGTCCTTTTTTCAATGCTCTTTTTACTGTTGTTATTTTAACGTTTTTTTTCTTTATTTATGGTCGTGTCGTCATTGAACCCGTTGTTGGTTCCTTGGTAAAAGATAGCCCTGCTATTCAGTCCGGTTTGGAAGTAGGAGACCGTTTTGTTGAAATGGATGGTCGACGGGTTGAAAGTTTTGAAGATTTGATGAATTACGTAGCTTTTCACGGAAAAGAACCGATAGAGTTTAAAATAGAACGAATGGGGCACATGTTTACAACGGTCATTACCCCGAAAGTCGTTGAGCGAGATGATGGGTTTGGGAATCGAACACAAAGTGCTATGATCGGTGTAGGTGTGCCTGTTGATTCAAATAATCCTGCACATTTAGATCCAACTTATATAAAAAATATTCACTATGGTTTTGTAACAGCTATAAGAGAAGCATTAAACCGTACTGCGTTTATTACCACTCAAACTGTTCTTTTTATGAGTCGTTTAATCGGAGGAAAAGAAGACCGTTGTCGGCTAAGTGGACCTTCTAAAACCGTTAAGATTGCTTGGAAAGTGAGCGAGTCAGGTTTTATTTCTTTGTTGAATCTAGCTGCTTTTCTCTCAATAAGCATTGGTTTTATTAACCTTTTTCCGATTCTACCGCTTGATGGGGGGCATCTTTTATTTCATGTCATTGAGGTCATTACTGGGAGAAAAATATCCACTAAAATTCAGGGAGTCTTTTTTCGTTTAGGTTTCTCCCTTCTTCTTCTTTTCATGATTTTTGTCTTCTTTAATGATTATTTTTGTTGGTTTAGCTAATTAAATTATGGAAAACGCTTTGTAAATTGGGTAATAATAGCAAAAATAAATTGAGGGTTGTTTACCATGTCTGCAAAATAGTGTGGCATTGTGCATTATAAAATGAGTAATTAAGGGATGATAAAGTCTCGCTGTAAAAAGATTGCCATGGCAGTTAGCTTTTTAAGGCATCATGTCCAAGGAATAAGAGTAAGGTAAAAAAGTCAATGACTACGAATTCAAAGTTTTTAAATGCGGCATCTGTGTTGGTGTTAAAGATGGGGATGATTGCCCCAGCGACGGTTTTTATGTCAATTGCTGCGGTTGGAGAAATACAAGCATCTGTAGTCCGTTCTATTGAGGTTCGTGGGAATAAATTTGTAAGTTCTCAGGCGATTCGAGACAATATGGGTATTAAGGCTGGACAAGGGATCTCCAGCGGCGATGTTGATCATGCTGTGAAGAATCTTTTCGAATTAGGTTTATTTTATGATGTTAAAATAAATCAAGTGGGTGATAAATTGGTCGTATTCGTAAAAGAATATGAGGTTGTCAATCAAATATTATTTCAGGGAAATAAATCTTTTAAAGATCCAGATCTTAAACGATTTATTTCTTTAAAACCAAATGAGCCTTTTAATTCTGCTAAGCTTTCTGCTGATATCAATACAATTCGTGAAGCTTATAAAACTCTTGGTCGTAATAATATCACTGTTAACGTTCAAACGATTAACCTTGGAAAAGGGCGTGTTAATGTGGTGTTTAATGTTGTTGAAGGACAAAAAACAAAGATTGGTGATATCACTTTTAAGGGAAATAGTGTCTTTGCAAGTCGTCGGTTGCGTGATGTGATTTCAACAAAATCTTCAGGAATTTTTTCGAAGTTGTTGGGAGGCGATGTTTACAGTGAAGAACGCCTCGCTGCTGATGAAGAAGCTTTACGTCGCTTTTATTATAATCGTGGTTATGCAGATTTTCGTGTCGTCTCTTCTAAAGCAACTTTTGATGCAGCAAGCAATAAGTATAGAATTTCTTTCATTCTTGATGAGGGTGTGCGCTATAAAATTAGTGATATTCAGGTTGAAAGTGATGTTGATGGAATTGATGTTCAATCTGTAAAAGGGATGCTTAAAACACAGCCAGGTAATGTTTATAGTGCAGAAGATATTGAACAGTCTGTTGCAATTATTAATAATAAGGTTGCTGATTCGGGATATGCTTTTGCTAAAGTTGAACCACGGGGAAACCGTAATTTGGCAAATCATACAATTTCAATTTCATATAATATTGAACAAGGTACACGTGCTTATATTCAGCGTATTGATATACGTGGCAATGAGAAAACGCGTGATTACGTCATTCGTCGTGAGATTGATTTAAACGAAGGGGATGCCTACAATCAAACTTTATTACAGCGGGCGAAGCGCCGTTTAGAAAGTTTAGGTTTCTTCAAAGCGGTTAATATTTCGATGGTTCCTACCGAGCAATCTGACCAAGTTGTTCTGGTGATAGATGTCGTTGAAGCTTCAACAGGAGATCTCTCTCTTTCTGGAGGATATACAACGGGAGGAACAAGCCCTGGTATGTCACTTGAAGTCTCTGTTACTGAGCGTAATCTTGGGGGACGTGGTCAGTACGTTCGTTTAGGGTTAGGAGCAGGGCAAGAAAAATCCCGTAATTATAATTTATCATTTGTTGATCCTTATTTCTTAGGGTACCGTTTATCAGCTGGCGTTGATGTTTTTCGTAGCACTTATCGTGCTGATAAAGCCTATGATGTACGACAGACAGGGGGATCGCTACGGTTTTCGTTACCTATTAATAATCAATTATCTGCGAATGTTGCTTATTCTTATGTACAGGAAGAATATGATTTTGGTGGAGAGTATGATTTCGACAAAGAGAGTGATATAATAGAATTATATGGGAAATATTCTGGTGCAATTGTTCAAGCAGCTAAGCATAGCCCTTGGAAGCGTTCATCAATTAGTTATGGTTTTACCTATAATACGATTGATGATATGAGAAACCCCCATGATGGATGGTATGTGAATTTTCTTCAGGAATATGCAGGACTTGGTGGGAGTGCGAAGTTTTTGAAGACCACGGGTAAAGCGATGATGTATAAGACTCTTTCTGATCAAAGGGACATTGTTGGTTTACTTTCCTTTGGCGGTGGGTATATCCACGAAGTAGGCAAAGAAGGTGTTCGTATTTTCGATATGTTTAAGGCGAATACTGATATGATCCGAGGGTTCAAATACAATGGGATAGGTCCACGTCAGGTTTCCAGCAAAGGTGAAGTTTATTTCTTAGGGGGAACGACATATATGAATGCGACTGCTGAAGTACAGTTTCCTATTCCTGTTGTGCCTGAAGGATTCGGATTGCGCGGTGCTTTATTTGCGGATGTTGCTACGCTCTATGGCAATAATTATAAAGCCGCCTTTAAGGGTGAACCGCCTGTTACCAATACCAAAAGTGCTTGGCGCTCATCTGCAGGTGTGAGTTTGATGTGGGATTCTCCGTTTGGTCCTTTGCGTTTTGATTATGCTTGGCCAATAACAAAGCAGGAGGGAGATCGTTTGCAGCAATTGAATTTTGGTATTTCTACGAAATTCTGATTTGAGTGGTTTTTAAAGAAGGAAAAACTTGAAGAGAAAAGCTCAAGCTGGGAGAGAAAGTGTTTTGATGGCGGATACATTTTTTTTTACGCCGTCCCGGCGATTGACAGTTGCAAATGTTGCTGAGTTGACGGGTGCAAAGCTTCTTAATCCAGAGTTTTCTCATAAAGTTATCAATGCTCTTTCTTCACTTGAGAGTGCTGTGGAAGGTTCTCTTGTTTTTGTGGAGCATCGGAAGTTTTCTGATGCTCTACAGAATAGTTCTGCTATTGCTGTTTTTTGCACGAATGATATTGTTTTTAAAGTTCCTGACACGATGGCAATTTTGGTGACATCCACACCGCAGCGTGATTTTGCTCAGGTTGGTCGTATTTTGTTTCCTGATTCCGTCAAGCCAATGCCTTGGTTAGGGCAGAAGGGGATTTCATCGCACGCGCATATTCATCCAACGGCTAAGTTTGCCAATGATGTATGTATTGAAGCGGGAGCTGTTATCGGTAGAAATGTTGAAATTGGTGCCGGAACTCTTATTTCATCCACAGCTGTTATCGGTGAAAATTGCCGTATTGGACGTGACTGCTATATTGCTCCTCAAGTAACTGTTCAGTGTTCTTTAATAGGTGATAGGGTTCAGATTTATCCTGGTGTTTGCATTGGGCAAGATGGTTTTGGTTATGTTGGAGGAGAAGCTGGAATCGAGAAAATTCCACAACTTGGTCGCGTTATTATTGAGGATGGTGTAGAAATTGGTGCGAACACCACGATTGATCGAGGAACATTTCAGGATACTGTTATTGGAGAAGGAAGCAAGATTGATAATCTTGTACAAATTGCCCACAATGTAAAAATTGGTCGTTATTGCCTTATTGCCGCTCAATGTGGAATTGCTGGAAGTACATCTATAGGGGATATGTCTCAGCTTGGAGGGGGAGTTGGAGTAGCAGATCATATCGTAATAGGTAAATGTGTTCAGATTGCTGCTCGTAGTGGTGTTATGAATGACATTCCGGATGGTGAAAAATGGGGAGGAAGTCCAGCACGACCATTTAAACAATGGTTTCGTGAAGTAGCGACGTTACGCAGTATGGGAAAAGTTAAAAAGGAGAGAAGCTGATATGATCAGCACTGAAGGAATTAAAGATTTAGAGGCTGTTGATATTGAAAAATTGCTATCAATATTACCGCACCGTTATCCATTTTTGTTGATCGATCGTATCGTTAATATTGATGGAGAACAAGAAGCAATTGGTATTAAAAATATAACGATTAACGAACCACATTTTACGGGACATTTTCCTGCAAAACCAGTTATGCCTGGCGTTTTGATTTTAGAGGCTATGGCACAAACGGCAGGAGCAATAGCCCTTTTAAATTTAGGCAATAAGCAAACAAATTTAGTTTACCTTATGACGGTTGATAATGCCAAATTTCGTAAGCCGGTTATGCCTGGTGATCAGCTTAAAATTCATGTTCGGCTTTTGAAAAAACGATCTGGTATGAGGCGTTTTTCGTGTGTTGCAAAAGTAGAAGATGTCCGCGTCGCTGAAGCAGAAATTGCTGCGATGATTGTTGAAGAAGAATAAACGATATTTAATGGGAATTTTAAAATGTCCGGTACGAAAATCCATCCAACTGCTCTTGTGGAGAAGGGAGCGCAGCTTGGTGAGAATGTACGCGTTGGACCATTTTGCCATATTAGTTCAGAGGCTGTTATTGGTGATGAATGTAGTTTGACAAGTCATGTTGTAATAATGGGAAAGACAACGTTAGGAGCCAAGAGTAAAGTATTTTCTCATGCAGTCTTAGGGGCTGATCCGCAAAATAATAAACATAAAGGGGGGAGGACGACTCTCTCTATTGGTAAGAATTGTACGATTCGTGAAGGCGTAACAATGCATAGAGGATCGGATTCAAGTGAGGGAATGACCGTTGTTGGTGATAATTGCCAATTTTTTTGTTATGCGCATGTCGCTCATGATTGTCATGTAGGCAATCATGTAACCTTTGCTAATAATGCAATGATTGCCGGTCATGTTACGATTGGTGATTATGTGATTATCGGTGGTGGTGCTGCTGTTCACCAATTTGTTCGTGTTGGGCATCACGCATTTATCGGTGGTGTATCTGCACTGGTAGGTGATTTGATTCCTTATGGAACAGCTGTTGGTGTGCAGGCAAAACTTGCCGGACTCAATATTATTGGTATGAAGCGTGCAGGGCTTGAGCGTCAGGATATTCACGCACTCCGTCATGCGGTTGTCATGCTTTTTGATCATAGAAAACCATTTAAAGAGCGTGTCAATGATGTTGCTTATTGCTATCCTTCTTCTCGTTCTGTTGCTGACGTTGTTCGTTTTATTAAAGAAGAAGGAAAACGTTTTTATTGTACACCAAAATTTGAGGGTGATAGAATAACAGAACATAAGGATTAAAAATGCCGGTTTGGGGAGCCAGAAATTTTCTTACAGGCCGTACTGCTATTATAGCAGGAAGTGGTGTTCTGCCGATCACTGTTGCGCAGGCTCTTGAGAAGAGTGGCGAGAATCCTTTTCTTGTGCTTTTGCAGGGTGAGGCAGATTCTGTTCTTTATCGCTATGAACATTGCGAGCTATCAATTGTAGAGTTAGCGCGACTCGTTAAAGTTTTAAAAGAGGCTGGAGTTTATAATGTTGTTTTGGCAGGTGGTGTGAAAAAACGACCACTTCTTACACAATTGCGACTGGACTGGACGACATTTTTAGCTCTTCCCAAGTTGATCGGAGCTTTGAGAAAGGGGGACGATGCATTATTAAAAGCTTTTATACGGGTTATTGAGGCGCATGGTTTTTGTGTTATTGGTGCTCACGAAATAGTCCCAGATCTTTTAGCACCCGTAGGATTTAATTTAACAGTACGGCGTGCTACACAGAAAGAGAAGAAAGATATTTTTTTAGCAGCACGAGCAGCAAAGCTTTTAGGTCAATTGGATATCGGGCAAGCCGTTGTCGTTGTTCAAGGAAGGGTGGTCGCTCTGGAGGGCGCTGAGGGAACTGATAATATGTTGTGGCGTGTTTGTGAAATGCGAGAAAGAGGGCAAATCCCCCCTAAAGGTGGTGTTCTTGTTAAATGTGCAAAACCACAACAGGATAATCGCGTTGATTTGCCATCAATTGGGCCCACAACAATAATGAATATTGCAAAGAGTGGTTTATCCGGTATTGCAGTGGAGGCAAATAGAAGTCTAATATTATCGGTAAAAACAACAATAGAAAAAGCCAATAAACATTCTCTATTTATAGAAACATTTGAAAAGGTTGGTCATGAGTGATCGTCTTTTAAAGATTGCTGTAGTTGCGGGTGAGGAATCTGGTGATTTTCTTGGGGCGGATTTAATTTCTTGTTTATCACAACAAGTAGAATGCAATATTCATTTGATCGGGGTTGGGGGGAGGCATTTAAAGGCTTTAGGTTTAAAAAGTTTTTTTGATTCTCATGATATTGCTTTAATAGGTTTAAAGGAGGTATTGAAAAAATTACCGTTGTTGTTGCTCCATATTCGCAATTTATCCAAATTTATCGCACAAGAACAACCTGATTGTTTAATTATTATTGATAGTCCTGATTTTACGCATCGTGTTGCAAAAAAGGTACGCGCTCTAGCGCCTTCTATTCCGATTGTTAAATATATTGCACCAACCGTTTGGGCATGGAGGCCAGAGCGTGCAAAAGCTATGCGGGAATTTGTTGATCATGTTTTAGCAGTTTTTCCTTTTGAAGAAAAGGTTATGCAGGATTTAGGAGGTCCTGCTACCACCTATGTTGGACATCGCCTTTTGACATATCCGCCCCTTTTGAGAGTTCAGTCAGAAAAAAAATGCCAAGCAGAACAAAGACATTTGTGTGATCAACAGACATCATCACCTACATTGGTTATTTTGCCAGGATCACGCAATTCAGAGCTTCGCTCTTTAATGCCTATTTTTCGAGAAACAGTAGAGCTTCTTGTACAGAGAATCCCTCATTTACAGATTATTTTACCAACTTTACCCCATTTGGTGGATAAAGTCCGTGATTTTGTGCAGGGCTGGAAAAGCAAAGTAGAAATTGTTGTTGGTGAAGATGAAAAATGGCGTGCTTTTGCACAAGCAGATGTCGCTCTTGCTGCCCATGGAACGGTTTCGCTTGAATTAGCCTTAGCAAAAATTCCTATGACTCTTTGCTATAAGCTTGATCGTTTTGCTAAATTATTTATTTTTCCTAAAATAATGTTATGGAGCGCTGCTCTTCCAAATATTATTGCTGATAAGCCTATTGTTCCAGAATATTTGGATGAATTTATACGTCCTGGCATGTTAGCAAGACAGATAGAACAACTTTTATCTAATCCTTTATTGCGTCAGGCTCAACTCGATGCTTTTGAGATGGTAGAACAGAAAATGAAAACAGAAGTCCCATCGGGGATTGTCGGCGCGCAAAGAATTATCACTCTTTTAAAAAGTAGGGGCAAAATTGTATAAATAAAGCAATATTTTGATGACTAATGTTTAATTTTAGCAAGAAAATCGCGGGCACGCTGACTTTCAGGGTTGGTGAAAAATTTTTCAGAATTTGTATCTTCAACAATTTTTCCATTTTCTAAAAAGAGTATTCTTTCTGAGACTTTTCTTGCGAATCCCATTTCATGGGTAACGCAAAGCATTGTAATCCCTGTATTGGCCAATTGAGCCATCACTTCCAAAACTTCTCCTACACTTTCCGGATCAAGGGCAGAGGTTGGTTCATCAAAAAGCATGACTTCAGGTTCCATACAAAGTGCACGGGCAATCGCAACACGCTGTTGTTGTCCACCAGAAAGTTGTAAAGGATATTTTTCACAGTGTTTTTCAATACCGACATGCGTTAAGTAACGAATTGCCCGTTCTTTTGCTTGTTGTTTGGAAAGTCCTTGAACTGACATAGGGGCTAAAATACAATTTTGTATAACGCTCATGTGGGGAAATAAATTAAAGTTCTGAAAAACCATTCCTATCTTTCGCAGGACATTTTTTTGCTGTTGTATAGGAGCGGTATGGATATCAACGTTATGAATATAGATTGAACCTTTTTCTGCTTGTTCTAATTGGTTAATACAACGAATTAACGTTGATTTTCCTGATCCGGATGGCCCACAAATAACGATATGTTCACCAGCTTGAACATCAAAATTGATATCGTGTAAGACCTGAAAATTTCCATACCATTTATTAAGGTTTCGAATAGAGATCACAGAATTTTTACTAGGGGAGATCGATAGATTATTTTCTAAATTCATCTTGTTTTATTCTTTCATTGATGAATAAGCTGATTAATTGAACATTTTGGTTTGGTAAAGTTTTTTATGATCATTTTATTTTATCGTAAATATCGTGTGAGGTGATGTTCGATAAAAACAATAAAACGATGAATGAGTTCAACAATAAAAAGATAGATAAGAGCGGCCCAAACGTAAACTTGAAAATCGAATGTACGTGAATAAGTAAGTTTGGCAATCCCCATTAAATCATAAACAGTAACAAGTGAGGCAATGGCACTTGATTTAATCATTAAAATCAGCTCATTTCCTAGGGGACGTAATGCAACAATCATTGCTTGTGGAAGAATAACTCTAAAAAATGTAACAGAATGACTCAGCCCTAAAGCTTTTGATGCTTCCCGTTGCCCAGTTGTTACGGATAGAAAACTTCCTTTAAAGATTTCAGATTGATAAGCAGAAGAATTGAGTGTGAAAATAAAAAGACAACAATACCACGCGTTTTGAAAAAACCACCATAGACCAATCTGTTGCCAAAAATTATTCATTGAACCAAGCCCATAATAAAAAAGAAAGAGTTGGGCTAATAAAGGAGAACCACGAAAAAAATAGACATAAGCATTTGCAAAATATTGTAAAAATATATTCGTTGATAAACGTGCAAAAGCAATAAGCATACCAAGGAAAAAACCAAGAGAACAAGAGATAGTGACAAGTTCAATCGTAACAATAAAACCATCAATAAATTTAGGTCCATAACGGTTTAAAAGATCAGGATTTAAAATGAAATAAAGCCACTCAGGAATCATTGACTTGTTACCTTTTTATAGCCTCTTTGAGTGTATGTTTCCAAATGGCGTAAGATTACAGAAAAAAATGCTGAAAATAATAAATAGAGTAAACATGCGACAAGGTAAAATAGCATGGGTTTATTGGTCGCAGCGACAGCTAAATTCGTTTGTCGCATAAGATCAACAAGCGCGATGGTTGAAACGAGGGATGTATCTTTCAGTAAAGTAAGCCAATTATTGGAAAGTCCTGGCAGGGCATTTCGGATGAGCTGAGGAAAGACAATACGAAAGAATGTGGTTGACCGTGAAAGGCCTAAAGCTTTGGCGGCCTCATATTGCCCTTTATCAAAAATGTTGAAGGCTCCAAGCCAAACTTCACAAGAAAAAGCGGCAAAAACCATACTCAATGCAAGAACACCAGCAACGAAAGCATTGATACTGAACATGACTTCAAGATTAAAATAGTCAAAGATATTTTGAATGAGGCTTTGTAACCCGTAGTACACTAAAAACAAGGTTAAAAGTTCTGGTAGCCCACGAAACACCGTTGAAAAGAGACGCGCCATAGCTTTAGCCATCTTAATATTGGATCGAATCATCACAGCATTTAGAAGCCCTAGAGGGAGTCCTAAAAGTCCACAACATAACGCCAACGACAATGTCATTCCTGCACTAGAAAGTATAACCATTCCCCATCCACCATTGCTAAATGATAGCAATGCTAAATTTTCAATCATCCTCGTGTTCCTCATGAAAGGGTTAGATAATGTTTTTAGAAATAAACAGTGGGCTTCATTTAAATATTACAGTGATATTTAATAAACATCGCTTGCAAAATATCTTTTCATAATTTTCTCATAAGTTCCATCCAAACGGATCTCTTTTAGAGCTTCATTGAACTTATTTTTAAGATCATTATTGTTTTGACGGATGGCAATTGCAACAGGAAATTTTGTTTCTTCCAGAGTTCCTAAGAGGAGACAGCAATCTCTTCCTTCATTTTTAAGCCAGTTTAATGCTTGTAATTTATCCACAATAATCAAATCAAGTCGATGATTTAAAAGGTCACGATTCACTTCTATCGTGGAAGGGTAGAGCTTGATCTTGATCCCTTTAGAGGCATAATGATCTTCTGCATAAGCAGCTTGTGTTGTATTTGATTGCACACCAAGATTTCTACCTCTAAAGCTTTGTGTCGAGATTTCCTTAATTCCCGAATCTTTGGTAACAATGACAGCCAGTGCTGTATCGTAATAAGGATCTGTGAAGTCAATTTTTTGTAAACGCTCTTGTGTATGAGAGAGGGAAGCTACAATCGCATCATATTTTTTTGCAATAAGTCCGGGGATCATTCCCTCGAAATCTTGCGTGACAATGGTGCATTCAACATTCATTTTTTTACAAAGTGCATTAGATATATCAATATCAAATCCTTGTAGTTGGTTATTTGAGTCAATATAACTAAAGGGAGGATAAGTGCCTTCACTCGCGATTTTTAATGTTTTCGCATCAGCCAATTGGGTGAATAGCACGGCACTTATTATAAGAGCTCCTGCGAGTAGTTTCATGATATTCTCCTATTGGATAAGCGGGCAAATATGAAATCGTCACATTTTTATAATCTGTAAGCTTTTTTTGAGCAATGCAAAAATTTATCGGTATTTATTTTAGATTATTATGTTGGACATTATGATCAAAAAATCACCTTTTTTATTGATTTAAAGAATTTTATTGATTTAAGAAGAATAAATATTTTATGGCTGTATGAGCTTAATTTTCATGAAATGATGTGGGGTTATATTATTTCACGAGTAAAAACTGAGGTCTTTTCTTTAAAAATTAAGGCTATTCATTTTGAATATAAAAAAAATTGAGATAAGATAAAAATACAACCCCATTGTTTTCATTAGATTTCATAAACATTTAATTATTGAGAAACAATTAAAAATTAGTTTTTTGATAAATATAAATTTTTCTTATGAAAACGCTGAATCTCCAACAATTTTTTCCTGTTCAAAAAAAATTAAAAGATATTTTTGGAAAAGGTGCAGTTTTAATTGATGGTAATATTTAATTGATATCGAATGTAAAATATTTTCTCATGATTTTATTATAGGTTCCATCAGCGCGGATCTCTTCTATTGCTTTATTAAAACTGTTTTTAAGATCATGATTATTTTGACGAATCGCAATTGCAATAGGAAATTTTGTGTCTTCTAATGTTCCTAGAAGCTTACAACAATCTTTTCCTTCATTTTCAAGCCAATTTAATGCCTTTAATTTATCAAAGATGATGATATCAAGCCGATGGTTTAAAAGATCACGATTCACTTCTATTGTTGTAGGATAAAGTTTGATATTCACCCCTTCAGGGGCATAATGATCTTCTGCATATGCAGCTTGTGTTGTATTTGATTGTACACCAAGGTTTTTACCTCTAAAGGCTTGTGTCGAGATTTCTTTAATTTCCGAATTTTTGGTAACGATGACAGCCAGTGCTGTATTGTAATAAGGATCGGTAAAATCAATTTTTTGTAAGCGTTCTTTTGTAGGAGAAAGGGAAGAAACAATAGCATCATATTTCTTGGCTAGAAGGCCGGGAATCATTCCCTCGAAGTCTTGCGTGACAATGGTACACTCAATATTCATTTTTTTACAAAGTGCATAAGATATATCAATATCAAACCCTTGAAGTTCGTTATTTGAGTCGATATAACTAAACGGGGGGTAGGAAGCATCACTTGCTATTTTCAACGTTTGAGAATTAGCTGATAAGGTAAACAATGTTGCACTTATTATAAGAGCTCTTGCTAATAACTTCATAATGTTCTCCTATTCAATAAGCTGGCAAATATGAAACCATGAGATATTTTTATAATCTGTAAGCTCTTTTGGAGCAATGTAAAAAATTTATCTGCCTCTATTTTCCTATCATTACGCTAGATATTGCTGTCAAAAAAATGATTTATTCGTATCAACATGGGGGAGAAATACAGGAAGGAAAGCTCTTGTTAATGAGGGGTTGAATTTTAATAATTTTATTTAAAATCAACTAATTATCTTTAAAATAAAAACTATTCGTTTAAATGTAAAGAAAATTTCAGTTCTTAACAGGATAAAATATTCTCATCTATTGCGTGAAAGGTCTCGGTATTAAAGGATATAAAAATAAATTTATTTTCCGGTATTTGGAAAGATTTTTCTTGTAAAAAGAAGTGTGATTTTAGCAGATAATGATAAGATGAGACTTGTACGAGATATAATCCTTATAAAGTGATTTTTATGAAGTTTTTAGCATGGTAAAAGAGCACTTAAGGGATTTTTCTTATTGAGGGGGAAATACAGAGTGAAATATAGGGTTTTCAAAGATGAGGGATACGCTTCATTAAAGATAAATAGGGTAAAAATTTTTAATTTCCTTTAACCTTTGACTCATTTCCAAAAGAATGCTCTCAATTTATTTACAAAGCCAAAACTTAAAGTTTTTTCATAAACTTTTATGATTCTGTTATCTTTGTAGATAAGAGTTTTAAAATAAGATTTTGTAAAAAAATTTAAAGGATGTTTAATCATTTTCAATAAAGCTTTAGTAAACTAAAGCTTTATTGATTGAATTATTTCTTTAATTTACACGTTTATCTATAGGAACGTAGTCACGCATAGCATGGCCTGTATAAAGTTGTCGAGGACGACCAATTTTTTGAGCAGGATCTTCAATCATTTCTTTCCACTGTGCAACCCATCCGACACTGCGCGCTAATGCAAAAAGAACAGTAAACATTTCGGTCGGAAAACCTAAAGCTTTCAATGTAATACCGGAATAGAAATCAACATTGGGATAAAGCTTTTTTTCAATAAAATATTCATCACTTAAGGCAATTTTTTCAAGTTCTATTGCAATATCAAGAAGTGGGTCATCTTGAATGTTGAGCTCCTTTAAAACCTCATGACAGGTTTTTTGCAAGATTTTTGCACGTGGGTCATAATTTTTATAAACACGGTGACCAAAGCCCATAAGGCGAAACGGATCATTTTTATCTTTTGCACGAGCAATAAATTCAGGAATTCTTTGAATAGAACCTATCTCCTGTAGCATTTTTAAACATGCTTCATTGGCACCACCATGTGCTGGTCCCCAAAGGCATGCAACACCTGCTGCAATACAGGCAAACGGATTAGCACCTGATGATCCAGCAAGACGTACCGTAGATGTAGAAGCATTTTGTTCGTGATCTGCATGAAGGATAAAGATTTGATCCATCGCCCGAGCAAGCACAGGGTTTGTTTTATATTCCTCACAAGGAACAGCAAAGCACATACGAAGAAAATTTGCAGCATAACTAAGATCATTGCGTGGATAAACAAATGCTTGTCCAATACTATATTTATAGGCCATAGCAGCAAGTGTTGGGACTTTTGAGATAAGACGAACAGAAGCGATCATTCTCTGGTGAGGATCTGTAATATCAATAGAGTCGTGATAGAACGCAGACATAGCACCAAGGCAGGCAACCATGACGGCCATTGGATGCGAGTCACGACGAAAGCCATGGAAAAAGCGTGCAAACTGTTCGTGGACCATGGTATGCTGCATAATACATCGATCAAAATCATTTTTTTCTTGTTGTGTTGGGAGTTCTCCATAAAGAAGAAGATAACAACTTTCGAGAAAATCTCCTTTTTCAGCCAACTGATCGATAGGATATCCCCGATAAAGCAATATGCCTTTATCGCCATCAATATACGTAATTTTTGATTCACAGGAAGCTGTTGAAGTAAAACCAGGGTCATAAGTAAAAATATTGGTTTTTTTGTAGAGAGAAGAAATTTCGATAACCTCAGGTCCACTTGTGCCTTTACGTAGGGGGAGTTCTACTTTTTTATCATTCACAATAATATGTGCGTTATTCTCAGACATTCGGTATTCCTTTCAGATCATTCTCTTCTAAAAATTAAGAATCTGCTTCATCAGAGTATGAGATATATAATAACTGAAGCTTTTTTTACTTATATTGAGGGTAATTTGCCTCTAAAAGTGAGCACATGCAATCTTAAAATATTCCCTTATTAATCATTATTACTCAATAAAAACTGTATTTCAATGATATAAGATAGAAAAAACTCTTTTGAGATTACGTTGAAATATCTACATAGAGAGCCATTTTATGAGATATATTCAGTGCACATTATGAACTTATTGTTGTAATAAGTTGGTCATTGATGCGATGAAGGGATTCATCGCGTCCCAATAAAATAAGAACATCCAAGACACCTGGCGATGTCGTGCATCCTGTAAGAGCTGCACGAAGAGGTTGAGCGATAGATCCAAATTTTAGATTCTGTGTTTGGATATAAGAGCGAAGAGTTTCATCGAGGGCTTTTGTATCCCAAGAGGGGCAAGCTTTCAGGGCAAGATAAAGATCGTTTAAAATGATTCGTCCATTTTCATCTAAGAGCGTTTGTGCTTTTTCGTTAAGCTGTAATGGTCGTTGCGCAAAAATGAAGGAGGCATTATCAATCAGTTCGCATAATGTTTTTGAACGTTCTTTCAAATGTGGGATTGCTTTTAAAAACTGAACACGGCGTTGTTCATCAAGTCTTTCAATGATTTGTGGTCCCCCAGGGGTTTCTGGTAAAACATTAAGAGCAGCATCAAAAAGCTCTTGATCATTGCTCATGCGCATATAGTGCCCGTTGATGGAATCGAGCTTTTTTAGATCGAAACGAGCAGCACCTTTGTTAATATCGTCAATATCAAACCAAGAAATCATATCTTTAAGTGACATGAGTTCGTCGTCACCGTGGCTCCACCCTAAACGGACAAGGTAATTGCGCAAAGCAGCAGGAAGGTATCCCATTTTTCGATAAGCATCAACACCGAGCGCTCCATGACGCTTTGATAATTTTGCACCGTTTTCACCGTGAATAAGAGGAATATGGGCCATAACAGGAATATCCCATCCCATAGCTTTAAAGATGATCATTTGTCGAGCTGCATTGGTTAGATGATCATCTCCACGTATGATATGCGTGACGCCCATATCATGATCATCAACAACAACCGCATGCATATAGGTGGGTGAACCGTCAGAACGCAAAATAATAAAGTCATCTAAATCTTTATTAGGAAAACGGACATCACCTTGCACATGGTCGTGTACAATTGTTTCTCCATCTTCAGGAGCTTTTATGCGAATAACAGGTTTGATACCTTGAGGAGCTTCAGAACGATCGCGGTTACGCCAACGTCCATCATAACGTGGTGGGCGTCCTTCTGCACGGGCTTTTTCACGCATTTCAGCTAACTCTTCAGGTGAGGCATAACAATAATATGCTTTGCCATTCTGGACTAACTGTTCGGCGATTTGGCGGTGACGTTCTGCACGTTCGAATTGCGAAATAGGGGAACCATCATAACTAAGTCCCATCCAGTGCAAGCCATCTATAATGGCTTTTACAGCTGCTTCTGTTGAGCGTTCTCGGTCTGTATCTTCAATGCGTAGAAGCATTTTTCCACCGGTATGTTTTGCATAAAGCCAATTAAAAAGAGCAGTACGAGCACCACCAATATGAAGGAAGCCAGTGGGTGAGGGGGCAAAACGAGTAATAACAGACACGAATATTTTCCTTTAAATTGAGATATTACTTATGGAACTTTATAGAAAGGTTATGTTAACATAGGTGACAGGGTGTGCAATAGCCGCATTGCAAGTTTAAAGTGGGGATTTGCGGATGTTTAATCAAAGTAAAGTTAAAGAGGGTTTATCCGTAAGATCTGTTACAGAAAGAAAAAGGTCATGTCAAATAGGGTTGGATGTCTTTTCTAAGTGTGAAGCTGCGAAGAATGGCAGTTATAGCCAACAAAGAATTTTTTTATTTAAACTCTTAAAAGAAGCAATTATTTTTTTTAGAAAATGGTTAGCGGATTGTATCAATAAAGAGGTTTCTTTTGGTATCCTTTTTTCACTGATTTTATTCTTTTTTTCTCTAGGGATCATTTTTTATTTTCATTTAGAGGAGGAACCAAGTTGGGGACAATTGGGGGCATTGGTCAGTATTGTTCTAACAATATTCTATGCTGCACGTTTTTATCGAAAAATATGGATTCCTACGGGATTTTTATTTTGTATTGTATTGGGTGTTTTGGCGGCAAAAATAGAAACGTGGCGAATTGCAACACCCATGTTAAGCTGTGACATTGTTACGACATTGACGGGAAGAATTGTTTCTATTGAAGCAGTTGCCAAAGGGGGATTTCATTTAGTCTTGAATGTTTTGAATACAGAAAAACCCATGTTACGCCATAGTCTTCATCGTGTTCGTTTATTGGCAAGACATTTGCCATCGGGATTAGCAATTGGTGATGGCCTGTATGGGAAAGTTAAAATTCGTGCATTTTCTGGGCCAGTGCGTCCAGGAGGTTACGATTTTAGTTTTCATAGTTATTTTAAAGGGATTGGGGCTCAAGGCGTTTATCTAGGAAAACCAAGAAAAATCTCCGTTTTGCAGCATGATGGAATATTGGCTATCGTTCTACAGAAAATTGAAAATTTACGCATGAAGATGACACAAAGAATCCGTCTTGCTCTTAAAGGGGAAAAAGGGAATGTTGCGGCTGCTCTCATAACAGGACAGCGTGCTGGTATTTCAAATGAGACAAATGAAGCATTGCGTGTGGCTGGATTAGCCCACATTTTATCAATATCAGGTTTACATATGGCTCTGTTGAGCGGACTCGTTCTTTTGAGCATCCGTAGTTTTTTAGCATTTTTTCCAGTTTTTTCTTCCTATTATTCCAGTAAAAAATTTGCTGCTATCGTTGCATTTATGACAACGGCTTTTTATTTGCTCTTGTCGGGCTTAGCAATATCAGCACAAAGAAGTTTTGTGATGATTGCTGTTATGTTGGTTGCTATATTGTGTAATCGTTCTGCCATAACAATGCGTAATTTTTCTATTGCGGGGTTGATAACTTTAGCGATTAGACCCCATGAAATATTAGGCCCTAGCTTTCAAATGTCCTTTTCTGCGACAGCTGCTTTGATTGCTTTTTTTGATTGGTGGAGCGGAAGATCAATTTTTCGTAAAAGAAAAATAGTCTCCTCTTATGTAGGAGGAGTGATAAATTTTGTTGTTTTATCGATACTTTCAACATGTGCATCTTCCTTTGTAGCGGGGAGTGCAAGTGGAGTTTATGCTGCTTATCATTTTTCTAATACGGCATCTTTAAGTATTATCAGTAATGCTTTTGCTTTGCCTATCATCTCAATTTTCGTTATTCCTTTTGGATTAATCGCAGTTCTTGCAATGTTAGGAGGATTAGAATGGCTGCCTCTTCAAATTATGGGATTTGGTGTTGATCTTGTGATAGAGATTGCACGTGCCATCAAGGCTATTTCTCCTGATTTAAATCCTGGTTTTATGCCATTGTCTGCATTAGTTTTATTGAGTATAGGTTTGGTAGGGCTGACTTTTTTCAAAACATCCATCAGGCTCTTTTTTAGTCTTTTTATCTTGGCAGGCATTTCTATTTATGTAACACATTCACCTGTACAATTGATAATAGCAGATAATATGCGCCTTGTGGGGGTTATCCATAATGAAAAATTATATATTGATCGTTATAATTACTCTAAGTTCACGACATCCATATGGAAAAAGTCATTTCGTTTGAATGAAACGATTAAATTAACAAAGTACGGACCTTCGTTTCACCAACAATTTATGTGTGATCGTCATGTATGTGCATCTTTATTGGACAATGGATTAAAAGTTATCGTTTTACGTGGAGAAATAGATCAATGTGTCGAGGCAGATATTCTTATTCAGACATTTGCAACTGCAAGACATAATCCAACTTGTCACAAGAAGGCAAAAATAATATTTACTCCTCAGAAATTGTTATCACGAGGAAGCGTTATGATGACCCAAAATGGTGATATCATTTGGTCTTCGCTAGGATTTCATAGACCATGGAATATGCACAGACAGTATCCACAAAAAAACATATAATTTATCGCATTTTTCTTCATATCTGAACAATGACAGAATAAAAAAAATAATAAAAGATTTTTCTGATATATTTTTGCGTTTTTTAAATTGATCAGTTTATCAATTTCATTGTGAATGAGAAAAGTACCAACAAATTTTCTCGGAAAAAAGATAATTGTTGATTATTCTATTTTATTCTTACCATATATTTCTATAACGAGTAACATCTCTTCAAGGAAAAGATGACGGTTAAGTTTAGGTAGATTGAGTTGAAGAGGCTGCCTTTTATTATCATTTTTATTGGTGGTAAGAGTAGTGATAAATATTGTTTGCGGATAAAAGGTAAAGTCATTCATGGATGTTCAGCAGTTAAAAAAAAGGGCCGCTGTTAAAGCGCTTGAATTTATTGAAAATGATATGCGGCTTGGTATCGGATCTGGTTCAACTGTTAATGAATTTATTCGTCTTCTTGGTGAGCGTGTTGCGGATGGTCTGCGAGTGACAGGTGTTGCTACTTCACGATATTCTGAACAACTCTGTCATAAGTTTGGAGTGCCTGTTAGCACTTTAGAACAAATACCTGAACTAGATCTTGATATTGACGGAGCAGATGAAATTGGTCCTGAGATGATGCTCATTAAAGGGGGAGGGGGGGCATTGTTGTATGAAAAAATTGTCGCATCGGCATCTCGCACAATGCTTGTCATTGCCGATGAAACAAAGATGGTCAAAAGACTTGGTGCTTTTGCACTACCGATTGAAGTGAATCCATTTGGTGTCCATACAACATGCAAAGCCATTGAAAAAGTTGCTGAAGATTTAGGACTTTCTGGAGAAATTGCATTGCGAATGAATGGAAAAAATCCTTTTAAAACAGATGGTGGTCATTTTATTCTTGATGCATCTTGGGGATGCATTTTGCAGCCTAAATTATTATCGGATGCGCTTCTTGCCATTCCTGGCGTTGTTGAGCATGGCCTTTTTTTAGGGGTGGCTTCACGTGCAATCGTCGCTATGGCAGATGGTCAAATAAAAGTTTTAGAACCATTTGATTTTTAGAAAAGGCTTTTACATGGTGATATGTTAGCACAATAAAAAAGATTTTGAGTAGAATAACGAATTTGAATTATAATTAGCGATTGGGGTAATCATTCAATGAGAATAATATTTTCTTTGCAGCGTTTTTTCATATATTTTGGTGCAGTTGCCGTTTTTTTTGTGAATATTGGAATGGTTTATGCACAGGGTGTGAGTGATCAACATTTAGATTCAGCCCGAAAGACGATTAGGGCCATTCATGCAACGGATCAATTTGATAGTTTTTTACCAAATGCAGTCCATGATTTCAAAAATCAACTGATCAGTGATGATCCGAATTTGGCAACAGCTATTTCTGATATCGTTGATAAGCACGCACTTGCTTTAGTTAAAAAGCGCTCTGATCTAGAGAAAGAGGTTGCTCATGTGTATGCAAAATATTTTACTCAAAAAGAGCTTGATGCAATTACAGCATTTTATAATTCTGATACGGGTAAAAAGTTTTTGACAGAAGTTCCCAATATTGCACGTGATTCCTATTCTGCATTTGATGTATGGCGTTCTGCTCTTATGGAGGAACTTGTAGAAAATGTAAAAAAAGAAGTGTCTGAAACACTTCATTTGAATAATTCTACGATTCCTACAAAATCAGAAGCTTCAGAAAATAAATCAAAAGATTCAGAAAATAAAAAATAACTTGATTAATATCATGATAGTAATTGGCAGTTTCTGATTTTTTAAAGAGCGGCGGTTTTCCCGCCGTTTTTAATATTTTAATTAAGAGTCTATCCTTTTAGACTATTGCTTTATAAAAAAATGCTCCTTTAAAAGAAAAAAAGACTTTCATTTGATAATAAATGACCTTAGCCTATCGTTGCAAATATATGAGAAGATATATGAGAAGGAATAGTTCGTGGGCTCTTTTGATTTTGATTTATTTGTTATTGGAAGTGGTTCTGGCGGGGTGCGTGCAGCACGGCTTGTTGGGGGGCTTGGTAAACGTGTCGCTATAGCAGAAGAATATCGTATAGGGGGTACCTGTGTTATTCGTGGTTGCGTTCCCAAAAAGCTTTATGTTTATGCTTCACAATATGCAAAAGAATTTAAGAAAAGCGTTGGTTTTGGATGGAAATATGCGGATCCAATTTTTAGTTGGAAAAAGTTGGTTGCGGCTAAAAATAAAGAAATATCAAGATTAGAAGGGCTGTATCGTCAGGGGTTAGAAAATAACAATGTGCATATTTATGAAAGTCGGGCTACTTTTATCGATGATCACACATTAGAGCTTTCTGCTACGGGTGAGCGGGTAAGGGCGGAAAAAATTTTGATTGCAACAGGGGCAAAAGTTGCACCAAATACGATCATAGAAGGTGGTGATTTTTGCCTAACTTCTAATGAGATTTTTGATCTTGATGAACTCCCAAAATCAATAGTCATTGTTGGTGGAGGGTATATTGGTGTTGAATTTGCTAATATTTTTCATGAGCTAGGTGTAAAAACAACACTGCTTCATCGTGGTGATTTAATTCTCCGTGATTTTGATCATGATTTGCGGCAATTGCTCAGCGATGCAATGATTGAAAAAGGGGTTTCTATTCTCTATGGAGTAACAATTTCTAAAGTGCAGGCTGCCGGAAATTGTTATGATGTTGTTTTATCAAATGGGCAAACGATCAGCACTGACCAAGTTCTGTTAGCTACGGGACGGATGCCCAATACCACCGGTTTAGGACTTGAGAGAGCAGGTATAGAAGTTAATGAGTTTGGGGCTGTTGTTGTTGATGAGAAAATGACAACAAATATCCCTCATATTTGGGCTGTAGGGGATGTAACGGGTCATATTCAATTAACACCTGTTGCGATCCATGATGCAATGTGTTTCGTTAAGACAGCATTTGAGAATATTCCCACAAAACCCGATTATGATTTAATTACAACAGCAGTTTTTTCACAGCCCGAGATTGGAACCGTAGGTCTTTCAGAAGAAGTGGCGATACAGCGTTATAAGCGTCTTGAAATTTATCGTACGGTTTTTCGTCCTATGCGTAATGTTCTTTCCGGTAGTTCAGAGAAAATGTTTATGAAGCTTATTGTTGATGGTGAAAGCCGCATTGTTGTAGGGGCTCATATTTTAGGAGAAAATGCTGGTGAGATGGCACAACTTATTGGAATATCTCTCAAGGGCAAGCTGACGAAGGATATTTTTGATGAAACGATGGCAGTGCATCCAACGATGGCAGAAGAATTAGTAACGATGTATAAACCAAGTTATATATATGAAAATGGGGAAAAAATAGAAAGTTAAACAACACCCCATAGTATGGGTAAAATTTTTTTGACATGCCAAGCTGTAAGCTTAATTTTTAGAGAGAGTGTAATGATAAAAGAATGGGCACCTGACTCTTGGAGAAAAAGGCCAATTAAACAAGTTCCGACTTATCCGGATAAGTCTATATTAGAAGATGTCGAGCGAAAACTGAGAAGCTATCCTCCTTTGGTTTTTGCTGGTGAGGCACGTGATTTAAAAAATGAATTAGCGGCTGTTGCAAAAGGACAGGCTTTTTTATTACAAGGTGGAGATTGTGCTGAAAGCTTTGCAGAACATGAAGCTGATAATATCCGTGATTTTTTTCGTGTTTTTTTACAAATGGCGATTGTTCTAACTTTTGGTAGTTCTAAACCTGTTGTTAAAGTTGGTCGTATTGCTGGTCAATTTGCAAAGCCTCGCTCTTCTGATATTGAAAGCAAAGAAGGAGTTGAATTTCCTGTTTATCGGGGGGACATTATTAATGGCATTGAATTTAGAGCCGATTCTCGTATTCCAGATCCGCAACGGATGTCTATGGCTTATCGCCAATCTGCGGCAACACTTAATCTATTGCGTGCTTTTTCACAAGGTGGCTATGCTAATTTAGAAAATGTTCACACATGGATGTTGAGTTTCGTTTCTAATAGTCCACAGGGGGAACGTTATGAATTATTGGCAGAGCGTATTTCTGAAGCCATTGATTTTATGCGTTCCATAGGAATTACATCCAAAACGCATTCTTCATTGCGTGAAACATCTTTTTATACCAGTCATGAAGCGCTTTTGCTTGGTTATGAAGAAGCTTTGACGCGGATTGATTCAACTTCAGGAAATTGGTATGCAACATCTGGCCATATGTTATGGATTGGGGACCGTACACGGCAGATTGATCATGCTCACGTTGAATATTGCCGCGGCATTAAAAATCCTATAGGACTAAAGTGTGGTCCTTCTATTGAACCTGATGAGCTTTTAAAATTAATTGATATTTTAAATCCTGAAAACGAACTAGGGCGGCTTACTCTTATTACGCGCTTTGGTTGTGATAAGGTTGAAAGTTATCTGCCTAAACTCATCCGTGCCGTTGAACGCGAGAAGCGTGAGGTTATATGGTCATGTGATCCAATGCATGGCAATACAATTACTGCCAATGGTTATAAGACCCGTCCCTTTGAATATGTTTTAAAAGAAGTCGAGAATTTTTTTGCAGTGCATCGTGGAGAGGGAACGTATCCAGGAGGCATTCATATTGAGATGACAGGTCGTGATGTCACTGAATGTACGGGTGGGGCACATGCTATTTCTGTAGATGATTTGTCTGATCGTTATCATACACAATGTGATCCACGATTAAATGCAGATCAAGCGTTAGAATTGGCTTTTCTTGTTGCTGAACTCCTTAAAAAAAATCGTACAACTGACTCCTTAGCAGTTGCTGCTGGTGGGTAGAACAAAATTCGCCCAATATTTTTTACTTTAGATCATTATAACAGAAGAGAACTTTTTAAAAAGTGATATTTTTGATGATAAAGAATAAAGTTATCGTTGCCAAACTGATGAAGTGATACAAAGGTTTATGAAAAATAATTTTCGGGTAGCAGTTGCCCAATTAAATCCTGTTGTCGGTGATATTGAAGGGAATTTTTCTCTAGCTGTCATGGCACATCAAAAAGCTCAAGAAGAGGGGGCTGACCTTGTTTTATTCACGGAGCTTTTTATAAGTGCTTATCCACCGGAAGATCTTGTTCTAAAACCTGCTTTTACAACAACATGTGAAGAGGCTGTTAAAAAATTAGCAAAAATAACCGTAGGCGGTCCAGGAATCATTATTGGTCTTCCATTAAGACGTAATGGCAAAATTTATAATGGTCTCATGCTTCTTGATGAAGGACGTGTCATTGCTGAAAGCTTAAAATTTGATTTACCTAATTATGCTGAGTTTGATGAAAAGCGTTTATTTTCTTCCGGTCCACGTCCTAAGCCTATTGTTTATCATGGAATTCAATTAGGAATAGTTATTTGTGAGGATCTATGGAATGACTTCTCTCTTAGTACAGAGCTTAAAGATAAAGGCGCTGAAATTATTCTTGTTCTTAATGGATCTCCCTACTATCGTAATAAAATCTTAAAACGTATGGACGTTGTTCATACGCATGCTCTACAATCTGGAGTGCCAATTATCTATGCTAATCAAGTTGGAGGTCAAGATGAGCTGGTTTTTGATGGGGGCTCTTTTGCCTTGAATGGGCAAGGTAAAAAGGTGTTTCAAATGAAACACTTTGAAAAACATATTGCTTTGAGCCATTGGCAACGTACAACGACAGGATGGAACTGTACTTCAGGTGTTAATGAAAATCTTCTCAATGGATTAGCTGCCGATTATCAAGCTTGTGTTTTGGGTTTGAAAGATTACGTTAATAAAAACGGCTTTAAGGATGTTATTCTTGGTCTTTCCGGAGGAATTGATTCAGCACTTTGCGCGGCAATGGCGGTGGATGCTCTTGGTGCTGAGAGGGTCCGCACTGTTATGATGCCCTATCATTATACCTCGCAAGAATCATTAAAGGATGCTAAAGAATGTGCCGATCTTTTGGGATGTCACTATGAAATTATACCGATTGCACAACCAGTTGAAGCATTCTTGAATACAATGGCACCTGTTTTTTTAGGGTTGTCTCCTGATGTCACAGAAGAAAATCTTCAAAGTCGTATACGTGGTACACTTTTAATGGCTCTTTCAAATAAATTCGGCTCAATGGTGGTAACGACAGGCAATAAATCAGAAATGGCTGTAGGATATGCAACATTATATGGTGATATGAATGGCGGATTTAATCCTCTTAAAGATATTTATAAAATGCAAGTTTATGCATTAGCTGAGTGGCGCAATAAAAACCACTTGCATAATTTGAGAGGACCAAAAGGAATTGTCATTCCATCCAATATTATAGAAAAAGCGCCTTCTGCAGAGCTACGGGAAAATCAAAAAGATGAAGATTCTCTTCCGCCTTATCCTATTCTAGATGATATTCTACAATCTCTTGTAGAAAATGACATGAGTATTGGTGATATTGTTCAACGTGGGTATTTGCGGGAAACTGTTGAGAAAGTTGAACAGCTTCTTTATACAGCCGAATATAAAAGGCGCCAGTCTGCCCCTGGTGTAAAAATCAGTTATAAGAATTTCGGACGCGATCGTCGTTATCCCATTGTCAACCATTTTCGCGATAAAAGTTGAGTGTTATTTTATGGTTAAAGTTCGTTTTGCTCCCTCTCCAACAGGTTATCTTCATATTGGCAATATCCGTAGTGCCCTTTTCAATTGGCTTTATGCGCAAGCGCATAAAGGAGAATTTATTTTACGCTATGATGATACAGATGTTGAACGTTCTAAACAAGAATATATCGATGCTATTACTGTTGACCTTGAATGGCTTGGTATTCAACCAGATGCAATTTATTACCAATCTAAGCGATTTAATCGATATGATGAAGTGGCAGAAATTCTCAAAAAACGTGGTCTGCTTTATCCTTGTTATGAAACAACAGAAGAATTAGAACGGCGTCGTAAAATCCAGCTTTCACGCAAATTGCCTCCCATTTATGACCGTGCAGCATTGAAATTGACAGAGGAAGATAAGAAAAACTTTGAATCACAAGGTCGTAAACCCCATTGGCGTTTTCTTCTTCCTAATTTTGAAAATGATCCTTTGCAAACAAAGAGAACAGAAGTTTGCTGGAATGATGCCGTAAAGGGAAAGCAGACGATTGATTTGGCTTCTCTTTCAGATCCTGTTCTTATTCGTAAAGATGGCACCTATCTTTATACATTACCATCTGTTGTGGATGATATAGATATGGCCATTACACATATTATTCGTGGTGATGATCATATTACAAATACAGGTGTTCAGATTGCACTTTTTAAAGCTCTCGATGCAGAATTACCTGTTTTTGGTCATACCAATTTATTGGCAACAGTTTCAGGAAAAGGATTTTCAAAACGTAATAATGATCTTTCTATTCGTTCTTTACGAGAAGAAGGATTTGAATCGATAGCTGTTCAGTGTATTGCTGTTTTGATCGGGACATCACAAAATGTGCATCCCTATCCTCATCAAGCAGCGCTTTTAGAGCATTTTAATTTACAAGATACATCAAAATCGGTTGCAAAATTTGATATTGCAGATCTTTGTACTTTGAATAGTCATCTTGTTCATGAACTAAATTATGAGGACGTTAAAACACGTCTTAACAATCTTTCTATTGAAGGAGAAAAAGCGGAGTATTTCTGGAATGCGATAAGAAGCAATATTGGTAAAGTCAACGATGCTGTCTTATGGTGGAAAATCATTCACGATGAAAAAAGTTTTGATACAGTGGCAGTAGAGGACCGTGAATTCGTGCAGCAGTCACTCAATTTCTTACCTGATGGTGTCTTGAAGGATGAAAGTTGGCAAGTTTGGACGACAGCATTAAAAGAAAAAACGGGTCGGAAAGGGAAGTCTTTATTTATGCCATTACGTCAAGCACTTACGGGCATAGATCATGGACCTGAAATGGGAAAGCTTTTGCAGCTTTTAGGGCGCGAAAAGGTAATAGAAAGACTCTCTAAGAAATAAGAAAAACTTTTTAAAGGCGCCTTTTATTTATTTTATGCTTACAGAAAGTAAAGAACGAGTCTATTTACGCGTTTTTATGAGCATGAATGCAGGAATATCATCACCAAATCCAAGGGGTGTGTAATTCTTATTTTTTCGAAAGCGTCGTTGCTCAGATGGATTTTCTGTGTCTTTCATGTTTTTAATATAATCTATTTTATTCTCTTTTACAGTTCTTTTAGGGTGAGCAGTAGGCTCCTTCGGAGCAGTTTTCTTTGATGGTTGTGAAGATTTTTTCTTTAAAACAGTATCTTCTGTTTGATCATCGATTATTAAAGTCGAAAGATCTCCATTGAGCCATTCAATTTTTTCATTACTCATTTCCTCAATAGCGTTGATATATTTTTGATCAGCTTTTGTGACGATTGTAAAAGCTTTTCCACGACGATTTGCACGTCCTGTACGACCAATTCGATGAATGTAGTCTTCAGCATGTGTAGGAACATCATAATTAAACACATGACTTACCGCTGGGATATCGAGTCCACGGGCAGCAACATCAGAAGCGACCAAGAGTGTCAGTTTATTATTTTTAAAATCGGCTAGGGTATTCATGCGTGAATATTGATCCATATCTCCGTGAAGAGCACCTACATTAAAGTTATGTTTGACGAGTGATCTAAAAAGCTCAGAGATATCTCTCTTTCGATTACAGAAAATAATAGCATTTTGAAGCACGGCACCTTCATTTTGGATAAGTTCTCGTAAAATCGCTCTTTTATCCCATGACTTATTTCCAGATTTAACAAGTCGTTGTGTAATTGTGGTTGCTGTTGAGGATGCTTTTGTAACTTCAACAGATACAGGAAAATGTAAAAATTGTTTCGTTAGCTTTGTAATTTCTGGCGCCATTGTTGCGGAAAAAAACAAAGTTTGACGCGTAAAAGGGGTTAGTTTACAGATACGTTCAATATCAGGAATAAAGCCCATATCCAACATGCGATCAGCTTCATCAATAACAAGGATTTCAACGCCCATCAGGAGTAATTTACCACGCTCAAAATGATCAAGAAGACGTCCTGGTGTTGCGATAAGAACATCAGCTCCTCGTTCAAGTTTACGATCTTGGTGTTCAAAAGAAACCCCACCAATTAAAAGAGCAACATTTAAACGATGATTTATTCCGTATTTATCAAAATTTTCTTCAACTTGAGCTGCAATTTCTCGCGTTGGTTCTAAGATGAGCGTACGGGGCATTCGTGCTCTTGCACGACCTTTTTCAAGGAGAGTGAGCATAGGCAATACGAAAGAGGCGGTTTTCCCCGTTCCTGTTTGAGCAATTCCTAGGACGTCTTTTCTTTGAAGGACATGAGGAATTGTTTCACTTTGAATAGGTGTTGGAACTGTATATCCCGCGGACTTTACTGCATTAATAACCTTTTCGGAAAGACCTAAATCATCAAAACTATTCAAAGATGGTATCATTTTTTATCAATTGCTCTGTGCTTTTAACTTCGCTATCTCAATGATAAGTACAACAAATATTCTCCACTCTTAAAGAGTGTTAAGATGCTTTAAAAAAAGCCAACTATAACAATCATATACATATAAACCGCATAATACAATCATTAATAGCGAAATTGTTCTGATAAAATGCGCTCATCCCATGAATGACTTGAGTCAAAAAGGATTGAAGCTTTTACTTCTGTTGCCATTGAAATAGTCACTGAATGGACAGATTTAACTTCAACGTTATCAGCAGCAGCATTGACAGGGCGTTTGTCAGGTTCAAGCATATCAAAACGCACCGTTACTGTATTGGGCAGCAATGCACCATGCCAACGTCTTGGGCGAAAAGGGCTAACGGGAGTAAGAGCCATAAGGGGGGCCATAAGGGGGAGAATAGGTCCTTGTGCTGATAAATTATAGGCAGTTGATCCTGCTGGTGTTGCGACGAGGACGCCATCACAACTTAATTGTTCCATGCGTACGTTATTATCAATGGTGATACGAATTTTGGCTGCTTGATAAGATTGCCGAAAAAGGGATACTTCATTAATTGCAAGTGCCTCGATAGATTCTTGACATTCAGCCTTTGCAATCATGCGTAAGGGATGAATTTCTTTTTTGTAGGCGACAGCAATACGATTGGGCAATTTTTTTTCATGAAATTCATTCATAAGAAATCCTACAGAACCTTGATTCATGCCATAAATAGGCTTTCCAGTATTCATAACGTCTCGTACGGTTTGTAACATTGTTCCATCACCACCGATTGCAACAACAATATCAGTTTCTTCTAGAGAAGAATGACCATAAATGGAAATTAATTTATGCGTAGCTTTGATAGCTTCCTCAGTCTCTGCGGAAATAAAATGAAAGCGACTTGGTAATTTAGTCATTTAAGAATTATCCTGATAATTATAACTTATCTTGTAACTTATTTTTTGAAAATTTTGAAGTTGTAATAAAACCTCCTTTTATAATAAAAGGGTATTGAAGACAAAAGGAGAAGTTATTTCAAGATAAAGTATCATCGTAGAAAAAAGAAGATTATGCGTCGTTATATAATTTACAAATAAGTAATTTTTTTACCAGAATGCTAATTTAGCATTGAAGCTAAGAGTATGATTAGTTAAAAGACCACAACTGATTTTAATAATCAATTTGAAGCACCCGTAGCTCAGCTGGATAGAGCGCTGCCCTCCGAAGGCAGAGGTCACAGATTCGAATTCTGTCGGGTGCACCAAACTTCTCAACTTGATATCGTCCTAAATAACAATATCACCTAAAAAGAAAAAAATTCCTCTTTTATGAAAATAGCCGTTTGAAGGGTTTATTGAGTTTCACAGCGAATAAGCAAATGATTTTAAAATGAAGTAAAACCTATGGCTGACTCTCTAATTTCCCAGTTAGCCGTTTTAAATATCGAGATAAAAACCAAGAATATCTCAATATGCTTGAAATCTAATTATGAACACATGTAACATAAAAATACATTTAATTCAATATTTTATTGTATAACTAATTCAGTAATCAGTAATGTTGACAATAATCACTCAATATGTCCGTTTAGTTTCTTAAATAAATGATTAGATTTTCTTTTATTCTCTTAGATTAAGTTATTACTATGATGAGGTAAAATATAGATGAGAACAAAATGATCAGTGAAGGGAATAAAGGGAATGAGGGAGAAAATAATCATCAGGATTTGAATCATTTTTAAATAGCTGTATTCGTTATGGTTATTATGATTTTGGGGATAGGGATTGGGCGATTTTTCAATACACCAATATTTCCAGTTATGTTGGGTGAAGGAGACTGTTCACCTTTAATCAACTCTCTTATATAGTGAATGCTAATTATGGCGGTTATTTAGTTGGGAGTTTGTTTTTTCATTTTGCAGAGTTGGGAATATATCCCGTGCTCCCTACGTGTTATTTGCTGCAGCCATAGTAACGAGTGTACTTATTTTTGCAGTGACGTTAACAACAAACTTTTACTTGGTTGTCTTGATCCGCTTTTCTGCTGGTATTGCAAGTGCAGCAATGATGATTTTTGGTTCTATTACGGTTATGCAGCATAATCACAATCTGCGGGTTATTGCTTCGCTTTATGCTATAGGAGTTGGTATTCTATTTGGGTAATGAGTAGTTATTATCGGTTTGAGTAGATCACTGGATGCCAAAACCCCTCAAATTGCCTACGTTAGAAGAAATCACAGAAACCTATCAACTGGGGGGCTCTGATATGCAAATTGATGTGAGCGGTCTTGGTGTCAAAGCATTAAATTTGCCAATGAAAATCCGAAGCCACACCCCTGAGGTCATCGGTATCTTTGGTGGTCCTCCTGGTTTTCGTCATAAATTTACCGGCAAAAAACATGTGGTGTCTGAAGAAGATGGGCGCGAGCATGAACATTCCATTGATGTGACAGGGCGATTGGTCAAGGTGGATAGCGAAGGCTTAACGGCTGGAAAAGCCACAGGCTATGATTGCGAGATCAAAAATATTTGGGATTATACGGAATTTTGGGATGGTTCTGTTTTGCACCGCTTTTCCTTTAAACGGGGTAGTTGGCTTGTGCGCAACGGGCAAGAGATTGGTTCCCGTCGGCGCTCTATTCTCAATTTATAGGAATTGATCATGCAAAGTTTACAAACCAGCCTTGATGTAGAGCTCCAAGTTCCCCTTGTTTATAAGGAGAGTGATGGCAAAGAATCGATCCGGCACAAATTGACCTTTTATCGTCCAAACTTCAAGCAAGCACGCCAATTAGCCGTGTTGATTGGACCGCAGTTGGCAAAGCTTGTTCTGCTTGGCTTAGAAGAGGATAAGACAACATTGAGCAATGATGTTCTCATTCTTAAGCTTTGTGAGGCATTACTCACCCATGAGGCTATGGAAGGAATAGCCGTGCTTTTAGCCGATATGTCTCATGAATCTGTTGAATGGATTAATCGTCTTGATGTTATCGATATTGCTGCAGTGTTTAAGGCTTTGATCACGTTGCTTTATTGATCTGCGAACAGCGCAGAAAAGCTACGGTGAGAGTAGTTTTGATGAAGTGAGGAGGAAATTAGTGTTTAGCTGCAAGATGATTGGCATGTGCGTATATTTTCTGATCAAGGCCAGCCACTTAATATTGCTTAATTACATTGAGGATCGAGAGTAAAGGCAGCTCTGAGTACCCAAGAACGTCATGTTGGAGTTCAGATAAACGAGTATAATAAAGAGCTTTAACCTTACTAGCATCATTGTATAATAAAGCTTAAGGATTTTTGTTTTGTGAGACAATTATTGCTAAATATCTATCTAGAAATTAATTAATATAAATATATTTGTAAATGGTTGAATAACTATTCTCATGACTGTCTTGTTTTCTGCATGTATTTATAATTTTTTAATGGGAAACTGCTTAAAAGAGAGTTGGCAACGCACATTATTGTTAGCAAGATGTTCTTTATTTATAATTGAAAATAGGGAGCGAGGGATGAAGAAATTTTATAAACAGATGACGATAGAAGAGTTTGATAGGACATATTTTTATGCTACAGAACTTAGAGAGATCGCTAAATTATTAGGCATTCGTGTAGATAGTTTGAAAAAAAATGAACTTGAGCAGCATATTAAAGCTCATTTATTTGGCTTTGCGATGCCGCTACCAGTCGCTGTTCCTAACAGACAAAATAACGGAGCTCGTGATAGATTGGCCTTAGACACACGGGTGGTAAATTATGTTAGTGATAAAGAAACAAAATCTTTTCTACAGGAGAATGTTGAAAAGAAATTTGGTGCGTTGCGTGATAAATCTGGGCAATGGTATTGGCTGAACCATTGGAGAAAGGCGTGTGTTTTAGAGGGTAAGCGCATTTACTATAGTGATTTGGTTGATCACCTTGCTGCTTTAAAACAGACGCAGGGACGGTTGCCGCAAATTCCTTCTACTCAAATGAATAACTTTATTAGCGATTTTCTTGCGGATGATCAAAACAAGATACATGGAAGGAAAAAAGCATTAGAGGAATGGTTTAAACTTAAGAATACTTCTCTTTCAAAGAACTATCGTGCCTATAAACATGCAAAAGAGATAGGGGAATGGCCTATACTAACGGGTGATGTATAGGCATTTTGGATAGAAAAAACTCGTGTATCGTTTTGAATACTTTTTTTGCAATAGATTAATATTTTATTTATTAGATAATTGCATTTATTAATGTTTTGCTGACTCTTTTGGCTGGATAGGGACAGTGATCGAAGTGGTTGGGGCAGGTATTTCCTCTGTTGTGGGGGGGATTTTTACCCCGATTGGGGCGGTCATTGCTGCTGTTGTGGCTGTCATTCTTGCTGCTGGTTTTGTTTTGTGGAAATATTGGGATCGTTTTTCTTCTTTTGTCAAAGGCTTTGCACGGGGGATCATACAGGCTTTTGGGCGTGCCTTTGAAGCCGTCATGCGTTTTTTTGGTGCTGATACCACTACCATCACCCGATGGAAAAACATCATTGC
>NZ_NAAI01000009.1 GCF_018155095.1 Bartonella queenslandensis | reverse complement strand
AAGTGTAAGAAAATTTCTGCTTTTTAAAGCATGAAAAAATTCCTCTAGCTTTTGTAACCATAATAGCCAAAAATGCTGCAAATGACGGCGCCAATCAGGCTTCCTAAAAAGCCCCACCACCCCATCTGCGATGCTTTTGTTGTAGCTTTGTCCAAAAAGTGAACAGAAGCTTTTGCCGCTGATTCAAGTTTTTGAAAAAAGCTATCGCTGTGTTCTTCTAGAACTTTGTAAGGGGGGGCGTTTTTTCTTCTGTCCTTTGATAGAGTTGTGCGGCACGGTTGGCTGTTTCATCAAATTTTGCTGTCAGAGCTTCTAGGCGATGAAAAAGTTTATTCCTTAGATTGTTCAGAATGCTGCTATAGTGCGAAGGATCATTTTTGAGAGCGGTTATCGCAGAACCAATATCGTTGAGTGCAGCCTGATAAGTTTGTTTCAAGCGATCAGGATTGAGCGCTGGAATACCTTTGTTGAGAAGGGAGTGTAACTGACGGTTAAGTGTGTCAAAATTAATCCCATTGTCGTCTTTTTCTGCAAAAAATTTTTCAAAACCGTCGCTGTTTATTTTTGAAAACAGGGGGGAGAGGCTGTTGACGGTTTGTTGGATTATGGAAGTACTTGCTTCAACTGTTTTGGCACTTAAATTTGCTGTGCTAGAAACCACGTGGATGGATTGCAGTGTCATAAAAAGTGTTATGAGAGACCAAGTTAAAAAACCATGAATAACCCCAGCGGTTTCGGCAAAGCGTCCGGCTATAAAGCCTCCGCTTGCAAGACTGATGAGCATAACAATGAGTGAGCCAAGGCCTATCGAGAGGAAAGAACCCCTAAAAGGAGAGGACGAGGTAAAGTCCATTTGGCTTGATCCTAAAGTTGCAATGAGGAAAGAGAGGCAGATTGAAACGGCAAGAGCTGTAACAAGTCCAGCAAAGATTGCGGACCATGAAAGAGATGTATGAAAAAATGGATATTTTGTTTCTAGAGATGTTTTTCCTAGAAAATTCTTATCGAAAGGGGTGTCTTCAAGAATATGGGGCTCCATGTCTTATCTCCTTGAATTTGCTGGAGATACAATGCCTTTTTGCTCATTATGTTCCAAAGTTTATGGTCTATGATGGATAATTCAGCCACTAAAAATGAATAGGAAAGATCCAAAGTTAAGATTGAGATCATTATGGTGGAGCGTTTTCTTTTGAAATTTTCGTTTAAAGCGCGTTTATCGAGAATTTTTGTTGATTGTAAAAAAGCAGTATGAAAGAGATAAGGTAGGGGGTGTTTGGCTTTACGAGGTCATTGAATGAAATAATATGGAATGTTTTTTTCGTATTCTGCCTTAAAAATTTGAATTTTTGTCTTATGATAACGTCTTGGTTGATCAACATGCGATAAGCATTGTGAATGGGAATAACTTTCATAAGTAAGAGCATACTTTGTTTATGAGGATTCTTTCTTTGTGTTTTCAAGATTGTATTCTTTTGACAAATGTTTTTCTTTTTGATTGTATCGGAAAGTTTAAAGAGAGACCGTGTTAGGATATAAAATGTTTTGTTCAGCTTTTTTTGAAAATAGTGAAAAATATGGCCCCCTTTGTGTTGGTTTTGATCCGAGTCATAAAGTTTTGCAATCATGGAATTTGAACTCAGATTATAAAGGTCTAAAAGATTTTTGCGATATCCTCTTAACAGCGGTTGTGGGGAAGGTGGGGATCATAAAGCCGCAAGCCGCATTTTTTGAGTTATATGGGGTGGAAGGGCTTCAAGTTTTGAAAGAACTTATTGAAAATGCTCAGAAACAAGGTTTGTTGGTTCTTGTGGATACAAAAAGAGGGGATATTGGCTCTACCGCTGAAGCTTACGGTAAAGCTTGGCTTGGCGCTCATAGTCCCTTCAAAGCAGATGCTATAACAGTCAATCCTTTTTTAGGGTTTGATGCTCTTATTCCTTTGATAAAGATTGCAGAAGAAACAAAAACGGCCGTTTTTGTGGTTGTTCAATCGTCTAATCCAGAGGGAAAGCAAATTCGAAATGCCCGCATTGGGGATCAAACGGTTTCTGTTCATTTAGCACAGCATATTTTTGCATATAATCGCCAATCTCCAAGTCGATATCGTCATATTGGTCCTATCGGGGCAGTTATTGGTGCAACTTTAGGCAATGAAGCAAAGGAAACAATTGAACAGTTAGAAAATAGCTTGTTTCTCGTTCCTGGTATTGGAGCTCAAGGAGGAACAATAACACAATTAACCCAGCAATTTCCTCAAAAACTACGGAAGAATATTATTCCTTCAATTTCAAGGTCAATTACAGAGGCTGGTCGAAATATTGTTGATTTAAAAAATGTCATTCATAACTTTGCCGAGCAATCTAAAAGCACGCTTCTATCTTAAGTTTTTGGCTTTTGCTATGGGATAGGCCCTTCATTATAAAGGGTGATCCTTCTATAAAAGGCGGAAAGCTTATAGTATGATTTTGATGCATGTGTGTTAAAGAATGTAAGAAGCAGACAAACTCTCATTAAAAATAAATTCTGCTAATTTAAGAAAAGCTATTTTTCTTGCAAAGGTTCTGAAATTATTTTACACATTAAAAGGTGTTTTGGTCGCATACGCAACGACCAATAGGGCCTTGAAAACCCTATAATCCGAACGCGAAGATAAACCTGCTTTGCGGGTATCCCGGGATTCCGGGAGTTTTTGCTATGTCCAGGTGCATTTCCGCACTAAAAGCAAAAAGGCTGATTCGGATTCAGTATTTTCAAGCTCCCGGAATACTCATTGCGAGGGCGCTCGCACCCAGTGGGGGGGAAGAAAATGCAAACTCCAAATCTTAATATTGATCTTTTTGTTGGCAAAAAAATTCGCTTGAGACGAAAAATGTTGAAGATGTCTCAAAAAACATTAGGTCAACATTTAGGTGTCACCTTCCAACAAATCCAGAAATATGAAAACGGATTAAACCGTGTGAGCGCAGGGCGTTTAAAGGAAATTTCCGATATTTTGAAGGTTCCAGTTTCCTTTTTTTACACTGATATCATCAAAAAAGAGAACACTCCGTATTCTTATGATGAAATCGCTGCAAGCAAAGAGGAATATTTACTTTTAAAAAGTTTTAGAGTTCTCACATCGGTCAAACAGAAAGCAATTTTAAAGCTGATTTCTGATCAAAATTAAAACGTTTTAATGATGTATGATGCACTATTCTTTTGATTTCCTCTTTATTTTAAAAGACGAAGATTTTTAGTCCACACTGACTTAAAAAAAACGTCTGTAACCAGTCCAGTATCCTTTTTATCGCGTTCTATTTGGCTGATTTCATATGAATATATAAGCCACTTCTTTTTATAAATATTCATGAAAGTATTTAGATGCAGCATGGTGATAATGCTTTTGTTTAGCTTTGATTTTTTTTACGATTCTAAAGGATTATTTTTCTTAAAGTTCCACCGATACATAGACAATAGGTTGTAAACAGTCTGGTTTTTCTTAAGCGGGGTTCAGTGGTTGATTTCATATCACGGCATTTCAAATGATCATGTTTTACGGTACAACAGATCATTGTTCACTGTTTTGCTGGTAGGGTGAGGCTCCCTTTATGCTATGAGATTTTTCTCATTTTAAAGTTTTTTATGGTTAATCAAGATCCTTTCTTTGTATGAATAAAAGGTCTTGGGATGCACTTGAAGACAAGAAATAAAAATACTTTTTATGCCTCTTTTTAAGTACCAAGAGCTTTTTCAACATTGAAGGATGATAAAGCGTATGATCAGCTTGCAGTTTTATTGAGGTGTTAAGAGAGATGAATGCATAATGGATTTATATTTTTCATGAAGATTTTATCTTACGTTCAGAGAGCTTTATGCGAATATCATTATACGATTCATCAGTTTTTTTGAAATGGATGAGAGGGTATAGAGAGCTATTTTTTTTAACAGGTAAATAAATTGGCAATAGAATGATGTTCTTTATTGCGGGTGTTTTGTTTTTTGTGTGGGCGTCATATCATGAAGTATAAAATTTTTTAGAAAATTGCTTTAAAGCAGATTGCTTTTGTAAAATAAAAGCCTCTAACATGTTGTTAAAATCTTTGAGGGCGATAAAGTCATTGCAGCGTTTGTTGCTATGGGATAATGGTTATCCGTGAACACATATTGTTGCTAGAGAATAACATGTCATTAAAACAAGAAAAAACCAAAGCCCGTTTACCCCGTGGTTTTGTTGATCGCACAAGTGCACAATTGTATGCTACTGAAATGATGATTGCGCAAATTCGTGAAGTTTATGAACTTTACGGTTTTGAAGCGCTTGAAACACCCATTTTTGAATATACGGATGTGTTGGGGAAGTTTTTACCTGATTCAGATCGTCCCAATGCTGGGGTTTTTTCGCTCCAAGATGATGATGAACAATGGATGTCTTTGCGCTATGATCTGACGGCGCCTCTTGCGCGTCATTTTGCTGAAAATTTTGAAACGCTCCCAAAACCATATCGCAGTTATCGGTTGGGATTTGTTTTTCGCAATGAAAAGCCTGGACCAGGACGGTTTCGGCAATTTATGCAATTTGATGCTGATATTGTAGGAACACCAACCGTTGCAGCAGATGCTGAAATTTGCATGATGGCAGCCGATAGTTTGGAAAAATTAGGCATTCAGCAGCATGATTATGCTATTCGTTTGAATAACCGAAAAATTCTGGAAAGTGTTTTGCAGTTGATTGGTTTAGGGGAAAGGGAGCAGGTTGAAAGGCGCTTAATGGTTCTTCGAGCAATGGACAAACTTGATAAATTTGGTCCTGAAGGCGTACGTTTGCTTTTAGGTAAGGGACGTTTGGATGAAAGTGGTGATTTTACAAAAGGGGCTGAACTTCAAGATAAAGAGATTGAATGTATTCTTTCACTACTCACGATAGAAGCAAAAACGGCAGAAGAAACGCTTAATGCTCTCAGACAAGTCGTTGGTCAGAGTGCTCAGGGGCTTGAAGGGGTTTGCGAACTTGAGGAAATGCAAACAATCTTTTCCGCTAATGGTTATCACAATCGCATAAAAATTGACCCTTCGGTGGTTCGTGGATTGGAATATTATACGGGGCCTGTTTTTGAGGCGGCATTGCTTTTTGATGTTCTCAATGATGATGGACAAAAAGTTGTTTTTGGCTCTGTTGGTGGTGGGGGGCGCTATGATGGTTTGGTCGCGCGTTTTCGGGGAGAAAATATTCCGGCAACAGGTTTTTCAATAGGGATTTCACGTTTGATCGCTGCTTTGCAAAATCTTGGAAAATTGCCAGTCAAAAATGCTTTTGGACCCGTTGTGGTGCTGATGATGGATAAAGAGCCAGAAGCTATTGCGCGCTATCAAAAAATGGTGATGCAATTGCGAAGTGCAGGAATTTGTGCGGAACTTTATTTGGGGACATCGGGAATTAAAGCGCAGATGAAATATGCGGATCGGCGCCAAGCTCCTTGTGTGGTCATTCAAGGGACACAAGAACGTGAGAGTGGAAAAATACAGATCAAAGATTTAATCGAAGGTGCGCGTTTGTCTCATGAAATTAAGGATAATCAAACATGGCGTGAAAGCCGTCCTGCGCAAGTGATGGTTGATGAAGAGCAATTGGTGCAAACAGTACAAGATATTTTAGCAGCCCAAAAACAGTAATGGTTTTGTGAAACAAATTGCTGCGAAGAGCTTGAACATTTCCCCTTCAATTTTCAAAATGGACCTTTTATCTGTTTTCGTGTGCTTAAAATCTTATTTTTTTAAGTTTCTTCGATATAAAAGGAATTCTTTTGAAAGCTAAAAGGGCTTTGTATTCATGATAAAATGAATTTTTTGAGGGGAAGAGGATGAATAGTCTTATGAAGCAAAATATGTAACGCTTGGGCGTTTGATACTCTTTATTCAGCCCTGTTTAGAAAAGTGATGCTCAATAATAGAAACCCAATAGCTTATAGAAATATTGACTATTCATAGGGGGAATTTTTTAATTCTCATATGTTGGTCCATATTTTCTGCTGTTTTATTGTGAATAGCCTAAAATCTCACATCTGTGAAAGATAAAGGAGATCTCAAGAGTTTTATTTGAGAAGATTTTTTGAGTTTTAAAAACAACGAATAACTTAAATCAGACAATTTTTAAAGGGAGAATATGAGGGTTCATTGGCAGATATTATAATGATAACTATTTGAAATTATTTATTTATTATAAAAATATTTTTTTAAAGGAGAAATGAAAATGGCCCAATATGATTTTACTGTGCTCTATGAAAGAAATCCCTTTGTTTTGAAAAAACCTGAAGATATTGGAAAATCATTTAAACTTCCTCCTTCAAACTTCGGATTTGAAGGTCTTCCGCAAATCACTTTTTCAGGCGCTTCGTCGTGTCGGCGTATGATTTTTCGGTTATCATTTAGTGGGTTGAAAGTTTTTTTGGGAATGTTGTGGCAAGTAGGGAAAATGCTAGATGAGGGCGGTGATGTGGATTTATGGTTTGATCAGATCACGTTGAATCATGATATTCTTGAGAAATTTTTGACTTGCGATCTTTCAATTCAAGAACCAAAATATCTTAATTTTAAAGGTTTTAAAGAAGGCATTAAGGAATTAGAAAGGAATAAAATTTTAGCGAAGGGAACAAAAGAAGATTGTTATTTTATCAATCCAGATATTTTTGGTCTTCCTGAATGTGATGAAGATGTCGAGTTCGATGAAGAGGAAGAGAGTGAAGAGGAAGAAACAAAAGCATACCTTACAGTAGAATACCCGAATAAACGACACCTTTAACCGTTTCTTTCTTAGGGAAAAATAAAAGCTTAGAATATGGCTCTAAGAGCAATAATGCGCTGAGTGAGGGGATGTGAATTGAAATATTCACGAGATCTGTTTTGATTCAATCCTTTTTATCAACGGTTATTTATGCAGGGCAGTTTTTATGCCATGTTTGATTATTTTATGAGACATAAGTCAATTTCAAATGTACGCCTTTTCAAACAAATATTTTATTCTCTTTTTTTGATGCTTTTGTGAACCTTGAATGATTAATACCTTTGCATTTGAGAGCACTTATGAGAAGCATTTTTAGTGCTTTAAGTGTTTTACCTACAATGCTACACCCGCTTATGATAGGAAAACAAGAAATTATGATTGCTTCAATAGAGAAAAATTTAAAATGAAAGAATATTACGATATTCAGTGAGCTAATTCAAGTTGAAGAACGCTCAATTATTATTATAAATCAAAATGTTGTCACGAATAAATACTTCAAAAGACACAAACGACACAAATCCCTTACGTAAAAGAAATTTGTGTCGTAAAATTTAAATATACAATTTTGGATTGGAATTAGCTTTTCAAAGCTTTTAAAACATTTTGTGGTGAAGAAACTTCATAAGGATCGGTTGTGCAGTTGTCTGAAAAACCTGCTTCTTCGAACCATTGCTCAATCACACCATCGTTGATAACAGCAGCATAGCGCCATGAGCGCATGCCAAAACCAAGGTTGTCTTTTGCAACCAGCATACCCATTTTACGCGTGAATTCACCAGAACCATCAGGAATTAGTTTTACGTTTTTGATATTTTGTTCTTTTCCCCAAGCATTCATGACAAAAGTGTCATTGACGGAAAGACAATAAATTTCATCAATACCAGCCTGTTTAAATTCATCATAGAGCTTTTCAAAATCAGGCAGCTGAAAGTTTGAGCAAGTAGGCGTAAAAGCTCCAGGAAGAGAAAAAAGGATCACGCGCTTTCCTTTAAAGTAAGCATCACTTTTAACTTCTTGCCATCGATAAGGATTATCTCCCCCCATTGATTCATCGCGTACACGTGTATGAAATGTGACATTGGGAACAGTTTTTTTGATCATAAGGATGCTCCTGTATTTTTTTAACGAAAATTTTGTTTTAAAAACAACCTTTGTATTTAAAACATATGGGAAAGATCGTTTTAAATAAAAGGGCTTCTTAAAAAATTATTAATTTTAACAAGTGTGCAAATATTTCACACTTGCGTCAAGTAGAATTAATGGTCGACTTTGAATACTCTTCATCTTAAAATTAAAGGAAAGAATATGAAAGTATTACCATGACCATAAAGACAGTTTTGACCACAGTTTTTGAGGGGCAAAAACCGGGAACATCTGGTTTGCGCAAAAAAGTATCTGTTTTTCAACAACCCCATTATGTGGAAAATTTTATACAGTCTCTTTTTGATAATATTGGGCCTCTTGAAGGGAAAATGTTGATTCTTGGAGGGGATGGACGCACTTTTAATCGGACTCTCCTTCAGATTGTGTTGAAGATGGCTGCAGCGCATGGTGTTTCTCGTGTTAAAATGGGAAGGGGCGGTATTCTTTCTACGCCTGCTGTTTCGCATCTTATTCGTAAATACCATGCTCATGGTGGAATTATTCTTTCTGCAAGCCATAATCCAGGGGGGCTTGAGGGAGATTGTGGGATCAAATACAATATTGCCAATGGTGGACCGGCACCTAATTCTTTATGTGATGCTATTTTTGCAACATCGCAACGCCTTTCCTTTTATAAAATTTTTGAAGCGCCAGATATTGATTTGGATAGGCAAGGGATGACCTTTATGGGAGCTATGCAGATCGATATTATTGATCCTGTCGCTGATTATGTTGCTTTGATGCAGGAGCTTTTTGATTTTGACTGTATTGCTAAGGCCGTTGCTCGAGGTCTTACTTTGCGCTTTGATGCCATGCATGCGGTAACAGGGCCTTATGCGCATGAAATTTTTGAAAAATGTTTAGGATTTTCTAAAGGGACGGTGGTTAATGGTCTTCCTTTACCAGATTTTGGAGGCACTCATCCAGATCCCAATTTGGTTTATGCCAAGGCTCTTTATGATTTATTGATGTCGGAGCAAGGACCAGACCTTGGCGCTGCATCTGATGGTGATGGCGATCGTAATCTCATTATTGGGCGTCAACAATTTGTTTCGTCTTCTGATTCTTTGGCGATTATGGTGGAGCATGCCCATCTTATTAAAGGTTATCGACAAGGCATTGTGGGGGTCGCTCGCTCTATGCCAACAGCGCCTGCTGCGGATCTCGTTGCTGAAAAATACGGATTAAACTTTTTTGAAACGCCAACGGGGTGGAAGTTTTTTGGGACGCTTTTGGACGCGGGGAAAGTAACCTTTTGTGGTGAAGAAAGCTTTGGAACCGGCTCTCATCATATCCGCGAAAAAGATGGTTTATGGGCTGTCTTATTTTGGTTAAATCTTTTAGCGGTAACAGGGAAAACTGTTGCACAAATCGTTCAACAGCATTGGAACAGCTATGGGCGTTTTTACGCGTTACGTCATGATTATGAAGAAGTTGAAGAAGACAAAGCTTTGGCATTACTAGAGCACTTGCGGGGGCATTTACCACAAGCCGGAACCGAAATTGCTGGATTTTTGGTCAAAAAAGCAGACGATTTTACGTATCATGATCCTGTTGATCAGAGCGTGAGTACGCGGCAAGGTATCCGTATTTTTTTTGAAAATGGCGCGCGGTTGGTGGTTCGTTTATCAGGAACAGGAACGCTAGGCGCTACCTTACGGCTTTATTTGGAACAGTATGAAGGTGATCCGCGCAGACACAATTTAAATCCGCAAGAAGTTCTTCAACCTTTGCAACAGGTAGCACTAAAACTATTAAACATACAACAAGAATTGGGACGAGACCGCCCTGATATTATCACATGAAATCATTGGAATGTTTCTGGTAAAGATATCGTGATTGATCACATGGGTCATGATTTTAGGGGGGATGTGTCGTAAGGAGCATCTCCATTTTCAAGTTTATTTCGTTCTTGCTACGTTTACATATCGGCTGGCTTCTTAAAATTGCTGATTTCTTAACATCAAATGCTGTAGGTCTTCATAATGGGGCATTAATGCACAAGGATTTCTGATGGTTTGATAGAAATGTTTTTTAACAGAGTAATTAGAGGTATGTCTTTTACCTCAAACAGGACATTATCGTTGTTGTACTTCTCATAGGCTTATCTTAAAGAAGTCTCTCTTAAGGTATTAGAAATCATCTTGTGTGTGTCGTTCAAGGGGGTAAGGGGCAATTCATTGAGCCTCACCATTTTTATGCTCATGAAGGAAAAAATGATATCATCACATACACTTAAGGTCTTCTCTCAATGTTGACTTTTGCATTTGAGAGCGTTTCGTTTTTTGAATCTTTTCTTAATTGTTTTATACGGCTCTTCCTATTGGTACCATGCAAGAGAAGGGCTTTGGTTGATTCAATACAAAAGGAATCTTATAATGTGTGAGGGGTATTGTATAATGATCAACTATTCTTATCCATGAATCTATTGTATGGGATGATTGCAGTAATAAACATCGTTGGCAGAGAGGGGAGAAAACAAAGGGATATGTTTTTCTAAAATAATGGACAATAAGCACTTCTTGCTTTATGACCAGCCATAATGAATGATTTTTCTAAAAAAAGGGAAATTTATGACCCAATATCCCAAATGTCCTCGGTGTGATTGTCTTTATACTTATGAAGAGGGTGAAAATTTTGTGTGTCCTGAATGTGCCCATGAATGGCCACAAAAGAGTGACGATACTATTCTTTCCGATCCTGTTTATGATGCGAATGGTCAGATTTTAAAAAATGGCGATACCGTTATGGTGATAAAAGATCTGAAGGTAAAAGGCGCTTCCTCTGTTTTAAAAGGGGGAACGAAGGTGAAGAATATTCGCTTGGTGGATGGGGATCATAATATTGATTGTAAAATTCCTGGGATTGGCCCCATGAGTTTAAAGTCGGAATTTGTTAAAAAAGTTTAAGTATTTATTCTCTTGTGATTAGTTTTGCTTTTCGTTGGTTTGCTATTTTCATATTTTTTTCCAAGTGGGGCTATTCTTTGCTAATAGGGAACTTTTCTTGTTTCATAGATTATGCCGATTAGATCGGCACAATATCTTTGCTCTTATGGAAATATAAAAGCCATGTCTCGCAGAGAAATACAGTCTCTGTCTTTTAAACATGCTCTAAGGATCGGATGTTGATTGATAAGAAAACAGCAAAAGTATGTGCTTTATGAGGCAAATAATGCTGTAAGGTGAAAACTTAGTCCCGCTGAATTGAAGAAATATTCTACCTTTTTATCAGACCTATTGTCAAAACAACCATAATAGATTTGGCTTTGATTTATTTTTTTTTGCACCATATTTATGGAGATGAAATTGAAGATGATAGAGGCATAATTCTTGATTTCAAGAATAGGGAGGGTCTGCATAATACTTAAAAAAAATATTTCTTAATCCTTCTCAAGCCCATTTTGCCATGATGCTCATGAATGATATGATGCAAATGCTGTTGAGCACGATATCTTTATGTTTCATAAAAGAGCAAGCCAACACCATTATACACTTTGTTGCAACAATCCTTATATTTGAAAATGTTTATAAGAGGTATTTTAAAATAATTTTTGTTATCATCTCATTTGTGATGTGTAAGCAAATAGTTTTGGTTGATGCAATAAACGGAATTAAAATGAGAAGCAGGATTCCCATTTAAGGTGTAAAAGTGTGATCTTTGTTGATGGGAACTACAGAGGTATTTTGCGTGAATTTATCATTGAAAGGATTGAAAATGATGAACAAAGGGCAAGCGTATATTCTGTTTTAAAATGTTTTCTTTTTTGTAACGCGTTATATTTTTTTATAAAAATTGCATGACAAAGTTATGAAACAAAATAAATTTAAAGCGTACTCTTACTCATACGTTATCCTTATATGTATATGATCAGTTTGTTCAAATTATGCTTCTAAAGGGGGCAAAAAACACTTTAAAGGATAGGGAGCAGTGAAAGGGAACCCGATAGATTTTTTGAACAGTACTGTCTTCTTGTGACAGTATGGCCTACGGTTAAAATTTCAAGGATAAAAGTAAGATTTTAGATACCTTTATTTGAGTATTTTTATTGAAGAGTGACAATTTGTGTGGTCATTTTTCCTATTGAGCTCAATATTTATTGTGGCATGGCTTCAACGCCTAAAACGTCAGGGATAAAATGGCGTAAAAGATTTTCAATACCATGTTTGAGCGTTGCTGTTGAAGAAGGGCATCCAGCACAGGAACCCCGCATATTGAGATAAACAATACCATTTTCAAACCCACGAAAAGTGATATCGCCACCATCATTGGCAACAGCTGGGCGAATACGTGTTTCAAGAAGTTCTTTAATGGTTAGAACGATATCAGCATCTTTTTCGTCATAAAATTCTTCGTTGAGAGCATGGGCATGGGCTTGTGTTGTCGCATTTGTGGTGATTATAGGTTCATTAGAGAGAAAATGTTCCATAATTGTGCCTAAAATGACGGGTTTGAGATGTTGCCATTCTCCCTCTTTTTTGCTTACTGTGATGAAGTCATAGCCTAAAAACACACCATTGATATTGGGAATATTAAACAGTTTAGCTGCTAAAGGTGAGTTTTTAACTGCTTCTTCACGGTCACGAAATTCTAGTACACCCTCGGAAAGTACCACGCGCCCTGGTAAAAATTTAAGTGTTGCAGGATTCGGGGTGGTTTCAGTTTGAATAAACATAGTCTCTCCTTTTATAGTAAAGAATTAAGAAGATCATTACATTTTAGAATATTATATTTTTAGGCAATAGACCTAATATCTTCATCGGCAAGATTACTAGGAATGACAATGACAGGGATTGAAAAAGCGGTTCCTTTATTCCCGATTAATTGGATAAGGGGACCTGGTCCTTCTGTATGTCCACTGGCTGCTAAAACAATCAAGGCAATTCTTTTATCTTCATCGATCAGTTTAGAAATTTCATCAATTTTTTTCCCTTCACGCACTACTATTTCTGTTTCAAGGGCATGAGAGGTACGAACTTCACTGGCAATGTCTCCTAATATTTTATGAGCACTTTGCGTTGATTCTGTACGCATTACATCGTTTACACCCAGAAAATGTTGAAATTCTGCACTATCAACAACACAAAGCAAAACCAAAGTTCTATTGGTGTTTTGGGCATGTTGTGCGGCAAATGCAACGGCACGCCGACACTCTGGTGTTTCATCGATAATGACTAAGTTCTTTTTCTTGGGTTCTTTTTTTGGATTTTTGGGTTTAGAAATCATGCACTTTCTCTATTTTGTACAAACGATTTTTTTTGCTCTCTACCGTTTTTTAGTTTTATTGTTTTTATGTATCGTGCAAAAATCCAATAATTTCACGAATTTTTTTCATATTTTCTTCTGCAAGCATATTAGCACGTTTAGCGCCATCATGCAAAACAGAGTCAATATAACTGCTTTCTTGATGAAGACGACGTAATTCTTCTGTTATAGGTGCAAGCTTATGGACGGCAAGGTCGGCTAGAGCTGTTTTAAAATGCGAAAATTGATGACCAGAAAATTCTAAAAGAACCTTTTCTTTGCTGACTTTGGCTAAGGCGGCATAAATACCAAGCAGGTTATCCACTTCGGGGCGTTCTTTTAAAGCGGCAAGAGTATCGGGAAGAGGAGCAGAATCTGTTTTGGCTTTGCGTATTTTTTTTGCGATAAGATCAGCGTTATCGGTCAAATTAATGCGTGAAAAATCTGAAGGATCTGATTTTGACATTTTTTTTGTTCCATCGCGCAAGGACATAACGCGTGTGGCTGTTGTTCCAATCAGCGCTTCGGGGAGAGGAAAAAAGACTTGTCTTTTTTCTTTATCCGTTTGTATAGGGATACCAAAATTGAGTTCGGCAATACGTTGTGCATAGTCATTGTTAAATTTTTGTGCAATATCGCGTGTGAGTTCGACATGCTGTTTTTGATCTTCTCCCACTGGAACATGCGTCGCACGATACACTAAAATGTCAGCAGCCATCAGCGTGGGATAGGCAAAAAGCCCAAGTGACGCTTTTTCACGATCTTTTCCTGCTTTATCTTTAAATTGTGTCATACGTTGAAGCCAACCGATACGAGCAACACAATTAAAAATCCATGCGAGTTCAGCATGTTGAAAAACACGTGATTGATTGAAAATAATGTGTTTTTGGGGATCAATACCGGCGGCTAAAAAGGCTGCTGTTACTGTTCTGGTGGATTCGCGTAAAGTAAGGGGATCTGGATTGACGGTGAGCGCATGCATATCCACAACACAATAGAGGCAGTGATGAGTGTTTTGCAGTTCAACCCAATGCTGAATGGCTCCAAGATAATTGCCAAGATGTAAGTGACCACTCGGTTGTACGCCGGAAAAGACAAGTGGTGTGAAGGTATCCATAGGCGTGTTCTTTCTCCAATTAAGGTTATTTGTTTTATTGTTTTTGACGAAGTATAGATATTATGAGCGTTTTTTCAAATTTTTGAGTGTGTGAAAAAAGGAACGAGGGGCAGATAAAAAATAAGCACTAAAATAGATCAAGAATATGCCGAGCATAATCCCTGCTAAAGTGCTGACGCGCAAGAAAAAGGATGCTTGTGAGGATAAAGAGAAAGACAAAAATCCAAGCACATTTAATCCGTAATAAAGGGCTAGTGCACTCAAAAGGGTCGCGATCATGAGACATAATATTCGCTTTATCAGGTGGATGTCGTATTTCCAATAACCACGTTTGATAAGGACACCCCAAAGTAAGAGTGTATTAGCCCATCCAGAAGTAATTTCAGCAATAACAATGCCTCGTGCGGATAGAATAGGAAATAATGTTAAGGCGAGGCTAATATTGATGAAAACGCAAATGCCTGTAAAAATCATCGGTGTTTTGGTATCTTCATGGGCAAAAAAATTGGGAATAAAGATCTTTATGAGAACAAAGGCAGGAAGCCCTAATCCATAAAGTTCCAATAATTGTGCAACATGGTGTGTTGATTGGCTGGTAAATTGTCCACGTTCAAAGAGCAAACTGACGATAGGGGTGGAGAGCAGCAAAAAAGCGATGGAAGCTGGGAGTGTGAGCAATAGCGTTAATTCGATAGAGCGGTTTTGCAAATGGTGGGTTTCTTCCTGCTTTTTGCTTCGCAAAGCGCGGGTTAATTCTGGCAAAAGAACAGTTGCAACAGCAATGGCAACCACGCCTAGAGGCAGTTGATAAAGGCGATCCGCATACATTAAAGAAGAGACAGCTCCCGATTGACTAGAAGCAATGTTGGTATTGATGAGCAAATTAATTTGTGTGATGCCTCCCGTGATAGCAGCAGGAAATGCTAACGTTAATAGCTTGCGAACATTCGGTGTTAAATTGGGATGACGGAAAAAAATTTTCATGCCGCTTTGACGCAAAGCAACCGCAATTAAGGCAAGTTGAAGAAGTCCTGCCGCTAACACACCCCAAGAGAGATTTAAACCGATATGCCAAGTATCAAGTTGATAGATCCAAGCATAGGCAAGGACACCAATCAGAATAATGTTTAAAAAGAGCGGGGCAATGGCGGCAATAAAATAGCGTCGCAAAGCATTGAGCATACCCCCCATCATGGCAGCAAGCGACATGCAGGTTAAATAGGGAAACATGATTGCAGTAAAGTGAATTGTGGCATTAAATTTTGTTGCATCTTCAGTAAAACCTGGAGCAATAATGGTTCGTACCAAAAAAGGCATACTGAGTTCCATAGCAATGGTTAACAGTAATAGAAATGTGAAGAGAACGCCAAAGACCTCTTCTGCAAATTTGCAGGCCGCTTCTTGACCATCTTCAGTGATTTTTTTTGCAAAAAGAGGAATGAAAGCAGCACTAAAGGCACCTTCAGCAAAAAAACGCCGGAATGTATTGGGAAAACGAAAAGCAGCATTAAAAGCATCAGAAACAGGACCTGTCCCTAGTGCTGCGGCCATAAGCATTTCACGGACGAAGCCAAAAATACGGCTCATCAGAGTTCCGGAAGCAACTGTTGCAATTTTTTTTATCAAAGTCATAAAGATATATCGGTTTTGTTAGAAAAAAGAAAAGCGTTAATAGGAAAATAAACCGTTTTAAATCGTGAAAATCTGAGTTGTATCCCCATATAAGAATACATTTTTGACTGCGTTTTACGACGGTGTTTATCTTTCTGTCAACAAGGGGGCGTGAAGACTTTTAAAATGCTCCTTATTTATTATTGCATTACAACTTTATATTTATTGCCATAAAATAATTAAAATTTCTTTTTCAAACTGAAATAGGGGAGCGATGTCATAACAGTTTAGGGATATATAATGATCATTTCTCTTTAAGAATGTGATGTTGTGAAGGGTGCAACAAAAGACTGTTCTGTTTTACGTGAAGGGTGTGACCCTTCTTCAAAGAACGCTAATAAAATAAAAACATGAAGCAATGCGCAGTTTTTATGATTTAAAAGACAGTGTTTTCGATACTTTTGAACGTCGTAAGCTTGAGCTAAAAGGTGAAGGAAAAGCTCAGATTGGTTTTCACCTTTATGGCTTTATGTTCTCCCAAATGAGGCAGTTTTCCCGCTTCAGAGATTTTGCAAACAGGAAGATAGGAAGACGTGATTTTTCAACAGTATTTTGCCTGTTTTTAGCACTACGGGTAAGAGTGCTATAGGCAATGAAAGTGATTAATGATCTTTTTAAAAATGGTTGATCTTTATCATTGCTTCGTTCAGATTTCTTTTCACAGTTGATGAGAGAAAAGTCTGAGAAAATAAAGTTGCTCTCTTATGGTTTTAGCATCTTGTTTTTGCACGATTGCTTTGCTGATAAAGGCAGGGAGGAAAGGCAAGCATTTTTACCAGAGAGAGCAAAAAATTAAAGCTTATATGAATTTTAAAGAGTCATGGCTTTTGCGTACTGCGTTGTGTGTGGTTGAAAGTTTTCTGTTACTTTCTGTGTTTTACTTGCTTCTTTATCAAGTGTATTCAAACATGTTTTTTCAGTGTTTTTCTTTATCAACTGACGTTGGATAGATTGGTGCTGGTTTGGTGCAGAGCGCTCATTAAATTGGTGGTCATGAGAATGCATGGGGGATATGTTTTGTTCTATCTCTTTTGTCTGCTTGACGATCTCCATAATTTCTTTTGCCTTGATGGCAGATGTCCCAAGATTCTTAGCAAGTTTTTCGGGATTATTTTCCTTTATTGCTTCATGCTCGCTTGAGGATAAGCGTTCATTGATTTTTCTGATATAATTTTTTATTTCCCCCCTTAATTCAGGAGAGTTTGATAAGGTTTCTTGCTGTTGTTCTTTTGGCAAGGAAAGGAGTTTTTGCATCCAAACCTTAGGCATTTCTACCGCCTGTTCACAGCGTCTTTGTTTTGCGTGATGGTCATGAAGAATATCTCTTTCTGTTTGTGTAAAAATATTGCTATAACACTCAATGGCTCTACACAGGGGTATGATATTTGCTTCAGCATTGGTGCGCGCATTATTTTTTATGCCAAATATATTGCTCCCAGCAAATTTAGCAAGCGATTGAGGAGATGTGGCAATTTGATAGGTGAGCTGTTCGCCCTCCGTGTGATTTTCATGGATCCTCTCAATTTTTTCCTGCAAAATATGCCGATTGCCATAAACGAGTTGGCATAGCGTTTCGATTTCTGTTCTTCTTTCTTGAAGTGATGCGTTATTTTTTACCCTTGTGATAATTTCTTCGTTTGTAAGAGGGGGTATTTTTTCTGCGGGGATCAGCATTTCTTGCTGGTATTGAGGTTTTGATGCTGTAAAAGAGAGGACGTCACCCATTTTTAGCGTTTGTATTTGCTCTGGTGTGCGCTCTTCTTCGGTTTTAGGCGATAAGGATAATTTCTCAGATGAGGGGAGAGGGACGGTTTCTGTTTTCTTTGTAGCACTGTCCCAGTATGCCATTGCTTTTTGGGGGTATTGTTTGGCTCTTTCTTGATGATCAGAGTGTTTTTCCTTTGTTATTTTGAGAGATATTGGATCATTATTGTTGGTCTGTGAAATGGTTTCTTGGAAACCTTTTTGCGTTTGCCCCATAGAAGAAGATTGAGCTATTGGCTGTGCCATTTGTTCTTTTTCTGGTAGACTTTGGGGCATAACTTCAACGCTGTCCTGTAAAGCATGAGAGGCAATCCATGGTGCAAAATGGGCTTTTACTTTTCTCTCTGTTTGAATGGGGGCGTTGTCTTTGCTCTTTTCAGTTATTTTATCGTTGTTGAGAGTGGCTCTTTTTTCTTCTGGAAGCCGTATGTTTTGTTGGGTTTCTTGCAGGCTTTGAGTCTTTGGCGCTGTAAAAGAGAAGGTCTCACCAATCGTTAATGTTTGTATTTGCTCTGGGGTGAGATCTTTTTTATTTCCCAAGATGAGAGTTCCCTGAGCATCCATCATAAAGCCATTGGCTCCACAGCCTCTATAGGTTCCATGATAGGTTTCTCCTTCTTTTGCGACGACAGCGAGATAATAATTCTTTTCACCCATTCCAAGCTTTTTCATAGAGTTGGTGAATTCTTGTAAAATGAGCGATTTTTCTGGATGGGAGATATCATCAAGCAGATGCCTCATAGGCTCTGTATCGCCACGTTCCATGGCAGCTGCGCGGACAAAGTTTTTTCGTTTTTTGCTCACAAGTGAAAAGTCTAGCTTATGTCCTGCTGCTTGTCCAAGTTTTTCAACAAACAGTCTTTTTGTGCGCCTATTGCCCTCTCTGAAAGGATGCAAGTGGTGTAAATCTATCATCAGTTGGGCAGCATGTTCAACAAATTCTTCGCGGGATAAGCCTTTTAAATTATTTTTTTCAGCAAGTGTTTTATCTAACTTTTCTAGTCCCTCCTGTACTTTTCTGCCAATCGCAAAAGGTTTTGTAAATTCTTTTCTTTTCAAAATGGGCATAGAAGCAACACTGCTATCTGCAAAGGTAAAAGGCTCTTCGCGGGTTTGTCCTGCCCATTCAAATGTGCGGGAAAAGAGGCGTTGATGAAGATATTTTAGATAGGAGGAATTAAACTGCTCTGGTGGAGGTTCTTGGCGCAGTTTGATCATTTCTTTTTTTACATCATCAGAACATCTTTCCATTAATATTTCTTTATCTTTGATGTGGTATTTATTTTTAAGCACCTTGCTATTAGGGTAGAAAAAATTTTGTGCTTCTTCATTGATTTGCTTAGAAATGGCGGCATTAATTGCAGGGGGGTGTTCTTGCAATTCTTCTGTGGAGGAGGCACCATGTTCTGTGTTTTCTTTCATGCATATTTCCTTTCAAATTTTTAATATTTGTTTTTTAAAAAGCTTCTTTTTTGCACTTTTGTCCTTCTGCTTTTTTCGTAGCGTTTTCTTCTTTTTCAAAGAAGAATGTCTATTTGAATGATTGAAAAAATTGACTTTATTCGCGTGAAACCAAGTTAATAATGGAACAACGTTAATGTTTGTAATTTTTATGAAATATTATCGTGAAATCTTATCAATGCGTTTTGTCATATGACAGTTTATTCAAATTTTCTGTATGTTACACGTCACCCTTGGTGCAATATTGGAAAAATAGTTGCACCAAAGTTTTGTATGAAAAGCCAACAATGATGAGACTATTACGACAAAGCCATCGCTTTTGATGTTTCGGCTCTGCGTGGTCGAATAGGTGGTTGCTCTTGTTGTTTAGATGTTTCTGCAACCTCTTGATGCTGCGTTGCTGTTAAGCGTTCAAGTGGTTTCGGAGACTGCGATAGGTTTTGCTGCTTTTGCAATTGTTTATCCAGATCAGTAAGCGGTTGGTGATGGTGTTGTTGTTGTACCTGATGGTTTTGCACGATACTTTCTCTCACCTGTTTTATAGTGTCGGCATAATCCTTAATGGCGGTACAAAGGATAGGAAGACTTTCTTCAGCGGCTTTGCGTGCTCCGTTTTTTATGCCAAGTTTTTTTCTACCAGCAAGCGGAGCAAAAGATGTAGAATCCTTTTCAATTTGAAATACGAGCTCTTCTCCCATCTCTGGAATTTTGTGCATATCTTCCATTCTATATCGCAAAATAAATGGATCATTATAAACAATTTGGCACCAATATTCGATCTCTCTTTGACCATATTGAACCGATGGATTTTGTTGAACTCTGCGGGCAATTTCCTGATTTGAGAGAGGATGGATTTTCTTTTCTGAATCGAGTGGATTTCGTGCGCGTTGAGTGATTTCTCCTTTCTGTTGCGCTTGTTGATGCTGTTGTTGTTTTGTATGAGAGTTTTGCGAAATATTCTCTTGTACATATTTTGCAGTATACACAAAACCTTCTATGGCGGCACACAGGGGTGAAAGTGTTTCTTCAGCTTGTTTGCGCGCTCCATTTTTTATGCCAAGAACTTTTCTACCAGCAAGCTTGGAAATAGACTGAGGTTTTTCTGTAATATCCCATAGGAGCTGTTCACCCATACTGGGATTTTCTTTGATGGCTTCTATTCTTTGTTCTAAAATAAGCTGGTCACCAAAAGTCTTTTCACATAAAAGTCGTATTTCTTCGTGGTATGCTCCGAGCAAGAGCTCTTTTTCCATTGTATTAATAGATGTTTTGCTCTCCTGAGACGGTTTTGGTTGTTTACTTGCTGTTTTGGGGGAAGCTGTTTTTTGGACGTCAGCGTCCCTTTTGTGTCTGTCTCCTATTCGGTGTGGTTTTCTTGAAGGAGGTATTGCATATGGTTCACTGTCTTGTGATGATGAACTGCTTTGTTGGCTGACTTGCCTGTGCTGTGGTGTTTTGGATCTAACACTTGGGGTGATGGTTTCAGGATTTTGGTTTTTTGTACTGTTTTGCACTCTATCTTTCATACGTGGGGGTTTTGGCGGAGCCATTTTCGTTTGTAGAGAGGAGGCTTCTTGAGCCGTTAGTTTGTTTTGTTCTCTATCTTTTGCACGTGGAGGCTTTTGTGGAGCCGTTTTTATGTGCGTGGAGGGGCTCTCTTGGGTTTCAGGCTTTTGGATTGTTGGATCGCCTGGTGTTTTATCTCTTGTGCGTGGAGGTTTTGGCGGAGCCATTTTTGCTTGTAGTGATAGGCTCTCTTGGGTTTCAGGGTTTGGGATTGTTGGGTCGGTTGGTGCTTTATCTCTCATCCGTGGAGGTTTTGGCGGAGCCATTTTTGCTTGTAAGGAGAGGGATTCTTGAGCCGTTGTTTTGTTTTGTTCTCTATCTTTTGCACGTGGAGGTCTTTGTGGAGCCATTTTTATGCGCGTGGAGAGGCTCTCTTGGGTTTCAGGTTTTTGGATTGTTGGGTCGGTTGGCGTTTTATCTTTTATGCGTGGGGGGGGCGGTGGTGCAACCTTTGGGGGATGTGACAAATTCTTTGGGTGTGTTTGTATAGGTGATTTTGGCACACTTTGAGAAACTTGAGAATGAGAGGGGCTGGTAGAAGATTGTTCAGTCTGTTGTTGAAATTTTTCCATCATTTGGGTGATAAAAGGGGAGGGATTTCTTTTTTTCATGCATGTTCCTTTCAAGTTCTTCCAATATTGTTTTCTAATTACTATTTAAGAATGTGTGTTGGTGTTTATCCTGTTTTAGGCTTTTTCATTTACTTTTATGAGAGAGGAAATGAAACTGAATAAGTGCACAAGATTTTACTTGCTTAGGGTCGATCATCATCACTTTCTCAATACTGTTTTATCAAGTGGTTAGATTAAGTGGTGGGAGAATGAATTTTGTTTCAATACCCTCTCTTTTCTTGGCGCAAACCACCTTTGTCATGATTGGGCCAAGACGCTAGATTCAATGTGAAAAATTACGTTTGTTTAGCTGGCAAAAGCTACTGCTTTGGGGCCGGCAGTTTTGCGAGGACGAAAATCTGTTTCTCTTTGTTGCGTGGAGGTCGTTGCTCCTTCATGCGTTACTGTTGAAGTTTCAGGGCGTTGCGCAGACTGTGAGACGCTTTGTTTTTGATGCAAGACTTGCGCTCTTTCAGATGCTTCATTGCGTTCTTGTTTTATCTGCTGAGTTTGTAAAAGGCTCTCTCTTACTTGTGCTACAGCTGTTGCATAATTATCAGTAGCATCAATGAGGTGAGAAAGCCCTGATTCAGCATGTCTGCGTGCTTGATTTTTGAAGCCACAAAAGTTGCGACCAGCGTATTTGTTGAAAGACTTAGGATTTCCGGCAAGTTGTTGTGCGAGCTGTTCTATCGTTTCAGGGTTTTGGAAAAGCTCTTCTATTTGTGATTGCAAAATGTTTTCGTTGCCAAAAACAACTTTACACCAATATTGGATTTGGGCATGGTGTCTTCTGACTTTTGAATGCTGGTGAATTTGGGTAGAAATTTCTTCCTCTGAAAGGCTTTCTTTTTCACGGTGATCTGGTTTTTTCAGAAGTTCAGCGACGGCGGCCTTTCCCATGAGACGTTCATAGTTTTTGAGTTCTTGCTCTGGAGATTGTAATAGGCTCTCTCTTGCCTGTTTGACAGCTTCTGTATAACCATCAACGGTGACACATAGGGCGGAAAAACTCTCTTCTGCTTGTTTACGCGTTCGATTTTTGAAGCCCAACACACTGGTGCCGGAAAGTTTCGCAAGACTTTCAGGATGGGCTGTCATGCGCCATGAGAGTTCCTCTCCTGCTGCGGGATTTCTTTGAATTTCTTGCATTTTTTCTTGCAAAATATTGGAGTTGCCATAGGCACTTGCGGATAAACGTTGGATTTCTTCTTGATATGTTCGAACCAATGAATTGTGTGGAAGAAATTGAATAATTTCTTCTTCTGAGAGGCTTCTCGTTGCCCTTTGTAAGGCAACTTGTGAAGCAACGGTTGCGCGTGTTGTTTCAGCTTCTTGCGGTCTTTTTGTTGAGCCGCTTCTTGTGAGAGGTGTTGTTGGATTCGTCATTCTAACGGATGGCTGTGCAACTTCCTCCATAAAAGTTTCTTCTCTTAAAAGAGATTGTCTTTCCTCACTTTCTTCCAGTATTGTTGACAGTCTTTTGTTTTTTGAAGGCGCTTCTTTAGGGTGTGGAGCTTCCCCTGAGACCTCTGCCGCCGCTTTGTCATAGAGTTCTATAAGTTCTTGTATTGAAGAGGATGGAAAAGGGTGAGGGTGATCTTTTTTCATGCATGTTTCCTTTCAAAAATTGTTTTAGAAAACCTCTTTGGGGCGCTCTTGCCTTTTATACTTTGATCACTTTGAGACAAAGGAAGATATCGAACTGAATGAGCTCCAAAGATCTGCGCTATTCACAATGAGTTTAATGGATCTTTGTGTCTTTTATACAGTTTTTTTATGAAATCTTATCAATAAGTTATTATCAATGACAGAGTCCATTTTTAGGACTATTTTTTGTAACATTCTAAAACAATTTTTGGCGCAATCGCGATAAAACGATTTGCGCCAAAAAACTCTATAAAAAAAGATTACATGAAAAACAAAAATTATCTGTTTTTATATTTATGCCCCCTTACATGGCATAAGCCATACCTTTTTCTCCGTGTCTTTGTTGTCGTGGGCTGTGCTCTGGACTATTTTGTCCTCTTTCGTGATGATGATGATGGCCCCTTTCAGCATCTCGAGAATGTTCTTGATGGCGTTTTTGTTCCGCCATAGGGGTTCGCGATAGCCTCTCCGTTGCGTCGTGTACAGCCTTTGTATAATCATCAATGGCCTTAATGAGTGGCCCAAAACCGTCTTCAGCTGCTTTGCGTGTTTGACTTTTCATGCCGAGTGTGGAGCGGCCTGCGAGCTTATGCATAAATTCAGGATTTTCAGCAAGTTGATCTGAAAGATCTTTTCCTTTACTGGGATCTTTAAGTATGTCTTGCAAGCGTTCTTGGAAAATCTTGTCATTGCCATAAACAACTGTACCCCAATGCATGACTTCTTCTGCACGTGCTTGAACCTGTGGATTTTTTAAAAGCATTGCACTCTTTTGATCAGCTGTGAGGGAAGGTGAAGATGATCTCCCTCTTTGTTGTGGAGCAACCTCTGTGTAATCGGTTTCAGGATCTTCTCTTCTTTGAGCATGGCGTCCCCCTCTTGAAAGAGGATCAACGCTGCTAACCGATGCATAGATCAAGTCTTGTTCAGGTCTTTTGGGAGCAACCTCTGTGTAGTCAGTTTCAGGATCTTCTCTTCTTTGAGCATGGCGTCCCCCTCTTGAAAGAGGGTCAACGCTGCTAACGGTTGCATATATCAGCTCTTCTCCTTGGTTTTGGGTACGCTGGTTTCCTCTTTTGGGTTTATTAACTTGTGCATAGAGGGGCTCTTGGCTCTGGGTTTCTGAGTGTGGGTGACTTTTTTTCATGGCTGTTTCCTTTCAATATTTTTAGAAAACCTCTTTGGTGCATTCCCCACTTTTAGTCTTGATAACCTTTATATAAAGGAAGATATCCAACCGAATGACCTCCAAAGATTTCGCGCTATTTATCTTACTATATAATGGACATTTATGTCTTTTATACAGCTTTTTTATGAAATCTTATCAATAAGTTATAATAAATTAGCGGATCCATTTTTATGACTATTTTTTGTAACACTCTGAAACACCTCTTGGTGCAACCACAGCAACACGATTTGCACCAAGAGATTCTATGACAAAGAGATTACATAAAGACAAAAACGATCTGTTTTTATGTTTATGCCCCCTTACATGGTAAAAGCCATTCCTTTATTCTCCTCATGTCTTTGTCGTTGAGGGCTGCGTTCTGGACTATCTGGGCTGCGTTCTCTTGCGTGATGATGGTGGTGGTGGTGACGGCGGCGATACCTGTATTCTGGATCTCTTTCTGGACTTTCGTGTCTTTGATCTCTTTGCTGCTCACGTGTAAACTGTTTATGGAGCTTTTTTGTTTTATCTATATGCCTCTCAAGAGCTGAGCAAAGAGGAGAAAAACCCTCTTCAGCAGCTTTGCGATCGGGGCTTTTTATACCGAGCATTTGACGACCAGCAAGCTTACCAGCACTTTCAGGATGTTCTGCAAGGTCCCATAGGATATTTTCCGCATTTTTAGGATCGTCAAGAATTTTAGCAAGTGATTTATTTAAGGCATGTTCATTACCATAAACAGTTTTGCACCACGCTTGGACTTCTGTTACACTACCTTGAAAGCCTTCATCTTTTAATAACCTTGTCGTAACGACATCTTTTGGGCTTCTGGGAGGAGGGGTTGTTGCTCTACTAACACCTTCGTAAAGGGGATTTTCCATTTGTTGGGAATCGCGCCCACCTTCAGCGCCTATGCCAACAGTTGCATAGACAGATTCTAGTGGTTTTTGGGGAGAGCGTCCATTTGGACCAAAGTCAGGCTCTGCATAGGTATGTTCTGGTTGTTGAGAGGGGCGCAGATCTTGAGAGCTTCCGCTCGGTGAGTCATAGAGGGGGTTTTCACGGTGTTGGAACTCTGTTTCACCTGTTGAGAGATTAACGACTTCATAGGGACTTGCAAGTTTTTTAGCACGCCGCCCATTACTCGGTGTCCCACCAGGTCTGTCATAGGGATTTCCGATTGGTTTTTGGGGGGCATAGGCAGTTTCTTGTAGTGGATTTTGGGGGGGATAGATGCTTTCTGCTTGTTGTTGGCGGGGCGTATCATAGTCGCTAGGGGATTGACTTCTAGCATTTGCTTGTATTTCTTCTGGACTTGGTATGCGCGGACCTCCTCTCCTGTGTGGTTTATTAACTTTTGCGTAGAGATCTTCTAATGGTTTTTGGGGATCGCGCCCACCTTCAGCACCCCCACCTTCGACGCTCATACCAGAACCAGCAGTTGCATAGACAGATTCTACAGGTTTTTGGGGAGAACGTCCATTTTCACTAAAATCAAGCTCTGCATAGAGATGCTCTTCTGGTCTTTGGGGATCGCGCCCACCTTCAGCGCCCATGCCAACAGTTGCATAGACAGATTCTACAGGTTTATGGGGAGAGCGTCCATTTGGACCAAAGTCAAGCTCTGCATAGAGATGTTCTGGTTGTTGAGAGGGGCGCAGATCTTGAGAGCTTCCGCTCGGTGAGTCATAGAGGGGGTTTATTCGCTGTTCGAACTCTGTTTCACCCGTTGCCAGATCAACGACGGCATAGGGATCTGCGAGCTTTTTAGCACGCCGCCCATTACTCGGTGTCCCACCAGGTCTGTCATAGGGATTGCCGATTGGTCTTTGGGGGGCATAGGCAGTTTCTTGTAGTGGATTTTGGGGGGCATAGGTGCTGTCTGCGTGTTGTTGAGGAGGGGGCGTATCATAGTCGCTAGGGGAATGGCTTCTAGCATTTGCTTGTATTCCTTCTGGGCTTGGTGTGCGCGGACCTCCTCTTGTACGTGGTTTATTAACTTTTGCGTAGAGAGCCTCTGTGTTCTGGGGGGTTGGTTGTGGGTGGTTTTTTTTCATGGCTGTTTCCTTTCAATATCTTAGAAAACCTCTTTGGAACATTCCCCACTTTTTTAATATCTTTTAAGACAAAAGAAGAATATCAAACTGAATGCCCCAAAGATTTCGCGCTATTCACGTTAATGTGTAATGGAGATTTATGTCTTTTATAAAGTTTTTTTGTGAAATTTTATCAATGAGTTATAATAAATTAAAGGATCTATTTTTAGGACTATTTTTTGTAATATTCTAAAACAATTCGTGTGGCAATGGAGATTAAATGATTGAGACCAAGAGTTCTGTTGGAAAGCAAAAGTTGGTACGTTTTTAGCCTGTAAGAGCCAGCGATGAGGAACGACTAACTTTCAAGCTGCGGGCTTGACATTGTGCTTTTTGGGTATTCTTTACAGCCTGTGCAATTTCTTTTGCTTTGCTTTCTGATGTACCAAGAAGGCACGCCAGTCTTGTATGATCTTTTTCGTGTATGGCTTTATGCTCTTCTGAGGAGAAACGATTTTTTAGTTGGCGTGAAAAGGTATGGAGTTCTTGTCGTAGTGCTGGAGAATGCAATAAAGCTTCCCTTTGTTGTTCTTCTGGTAAGGCAAAAAGGTTTTGTAAATTTTTTCCAGGTTTGTCGACAGAGTGGCTTAAGCGATTTTGTTCTCTTTGGTGTTGTTCTAGAATTGTATCTTTTGTTTGTTGGGTTATTGCGCCATAATTTTTAAGGGCTTGGCTGAGTTGTGGAACAGTTTGTTCCGCGTTCTTGCGATTTGAACTTTTCATGCCAAGTATTTTATGCCCAGCAAATTTAGAAATTAATTGAGGGCTTTGGAGAGTTTCATCGGCAAACTGATTTCCTAAGTTTGGAGCGACCGTTATGATGTCCAGTTTTGTCTTTAAGGCGTGGGCGTTACCATAAACAATCTTTGATAAATGCTCGATTTCTTTTCGGCTTTCTTCGACATAAGAATCATTTGAAATCTTTTCGAATAACGCTTCATGGGGAAGAGGGGCTAAGGTTTCTTTTGGGATTAATGTTTCTTTTAAATTTTGAATGTTGGTTTTTTGAAAGCGGAGGCGATCGCCATTGCGTAATGTTTTGATCTGTTCTGGGGAAAGATCATCTTTGTGCCCGACGACGAAAGCTCCCCCTACTTCCATGACAAACCCTTCTGCTGAAACGCCTCGAAAGATGCCTTCATAGGTTACATCTTCTTTTGCTGCAACAACAATACGATTGTTAATTTCATTCAGTCCAGCTTCTCTCATTTGGGAGATGAATTCTTTTAGAATAACGGATTTTTGTGGATGGGTAATATCTTCAAAAAGATCTTTCATCGGTTGGGAATTGCCATATTGCATGGCTTCAATACAAGCTGTTGTCATGCGTCCTTTTGTGATGAAAGAAAAGTCAACGGGATGTCCTGCTGCTTGTCCAAGTTTTTCCATAAACATTCGATTGACACGCCCATTGCCTTTTCTAAAAGGGTGTGCGTGTTCGAGTGCCATAAAAACGTCAGCGGCATTTTCAGCAAACTCTTGGCGCGATAAGCCTTTTAAATTGTTCTTCTGGTTCAGTGTTTTTTCGAGTTGTTTGAGTTCTCTTTTTATCTGTGGACCGATAGCAAAAGGAGCTTCATAACCTTTAGGACGCATCGCTGGCATGCGGGCAGTGGTACCATCTTCAAATGTAAAGGATGTATCGCGGGTGCAGCCTGCCCATTCAAACGTTTTGTGAAAGAGGCTCCAGTGGATTAAGGCTAGATAAGTGACATCAAATTTTTGTGGGGGTGGTTCATGGCGAAAATTGACGGCTTCTTTAGAGACGTCATGGGCACAGCGTTCATAAAGTTTTTTAGGATCTTTGATGCCATATTTATTTTTGAGTGTTGTGGTTCCTTTATATAAATAATTTTGCTCTAACATATAAGCTCTCCTTAAAGGATAGGGTGATGATTGATGCGCGTTTTAAACGCTGCATGTTGGTATATTGAAAATTCCCCTTCGCGCATTCTTTTGAAATTTTAAGTGTTATGAGAGAAAGTACTTTTCTCTTAAGTGTATGGATGATTGTAGCAACCCTTTTGTAAGGATTTTGAAAGGCTTTTAGTGTGAGAGATACATAATGTTTTGTTGCGATTGTTTTCATGCCTATTCCTTTTTTCATTTATTTTAGCTTCTCTGATGTTTTCTTTTATTTATTATTCTGTTGTGCGGTAAAATATTGGTACTTAAGATGTTGCTATGAATCCCGTGAGGGGAGAAATGGATTTTCTATAAATCAACTCTGGGTGAAGTCTTTATCCTTTGAGGTGGGGGGAAGGGGAGACTAAAAAGAAAAATATTGCTTAAGATTTTCGTTGTTTTGCCTTTAACAAAGTTTTTTGCAAAAGCACTTTGATGAAGGGCGTGGATATGGCGGAGAGGATTGCTCTTGATTATCAGATGGCTTGGGGATTTTTCATACATAGTGTTTAGATTGGGAAGTCTATCGATGAAAGCAGTGATCAAGATTTTTCTCCATTATGTTTTTATCTGTCTGCATTTAAAACAAAACGTTTTTTATTTTATGCTGTTCCTTTTAATTATATTGCGCTTCTTTAAGATCTATAAGAGGGAAAACTTTTCTTTGAGCGAGGAAAAAAGTTGTTTTTTCAATGCTTGGTTGTTAAAATAGAACACATGGTGATATCGTAAAGGGGAAAAACCTTGTGTAAGAATGTTTTATTCATTTTGGTGTATATTTTAGATGTTTTTTGGGGGAAACCAGTGTTTGTTGTGAGGGTATTTTAAGAGTTTCTTGTCTCAAAGGAAAATCTTTTATCTATGATATTCTTTAATGGAGGCGTATCCTTTACGCAAAACAGAACACTATTATGTTGCATTCTTACAGGATTGTTTTAAAGAGACGTCTTTTAACACACTTATTTGGCGACGCTGCTCCTGAATGGTATAATGGCACAGCTCCCATAAAGTGTATAAAATCTATTAAGCGCCCCCATTTTTATGCTTCATAAAGAAGCTGGTACCATCACACAGTTTGGGCTAGCGCTAAAATATTGCTGACAAACCCTTGGACTTTAAGGTGGTTTATGAAAAGGTATGCCTTTACTTGTACAGCCCCACTTCACCTAGGGACCCCGCTTGTGACATGCGAGTGATAGGGTTTCAGTCAACGTGGAGCAGATTTTAAATGAGAAAATCTCACACTATCCCGTCTCTCATTCAACGCAAAAATATGAGTGATTATTATAAATCAATGTATTTTCTAAATGATATATGAGAATCCTTTGTAGGAATGTGTTTTTTTTCTGAAAATATTGGTGTCGCTATTGGTTGGGTATATGGGCATTTTTATAGAGACTTTTTAAATGTTCTGGTTGTTGGTAAAGCGATGCACAAAATATAAAAGGAAAATGTAAAAGGAAAAATTACGGATTTTTTGATCCTGTTTTTTGTATGTAGACATTTTTTTCGTTCATAGGCTTTTAAAAAACAGGGCTATATGCCTTTTTGTGGTTATTTTTTGTTAATATCTCATCATGGAGATTAGTTTTTCTTCTGTGGGGCAAAACGGTTTTTTGCAGCAGCGGCTAACATTTCTTTTCTTCTGAAATAGACGGCACGGCCACATCGCAAAGGAGGTTGTCCTTGCATAAGAATAATTTGTTCATCTTGACGCATTTCTTGAATAACCTCGTGGGGTAAAATGAGCGCTCTTTGTTGGTAATTGATGTTGTAAGAACTCTTCCCTAAAGATAAACCTCTTGATTTGTTCACTCCGGTGACTTCAACGGTCATTTGACCACAGCGTTCTGAAATTTCTTTAGCTGTTTGGAGGTCTTTAATGGCCGCATAACTGACAAAGGAGCAACTTTCAAACCATGAACGTGCCCCTGATTCTCCAAAGTGATTGACCAACTGACCCGTGGATTGATAAAAGAGCATCAAGGATGTGCCGTATTTACGTCCACGATCACGGGCTTCTTCTAAAATATTCATATAACCTAGAAGATCAACTTCATCCAAGACAAATAAAACACGCTTTTTATAGTTACCGTCTGCTGTAACCATGGCATTGAGAAAGGCACCAATAATTACACGTCCTATCGCTGGATAGCTGTTTAAAATGCTTGCAGGGAGATTGAGAAAAACATCTATATTACCATTGGCAATATCTGAGGAGGAAAAGTCATCACCGCAGACAAGATCTGCGTAATTAGACAAAGAAAGCCATTGAGTGTCTTTTGAGGCAGTTGTATAGACTCCTGAAAAAGTTTGTTCTGCCATTTCTGTAAAAATCCCCACCATTTCACGAATAAAAGGAGAAGGTGTTGTTTCTTGAATCATGCGTAATTGATTGATAATAGCTGTTTCTGATTGAGAGAGAATTCCACGCAATGTTTTTAAGTTGCGCTCATAGTCTTCATATTCATCAGAAAATATCACATGAGCAAGAAGAGCTGTTAAAAGATTATGGGCTTGTGTCGAGAAATATTCCGCTGAAGAATTGTCTGATTTTTTATCGGTGAGAAGCAATTTGGAAAAGCTCACAATATTTGCTTCACGTTGTGTGCGGGGTACGCTGTCGTCTAAAAGCCAATCAATGACATTAAAACTTTTTGTTAAAAGTGAATTAGGATCCAGAACAATAACATTTCTATTGCCCATCTTTTGACGGGCAAATTTGACGATTGGAGCAACTTCTGTTGAGGGATCAAGACAAATAATAGATCCTGGATAGGTTAAACAAGTAGGAACCACTGTACTTGTGGTTTTATAACCACCAGAACCGGCAAAAAAAATCATATGGGTTGAACCAAAATCAAGATTAAAGGTTAGCAAAGGTGCTGTTCCACCTTTACCCCATGTTGTTTTATTGCCAGGTGCAAAGGGAATTTTGCATACATTATCTTGATCAACACGGTATCTTTCCCCCACAACAATTTGCCCATTGGCAGGAAAAATTTTTGCTGCCTCTCTTAAATCCATCCATGCTGCTCCCCCAAAAACCTCTTTTTTGGCACGCTTAACCTTATTTTTAGGGGGAGAGGTTGTGATGAATTGAATGAGGGAAAAAAAAGTACCAATGATGATGCCAAAGACAACCATAGGATCCATGAATTGAAGCGCATAGCTCCACGTTATGCCTTGTTGGCCAACATAGGGACTTAAGCGTTTTATTTCACCCACAACATAGTAAAGAGCAACGGTTCCAAAAAAAACAACGGAAACAAACGTGATGACTCTACGCAGGTGTAGTTTTTGTGAGAGACTATACAACAATAAAACAGCAGCCGTTAGTGCTAAGACTAATAAAGGCTCTGAACGAAGAGTCCAATAAATTTGATCACTCTTTAGTCCATTTGTTATAAACGACAAAAAATGAGGGACAAGGAATATCGTTAAAGCCCCTAAAACGATTGGGACTAAAATAAGAACCATTTGTGCCTTGGTATACTTCATTGTATTTTACTTTCAATTCTCTTTAGAATTTGCTGTGAAATGCTCTTTTTTCAAGGGTGTAATACTCTCTTTTGAAAAGGCGCAGATAACTCTACTCGTTTTCGTTTATGCGCCCTTTTCATGAAAGAGGAAGGTTTCATCCATTCCTAGCTGGCCATAGAGAGCACATTTGAGCGAATGACTGCGCGCGTGCAGATTTGCTGGTGTACTTCTTGGGCTTGCTTAACAGTTTGTGCAATTTTCGTGGCTTTATTTTCTGATACACCAATGCTTTGAGCCAATGTTTCATACTCATTATTTTTGACAGCTTTATGTTCAGTTGCTGAGAGACGGCTATTGATGTTTTTGACAAGATTGCTCAGCTCTTTTTGAAGTCCAAGATTTTTTGCTAAAGATTCTTGCTGTAATTCTTTGGGCAAGGTGAAGAGATCTTGCAAGTTTTTACTTGGCATTTCTACTGTTGTTGCACGGCGTTTTTGTTCTGTTGCATGTTCTTGCGTAATTCCCTTCTCCGCATGTTTTACTGCATGCGTGAAATTTGCGATTGCCGTACAGAGCATATCAATATGATTTTTAGCGTTTGCACGTGCTTGATTTTGGAGTCCAAATAAACTGAAACCGGCAAGATGAGCAACAGAGTTCGGTGTCTTTTCAATTTGATTGGCGAGCTGTTGGCCTAAGGCTGGATTTTTAATAATCTCTACCATCTTTTTGTCTAATGTTTTTGAGCTACCATAAACAATTTTTGCTAACTTTTGAATTTGGTTTCGAGCGGTGTGGACACCGGCATCTTCTGCAATCATTTCGGCTTTGTCATTTTTTGTCAAAGGGGCTAATTTTTCTTCAGGAATGAGAATGTTTTTTAACTCTCGTGTTTGTGGAACGGTGAAGGTAAATTTATCACCAGGTTTTAATGTTTTGAGTTGTTCTGGTGTGAGCTGCTCTTTACTGCCGATGATGTAAGCGCCTTTCACATTGAAGGCAAAGCTATCATGACCAGCCCCCCTATAGGTGCCTGTGTAAGTTTCACCTTCCTTGGTGACCATAACAGGGCGATCATTCACATTGCGTCCGAGTTCTTTCATATGGCTCATGAACTCTTTTAAAAGATGAATTTTTTCTGGATTGGAGATATCTTCAAACAGATGCTGCATCGGTTTTAGATCATCGTTTTCTGCTACTGCGACACTGGCGAGCATCATGCGTTCTTTTGTAACAAGTGAAAAATCAAGCTGATGCCCTGCGGCTTGAGCAAGCTTTTCAAAAAATGCTCGTTGTGTCCGTCCATTGCCTACTCTAAAAGGATGGAGTTGGTTAAGAGAATTAAATAAGCTTATGGCTTCAGAGTTAAATTCTTGGCGTGTTAAGCCTTGCAAATTATTCTTTTCGCTAAGCGTTTGATCTAATTTTTGTAAACCTTCTTGGACTTCATCACCGATTGCAAAAGGATTGTCCCATCCTGTTCTTTTCATTTCGGGCATGGCGGCTGTGGTGCCATCTTCAAATGTAAAGGGGAGATGGCGCAGATGTCCAGCCCATTCAAAGGTATTTTTAAACAACTGATGATGAATAGAGCATAGATAGGAACTACCAAATTTTTCTGGGAGAGGGGCTTCACGCAGATTGATCATTGCTTGAGCTGAATCATGTGAGCATTTATCCAGAAAGGATTTTAAGTCTTTTATGCCATATTTATTTTTGAGCGTTGTGGTGTTTGGATAGACATAATGATAAGGAGAAATTGTTTCGATATTTTTGGTTTTTGCTTTTGCTTTTGGCATTGTTACCTCCTTATAATTTTACGTTGTGCATTAGAGTGTTAAATTCCTCGAGTGAAATGTTCCCCTTTGCGTATTCCTCTAGAATTTGTAATGTTTTGGAGTGAAGCGTTATGTCCTCTATTGCATGGGTGCTGATAACGGCATCAACAGCTTGGCGGCGGCGTTTTAATTCTTCTGCTGTCATCGATAAAAGATTGCCTCTATTTTCTATTGTTTTGATTTTCATGCATTTTTCCTTTTATGACCAATCGTTGCTTTAAAAGCGTCTTCAACCGATATGATTTTGTCTTAGTCACCGCCAAAGATGTTTCGTTGTTTGAAAGGATCATAATAAATTTCTGTGACCTTAAATTTTCCTTCAACCCGTTTGCATTGGATGATGATATCAATCATTGAAATCAATAGACCTCGAATATCATCACGCTCTAAATCACCTCCTCCTTCACTTTCTTTGACCAAAAGGGTCATTTGTTCAAAGGCCGCAAGGGCTGTTGAGGCATGAACGGTTGTGATAGAGCCTGGATGGCCCGAATTGACATTGCGGATATAATAAAAGGCTGTACCATCTCGAAGTTCTTGCAAAAGAATACGATCAGGACGCATCCGTAAAGATGATTCAAGCAATTCTTTGGGACCAACAGAAGCTAAACCTTGGCCATCTTTTGAATAGATCATTGAGACATGGTTAGGGTGCGGTATCACCAATTCTTGTGTGTCTTCAATGGTGATAATACGCTCGTCTTGAGGAATTTTGGCAATTAATGCTTTTGATAATGTTGTTTTACCCGAACCAGTCTTTCCTGCAATCAAAATATTTTTTTGGCATTTTACAGCCTGATTTAAAAAGGAAACAAAGTCTTTATTGCAGTAAGCATTGGCTAAATTATGCTCGATGATTTTGAGTTCGTTAAAACGCGTATAATAATCATTCAATGGTGTGAAAGAAACCTGCTCACATAACGAGAAAAGACCTTTATGGGCGAGCTCTTCGAGAGAAAAACTCTGCGATGAGGGTTTGCGAATTGTCATACTAATTGTGTCTTTTTCGACAGCTGGAGGAATGACAATTTGAATGCGCTCATTGCCTGGGAGAGTAGCCGATAATATTGGATTCCTGTCTGATATATTTTGCTTGGAATAGGACGCGACAACTTTCGCAATTCCCATCAGTTCATTAAAAGAGAGAGCTGGTGCTTCTATCGTTTCCCATCCATTAACCCCTTCCGTCATCACTTGATAGGGACGATTGATAACAATTTCAAAAAGACTCTCATCTTTCAAAAAAGTACTGATAGGTTCAAGTTTTGTGAGAACAATTGCGACGGCTTCATCGCTTAGGGTGTGTGGGTTTGGATTCATTTTAAGGTATCGCAGAATTTTTGTAAAAGTTTCTTGAAACAGCTCGATTGACAATCTGCTTTTTGTTTTCGATAACTTTCAGTTTATAAACGCTGGAAAAATCTAAATCGCGGGCAACAAAAACATTTACCATTTCCCCTTGGTTTTTAGATAAAGTTGGAGGAATATTAGCGTAATTTTCGACAAGAATATTTGCAATGTTTTGTCCTGAAGAGATTGTTTCATTCTCTTCTTTTTCTTGTTTTTTTGATAAACGTTTATTGGCATAGTTTGTTACATCTTTTATGAGAGATACAAGAAGTGCCGATCCAATCCTCTCTAACCAATGATTATCAATATCACCGTCAATACCAGAACGTCCTAAACTGTCTGTTGCCGGTGAAGCTAAGGATATAATGATACCATTGGGGGTTTTTGCTCTATTCCATAGCACAAAGAGACGTTTTTGGCCTTTTTTCAAACCAGCGCGATATTCACCAACAATTTGGGTGCCTTTATCAAGAAGAACAACACGACCATTGTCTGATAAAATATCTCTGGAAACGATACAACTAGCAAATCCTTGTTGATCACTGTTGATGGCAGTTTCTAAGATACAGGGGATAGAAGTTCCCATCGTAATGATATAATTTCGATTGCCAAGGGTTGAAGCACGAATACCTTCAAGCACTGTAGGTTTGAGAAGATGATTGAAGCGCTGTGTTGTCTCATCAGGTTTGCTGTCAAGTTGATGTGGCAAAGTGCCATTGTTTGCTTGTGCATTTGTTTTGCCTTGTTGTGTATTTGCATAAGCTAATACAGGAGCACGTTGGGCGGCTTCCAACAGAGGATCATCAGAATTTAATTGATTGATGTTGGGTGTTGGTAGCTCGACTTTGGGTAACAGAGCGTTCTTTCGGTGAGCCGGTTCAACGGAGGGAGGGGCAGGTTGTGCAGGACGAAAAAGTTCTGTTTGTTTAATAACTTTTCCTTCTTTTGGTCCTTCTTTTGAAGATTCAATCGATTGTTTTTTTTCTGTGATAAGCGTTGAATAGGCTAAATAAAGACAGACACTGAAAAGAATAACAAGAGCGATTGCTTTGCCTACATTGCTCTGTTGACTTTTTCCTTGAGCATTTTTTATTGTATCGCGATCGTTAATATTTTTTTCATCCACGTTGTTATTCATGGCTGCTTCCTATGTTCACTTTACGTTTTACAGATGGTGATGTTGTCCCTGTTTCAGGGTTAATTCCTTCTGGGACAAACCTTTTATTAAAGATGCACAATACTTCATTTCCACGTCGTAGTGTGAATTGTGCAGCTGTCGCATGAACAATAACCTTGTTGCCTTTAATTGATTTAGGAATGAGGGATTCTTGTCCATCAGGCGTTACAAGATAAATGGCTGGGATTTCAACATTGCCTAAAAAGGTAAAAGTTGTTGTTTTCCCATTATCATAGACAGAAGTAGGTTCAATGAGGGATGAGCCTTGGGCTTCATAAGCCCAATTGCGTGGTCCAAAATCTTCATGGATATTTAAAATATCATTGACAAAATTTTCTTCACGTTGTTCGGCTTTTGCCGCTTCGGCTAATTTCTTACGCAAGGCTTCATCTTCTGGGTAGCGAAACTTTACCAAGAAATAAGTCTCATTGCCGGCTGAAACATCGCCTTCACGGATTTGCAACTCAAATTGATAAGAGCGTTTTGTTCCATCTTGGCGGCTTGTAACGATTTGTAAATTGGTTACAGGTTGGACTTCTCGCGGCTTGAGAAAAACAAAGTGGCCAGCTGGCGCAACTTGCCAAGCAACGGAATTTCCAATTCCTACATAGGCGACTTCTTCATCATCGGCAAATTCCAGTTGAACTGAAGAGCGAATGGAACCAATGATTTGTACGACGTTGTAGGGGTCATAATTGATAAATCTGATGCGGTTATCTTTACGTGCACTCACAGGCGCAGTTTCCGCAAACGAGAGCACCGTATGAAAGCCGAGAGTGATTGTAAACGTTAAAAAAATTATGTGTAAAAGTCTGATCATTTTATCACCTCTGGATCAGATCTATATTCCGATACTTGAAAACCAAGGGGGTTAATGAGACGGTCAGAGGTTGAAATGTGTGCGTTAACATAAGAAAAATTTAAAATTGAAACCCAATGGGAAATAGTTTCTTTTTCACTAAAGTCTCTGACCGTTTTATAGTAACGGACTTGGATAAGATCTTCGCTTATAAAAGAGATTGATTTGATTGTGACTGTAGCAATCATGTTATGATAAATATTTTGTGGACTTTCTGGATTATTGCCCGCGTACCATTTTGCAAAACGGTTTTGTTCTTTTGCAGAAGATAAAAGAGAAACTAAGCGAAAATTGTTTTCTGCCTCTGAGGCTTGAAAACCTTCACGAGCACGAACATACTGGCTGGCAAAATAACGCGTTATCGCTTCATCATAGTCATTCGGGGATTCCTTTAGAGCACTTACAGTATCGATGATGCCTGTTGAGTTATCAACGCGGATAACAAAAGGCTCTACAGTTTTTAAAGGCGTCAAAGCTGCGACAGCCAAAGCGAGCGCAATCGTCATCAATCCAAAAAGCACTGTTAAAGCCATGGAAATTTTCATCCGCACGCGCATGCCATGCATGCGATCAATGTCAAATGAGCGTGCTTCTTTTATATATTCTTCAAGGGCATCACTTTTCACGTGTAACCTCCACAGTTTTATCAGATCGTGCTTCATGAATAACCGGCTTTAATAAAGCTGGATGAAGTGTTAGATTGGCTGTTTCTTTTTCACTGTCTAAAGTATTGAGAATGATGGGTGCGGTAACAGGTTTTACAGCCTTTTCTTGCAGGACAATATTTTTATTGTCCCAATTCCACTTATCTTTATTTAAAACACGTGTATGCTTGCCATTGCAGCGCGGTGGTTTTTTAGGACCACTCAAAGAAGCACAGCCGGTAAGGGCGATTGTTAGGATCATAACAAAAGTTATTTTTCGTTTCATTTTTTGAACTCACAAATATCTTGGAATGCAATGCATAAGAGCCTTTATTCCTGAACACTTTTACAAATTTATGTGATGTAATATTGTGATTGATTTTGTTGTAAGACCTAGGGTTTTAGGTCTTTCATGGAACAGGATCACGGTGCGTGCGCCAAAGGGCGCACGCAAGGCAAAAACAAAAATGCTCATTCTTTTAAGGAGGTACTTTATCTTAAAACCGACCACGACCACCTCCAGATCTTCCTGCTTTTGCTGCCGCGCCTGCCGCACCTTTGCCGGCAGCCCCTGAGATTTGTAAAGTGGCACTTTTTATTGCATTACCACTCGCTCTTGCACTATTGGCAAGCATTGTGAAAATCTGACCTCCTGAAGAGACACCAGCGTTAAAGTATGGTCCACCAGAGGCGAGAGCCGTTGCAATACTAGGAAGCGCACGAAAGATGATAACCCCTATGATCGAAATGACGATGACAGGAGGGAAAAGAACATAGATTGAATCATATGAAACTTTGAGAACCTGTAGGATCACTTGACATATAATGGTTCCAAGCATGATCACAAGAACTTGTAAAATAGTAAAATTAATCAAAGTTGTAATCCATGCATCACTGTATTTTCGCGTTGCATTGAACAAATATAAACTAATGAACAGAGGTCCAAGACCTATAATCATGACCAATGCAACTTGTGAAAACATTTGAACAATAAAACCACCTATACAAAAGAGAATAACAGCGAGAAGCATGATAGAACCAAGAAGCCCCACAACGATCTTTTCAAAAAACCAAGCATTGTATAAGACATCTTGATAGCGTTTACTTGCTTTTAACAAAATATAATCAAAAACATTGGAGTTGGCAGGATTACTGTTTAGTGCGTTTCCAATAGCATTGGATAAATCATTGAAGAAAATATCTTTAACATATGTGTTAAACGTCTCTGCGTTCGTTGCCATTGTCGTCACAACGACAATTTTAACAACATTGTTAAGAAGACTATGCATGGAAAGCGCAACGCGACCTGTCATAACATTATAGCCATAAAGGAAGATAAAAATGATTGCGGCAAGATTTAAGGGTGCTGAAATAGCAGAAGATAAACCACTCACCGTTGTGTCCATCACATTGTCGAGAGGTTTCAAAATATACCCAGAAATGCTTTCAAAGGGAGCAAAACTATAGTCTGACATCTGTACGCGCACTTTCAATTTTTTCTTTTAATTTTTTTTCTTTTTCTTCTAATGTTGCTTCAAGTTTTTTATGCTTTTCTTTCTCCTTTTCTTCACGCAGCTCCTCTTTTGTCTTCGTATCTCTTGCTTGAATCATATCAAGAGACTGAAGCTTTAAAGAACTCACCTGAAGACCTGCTTGAAGAAGAGAAAGCTTTACTTGAAGTTCTTGTTGAAGAGCTTGAAGATGCTGCAATTTTTCAAGTTTAGATGCTTTTTCAGCGTCCGTTGTCGCTTCAGCTGCTGTTGTATCTATTTTTGATTTAACTTCTTCAAGTTTCTTACTTATTTCTTCAATTTTTTTTGCAGTTTCAGTTGCACTTTTATAAATGGTTTCAGCTGTTTCTGATTTTGCAGCATCTAATTTTTGTGTGTTCTCAAGTGCTTGTTTATAATATTCATCAGCATCGGGTGTCGTTTGTGCTATTGCATGAGAAATAAAAGAAAAAGACAATAGTGTTACTAAGCCATATTTTTTCATTGATTTTTTCTCCTTTGATAAAATATGGGCAGCCATTTTTCAGGATCTGTTCCATATTCGTTTATAATTTCATTCATGAGTTCAATATTTTTGGTTGTGCCGCTTAAAACGGCGATCTCATCGTTCATTCCACGTAAGTTAAGTTCTGCAACAACAGAGCTTTGTCCTTGCTTGACGAGAAAACGACGGGATTCTCTACTTAATTCTGACTGTATCAGTTCAAATTCGCGCTCAGTGAGTTTGAAAGCTTCGACATAATCATTGTAATTTGCTTTTTGATTTGGAAAAAATATTTGGGTGGGGCATTGCTCAATAATTGTGTGTGCGATTGTAGAGTTTAAAGCATCTTTAGGGCTTTGTGTCGCAAAGAGCATTAAGCCATTTTGTTTACGAATTGTTTTAAGACGATCTTGCGCAAAAGCTTTGAATGAGTCATCTTCTAAAGCTTTCCAGAATTCATCAATGACAATAATGATGCGCCGTCCATCAATCAGATCAAGAATGCGGTGAAAGAGATACATCATCAAGGGACGCCGAATTTCTTCGTTGTCTAAGAAATCGGTCATGTCATAACCAATAAATTGTGCATTTAAGTTGAGATCATCTTGATCATTATCAAAAACCCATCCTAAATCATTGCCTCTAATCCAGCGTTGTAACCGCATGGCAATCCCTTCTTTGGATGTGTTGTCAAAAAACAACTGAAGGGCGCCAAGAGAGCGTTGTGTTGGGGGTAAATTTTCTAAGGAATCAATGGCTTTGGCAATATCTTGTCGCTCTTCTTCGGTCACCGTTTGCCCTTCAGAGGTCACAAGCTTTAAGATCCAATTACGAAGAAAGATTTTATTTTTTTCGTTGTATTCCATGCCCTTTAAGGGAGCAATACCGGTGGGCTGTCCATTTTTTAAAGGTTTATATTTTCCACCTCCAGCGCGTACAAAAATCTCTGCTCCTTGATCTTTGTCAAAAAAAACCATTCTCGGATTGTGTTTTTGTAATTGTGCAAGAAGAAAATTAACAATGACTGTTTTACCAGAGCCAGACGGTCCACAAACAAAAGTATTTCCAAGATCAGCATAATGAAAATTAAAATAGTAAGGTGAACCAGCCTGTGTTTTTAGCAATGCGACAGCAGCTCCCCAAACATTATCGTTTAATTTGCCAACGGGGAAAGAATGGAAGGGCGATAAAGCGGCAAAGTTTCTGCTGGTGATGGCGCCTGAACGCGCACGATAGCTAAAGTTTCCAGGAAGTTGTGCCCACCATGCGGCTTCCAATCCTAAATCTTCTCTAGCAATCACAGCTCCCCCATTGGTTAAATGGGAACGTGCCTTTGATAAGTTTTCAGTCAACATTTTTGGATGATCCGCAAAAACGGCCAAAGAAATGTGATGTTCGCCTAGAACAAAACGGTTTGATTCCAAATCATCGAGGGCTTCATCTAGCGCATCAATTTGTGAGCTCGCACGATCGGCCGCATTAATCATTTGATTTTGTTTACGGCTCATAATGGCACTAGCGGCCGCTTTACTTTTAAAAACAAAGGATTGTGTTAAGATGAATTCAAATGGTACCGTAAGCAAACCATCGGTCATACCTGGGCGTGTTTTAGAAGGGTATTCCTTCCATCCAAACATGCCGACAAAGCGTTCATTGCTCTCATGGCGAATTTCAATAATTTCTTTTCCAAAAATAACACGATCTGAGTAAATCGTTGAAGCAATGGTGCCAAATGTAAGAGGAATACGTTCACGTCTTCCACCCACCAATTGGTGGAGAAATTCACTTTGTTCGGAAAATAAAAGTCCTTCGTGCTCATAGATTGATAGGAGACGAACTTTATATTCTTCCAAACCTTGCATGAGATCTTGGCTTAGCTCTTCGAGTTTACGAATAGCTTCCTCATCGGGTTCAGATTGTGTTTTTTTTGCCTTGCTTAAGCGCTGAAAAAATGCAACCAGTCGTTCCGTTTTATCTGCTGCGGGATTCCAAAGCAGTGAAATAAACAGATCATTTCGATACAGTTCTTGCGAAACCATTTTCTTTTTATATTTTTCATCTAATTTTGTTGCAAAAGATGAAAGAAAATGGCCTTCTGGATAAATCGTTTCACGACGGCGGATGATGTGAGAATATAAAGCAACCCGCTCGTCTGCAATATTTTTCAAAAGAGTGTTCAATTGGTTGTGTAAAGAATTTAATTGATCAATATCGGCAGTGTCAAAATTTACACCTTCAACGGCCAACACAACCATCAAACAGCGTGAACTTAAAGCAACGACATGTTGGTTAATGTGACGTATATAGGGAATATATTCTTCGGGTAAAGTTTCCCGTTTCATCATTGACATCTGTTTCACCGGTTTCGTTCCTTCAGCTTAGTTCCTTATAGGTGCGGATAAGGCGTAAAGGGGAGGTTGAACCTCCTCCCCATCGGTTGAGGTTTTTCTGTTTTCCTCGTGTATTGAGCCATGCAAATAATACGCGAAATTGGTTGTGGTCATACTTTGTTACTTCTCGCAAAATAAAGTGCATCCCAATCCCAAGACCAAACATGGTAAAATCACTGGTCAAAATGAAAAGAATGGATGTTGCCATAACATTGAGCGCCATCGCTTCCATTGTAACACCGGCAAACATGGCCGGGCGCGTACAGGCAAGGAAAAGAGTATCTTCGTTCATTTATGTTGTGCCCGCTAACTTAGTGACGAGAGTAGGGGCACCAAAAACAATAGCAATCCCTAGAACACAGTAAGCTGCTTTGCGCAAATCAATAAAGCCGTACATCCAGCCAATCCCTACAGCAGCAACACATATAATGGCAATAAGTCTTGCTGTTGCACCTGTCATCATTGTGACAATGTTGCCTAAAACACCATCAAGATTTCCCAGACCACCTCCACCAGTAGCAGGAGTAGGAGCAGCATAAGAAAAATCTGATACAAAAACTGCCGTAAAAAGCAGCATGGTCACGATAAAAATGATGTTTTGGAATCTATTATCTGTCATTTTACCTCTCTTTAACAAACAATATTTGTTCATCTATCGACATTCCATTGCCTCTAACAACTGGAGAATTCTGCTATTTCATGACAGTCTAAACTCCTCGTTTTTTTGTTTTAAAAGTCTTGATAGCGGATCTTTATCACTCTCAAACTTTTCTTCTTAAAGAGACAGAAGTCTTTTTAAATTGAGATTGTGTTATATGAAAATGGCAATTTTAAGTTGTATTTTGGTAAAAATAACAATATTAAAATAATGCAAGAAAAAATATTATTCTTTACAAACTGTAGTTAATCTGCAACACTTATATTTGGATTTTTTCTTTAAAAACAAGGGGATTGCTGACAAATGATCTGAAAGGATAGGAAAACAATGAATTTTTTGAGCGAGCGTGTTAAGAGATGCTATTTAAATTGATTGTTATTATTTACATTATGGGGTCCATAGTGTGGGGATTAAGCCAATATAAAGATAAAATAGATTTCAGCATTCTTAAACCGTTTGAGATGCAAGATATTCAAGATATTGTTGATCTCTATCGAGAAGAAAAAAAGTTGGTTAAATCGATCTCCAAACAGCCATTAGAAAAAGATGAACCAGCTCTCAATTTGCAGAAGAGCATTTCACTAAACGATATTGCCAATAGTGCTGTTGTTTTTCATGGTAGGGCATCCGTTACGAGTGGAACCACATTTAAATTACTGACGCCTTCTGCGCAATCTTGGCGATCCCATATTACCCGTGATATTCATCTTTATGGTGTGGACACATGTGCACCACGTCAAAAAGCAAAATTAAAGGATCAAGAATGGCCCTGTGGTGCAGTTACAACGGCTTGGCTTGTCACCAAAACACTTGGTCAGGATTTATCCTGTAAGCAGGCTTTTATGCACAATGGTGTTTATTATGCACAATGTTTTGTTCAGGGGGTTGATTTGGCAGAAGCTGGTCTTGCAGAAGGTATGTTGGTCCTCTCAAAGGAGGGTAAAAATCCTATTCCAACGCAGTATCATCATGCGGAAGAAAAAGCACGCGGCAACAAGATTGGTCTTTGGTCAAGTCATTTCACCGAACCTTTAAAATGGCGGCGCGATAATGGATCTTACAACCCCTTTGCAAGTCCGTGATTGACTGTAACCAATCTATTGACTTGAACCTTAATAGAGAAACTTTATTCATAAAATTGCAACAGATCTTAGAGTAAACTGGAATGAGCCATGAGAATATTTGCATCTTTTTTCATAAAGATGAACGGATAACATTTCTATTTTTAAGAGAGATTTTCTCTTAAAATGGGCTCTCTTCTTGTGTGTTTTTCAAAAGAAGGGGATTGTCATTGTTGGTGGGAAAGGTTTTTCGAGTATTTGTGCTTGAAGGAGAAAGTGAGAAGATAAAAAACGCTCAAGAAACGGGGGTGTAGAGTGGGGTTGATCAATTTTTAGAGCGAGATTGATAAAAGTAAAAAATGAACATCCCACAAAATGGTGTAACATTTAATATAACGGATAGAATATTTTACAATAGATTTAAAAAATCATAGCAAGCGTTTTTTAAATTAGAATTTTGTTTTCAGTATTGGGCAAAAGCTGTTTATTTCTTCAAATCTACTAGTCAATCCGTCGTACGCTTTATGAAGCTTTCATACAAAACTATCTGCTTCTAAATGCTGTCTTCTCCATGATGGATGGATTTCAAATAGATCCTTACGAAAAAATCTTCATAAAAGTGTTTTGTATTTTTGGTTTTTTCTCTATATTTTTATATAGTTAAGTATAAAATAATTATAATAATATAAGGGGGCAGCAATGGTCGAAATATATGCAAAAAAGCATTGGAATTTTTGCTTTGATGACTTCGTCGCCTATTAAGAATGAGACTAAGCATTATAATGCTCATAGGCTTTCTCGCGTAAAGGTGGAAACTATTGACCATCTTTTCCATCTTCTTTTAATTCAGCTTTACGGCTTTCAAAAGTATCTAGAGAAATGTCTTTTAAATAATGGAGATTGCTTCACGCTTTTGTTTATTGCGCTCTTTAATAGGGTTACAACCTTCGCGTAAAACAGAGCGCCACCCAGTTACCAATTCACGGGCTTGTTTTAAAGAAACATCTCGCAACGCGCCCAATCCCATTTTACGACGACGCCCGTGAAGGGTATAGTGGTAAATTCATTGAGCATCCCCATCTTGACGCTTGTGAAGTAGCAAGCCGGCACCATCACACTATTTATCAGCCCGCGGGTGTTGCGACAGATCTTGGCATTTGAGAGCGTTCATAAGAGCCATTTTTAGTTCTTGTCTATACAAATTTGATCCACACACGCATCCTGCCTGTAATATGCAAGGGAATGGTTTTGATTGATGCAACATGGAATAGGTTTGAAATGAGAGAAGCTTATGGTATTGGAGACTCTCATTCAACATACAAAACAGTGAATTATCATTATAAATCAATGCGTTGTGCACCTTTATAACAGGCATCTTACGAGTCTTTAAGTATATTAAATGTGCATTGTTTAAAATTAATGGAATATCTACAGCGAAGAGGGGTTATTCTTTTATACGTAGAATGCTTGCCCTATTGTGCTGTAAAACACTATTGTTTGCGGTATGGTGATGTAAGGCACAAAAATTTTATGCATAGGCTGTTTTGGTGAGAGAGTGCGGTGAATATTCAGGGGAGGGCTTGTTGATATAACTTGGGGAGAGGAACCTTATGAAATGGGAAGCTGAGAAGGAGCTGTTCTTGAGAAGGTGGATCGTTTATCAACCGGTTTGGGGAGAGGGGCGTCCTTTGAGGTGTGGGGAGAAAGTCAAGAACAGGGCGTGTATCACCTTATACTCATGCTTTTAAATGCTTTAATTTTGATCACAAATTAAGTTTAAAATTGCTTTCTGTTTGACAGATGGGAGGACTCTAAAACTTTTTAAAAGCAAATATTCCTCTTTGCTCGCTGCGATTTCATCATAATGATACGGGGTGTTTTCTTTTTTGATGATATCAGTGTAAAAGAAGGAAACTGGAACCTTCAAAATATCGGAAATTTCCTTTAACCGCCCTGCGCTGACACGGTTTAAGCCATTTTCATATTTTTGAATTTGTTGGAAGGTGACACCTAAATGTTGACCTAATGTTTTTTGAGACATCTTCAACATTTTTCTTTTAAAGCGAATTTTTTTGCCTACAAAAAGATCAATATTAAGATTTTGATTTTGCATTTTTTCCCCGCCGGTTGCGAGCGCCCTCGCATGAGTATTCCGGGAGTTAAAAGCACTGAACCTAAATCAGCATTTTGCTTTTAGTGCTGAAAAGCACTTGGACATAGCAAAATCTCCCGGAATTCCGGGATACCCACAAAGCGGGGTCAATTCATGTTTTTAGGTTTCAGGCTTTTAATCCCTATTGGTCGTTGCGTATGCGACCAAGACACTTTTAAACTCATAAAGTAATTTTAGGAGATTGGCAATAAAAATAGTTTTTCTTGAAACGGATAGAGTTTTTAAATGAAAGGCTGTTTGCTTCTCAATTTTTTATGCTGACTCATTAAAGTCATGTTTTCAGCTCTGCTTTTCACAAAGATAAAGCTTGGTTTTTAAGCTCAAGCTATTCTTACTGTGTTGTTTTTAGCCAATAATCAAAAGGATTCATTTTGTTTTTCTTATGTGAGTGAGCAAAATGGTTTGTTTTTATACGGCTGAGATATTTTGATGATAGGGAAAAGTTTTCACGAGTGAACACTTTTCATTTAACATAAAATCAAAACATTATAGATTTTGTTGTCGTACATTCACATGTTTGTTTTCAAAGAGATATTTCTCAATTGCTTAAGCCCATTTATTATAACTCAATGGATTTATACTTAAGGAAGTGATTTTTTAAAGGGGGGCGTTATTCGTTTATTTTCCAAGTAAAGAATCAGCGTGTTTTCGATAAAAAACAAGATTAACGCAATTTTTGTTAGAACTAAAATTTTTATGAGAAAAATGAGCATTTAGCAATAATGAGCTTTTACTATCAAACATTTTAGAATTTTGCACAACTTAATAATAACTTATTTATTTTATCGTTTCTTATGATCTCTATAGACGATAAAAAGTTGGGATATGGTTTGAGAAAGCAGATGACAGAAGTCTTATCTTTCGATAAGTAATTTTGAAGTAAAATACGGCTTGATCAAAGACACATAGAGATAGGTGCATCATGAATGAACTTACCCATATTGAGACTGTGATAGCGCATTATGATGCTGTTTTTTGTGATGTGTGGGGTGTTGTGCATAACGGTGTCCATGCATTTGAACCCGCGTTAAACGCGTTGTATAAAATTCGACAAATGGGGAAAAGTGTTATTTTATTAACCAATTCTCCTCGACTACGGGAAGATGTTGCCGCCCAATTACAAAGCATGAATATTCATAGCGACTATTATGATGCCATTATCACTTCAGGGGATGTAACGCGTAATCTCATTTGTGCTGCGCCGCGTAAAGTTTTTTTCATTGGTCCACAACGTGATTTGGTGCTGTTTGAAGGGTTAGAGTCTGAATTTGTTGAAGAATGGGAAGCTTCTGTGGTCGTTTGTAGTGGTTTTCTTGAAGATTTTGATGAAGAACCCTCTGCTTATGAGGAGATGTTTCGTCGTATACGCGCGCGGAATTTACCTTTTATTTGTGCTAATCCGGATGTGATTGTCCATTATGGAAATAAGGAATTTTGGTGTGCTGGTGCATTAGCGCGTCTTTATCAGCAATTAGGGGGGGAAGTCCGCATTGCTGGAAAACCTCACGCGCCTATTTATGAGTGTGCCTTTGAAAAACTTCAAAAAATACGCGGGACAGTAGAAAAAAGTAAAGTTTTAGCTATTGGTGATGGTCTTTTAACAGATATTAAGGGGGCGGCTCATTTTGGGCTTGATGCTCTTTATATTATGGGGGGGATTCATTGTTATGATTATATGAAAAATGGTGTGGTGGATAAGCAAGCTTTGCATTCTTTGCTTGAGCGTCATGGTTATAGGCCACAAGCAATCATGTGGGCACTTCAGTAATGGCTAATTTTTTGCGTCTTCAGGGAACTCATAGGTTTCCTTCGGCTTGGCAGGAAGCCGTGTTGGCACTTGGAAATTTTGATGGTGTTCATCGTGGGCATCAGGTGGTGTTGCAAAAAGCCCTTGATTTGGCGCGGATAAAAAAGAAACCCGCTGTTGTTTTAACCTTTGAACCTCATCCAAGAAGTTTTTTTCAACGTTCAGCGCCTGTCTATCGTTTGACAGAGGCGGCTGAAAAAGCTGAAATTTTTAAAATCCTTGGCTTTGACGGCGTGATTGAGCAGCCGTTTGATGCACAGTTTGCTGCTCTTTCAGCAGATGAATTTATTCAGTCGATTTTAAAGGAAGTTTTTGATGTTTCCGTTGTGGTAACAGGCGAAAATTTTCAATTTGGTCATCAGAAAAGAGGAAACGTACATCTTCTTTGCCAAAGAGGAAAAGAATATGGATTTCAGGTTGTGCAAGTTCCTTGCGTTTCTCAACCATGCGTTTCTCATCCTCAAGATTCACAACCGTTGATCATTTCCTCGAGTTTTATTCGGCAACTTCTCTCACAAGGGGAAGTGGACAAAGCAGCCCATTTGTTAGGGTATCACTATCGAGTATGCTCCAATATTATTCAAGGCGACAAACTTGGACGCCTTTTGGGGTTTCCTACCGCTAATCAGATGTTGCCTCCTCAAGTTCGTTTGGCACATGGTGTTTATGCGGTACGCTTGCGTCGTGCGAACGGTATTTTGTATGATGGTGTTGCAAGCTTTGGGTGTCGTCCAACAGTTGTTAAAGATGGAGCGCCACTTTTGGAAACCTATTTGTTTGATTTTAACGATGATCTTTATGGGGAAAGCTGTACCGTTTCTTTTTTTCAATTTTTGCGCGGACAAGAAAAATTTGATGGGCTTGAACCTTTGATTGCACAAATGCACCGTGATGAAAAAAAAGCAAAAGAAATTTTAAAGACAATCCAACCATTATCACAGTTGGATAGGTTGCTTACTTTTAAAAATATACTCTAAGTTTATCTGAAAAAGAAAGAAGAGCGGTAAGAATAGCACTTAAAGTGATGATCATCACAAAAATATATTCCAAAACATCACGGAATATACGTTTTTCCCGTTGTTGAGAGGGAGAATCGAATATCTGAAGGTTTGATTTAGGCATTATCTTTTTCAAAGTTAATTTTATGGATTTTGTTATCATTCGAAAGTTTACTGCTTGTTTCTTTATGATCCGTTAAAACCCATGATAAAAAGTAAATGAATAAGCACACAACGTATTGGGCAAGAATAGATGAGAAGAAGGAAAAATACAGTTTTTAAAATTTCTTGTGCTTTTAACTTTAGAGTTTCATAAGTTTAAAATCGACGACTTTTTTATTTTAAAAGTTTATCGTTTCATGCAATTTGCATGCATTTTTATATTTTTAGGAGTGAATGTTTGTTGTATCTTTAAGAAAAAAGCTTGCTTATCAAGCTGTATGAGATGTCTACCATGAAGGAACAGTTCCAAGTGGAAGGTGTGAGACAAAAATGATTGACAGATTCTTGTTTACAGATCGGTGCGGATTAAAAAATCTTTGTCTTTTAAAATGGGTGGGAAGCGTAGGAATCCTGTGATTAAAGACGTGCTAAACGATAAAGATGCAGTGAACGCGTCCCATGATGGCAATAAGCGAGAAGAGGGAGAGAGGCTGTTTTTAGAATTGTTTGCATGGTTTCAACATCTGCTTTTTCTATGGTCGGAGGAGAAATGGGAATATAATAGGCTTGTATGCCATAGTCATTTGCGACCGCTTTAATGCTTGAAAAATCAGGTTGATGAGGTCCCTCGTGATTGGGACGGTTACAGATAATTGTTTTAAAACCAGCTTCTGCCAATGTTTTTATATTTTCTATGCTAATTTGGCCGCTGATAAAAATATCAGGATCAATTTGCTGTAAATTCATTTTTGTTGTTTCCCAATTGCACAATTTTTACAATACTTTAAAAGAACATAATGAAGGTAAGATGTTTCAATGGCATCTTAACAAAAATATTCTTTTTGTCGAGATGACTGGCTTGGAAAAGCGCGTTGTAAGGTACAAAGCCTTTCAACTCCGTAAAATGTTTACTATTCGATCTTGTGCAGTGAATTGATTTATAATGATAATCGAGCGTTCCTCAACTTGAATTAGGAGCCTGAAACCCCGTAAAATTCTCTTGTTTCAAGTCTGTTTCATGGTGTATCAATCAAGATCTCTTGCTTGCACGTTATAAACGAGAGCCTCAATAAGTGGAGCCTTATGTGGCGTGCAACTGTACAAGATAAGAACAAAAAAATACTTTTTTATGAACCGTTTCAAGTGCCAAGAGCTGTGTGTAACACTCACGCATTGGCAAAGTTGTGTGATGGGGGCGGTTTGCTCCTTCTCAAGCGTAAAGATGGGGATGTTCAATAAATTTACCATTATGAAAGATAACGTTCTCTATGGATTGTTCATTGTTCTCGCAAAGCATAGAACACCCTATTGTGTGGTTTGTTTATACGCAGAGCTATTCTTATTTTTCTCTAAGTTCATTTCACTTTGTCGCACATCAAGGATATAAATTAAGAGTATAAAATTCATTGTACATGCTCTCTTTCGTTCAAGAAAAAGGACAAGCCGGCATTATCATACACTCGTTACCAATGCTGCCAAAAGTTCTTGATATTTAAGATACGTCATAAGAAGTATTATAAGAAGTATTTTTATTCCTTTTTTTCAGTGTTTGTTCTTATATGTCAGCGCTCCTTGTGATGGCAGACAAGAGATTTTAATTGATTGAATATAAGAAAGGGAAAACAAAAGAATTTTATGGATTTTTATTCTCTCATTCAACATGTAAAAGCATGAACTCTCCTTGGTAATTTGTTATCTATTCAGGGCAGAGCTTTTTTGTTGAATCCTATGCAGTGGACCCTATGAAGGGTAAAGTCCAAGAGATCAAGATTATGGATAGAGCATTATTTACAGATTGGTGTGAATTTAAAAAACTTTCATTTTAAAGCGGGGAAAGAAGAGTGTATTTCTTGTCTTAAATGTATCGTTTTGTCCTCAGGAACACCATCTTCATAATATTTGGGGCTTATGCTAAAAGAATATTATAAAGATAAAATGAGGGGCTGTTATTTCTATCGTAAAAATAGGAAAAGTGGTTGTTTTGTAGGTGATGGGTGCTTGCTTCTTTTATTGTTTTCTGTATAATCGTAAAAACGATAATAATGAAAGACGTAAAGAATGATCATTGGACTTTTGAATCAAAAAGGGGGTGTTGGAAAAACCACGTTGAGCGTGAATCTTGCGGCTAGTTTTGCACGTACTGGTGAACGGGTTTTGCTTATTGATGTTGACCCACAGGGGAGTGCATTGGATTGGGCTGCTGCGCGGGAAGATGCCCCTTTTTTTTCAGTTATTGGTTTACCGCGTGCAACAGTTCACAAAGAGATTACGCAGATTGGTCATAGTTATGATCATATTATTATTGATGGTCCTCCCCGTGTGACTGACCTTGCACGGAGTGCTCTTATGGCTTCGGATTTTGTGCTTATACCCGTTTTGCCTAGTCCCTATGATATTTGGGCTGCTGATGGAATTGTAAAGCTGATTGATGAAGCACGCGTTTATAAAGAAAATATCAAATCTGCTTTTGTTATTAATCGTAAAATAGTCAATACAGCGATAGGGCGTGATGTGAACGAAGCTCTTGGCATATACCCCGTACATGTTCTTTCTTCTAGCGTTGCGCAGCGCGTGATTTTTGCAGAAGCTGCAGCACAGGGCAGAGCTGTTTACGAAATTGATAAACAAGGACCCGCAGCCGCAGAAATTGAAGCTGTGGCGGCGGAAATCAAGGAATTAGCGCGATGAATAAAAAAATTAAAATTGGTACGAAACCAACCAATAAGTCAATTCCTTTAACGGCTGATGCGTGGGTAGGAAGCCACAAAGAGAATATGGGTGGAGAGATGAAGCGCCTTACAATTGATATACCAGAAACTTTGCATCGGTTAATTAAGGTAAGTTGTGCAAGTCGTGGAACTAAAATGGCCGATGAGGTGCGCGAATTGCTTTCAAAAAAATATGGAAAATAAAAGAGAATATACGATAATAAGTGTGCTTTGGTTTGATTGTTTTTAAAAAGATGATATCGGTCATTTTTACATGATGTTAACCGTGATAAAAACACTCTTTTACGAGGGGTTTTTTATTTAAGTTGTTTTCCATAAGATTCATCTCATGAAAGAATTCTAGGCTTATGAAAAATCCTTCGTTTCAATTTTTCTTCTATAGATGTGATGATCATTCCACTCTGTTATTTGTATCGTAGCTGTAAAACAGAACGCCATTGATTTGCACATTCACGAGCTTTTTTAAGAAACATTTTTTAAGGGACCTAACTCCATTTCACGACGGTGCCTGTGAAGGGTATAGCGATAAATCCATTGAGTCCCTTCATCTTTACGCTTACGAAGAAGCAAGCCGGCACCATCATACACTTTGCCAGCCTCCAATGTTGCAACAGATTTTAGCTTTTGAGAGCATTCATAAGAGCCATTTTTAGTCCTTGTCTATACAAATTTTATCCACACACTCATCCCACTTGTTATGTGCAAGCAAGTGGTTTTAGTTGATTCAATATAAACAGGTTTGGAATAAGAGAATCTTACGATATTTGGGTTTCTCATTCAATAATGCAAAACAGCGAATTATGATTATAAATCAATAGTCGCCTGATAGGTAAGTTTATTCCTTCATAAATAATTGTCTTGATCATGTTTTTAAATGTGAAGTTGTTTTTTGTTTATTTTATTGAATGCAGGGATAAATGATATAAATTGACAGTAGCCTTGCTTCTTTTTTTCTGCTAGGGAAAACTTCCTTTTTAAAATTATATTTATGTATTCAGGGGGGATATAAGATAAATAAAATTGATTAATATGGGTGCGCTATAAGACTTTCTAATAAACAAAAGAAGTCATTGAGCATGTTAGAAAAAGTATTTCTTACATTTATATTGATTTTATAGTTTGAGATATTTAACGGATCCTATCTTGCTACGCAAGAGAATAGGTATTGTTTGCTTTTATCAGAGTCTATGAAATTGTTTTTTTAGAATTTCTATTGGTATTTAAAAAGTGCAGGGGACTTAAAGTTTTCTTTTTCAGCGGTTTAAGAAATAAGTAATGCGCAGTCGGATCATTGAAGGATATGTTGTTTCATTCGCAGAAAATTTGCAATGAAGATAGGCATGATGAATTTTTGATAAGATATTCGTACTGCTTCTCATGATGAAGTGGTTATTGAAGGGAAACTCTTGAAAGAAAAGAAGCGATTAAAAAGCTTTTTGAAAATAACAAGATATCAAAATTGCTGCTGAATTTTAAACAGTTCAAACACAAAGAGCAGCTGTGTAGATAACATTCCAAATGCAAGACTGATGAATAAAGCGGTCCTCATGATTTAACATATTAGCATTGAAAGTATACGTATTTGTCAAAGGAAAGTTATATGTGAGAGCGCGATACAGGGATTTTATGAATCCAACGACATTTTTATTAAAGTATAAAACAAAGAGAGGAGTAAAACGATGAATAAGATCATTATAACAGCACTGTTGCTTTGCACAGGGCTTGTCGCTGTGGGGTGTGAAAAAAACTACAGTGTTGAAGAATTTAAAAAAGATAAAAAATTGATGCAAGAATGGGGAAAGAAATGCGAGAAAATGGGACCATCTGCTTTTGAAACCAAGAATTGTCAAAATGCCATGCAAGCTGATATGGAACTTTTTCAGGAGCATTATAGAGATCTTGCAAAGAAACTCCGTGAAAATAGTACAAATGGGAATGAAACGGAGAAACAGCAGAATAAAAATTAAATTATAAAAAATGTTGATCGCAGTATTTTTCTTGGTAAGTGATTTTTCGTTACAGGTTGTGAAAAATCGCCTACAGAAGTGGGGGTTAAGATTTTTGAAAATGCACATTAATGGGATGCTCAAGTGTATCCAAACTTTGTTAATCTGAAAGAAGGGGAAGTTATTGACGAACAAAGTCATTATAACAGCACTGCTGCTTTGCACGGGATTTATCACTTTTGGCTGTGAAAAAACTTACAGCATAGAAGAGCTTAAGAAAGATAAAAAGTTACGCCTCGAATGGTAAAAGAAATGTTACTTAGGTGGGACTTCTATGCTTCAATCTAAAAATTGTGAGAATGCAGTAATAGCGGAGAGACAACTTATTTTTGGCGGTTAAAAACTATACTCAGATTTTGTAAATCTGAGGAAAAAAGATAAATTTGAAAGTATCAACAAAAGTAATTGTGACAACAATGCTTTTTTCTTTTTTTCAAGAGAGAGAGAGAATCTTTTCTTAAATATCACGATATATGCAAATAGAGTGGGATTGGTTATGTTTCTATAGCTTTTATTTTCATTTAGCAAATTAGCTAGTAGAAACAACCAATATCTTTTGATGCAGCAACTTAGGATAAAGGAAGCAGAATAGGTCTTTAGCATACAGAGCTTCTTTAAAGACTATTGTATTTAGATTAACACAAGGATTTTACAGTATTTATGCGTGAAAATAGAGTTATATTTAAATTATGCGTAAAAGATATTAATTTATATAGATAATTTAGCGTTATTCATATTGAGTTAAAACTCCCAATACCGTATGATTCTCTCATTTCAAATCTCTTTATATTTGATCAGCCAAAATCATGTATGTTTCTTGAACGCTACAAGCGGAAAGATCCGTGTGGGTGAAATTGCACAAGAAAGGCATACCTCTTATGAAGCATCTCGAGTGTTAAGGGAGACGTTACATTGATGGCTGAGTGTGTGATGGTGTCCGCTTGCTCTTGTATTAAGCATATAAAGATGAGGGCTCAATGGATTTTATACATTTCATGGAAAATTTATCATTATACTATTCATGGGTGCCAGTGCGAAATGAATTTGTGCGAAATGAACTTGTATGAAATGGGTTTGGGGCTCTTAAGAGATTGTTTCTTCAAAACAAACGCGTGAATGTGTCATTGAAGACGTATCGAATGGATGAATTAAGAAACGCTTGAAAAGGTTCAAAAAATCTTATATAGTCGCTCATTGCAAAGAAAAGCGAATGATCATTGAAAAAGGGAGATTGATAGCTATTTAGCTATTTTAAGATGTCTTTTTTAATAGTGCTATATGGCTGGTCTGTTCAAAAGAGCGTTCTTTTTGTGTTTTGTATGAAATACTGCATGTATGCAGAAGGAGCACAGTGTGAGGGAGTGTCTTTTTGAATGGATGTGAACTAATCTTGTAGGGTGCTGTCTTATGAGTGCCAGAGAGCGTACAGGTTTAGGTACAGAGAAAGCCGTAAAGTTATGGAGGGTGAAATGCTACTATCGGTGAAATGCTGAAGTTCTTAATGGGCTTAAGTCCTTATGTGCTGCGAATTTTTGTTGGCAGGTATTTTTTATTGCCAAAGTTATCGTCAGAGCATCATTGTTTTCTGTTGAAGGCTTGGCGGTGATAATAGGCTAGACAAGAAAAATATAGGCAAGGCGAAATAGACAAATAGACAGGGAAAATTTGGAAGTTTCGATATCGCTGCGCAGAAGTTTAAATTTGCAGAAGTTTAAATTTATAGCATTTGGGTAAATTTATAGCGTTTTGATGAATGAGTATAGTCGCAATAATGGTTTTGGAGCAAAGCAAAAAAATATTTAAGAGAATGTGGTGAAAGTTGCGGTGGTGTACACTTTCTAAGGATTGTCGTGTTATTGTCTGAGTAATTTTCGCACCACAAGCGCGATGTGAGTGTATCAGCATTGAAGAAAAGCTGTTTAATCTCCCTCATTTGAAAGTGAAAAAAGATTAAACAATGTGATTGAAGGGGAAATAAAAATGTCTGTAGTGCAATATGGTGATGATAGTTTTGCAGCAAAAGCAAAAGTTCTTGATAATAATCTTATTGATCGTGATTGGGCGATGACAAAATTTGTCGCTGCTGTTAAAGGATTAGCTCAAGTGGTTGATTATGAAAGCAATATGCTAGAGAGCAGTGGTATTCCAGATTACGAAGAAATAAATTTATGTAAAATACGTGGTTTGCGCGATCTTAATAAATCGATGAGCGATGTGAAACGCTACATGAATCAAGATATTGAGCATGAGGTTGAAAGTTTGCTCTCCGATTTACAAGACAAATTACAGCGTAATAGTGAATTGCTTCAAACGCATTTAAATGCAGTTAACGATCTTTCACAAGCTATGCAACTATCTGGACTTCCAAAAGAATTAGAGGAATAATCTTTGATTAATATTGGCTGTTCTATGTGATTATAATGATGAGGTAGAGCATCAATTTGAGTAAAGAGTGTGTTTGTTAAGTCTACATGTTTTCAGTGCGTTTGGGTCTTTAAATTATCATTCTACTGTTCTGTAAAAAAGGTTTTTTTAAAACAATCTCTTTTAAGGTTATGTCGAGCGTACGCATCTATGGGAAGTTAAGTGGAAGCGGCGTTTTAAGAGAAGGCGGATTGTTCACAGAGCATAGAGATTATTTACAAAATATTGTTTTAATGATTGGGTTGTGAGGGCGCGTCGTTTTTTCGTTCGGGGAAGGGGGAAGAGGGTATTGAGATCACCCTGTAATGCCATATGAAACAACTTCCTTTAAAATGTGGTGATATAAAGTTTTACATATTAATTACTTTTTAGAGTAGGTGATGAATATTGTCTGCCTCGTGAAGCACTGTTTTTTGACGTGTGGTGATTGAAGCGATACTTTTTTAGAATTTACCTATTCTAAGACAACGATTAAGGCGGTTTAGTATTTTCTTTGGCAGATTTTGTCTACTAGATTGAAGTGAGCATATCTTTGTTGAGATGAATATTTGAAAAGGGAAAATAGCTTCATTAGGGAAGAATTAGCTGTAAAGGTGATATTTTTACCATCATCTTCTAGCTTTACGGCTTTTAAAAGAACTTAAAGCGCTGTCTTTTAAAGAGCGAAAATGATACATTTCTTCATATTTTTGTTTATTGTCTTTTTTACTGGGATCACGTCCCTTATGCAAAACAGAACGATTCAAAAAGAATGCATTTATTGTTCCCAATATACAGCGCTTGTTTCAAAGAAAAATTTTTCAAAGCTCATCACACACCCATTTCGCAACAGCGCCCATTTTGGACAGCGGCTGTAATGTTTTAATGGAAGAAACATCCTTTACGCAAAATAGAATATTCCAAACGGAATGTACTTGGGTTGTCGATTTACGTGTTTGTTTCAAAGAAATATTTCTCAAGGTAAGTTCATTTCACAACAGTGCTTGTAATGCGATGGCGGGCTTGTAAAGAGCATAATAAGCTCCAGTGGAAATTAATATAAATCTATAGAGTACGACCATCTTTATGCTTAATGAAGGAGAAAATTGGCTTTGTCATATTTCTCAACAACGTCATACACTTTTTCAGTTTCCAATGTTGCGATAGCTTTTGGTACTTGAGATTCTTTGGGCATTTTATTCTTTTTTACCCATACCCCCTTTCTTGTGCGTGCAAACAAGTGATTTTGATTGATTTATTGCTATGAGATAATTTTATTATATTCAGGATTAAAGTAGAAAAAAGATAATTTACCATGATAAATCAATATATTATTTATTAAGCAAATGATAAGTGAAGATATGTTTAGGAGATTCCGTTGAGTGGTCAAAAGTAAGAATTCGCTTGATGAGAAGTTGGATTGTATAGATCTAAGAAGAAAGTTAAGGAGAAAAAAGAACGCTATTGTCGTGGCGCATTTGCATTTCTAGATTCTTTCGTGAATGCTTATGAAGAGCATGAATACATATCAAGAGAAAGTGTCGGGCTCCATATTATATGAAATCAGTTAAGTAAAAATTTGCTAAAAACCGAGTTGTTTATAGATTGCAGTACTTTGTTATTTAAGATAGGAAGTCAAGAATAGTGAAGTATAGAAATTATTTAAACCATTTTAATCTTGATCAGAAATCAATTTTAAAATGGCTTTTTGTTTGACAGACGGAAGGATTCTAAAATTTTTTAAAAGCAAAAATTCCTCTTTGCTTGATGCGATTTCTTCATGATGGTACGGGGCGTTTTCTTTTTTGATGATATCAGTGTAAAAAAAGGCAAGTGGAACATTCAAAATATCGGAAATTTCCTTTAAACGTCCTGCGCTTACACGATTTAAGCCTTTTTCATATTTCTGGATTTGTTGAAAAGTGACACCTAAGTGTTGTCCTAATGTTTTTTGAGACATTCCCAGCATTTTTCGCTTCAAGCGAATTTTTTTGCCACCAAAAAGATCAATATGAGGATTTTGAGTTTGCATCTTCCCCGCCAAGTGCGAGCGCCCTCGCATTGGTATTCCGGGAGCTTGAAAACACTGAACCCTAGTCAGCATTTTGCTTTTAGTGCGGAAAAGCACCTGGACATAGCAAAATCTCCCGGAATCCCGGGACACCCACAGAGTGGGTTCATTTTTACGCTAGGGTTTCAGGTTTTCAAGGCCCTATTGGTCGTTGCGTATACGACCAAAAACATCTTTTAATGTGTAAAGTAATTTTAGGAGATTGGCAATAAAAATAGTTTTTTAAAACGGATAGGATTTTTTACTGAAAAACTGTTTGCCTTTCAAATTTTGAATATTCGCTTGTCAAAATCATGACATTAGATCTGCGTTGTGCAAAGGGAGCAAAAAGCTTTAGTTTTTAAAGTTAAGGAACCTCTTATGGTGTTGTGGCTTATGGTATCCTTGACCAATACCCCAAAAGGCTTGTTTTATCTTTTTGATGTGGTTGGGATATCATGATGATAGGAAAGAGCTTTCACGAGGGAACACGCTTCATACAAAACAAAATATTTAAAAATAGGATAGATGTCGTCACCAATTTATATGCTTGTTTTAAAGAGAATTTTCTCAATGCTCATTTCATCATGGTGTTCATGAATGGTATGGTGCTTCGTGAAGTGTATAAAGCCTCTATGAGTGGTATAAAGAGTGCTACAAAAGCTGCTATTTTTTGCCTATGAAGGGAGTAAGCTGGTTATTATTATTCACTTTGCCAATTTTCAATGTTCCTTTTGTTGTTATGGTTCTTAAGAAGTATTTTTATGCCTTTCTTAATTAATTTTTATCGATATATCAACGTCTTCTGCTTGTGATGTGCAAAGCAAATAGTTTTGATTGCTTCAAGGTGCACAGGTTAGAAATGAGAGAATGCATGATGGTATCCAGTTTTTTTATTCAATAGGCAAAAACCATTATAAGTTAATTTTAGTGGGATAATGATTGTTGAGAGTTTTAAAAATATACGTTTAAATAAAAAAGCAGCACTTTGTGCTGCCCTTTTATTTTATTTAAGTTAAAAGTGCTTTTTCTTTAAAAACGATACCGTATTCCGCCAGAAACATTGGTACCCGATGCACCGGCTTTTTGCAGTTTTTGTCGATAGCTAATATCGCCATTCAGCACGATATTTTGAGAAAGATAGGCATTTACACCCATGCCTCCCTCAATTGAAGAATCGGTAGGATCAAGATGAAAAGTATCAGCAATTTTTATTATTTTACCATCACCAAAAGTTCTGATAACATTCATTTTACCATAGAAGGATACAGCTTTGTTTTCTTCAACGGCCATTATCGTTTTTGTTAAACGTCCACCAAAACGGATCAACCATTGATGTGGATTGCCCATGTCTACTTTTAAACCATTGGCATCTGAGAAAATATCAAACATGAGATTTTGATAAATGAATTGTACTTGTGGTTCAAAGACCAGCCCTTTTGTATCGGTTGCTAATTTCTGACCAAGGGTTGCGGATATATTAAGGATCTCAGTACCATCCAATTTCGCAGCATTCCCAACAAGGGCTGTGGTAATATTTCCTTTTAAGGTTCCGTAAGAAAGAAGAGCGTTGAGATATAGACCATTGCTATGCTGGATGCCGCTATAAGCGGTAAGTGACCATTTATCAAGCGTTGTCTTTTCAGAATCTTGCATTTCTTTTGGCGTAAAGGCAAGCTTTCCGTACGTTCCTAAAAGACCAAAGTGTGTGCGTATGTCTTTGCTTTCTAAGGCGGCTAATATGACTCCCAATTGTAAAGCTCCATAGTTTACATCAGCATCGTAACCATAGCGCAGTGGACCCCGATTGGAAGATAAAGTGACTTTCTCACCGTAGGAAGAGAAAAAGAGATTATTCTTTTTATTATCTTCTGCTCCAAATACTGTTGTCCGCATAGCATCTAGTAACGTGTTTTGGTTGTTTACATCAGCAAATCCAGCAGAAAACAAAGTATTAGGCAGGGTTAAATAGTTGGCCACCTGTGGTAAAAGCGCTCGAACTTTTTTATCGTTATCAACGTAAGCATTCTGTAAGCGGAAATCCCAGAAATTACTATTGTTGCCCAAAAGGCTTTGGCTCTCATGAGATGTTCCAGGTTTATAGCCTTTAAGGACATATTTATAAGGTTGTCCACCTATTGTCATATAGTTTCCTGCTAACGTGAAGGAATTTTCGTTTGCTTGTCCGGAAACTTGAATGATTGAAACTCCATGTGTCCCTAAAGGAAGTGACGCCATATGTTCTCCCCAAACAGCAGAGCTATCGGTCATTTTTTTATCTGTTTCTTGGAGATTGATGTGAACAACAGTACTTCCTGAGACATCACCATTAATCACAACACGATCGGTTTGCTGTTCCGTGATAGGAGAATGTTTGTTCCATTCAGTGTTAACATAAATCTCTGCAACACCAGTTGCACTATAAACCGCTGCTGTGTGAGCTGTTTCGTTTGCTTGCGAAAGATTAGGCCCTATAAACAGGGTTTGGTAACGTCCCTCCACTGGTTTTTCAAACATAATGGCACTGTTTGTAAGGCGTAATACAGAAATATTAGAGAATGATTTTTCATCAACACCAAACTGTCTATAGTCATCTAAAACATTCTCGTCATCTGAGACACTATCATTATTGATGGCGTTTTTATTTGGCTTTAAGAGCCATTTCGTCTCTTCTTTTAGATCAAAAATTGTTCTATTATCTCTAGAAGTTTTTACTCGACCTTCTAAAGAAGAGTGATCCGCAACCAATGTAAGAGTGTTTACGGATTCACTTTCGTTTTTAATATTTTTTAATAAAACATCGGCATGAATTTCTGAATTTTTAAGGCTGACAACACCGTTTGTGTTCGTTCCATAAAGGCTGATACCAACCCCATGGTCAACAAAAAGCTTCGTATTCTCTAGATTTACTTTACCAGCAATATCTTGTTCTTGAACGGCGTTGGCATTTCTTTCAGCATTACGTGTATAGCGTTTTCTAGAAGCATGATATGGATTATTGCGGAAAACAATACCATTCGCTTCATAATCTCCTGTGACATGGACGCTGGAATCTTTAAGATTGATTGTACCCTCTATGTTAGCCAAACCAGTTGTTTCTGCTTCTACTGTAATATCGATGGCATCAATTTCTCCACCATTGGATACACTCAGTGCAACAAAACCAGCATTAACGGTTCCTCCGTTCATTTGAATTTTTGAATGATTTCCCTCAGCACGGACAGCAAAACCTCTGTCTTGAATTTTTTTGTTATGTAAAGTTACAGCTTCACCGTTCTGAACCTGAACTCCAGCGCTTATATCTTCGATCTGTGCAGGTTCTGATTTTTCAGATATCTTTTGTGCCGATGCAGATTGCGTGGACGCTGGTTTTTCAGATTTTGTCGCTATCTGTGATGTTGGTTCTCCTGCTGATGGCCTTAAAGAGATTGACTGTACGAGCTCTGATTCATTAGATACCGATGTTTGTTCTGCTGTTGGTCTCGTAAGTTCCGGTTTTGTGGGGTCAGAGTTTGCAGGTATTCTTTGCGCAGATTCAGATTGCGCAGCCATTGATTGTTTAGGTTCTAACGCTGTCAGTGATGTTAGTTCTCCAATTGCTGGTCTTAAAGATATTGGCTGTGTGATCTCTGATTCATTAGACGTTGATGATCGCTCTATTGTTGGTCTTGTAAGTATAGGTCCTGTAGATTCAGAGTTTGCAGATGTTGACTGTAAACGAGGTGAAGATTGTGTGGATTCTGACTGTGAAGAGGTAGCAGAATTCGGTGGTGTTTTTTCACTGGAAGAGTAAGTGTCGGAGACACCTGAACGTCTTCTGGATTTTACTGTTTCTGTTGTTGTAGATTGTGTAGTAAGAGTATCTTGTGTGGCTGTGAGGTTAGGCGCTGTAGGGGTAGTGGGCGCATTAGGTGTTGAAGGTGGATGGGACGGATACTGGCTTGTCTCAGCATTTAGTGGTAGAGCTGGAGAAACAGTAGCTCGTGTTGGTGAAGACACGCTATGAAGAGCATAAGACAAGCTGGTGGAAGAATAAAACAAAACTCCAGAAACAGTGTATAGTAAGAAACTTTTTTTCATATGGATGTATTCCTAAATATTTCCCCTCCCTCATAAAATATAAAACTTTGGCCTCATTATGTCTCTTTTGTAAGCGACAAAACGAAACATAATGAGGGCTCTTTATATTTCAAGATAGGAATACAAGTATTTTTAAAAGTGATAGCGCATTCCAGCAGAAATATTTATTCCAGAGATGCCAACTTTTTTGAACTTATGTTGATAGCTGAGATCGCTATGAAGTTCGATATTTTGCGATAAGTGTGCGTGAACACCAAAACCACCTTCAACTAAAGATCCCATAGCAGCAAGCTGAAAATTTTTACTAAAAGTCTTGATCAGGTTCAGTTTGCCGTAGAAGGAAAGGGCATGGCCTTTGTTTTGCGTTAAACGCCCACCAATACGGACCAACCATTGATCAGGTTTGCTTATGTTTATTTTAGAGGTATCCTCATCTGAGGGAGAACTATCATTTGAAGAAGAGTTGTTATCTGAGGAAGAGCCAAGCATGAGATGTTGATAAACAAGTTGTGCTTGTGGTTCTAGGATGACACCTTCAAAACTGGTTAATAGCTTTTGACCAACAGTTGCAGCAGCCCCTAAAATTTTACTATTATTCATTTTGGGGGTATCTTTGATGAAATTGTTAGCCATATTTTCTTTAAAAATTCCATAAGAGAGAAATGCACTTGCATAGGCGCCACTGTCATGCTGAATGTTTCCATATGCGGTGAGTGACCATTTATCAAACATCTTTTTATGAGAGCTTTCTGCATTTTTAGGAGCAAAAGACAATTTCCCATAGGTGCCAAAAAAACCAAAATTGGTGCTGATACTCTGATATTCTCGCGCTATTAGTATTGCTCCTGCTTGCAATGCCGCATAGCGAATATCTGCATGAACGCTCTCTTGTTCTGTTTGAACATCTTCTTGTTTTTCTTGAATCTCATCTCGTTCTGCTTGAACTTCAACTTGTTCTGTTTGAACACTATCTTGCTCTGTTTGAACATTATCTTGTTCTGTTTGAATGCGGGAGAAAAACGTGTTCTTATTGCCATAAGTAGATAAGAAAATGCCTCTCTCCTGATAATTTTTGGGTTCAAACATTGTTATTTGCATATTGTCTAATAAGGTGCTTTGATTGTTGGCATCAGCAACCCCAACAGAAAACATCGCGATAGGCATGATTAGAGAGTTTTCTATTTGTGGTGTCAGTGTTTTGCTGTTTTCTATTTCATCAAGAGAAGAAGAACTTGCGGTTGCTTTGCCATCTGTAAGTTGAGAGCTGCTTTGAGGATCAGTAATAGCAGTACTATCAACCTTTGAGAGTAATTTCACATGCGCTTTTGCGGATGTGTTAGGAGACATTTCGGATGTTGAGGAACTAGTGTTCGTTTTAGGATCAATATCAGATTGCAAATTTTTATTTATCTCAGGCTGTGTAATTTCATGAACTGCCCTTAAGGATGAAGTGTTCTTGTGTTGTGAAACAACATTAGCGGGTGGTAATGGATCACTGCTACGTTTTTGTCTTGTGCTAGAATTAATAACAGGGTGTTTATTCTCTGTATGTGTAAGAGAGGTTTCAGAATTTTTTTGATGTTCTTGGTTGAAAGATGCATTAGCTTCTGCCATGGTGCCAGAGGCTATCTTTTCACGATTTTTTTTTGCCTGTGTTGGTGTGTTTATGAAATCAATGGCATAGCGATATTGTTCAGGTAACTTGGTAATTCCTTCTAGGGGACGGCGTATTTCAGGGCTTAGGCTAGAGGCGATACTGGTAGAGGTAAAAGTAAAAGAAGAAAAAAATAAAGCACAAGCGGCTGTACATAACAAAAGATTCTTATGCATAGAGATATTCCTTAAGATATTTTCTTTGTTTTGATAAAAAATGAACCACTCTTTGACACATCACGGTTTTTCGTAATGTGCCAAAATAAGCAGCACTGCTTACATTTCAGCGCTGCTTATGTGTCAAAAGAGAAAGCTAAAACTTTTAAAAGCGATAATGCACTCCACCGGAAAAATTAATTCCAGAGAACCCAGCTTTTTGGAGTTTGTGCTGGTAATTAATATCCGCATGAAGCGCGATATTTTTAGAAAGTTGCGCGTTAATACCAAGTCCTCCTTCAAGGGAAGATCCCATAGAATCGATATGGAAAGATTCAACAATATCAATCCTGTTTTTCTCACCAAAAGCTTTGATAACGTTCAATTTACCATACAAAGAAAGAATACGATCTTTTTCAATAGGAAGTATTGTTTTCGTTAAACGACCTCCAATACGGACCAACCATTGATGGGGTGTCTTGATGTTAACTTGGAAGCCATCAACATCTGAAAGCATGCCAAATGCAATATGTTGATAAATAAGCTGTGCTTGTGGTTCAAAGGCTAATCCTTCAACGCCGGTCGCTAATTTTTGTCCAACAGTCGCTGATATATTTAATGTATCCGTGTTTTTTAACTCTGTAACGTTGCCAATAAGGGCGGTTGTAATATGTCCGTTAAAAATGCCGTAAGAGAAAAGTGCATTAATATAGAGACCATTGTCATGGTGGAGGTTCCCATAGGCTGTCACGGACCATTTATCCAGTGTGCTTTTGTCAGAACCTTCCATATCCTTTGGTGTAAAAGCAAGCTTTCCATAGGTGCCTAAAAGACCAAAGTTTGCAGTAATGTTTTGTTTTTCTAACATTGCTAATGCAATGCCTGCTTGTAAAGCGGCATAGCGAACATCCGCACCATAACCATATTCCAATGGATTACGGTTGGAAGATAACGTAACCTTGTTGCCATAAGTCGATAAGAAGATTCCTTTCTTTTTATGACCTTCTAATCCGAAAACTGTTGAGTGCATATTATCTAACAGTGTATTTTGATTGCTTACATCAGCCAATCCAGTGAAGAATAGTGCGTTATTCATAACCAAATAGCTTGCCATTTGAGGAACAAGCGCTTTGATTTTTCCTTCTTCATCAAGAGTCGCACTTTGCAAGCGGAAATCCCAGAAATTTTCATTTTCTTCCGAAGGGGATTCCTCTAAGAGAACTTGTCTGTTGTTTTCTTTTCCAAGGGATGATGCATGGGTATTTTGCGCATCTTTTTCTTTTGATTCTTGCGATGTTTCGCTTAAATGGCTTTGTGTCCTATCGGCTTTCCCACGACTGGAGGTTGGTCCATAACCATTGAGTATATATTTATAAGGTAAGCCCCCAATTGTGGTGTAGCCATGTGCCAGTTTGAAGGAATCTTCATTTGCTTGTCCAGAAACTTGAATAAGCGAGAGTCCACGCACATTCAAAGGAATAGAGTTCTTTTCTTCTGATACCACATTGGATGATTCTGCATGCTTTGAAAGATTGTTGAAATAGATCGTTGTGGTGCCTGAGACATCACCATGAACGAGAACACGGTCAGTTTTTTGTTGTTTTTTTGTAAGACCATTACTCCATTCAGTATTAAAGTAAATCTTTGCGTCGCCTGTCGCATTGTAAACTGTTGCTGTATCGGAGTTTCTGTTTTGTTCTGCTTTTTGTGGATGTCTTCCCACATTTAAGGTTTGATAATGGTTTTCTACTAAATCATGCGGAGCATTAAATACGATAGAGCTGTTATTAAGGTTTAGGATTGAAACAACGGATTGTGCTCGTTGTTGAATGTCAATGAGTTTGTATGAATCAGATGAGCTGTATTCATCTTCTACTTCAAATGGACTAATTTTTAAGTGCCACTTGCTGCCATTGTTCAGAGTAAAAACCGTCGTATTGTCAGTAAAAGTTTTTACTCTTCCTTCCATAATTGAATGATCAGCGGTTAATACGAAAGTCTTAGGTTTAGGATCCTCCGGTACGCTTTTATTCTTCAACAACATATCAGCACGAATTTCTGAATTTGTCAGAAAAACTTCAGCAACAGATTTCGAGGAGTATGGTCCCGCAATACCAATACCATCTGTCATCAGAAGTTTTGTATTGGTAAGAATCGCTTTATTAACGACTTTTTCTCCCTTTTTTACGTAAGAATCCGAGATGTAGTCAAAACGGATACCATAATTTTTATGATGCCCTGCAACGGTTATGATTGAATCTTCAACATGGATTGTTCCATTGGAAATTTCTAAACCATGCGTTCCTGGCTTTCCTACAATTTCTTTAGCGTGAATGCGTCCACCTTTCGATGCAGAAAGTAAAACGCCACTGGAGCGTAGCGTTGAATTTTTAACGATAATAAAGGCTTTGTCATCAGCAACTACCGCACTATAGTTACTGCGTACAAAAACATTTTTAAAGGTTTTTTCTTCTTCTGCCTTATCCGCACGAACCATGCTTACTATAGAAGGTTGTGTATTTGCATAAGTTGAACCGAAATGAGAAAAAATGAAAGTTCCAGCAATTGTACATAACAAAAGATTTTTCTTATAAATAGATTTCTTACACATAGATATGCCTTTAGTCTTGGTATGTCTTTGATGCTTACTTCATTCCCCTGATGGCGCAAGTACTTTGGTGGTATTTATATCATTATGTTTTTTATGTAAAGAACAAAACGAAATATTATGTGGTGTTCTATAACTGGGGCTCTATAATTTGAAAATGGGTGTGAAAAATCTTTTAACGTGATTGTGTAATCCAGCGAACATGGATTGTAGAAAAGCTTTCTTGATAAGTCTGTGTTTCATAAATGCTATGAAACAGAAGCTTTTGCAAAAATGTTTGTTGCTTAAAGTCGTTATTATAGGAAGAGCTACAGAACTTTGGGATAAGATATGTTGTTATGCTTGTAAAAAACTTTGAGTAGATTTTTTCCCGTATAAAGAATAAGTAATTCATTATGCTATTTTAAATATAACTAAATGTTTTAAATATAATTAAAAAAGTCAAAATATTTCTTTTTTGATAAATACTTAATAAGTTTTCATCAGATGGCACTTTTTGCGATTTACAAAAATTAAGCAGCGCTGTTGATATCTCAGCGCTGCTCATATTCTTAAAATAATGATTAGAAACTTTTAAAAGCGGTAACGTATTCCACCAGAAACATTTATTCCAGATATCCCTGCTTTTTGAAGTTTCTGCTGATAATTGACATCAGCATGAAAGGCGATATTTTGTGATAATTGTGTATTCACACCAATTCCACCTTCAAGGGCAGATCCCATAGAATCAAAGTGGAACTTATCTCCAATCTGTATGGTGGTATTGTTAGAAAAAGCTTTAACAATATTCAATTTACCATAGAAAGAGAAACTACTACCTCCTTCAATAGGAAGCGTTGTTTGTGTTAAGCGCCCACCAACACGCACTAACCATTGATGAGGGTTGCCCATATTCACATCAAAACCATCAACATCCGAAAATATCCCAATCATAAGACTTTGATAAACAAATTGGGCTTGTGGTTCAAAGACCAATCCTTTCGCACTGGTTTCGAATTTTTGTCCAATGGTTGCTGATACACTGAATGTATTAGCATCAGTTAATTCTGCCGTTTTTCCTATAAGAGCTGTGGTGACATTTCCCTTGAGAACTCCATAAGAGAAGAGTGCATTAACATGGAGGCCATTATTATGGTGGAAGTCACCATATGCGGCAAGAGACCATTTATCGAGTGTACTTTTATCAGCACCTTCCATATCTTTTGGCGTGAAGGACAATTTCCCATATGTACCCAAAAGACCAAAATTCATAGCGATATTTTGTTCTTCTAGCGCTGCTAATATAACGCCTGCTTGTAAGGCAGCATAGTGAACATCAGCACCATAACCATATTGTAACGGAGACCGGCTCGAGGACAATGTCATCTTATTACCATAAGAGGATAAGAAAAGCCCTTTATTTTTATGATCTTTTGTTCCCGTAACTGTTGTCCGCATATCGTCTAATAATGCATTTTGATTGCTTACATCAGAAAGTCCCGTGGAGAATATAGCGTTGGGCATCACCAAATAGCTTGCAACTTGAGCGACAAGGGCTCTGATCTTTCCTTCATTATCAAGTGTGGCATTTTGCAAGCGGAAATCCCAGAAATTCTCACTTTGCGCATTTCCTTTATCTTTTGAAACCCCTTCAAGAACACTCTCTCTAGTATCCTTTTTTATAACGTAGCTTGTGAAGTCTTTAAGGGTGTTTTCTTCAGATTCTTGAGATATCTTTCCTAAGAGGCTTTGTGTGCTCTCTGCTCTTCCATGGCTGGAGGTTGGTCCATAAGCATTGAGTACATATCGATAAGGCAATCCCGCCATTGTGACATAGCCATTTGCCAGTTTGAAGGACGTTTCACTTGCTTCTCCAGATACTTGAATGAGTGAAAGACCCCGTGCGTTTAAGGGAAGAAAATCTTCAGTCTCTGATTTTTTATTGTTTGAAAGATTATTGAAATAAATTGTTGTGGTACCCGATACATTTCCATGAACAAGAAGATGGTCAGTTTTCTGTTGTTCTACCTCTAAACCATCACTCCATTCGGTATTGAAATAAATACTTACATTACCCGTCGCATAATAGGCAGTTTCTACAGTAGGGACCATATTGTCTCGTGACTCATAAACCTCGGCGGTCTTCCCTACACTCAAGATCTGATATTGCCCCTTTCCCAAAGCAGATGGTGCATTAGCAGACGGTGCGTTAAATATAATAGAGCTGTTATTAAGGTTCACTATTGAAACAGTAGAAAGTGCTCGTTGTTTAAGGTCACTGAGATCAAAATTAAAGGTATTAAAATCAGTATCTATATCTTCTTGACTAACCTTTAAGTACCATTTGCTGTTATTATTCAGAGTAAGAGTCGTCGTATTTATTTTTAAGGTTCTTGCTCTTCCCTCTAGAATCGAATTGTTAGCAGTTAATATAAGAGAGACAGGAAGAGTATCATCGTCATAATATTTACGCCTAGTTTTATTTCTTAATAAAACATCAGCCCGAATTTCTGAATCTTTCAGGGAAATCTCAGCAATAGATTTTGAACCATAAGGACCCCGAATACCGACACCATCCTTCACAAGAAGTTTGCTCCTGGTAAGACTAATCCTATTGATGACATTTTCACCTTCTTTTATCTCATTCTTTGGGGTTTCATAAAGAACGATACCACCCGCTCCACCTCCTTGAACGGTTATGATTGAATCTTCAATATTAATTACACCGTTCTTAGTTTCTAAACCTTTGTATATCGAATTCGCATCAATTCCTTTAGCGTGAATGTTCCCACCTTTTGATACGGAAAAAGCGGCTGATTCTGTGTGTATCGTTGAGTTTGTAATTGTGGCAATTGCTTTTTCAGCAGCAGACACTCCAATTTTCTTATTGCGGATAAAAACATTATCAAGAGTCTTTTTCTCTTCTTTTTCTAGCTTAAACTCATTAATAATTTCAGGAGGTTGTGTATTTGCATAAGTTGAACCGAAATGAGAAAAAATGAAAGTTCCAGCAATTGTACATAACAAAAGATTTTTCTTATAAATAGATTTCTTACACATAGATATGCCTTTAGTCTTGGTATGTCTTTGATGCTTACTTCATTCCCCTGATGGCGCAAGTACTTTGGTGGTATTTATATCATTATGTTTTTTATGTAAAGAACAAAACGAAATATTATGTGGTGTTCTATAACCAGGGCTCTATAATTTGAATTTTTGCTTCAGAAAAAAAATTTTCATGATCATAAAAAGCAATAAAACAATGGATTGCATAAAATTTAGTTTGGTCAGTTTTTGCTAAAACCACGATGAACTACGCTATTAAAAAATTGTCTATTCAAGGATAATCATTATAAAAATTCTATAGCGTTGAGATAGATTATTTTAGGCACTTAGAAAAAACTCAGTCCTAAGTCAATTTTCTCTGCTATAGGGGAAATCTGCTATAAAAGGGAGAGATGAGGGGAATATTCATGGGCTTTTTTTAGAAACTTTTCTGAAGGTACTGAAGCTTATTTTTCTAAGACGGTACAGCTCATTTTGTGATGGCGATCATGAATGATATATAAGTTCATTAATTTCCCTATCTTTATAATTGTGAAGGTGCAAGTCGGTGCCTTTACACTTTAATGAAAGGGCGAAAACCATCACATACTTTGCTAGCTCTCATTGTTGCTACAGCATTTTGTACTTGAGAGGAGTGATAAAAAGTCAGTTTTAATCTTTTTTTAATAGTTTTTATCCACATGGCCTATCCGTTTTTAATGTAGAAGAGATATGGTTTTTGTTATTTCGATATGGAACAGATTCGGAATGAGGGAATCTTACCGTATTCGGGACGTTTATTCGATATGCAAACAATGAACACTCTTTGGTAAATTAATGAATTGGCTTATACTTATAATATTTATGCTATTCAGGAATTCGATTACGCTATTTGTTCCTTTAATTTTTACAACCGTAGAGGCATTTTTAGGGACAGAAATTTATATTTCTCTTCTCTCGTTATTGTTAAATATTCGTCGATGCGTTTTTTATCATCTTTTGCATGAAGTCTCTCATAAGTTTTGTTGAATACGTTTTTTGTAGCCAAAATTGCAAGAGATTTGGTTTCTCGCATTATAGGTCAAAAATAGTAAAATTTTTATAGCTACTGTACACAATAGACTATTTTTAAAAATATTTATTATTTTATATATGTTTAAATATAATAAATAGGCACTGCTTTTACAGTATCTCTTAAGATTGATAGCATTATAGTGTACTTAAAAAATTCATTTTCATTATACTGATTTTGATAGGTGTTCCATCATTCTATTTTATTTCGGTGAGATAAGTTTGGTATGAAAGGGATAAGCTTTCTCAAAATTGTTTACCTAAAACGGTACGGCGAAATGTCAATGAAGTCTTATAGATGATGTAATAAGCTCGTTGATTGAAAGAATAGGGTGTATAAACATAACAAGGGTGTAAAGAAAAATTTTTTATTATTACCTTTTTAGATATTGTGATCTGTCTATTATCTAAAAATGCACTTTTTTAGCTTTATGGATAAATTCGCTAACAAAATATGCTGTTGGACACGTATGAAGAAGAGGAAAAGCCTATTTTAGGTGGAAAAACGCTTTTCATAAAGAGCTTCATGGTGAAGCTTTAAAATGAGTGATAATTTGGTCAATAACATTGCACTTTTATTGGAAGATTTCTGCTTTCATTATTTTGGACTTTTGACGTATTCTAGATAAAAGTACCTTATGTTTTTCTTGATAAAAAGGGTAGGGGATAGAATAGAGGACTTTGGAAGTTGTATTATAAAGGAAGATGCACGGTTTATTAAAGAAGAGATCAGGAAAAGCGAAAAGGCAGCATATTGCTGCCTTTTTATTAAATTGCATAGGCTGTTTTTTACAATCTTGATTTAAAACTGATAGCGTATTCCACCTGAAAAACTTGCACCACTTATCCCCGTCTTCTGAAGCTTTTGTTGATAGCTGACATCACCGTGAAGGGAGAGGTTAGCGGACAATTGTGCATTGATACCAACGCCACCTTCAAGAGAGGTTCCTGAGGGGTCTCGTTTATAATCCTTATCAATATGGATTGCTTGATCATCACCAAAGGTTTTGATCAAATTTACTTTTCCATAGAAAGACATAGGACGGCTGTTTTCAGTGGAAATGGCTTTTGTTAAACGTCCACCAACACGGATCAACCATTGAGAAGGATTTTGCATGTCAATGGTCAGATTATCAGCATCTTTAATGGTATCAAACATCAAA
>NZ_NAAI01000008.1 GCF_018155095.1 Bartonella queenslandensis | reverse complement strand
ATTTTTTATCATCTTGGAATATGGATACATGCTAAACACTTTATTTGCATTTATGCATTACCTAAGTATCTTCACCACGATATCTTGACTTTGATAAAATCTTTGTGCCCTTTTGAATGATTGGAATGGCACTGAAACCTCCTACATTGGCTTTTGTTTTCAACGTATTCTGGGCATATCGCTTTTTTCATGGTCAAAAAACATCATATCAAGTTCACGCCTTTTTCTTTTGATAAGTGAATGCTCAGCGTCACGTAAATACGCTACCATTTCCATCTTTATAGATTCATTTTGGATCATGGCTAATGTACCATCGATATGTGCTTGAAGATCAGCAATATCTTTCAGGTTTTGTTTTGTTTGAAGTTCATCGAATAGATTTTTGAGATATTGAAAACGACTTTCTATGTTTTGAAAATTTTCTAAACTTGCAACTTTATCTAGAACCGGTATAGATTGTAAACGCTCGGAAATAGTTTTGCTCATTTGATCAAAATTCCCAGAAATTCTGTCTTCTTCCTCCAATACCTTTTGATATGATTCCCTTGAAAGCTTACTGTTTGTATAGAGAAATTCTGGCTCTTTGAGAAAAAAACTAGAAAAGTCTATTTGATTTGGTTGAGTTGTCTGACCCTTTGTTATAGCTTGATAGGTTTTTTCTATTTGTGAAAGTTGTTTTTTTTTCAATTCAAGTTGTTTTTTCAAGAGCTCAATAATTTCTAGATATTCTTTTGATGAGGCAGCTTTTGGCAGGGAAGAAGAGACTGGTGGTGGAGCAGGAACGGAATTTTGTTTAGGCTCCTGAGTATCAAGATCCGTTCTGCGACTACATAAAACAGAACCATCAGACAGCCGTGTCGGTGTACACCCCTTAGGGTCAAGGCCAAATTTCTTGAGGAGCTCTTGAATCTGCTCAGCTGTAGTAGCGAGAGCTGATGTTCCGAAAATTATACTGATCACTATGGTGATAATTAGCTTTTTCATATTTTATTATCCTTATTTTTCATATCTTGTATTAAGAAGCTGGCAATTTCATTATTGAATTAATGCTAAATTTACACTACAAAATCTAATTATTTATCGTTCGGATATTAAATTTCTTAATCTCTATTAAATTATTCTATAATTTTTATCTCTATTAAAATTTTGATTATAAAATTATAATAGACGATAGTTTTTCTTTATTTAATGAGGTGTTTTATTGTGTTGCTTCTACGAAAAGTAGTACTGCCTATTTTTCTAGTTTCTATGTTTCCATAGATGTCCAAATGTCATGCCTTTTGCGAGAGAATTGACCATGCTTGATAGTTTGAGTAACAGCATGATGGATATAATGGACAAGATGAGAGCTCCTCCAAACATGGCTGCTACATTCTGGTTGTAATCGAGCTTCATATCACCCAAATAATTTGCAAAGATATTCATCATCAGATTAAATACAGTTGTTAAGAGTAGAATGAAAGCGATGGTGATTCCAATTGAAACGAAGGGTGTAATTGTAGCAATTGCGTTTGAGGAAATACTCGTGACATATGTTTGTGCTATCTGATCAATGTTATCGAAAAGTTGCGTGAATATAGTGAAGCTCATGGCATTTCTCTTTAACCAATTTTTAACTTTTTATTACCTTGGAACATAGACACATGCTAAACGTTTCATTTGCATTTATACATTCCCTAAGTATTTTCACTACGACATCTTGACTTTAATAAACTCTCTGTGTCCCTTTGAATGATTAGGATAAAAATGAACTTTGACATTGGCTTTTGTGTTCATCGTATGCTGGGCATATGGTTTTTTTCATGATCAAAAAATATCATATCAAGTTCGCGCCTTTTTCTTTTGATCAGTGAACGCTCAGCGTTACGTACATGCGCTACCATCTGCATCTTTATAGACTCATTCTGGATCATAGCTAATGTACCATCGATATGCGCTTGAAGATCTGCAATATCTTTTAAGTTTTCTTTTGTTTGAAGTTCATCGAATAGATTTTTGAGATATTGAAAACGACTTTCTACGTTTTTAAAAGTTTTTAAAGTTACAGCTTTATCTAGAGTTGATATAAACTGTAAACGAGCCCAAATAGATTCGCCTACTTGATCAAAAGACCCAACAATTTCGTTTTCTGCTTCCAACACTTTTTGGTATTTTTCCCCTGAAAGCTTATCGCTCTTATAGAGCGATTCTGGCTCTTGGAGCAAAAAACTAGAAAGGTTTATTTGCTTCGGGTTTGTTTTCTGACTCTTTGTCATAGCCTGATAGTTTTTTTCTATTTGTGAAAGTTGTTGTTTTTTCAATTCAAGCTGTTTTCCTAATAAATTAATAATTTTCACAGCAGAATCTAACGATATAATGGGTGAATTTAGAGATGATGAGGATTCGGAGGCTACAACTGTTGGAACTAAATTCAGTGTTCCCAAAAAGGCAATCATGCCTATTATAATAAACGGCTTTTTCATCTGTCTCCTCGCTTAATTTCGGCAGGGATTGTTTTATTAATAGGCACACGGTTCCTATCATTGGGTTGTTTTAGCTTTGGTGCTAACGCACAAGCCGATAAAATGTTTGCAATCAAAATTATAAGAATGACATTTTTCATATTAATATTACTCTTTATTTATTGTTAGATTTATCCTAACATTTTTTGTCATTATTATAATTTTAATAATAAAGTAAAGCGTATAGTTTGCGATAATTTATCTTTTCTTAATTTCATGTTCTCATTGATGAAAATAATTCAATTTCAGTGCAAATATTTTCCACTGTAGGATGAGATATCGTAGTTATTTTGTCCTATGGATTAAAGGCGTCTATTATGAGAATCATTTCTTTTTATATTCTCTAGTTTCTATGCCTCCATAGATGTCCAAATGTCATGCCTTTTGCGAGAGAATTGGCCATGCCTGATAGTTTGAGTAACAGCATGATGGATATAATGGACAAGATGAGAGCTCCCCCAAACATGGCTGCTACATTTTGGTTGTAGTCGAGCTTCATATCACCCAAATAATTTGCAAAGATATTCATCATCAGACTAAATACAGTTTCTAAGAGTAAAAAGAGGATTATACAATTCACGACTTGGATTATCCATTGCTCAAAGAAGCGATAGGTTGGTTGCCAGAGCAAGGCAACGATGAAGATAGGGCCCAATCCTACGAGAAGTATGATAGCGATTTTTGTCAGTAGAACGAGACCACCGCCGATTGCTACAACGAGACTTGTCGCCAGCAAGATGAGGATACCTAAGAGGCTGTAAAGCAATCCATTGGCCTCAAAGAAGGCGGTTTCTTCGAAAAGACGACCTGCATATCGAAATCCGTTGTTTGCTACTGTGTCAAGTAAAGTCATTAATTGTTGATCAGTGAGTGGATCTGTTGTGAGCGCTTTTGATAATTCATAGGGCATTTGTGTTATCAAATTCGCAATGTCATTCTGATAAAGCCCTGCGGTAAGAGCTATTGAAGTAATAATACTTATTCGCAGGAAACGGTTTACGAATCCGGATAGTGGCATATCGATAGCGCCCCGGATGATAAGCCATCCATAGATGATGAAAGTGATGGTGATTCCAATTGAAACGAAAGGTGTAATTGTAATAATTGCTTTTGAGGCAATATCCGTGACGTATGTTTGTGTTATCTGATCAATTTTAGTGAAAAGTTGCGAGAACACAGTGAAGTTCATGGCATTCCTCTTTAACAAATCTTCAATTTTTTATATGATTTTTTTAAGCATTTTACGTTGAATTTTTTAGAATGAAATCAAATCTCATAGACCTTTTCAGTCTATGAGAGAACTGAGTATTATGCATTCACCTTTGCCTTTTACGAGCAGACAAGAAAAAATACTATACAAAATATTATTATAAAAAGCTTTATCGAATAAATTTTATGGTGGGCATTTTTGTATTTTTACTATTCAAAATTTTTACGTTATGCTTGTCCTTCTGCTGTTTGATCAGTGTATATTCAGCGTTGCGTAAATGTGTGACCATTTGTAGTTTTGCTGTTTCATTTTGTAACATAGCGAGCATTCCAATTATATACGCTTGTAACTCGGCAATACTTTTTAGATCTTTTGTTTTCTTGATTTCGTGCAATAATTCTTCAATTTGCTGAAAGCGATTTTTTGCATCTTGAAAAGTATTTAAACTCACAGCTTTATCCGTGATAGCTGCATATTGGATACGCTTGTTGATAAAACTGTTAGATTCATGGATAGAGGTAGGAATTTCCTCTTCTTTTAAAACACTTTCAAGTGATGAAGATAGAGTTGAATAAGTATTTTTATTATAGAGTGTCTCTGGATTTTTGAGAAAAAAACTGGTGTTATCTTTTTGATTCGTTTTGAATTTTTCAGTATCGATTTTTTGGCTTCCCGTTATAGAATCGTGGATTTTTTTTGTTTGTTCAAGTTGTTTTCTGAGTATATCAAGAAGTGGGGTAACTGGGTTTACTTTCTTTTTTTGTATAGTCACTTCAGGCTTTGGTGTCTCTGAGGGAGACCAACCAAAAGCTTTATATAGTGAGGATGAATCTGGAATCCCTCCAACTATAAGAGCCATCGCCGGATTTGAAATCCCTAAAGCTATCGCTACTGCTATCGAAATGACCTGTTTCTTCATGTTTCCCTCCTGTCATTTTTTGCATGCTTTAAAAAAATTGGTAACCATATTGCTGGATCATCGCCAACTTCCGCTATAATGCTTTCGGCTAATTCTGCGTTGTCAGGTGTACCCGATAACACCAAGAGTTCATCATTAAAGTCGTGTTCGATAGTTTTTCCATCGCTTGTTACATGGAACTTACCGAGATTCAGTTCTGCAAGCGCAGATTGATCACCTTGCTTAATAAGGAATTGGCGACTAAATTCACCAAGTCCTTTAACGAGTTCAAATTCAGTATCTGTTAGTTTAAAGCCTTTTGTATAATCTTCATAATTTGCTTTGGGATTGGCTAGAAAAATATAAGTCGCACATTGTTGAATGAGTGTTTTGGCAATATTACTCTCCAAAGCGTCACTAGGCTCTTGTGTTGCGTAAACAAAAATACCATTTTGTTTACGGATAGTCTTTTGCTTATTTTTCGCTAAATCTTCAAAGTACGGATCTTGCAATGGTTTCCAAAACTCATCAAAGATATACATAAATCGCTGTCCGCTAATCATACCTTCTGTACGGTAAAGCAGATACATCATCACTGGTGTACGCGTTTCCAAATTATCTAAGAATTCTGTGATATCAAAGCCATAAATTTGATGGGTTGATAGATCAAGAGCATCACGAGGATTATCAAATAACCATCCATAATCATTGCCTTCGCACCATTTGAGTAAACGAGCGTGAACAGATGGGTGGGCATTATAATCATTTGAACGCGGATTTGGTAAGAATTGCACCAGAAAAGACAAACGACGCAGTGAAGGATCAATGTTATTGCTCATAACAGACATAACGGCTTTATTAATTTCTTCCTCGTCGTGATGTGTGACTTCACCACCAGCTTCTGCCAATTTTTTAATAAATTGTTTCAGAAAAATCAGATTCTCTTGTGTGGGAGGAAGTTGAAATGGATTAAAACCACTTGATCTGCCTGGTTTGAATGTTAGATATTTTCCACCCATCGCTCGAATGGCAATTTCCATACCACGATCTTTATCAAAAACAACAGTTGTCGGTTTAAATTTTTGCGCTTGTGCTAACAAAAAACTGAGCAGCACAGTTTTACCAGATCCAGATTGTCCGATAAGAGCAGTATTACCAAGTAACCGTTTATCAGTCGAATCCTCTTCAAGTTTGGAAGCATGAAAATTGAAATAAAGTGGTGTTTTACTGGTTGTTTTAAGAATTGTGACGGCTGGCCCCCATGGATTGCCAGTGGGTTTTCCTGACATAAAATTATGAAAAGATGAGAACGATAAAAAGTTTAATGATGTAATTGGGGCAGGACGAGGCCTCCATTTCCAATTGCCAGGAAGTTGTGCCCAATAGCCAGCTTCTATCGCTAAATCTACAGGTTTCGGTAATACTGCAACATCTAATAGTGCTGCACTTGCTTTAGCCATACAATCACGGACTTGTTGAATTGTATCACCATATATAGTCAATGTACAATGATGTTCTCCCATGACAAAATGCCCACTGACAAGCTGGTTTAGTGCTTCGTCAATTTGTGCAATTTGACTTGTTGCCACATCACGTGCATCAATAAGATTACGCTGATGCCGTTGCAAATAGTCTTTAGCAGCATGTCGAGAGAGAACCGAAAAGCTCTGCGTCAATATGAATTCAAAGTCACTTTCCAGCAAAACATTCAATTGTCCTGGTTTGGTTGTTGCGTCGTATTCTTTAATCTCCAACATTCCAAATCGACGCATTCCACTGGTTGTACGTAGTTCACCAAGAGCACCCCATTTTGAGAAAAAGGGTCGATTAATAGACATGTAGTCAGCAAAACGGTCATGGCAAATGGGCATAGGGCGATATTCACCATTGACAAGCATCCCAAGGAATTCAAGTGCAGAAGAATAAACATGTCCATTTTTTTCATAAGCACCAAGAAGTTCTGCACCATAACGTTTTAAGGATTGACCTAAAGTACGATTTATGTCATTGAGTTCTTTGATACATGAGTCTTGTCGCATCTTTTTTTGATCAAGTGTCTCGCGCTCATGTTTAGAAAAGAACGACATAATTTTATCTGCTATCGGTTGGAAAACAACAGTCAAATACAAATCATTGACCATCAAATTATAACCAGAAAAGCTCTGCCGATATTTTTCATCAAGCTGATAGCAAAACATTTGATCAAATGTTGAATCAGGATATTCATAAACACGGCGGCGCACAATATGTGTCCAAAATGACAAATTAGCTGATGCAAGCCCCCGTAGAGTATTGTTAAGATCTTTTGTCCATTGAAAAATATCTTCTTCCGAAGCGCTTTGATGCGAACGCCCGTCAATTTTCCAAATTGATAAATATTCCGCATTCTTAGTAGAGATAATCGTATCTGTAATATGATGTGAATAAGGGAGGAACAGGTTTACAGGTGTCTCTGATGCGAGACGTTTGCTGCTTTCAACAGCGCTCATGTTTATCTCCTTTTACTATAATCAGTGGGACTATAACTTGATGCGCCCCAAAAACCTTTATTGCGATTGCGAAATTTAGTATCGATCCATAACCACCAGATACGAAAAGCCTTATCATCATTTTTAGTAATTTGCACCATAATGAACCATAGTGGCGGCGCTATAACCCACAAAAAGATACTTACTGTCATAGCAATAACAGCTACGCCCATAACCATAACAATAAATGGCATCATGGGAACACCCCAAATCGTTGGAACACGTGTTGCCCCTTTGAATAGAGGAAATTCTTTTTTTTCTTGTGATTTCATGGGATGCTCTTATCACTGAAGATGAAATAATATGTGACTAATATAAAAGGCTGCACCAGCAATAATGACACTGAATGCCCATCGCATAAACGTAGCTCTTGCAATGATGCGAAATATATAAATAAGCAAAAGAAATAAAAGAATAATGGCAGCAACAACAGGAATAATTACACTTAATCCATATTGCATCCCTATAAAAACATCAAAGCTCTTTGTTTCCATTTGGGCATATGCAGATCGCGTCATTAAGAACATCATTGAAGTGATAAAAATAACACTAATTTTGTTGCATATTTTTGCTTGAACCGTATTTAATCGTTTCATATCTTTTATCCCCTTTTTAATTAAATTTGCTACAAATAATATTCCTTTTTTTGCAGTATGAGCGTCATTATTATTGGCACACGCTTATAATTAACAAATATTTAAAACATTATGTGTTATACAGGTTTACGCTTGACCTGTAAACAACAGTTTAGCAAGTTGAACTGATGAACCTGCGATGACAACACCGATTGCCCACCGCACAAATGTATCTTTTCCAATGTAGCGTCCCGCGTAACCAATTGCTAAGCATAAAAGTATAACGGCAGCGGCAACAGGAATAATGTGATCAGTAAGATCTGTTTGCAGAGCTTTTAAAGCTTCTTCAGCTTTTAGTTTTGCATACGCAGGATGTACTATAAAAAATACACTTATAGCCGAAGAAATTGCTGTGATTCTATTGTTATTTTTTAATTGGAAACTAATTAACTTTTTCATATTTTACTCTTAATTAATGTTATCATTAATACTTTATAAATCCTATGAGACTCTTGTATATTTACAATTATCAAACATAAAATCTCATATTAGAAACATTATGTATTATACAGATTTACACTTGACCTGTAAACAACAGTTTAGCAAGTTGAACTGATGAACCTGCGATGACAACACCGATTGCCCACCGCACAAATGTATCTTTTCCGATGTAGCGTCCCGCGTAACCAATTGCTAAGCATAAAAGTATAACAGCAGCAGCAACAGGAATAATGTGATCAGTAAGATCTTTTTGGAGAGCCTTTAGAGCTGTTTCAGCAGGACCTAATTTTACATTCGCATATGCAGGATTGTTAATAAAAAACACAATTAAAGATGCAGAAATTGTGATAATTTCATGATTATTTTTCTGGGAACTAGTTAATTTTCTCATATTTAGCTTCATTTATTTCTCATAAATATTTTTTCTACGAAATAAGAAATAATTTCATTGATGTGTAACGAAAACATTGAAATCCAAAGTTTTTTTACAAAAAATATTTCATATTTTAAAAGATTTATCAATTAGGTTTAAACAATAAATTGGCAAGTTCAGCAGCTGAACCTGCGATGACAACACCAATTGCCCACCGTACAAACGTATCTTTTCCGATGTAGCGCCCTGCATAACCAATTGCTAAACACAAAAGTATAACGGCAGCAGCGATAGGGATAAGCGTTTTTAAGTCGGTTTGGAGTGTAGTTAAAGCATTATTTGCAGGAGTTAAAACTACTGCTCGGGCCAACATAGGATTGGCCATAAAAAAGACAGCTGAAACTGTAGAACTTTTAATCGTTTTATTGTGAATTATTCTCTGAATGATATTTGATTGTTTCATATCTTTATCTCAATTCATATTATAGTTGGTATCAGTAATCTCTTTTCTTCAATATGTTTTTTATTGAATACAATAAAAACACTTAAATCTAAGTTTTTCTTTCGTGACTCTCCCTTTTTATATTCCAAAAGATTTATCAATTAGGTTTAAACAATAAATTGGCAAATTCAGCAGCTGAACCTGCGATGACAACACCGATTGCCCACCGTATAAACGTATCTTTTCCGATGTAGCGCCCTGCATAACCAATTGCTAAACACAAAAGTATAACGGCAGCAGCGATAGGAATAAGCGTTTTTAAGTCGGTTTGGAGTGCATTTAAAGCATTTTTTGCAGGTTCTAAACCTGCTGCTTGAGCTAATACAGGATTGTTAATAAAAAACACAGCTAAAGCTGTAGAAAATGCAGAAATTTTATTACGAGATTTTGTGTGAAGAATATTTAATTGTTTCATGTTCTTTATCCTGATTAAGATTAAAACTCCCACAAATAACCCCTCTTTCATGAAGAAACTTAAAGAGATATTTGGGATCAGCCCAAGTTCTTAATTTTCCTCTTTGTGTAAGTAATGTATATTTATTCGGTTTTCCGGTGATTGGATCATCGGCAACAAACGTAAAATACCATTCCCTTTCTGAGCGCATCACAACTGTAATTTCACGTGCTGCTCTCTGACTAAATGCTATATCAACGCTGTTTTGTTCTATCATTTTCATTTTTCTGCCCTCAATTAGAAGAAATTTTGTCCAATCTTACTAATTAGAGCTTTAACATTTTCTTATCTAGCTTTCATTATACCATCCTATCAAAATTCTAGTTTTCATTCGTGAAAATATTCGTCACCACTTAACCGCTTTGTCGATGAAGAAGAATCTTCCGCGGCAAAAGCGTCACGACCAACACTTTCTTTATGCACAAACGCATCTTCTAATTCCTCTGAAGAAAGAGGGAGAGAATCTATTTGAGGCGCCTGTCCTAGTTCTTCTTTTTTAAGCATTACAGGCTCTTGCAAACCCTTATCTCCTTGTGCAACAGCTTCTACCCTGATATATGAAGTAACTGTCTGTGTATCAGTATCAGCACCACTGTTTAAGTTTCGTGTGTTGTAAAAATTTAACACAGACTGCAATGTTGCTTTTTCAAAGATACAATTTGATACTTTTTGTTTATAACAGTAAGCCAAAGCACTTTGTACAGCTGCAGGATTTCTACAAAAGTTAAATGCCCCAAAAAAAGAAAACCATTTCATATTTTCAACATTAATCTGCTCAAAGATTACGTCAAAATTATGTCTATTTTGTTTAAACTGTTCAGTTATTGCGGTTTCTTCGACTTCCTCTCTAAGTGAAGACAATTGACGGAATAATTTATCATTATTGCTTGTTATATAAACACTATCCTGTGCTCTCTGTTCGATGAGAGCTAAAAACGCTTGATGGGGAGTATTGGATATGTATGCCGCAGCAAACATTGTGAAATCTGGAAAAATCATCAGCAATACACCTTATTATGAAGACTTTTATTGATATAAACGCCAATTTTGTTTGGTGCTTTTTGTCGCTGTTTTTTGATTTTATAAATTTGCAGAACAAGATTGTTTAGCTTAAAGTATTCCCTGTAATTATTGCTTTTTTCTTTTCTGATAAGATTTCTAATATATACGAATATCCAAGAAATAAGATCAATATGTGGCATAAAATAGAGCAGATTATGCCAACAAACATTATCGGAATGACGGACAAAAACACAACTTCTAAAGAATAACGACCTTTTGGACGCTATTAAATTTGCTTGTTTTATATAATTTTTTAGTTGCAAAAAAAATTTTAAAGAACGTTTACACGAAATGAAAATTCGTTGTACTTGAGGGTAGCTCTTATCTTTATGATAAACTACACCATCATTGTAAGAGAAGGGCTTGTTCTTTGTTGCATATTGCCATAGTTTATAGAATGGTGATTTATATTTACTTTTGACTGCTGATTCATGAGAGTCAGAGAGGTGTAGGGGTATCTGTGCGCTGTACTTTCCAGTTCCAATGACTGAACTGAAAAAAGATACAGCGGTGGAAGCTGAGACATAAATAAACAGCTCTTTGTAGTACAAAACACATCTCCGTCAAAGTGATATATTTATCGTAATTTTAATTTTGATAATAAATAGACAAAAATTGTCTATAATTGTGTTTAAAATATGGCAAAGGGCAATTCTTTTTTTGCAAGGGGAGTGATTAAGGTGAATGATCTCAAAAATATGAATTTTGATGAACTACAAGAGATGCGTATACAAATCGATATGGAATTGAAAAAACGGCAAGCAAAAGAAAAGCAAAATGCACGACGAAAAATTCTTGAAATTGCTAATACCCATGGAATTGATATCGCTGATCTTGTGAGTAAAGAGCGTCATTATAGGAATCCCAATAACCAATGGGAATTATGGAATGGGCGCGGGCGTAGACCTAAGTGGATTAAAGAGTGGTTGGAGAATGGGTACACGCTTGATGAACTTGAAGTAACATAACATATGTGCGATATTTATAAGGAAAGGGAATATCAAGAGATATGAATGCAAGAAATAGACTCTTTCTGCTCCTTTGATTGTATAAAAATACTGAACTGATATGTTAGCCTATTGAGGTGTCAAATAAAAGGGCAGAAAGTATGGACAAATATATCTGAATGCAAAAGGTATGATTTCATAAATTGGTATCACCATTATGCTCACTCGTTTAAGGTATTATAATTAATTTTGGCATTTGAGAGAGGAGGATACTTTACCTCCTTTTGTAGTTTTTCTTAACATTGCCTTTTTTAGTCTATGAAAATCGATGGTTTTATTGATTCTTTACAAAAAGAGTTGGAATCAGAAGAATTTATTGCGTCAGGTACATTCCAAAGGAGCATGCCAATACTATTGTTATATTTTTCATCCACGAGGTTGTGACAGTTCTTGGTATTTGAGACGGTTAATAAGAGGCGTTTTTAGTCTTTTCTTCAAACATTTTTACCCACATGGCCTGTTTGTTCGTGATATGTGACAGGCATGGTTTTGATTGATTCGATAAGAGAGAGTTAAAATGAGAGAACTTACGGTGTTCAAGGTTCTAAGTAACGAAAAATTATTATAAATCAATTTGTTGTTTTATTCTAAACTAATATAGAAAATGATAATTTTATTAATCAATATGTTGATAAATGGGCTTCCTTATCTTTTTGCAATATTGTTCTGTAGAACAAGATTCTGATGTTATGGATTTCGGTTGGTCTTTTTTCTGTAAGATTATATATTGTGAGGCATGCACTTTATTTAGCGTTTATATAGTTGGGATGAGTAAGTGTGTGAAAAACGAAAATTTTTTATGGCGGATGCGGGGGTTAATGGGGATTTTGTGACACGTTTTGAAATGTCTGTGATTAAAACTCATTTATAGGCATTTATTGAATAAAGAGCGTATTGAAAATAAAAAGGTTGAGTTCTTTTTTACTGCAGTTTGTTTTCTTTTATGGTGTGGAGATTAAGAGGTAATACATAAGTTTACAATTTTTTTTATAAAGATATAGAGTGTAGAAAACTTTGTTGTATATCGAAATGCTTTTCTAAAATCGTGTCGCATTTCACAATAAGTTTTAAAGGACTTGATAAGTTTTAAAAGATTTGTCTGAGAAATAGAACGCCATTGTTTTTGCTAATTTATAGGCTTTTAAAAAGAAAACATCTTCAATGCAGATTAGCTTATTTTATGATGTTTCGTGTGAATAGTATAATGTAAAAGTCTCTATAAAGAATATAGAATCCATTGTTCATCATCATTTTTATTTCGATAAATTTACTTCAATAAAAAGTATAAAAGCTGTGCCTTTATACACTTTGCTAACTTTTAATGTTTTGCAATAGGCTTTGACACAAGGGATGTGGCATGAAAGGTTTTGCTTCTTTTTTTCAATCATTTTTTATCTATATGCTCATCCCATTTGTGGCGTGCAAAGGGTGATTTTGATTACTTCAACGGGAAAGGGATTAGAAATAAGAGTATTTTATGATTTTTAGCTTTCTCATTTAACATGAGAACAATGATGTATTCATTATAAGTCAAAGTTTGTTTGACAAAGAATGACTTATTTATTTTTTTATGCTTGCAAAACACTGTCTTTTGAGGTCTGGTGATATAAAGCAACTTCAATTAAATATTTTTTTAGTGTGTGGTGAATATTTTTAAAGTATGGCTTGCGTGTCTTTCCTATGGTTAAGTGAAATACAGGAGGGGGAAGTCAAGGGAAATTTACGCGATAAGAAACCGGATTGTTTACAGACCGGATTGGATGGGATTTTTTGTTATTGAGGGGAGGGAAAGAAGCCAAAGGTTGTAAAAAGTGAAAAGGTATGAATTTTTGCTTAAAGCGGGAAGCCGTTTAGGAGACGAGGCGCATTTGGGGTAAGGCCAGCAGCTTCTTGAATGAAATATTTTTTTATTTTTGGCGTTTGATTGATGATTCCAAGACCGGTATCGCGAAGCATCCGTGAGAGAAGGTTATCGTTAGAAAAGAGTTTATTAAGCCAATCATTGCTTAAAGCCATATGGACAATTTCAAAACGTCTCCAACTTTGATAGCGCTCTAAAGCAGTGAGGGAGCCAATGTCAAGACCCAAGCGTGCTGTTTCAATAATCACTTCAGAAAGGGCAGCGCTATCACGTAATCCTAAATTGAGTCCTTGTCCTGCAATGGGGTGGATGGTATGGGCAGAATCTCCAATGAGGGCAAAACGGGGCTTAATACATTGACGTGTTAAAGAAAGGTTTAGGGGAAAAGCTTGACGTTCACCATTCCAAGAGAGTTTTCCTAATTGATGGCCAATGCGTCTTTCGAGTTCTGTTTCAAAAATAAGTGCATCAGCTTTGAGGTAATATTGCGCAGTTTTATGATTTTCATTCCATACAATGGCGGATCGGTTGCCTTTGAGAGGGAGAAGAGCGAAAGGTCCAGCAGGTAAAAAATGTTGAATTGCTTGACCATTATGGGGTTTTTCATGTTCAACTGTGCAGATGATTGCTGTTTGTTTATAGGCATGAGAAAAGTTTTTAAGACCTGCTTTTTGGCGTAATTTTGAATGGGCTCCGTCAGCTGCAATAAGCAATTTTGTTTGCCAAACCTCTTCATTATTTAAGGTAACAGTTGTGTGTTGGTTGTCTTGATGAAAATCAATGACACGCGTGTTTGCCATAAAAGGGATATCGAGATCTTTGACACGTTTTTTTAAAGTGTTGATGAGTTCTCTATGTTCTACCATAGTTGCAAAGGGTTCACCGGGGGTAATGTCACCTTCAAATGTTAAAAGAGTTGGTTTTACAGGATCACTTAAATTTGTATCTGTGATGATCATGGAGTGAATGGGTTGTGCACAGGGTTGTATAGATTCCCAACATTGCAATTGTTTTAACATACGAACAGAAGCAGCAGCAAGGGCGATGGTTCGTATATTAGAAGCAGGAATATCTCCTCCTGGAGCAGCATCAACGATGTTTATTTTCAGATTAGGGGCTGTTTGCTTGAGTGCTATGGAGAGTGTTAAACCGACAGCCGCCCCCCCTGCAATGAGAAGGTCACATTGCTTGATTTTATGGGTTTTTATTTTTTTATTGGGTTTTACATCTTTATGGTTATTAGAATACACAATGCTTTTTCCATTATTTATGAGGCTTTTTCCGTTATTTACAGGGCTTCTTCCCTTGTTTAAAGTTTGTTTGCTGTTAAAAAATATTGTTCTTTAAAATTATCTACAATATTTTAATTTTTATTTTTCTCCCTGCTTCACAAAGACGAGATTTTTCTTTGGATGAAATATCTTTTTGGTGTCAATCTGATGACAGATGAGTGTTTTAGAGCTCTTTTGTTTTACTTGTGTGACTCACTTTACAGATTTATCGGATCAGCCTTTTTTGAATATCTTCTTCAACTCTTTTTACACTTGCTTGATAGAAAAGAAAACTAAAATTAGACAAAGATGGAAGTATACTTTTTAATTTGTATGAATGTCCTTATAATATGCTTGTTCTGAAGGGGTACATTGAGGATGATAGATAAAAATTGTGTTCATTCGTGATGGTTAAAACGATATTAAGATTTTATTGCTACCATAATCTGGCATAACCTTCTGTTTAGGAGAGCGATAGAGACTGTCATAAATTTTACACCCCATGTCAAATTTTACACATGAGATGTTTTTTGGGTTGCTTGGGTGATAAATATTCTAGGGTAGGGCTTTTTTCGTTTTTTATGAAGGATTGTTCCTTAGGATGGTAGTATTAGATGAATGATATGAAGTGGGAAGAAGGTAGAGTGCGTTAGATTAAGAAGTTGGATTGTTGACAGATGATTGTTTACAGATCGGCATTGGGTGACAGCTTCGTCCTTTTGGGGGAGAGGGAGGAAGTTATAGCTCTTTAAATATGAAAGCTTTGTATTTGGAATTGATGGATGCACCGAAATTCTTCTCCTTATGATTCATTGGAAGCACAAGATTCTCAAGGTTTTCGGCTTGTTGAGATGTTTTTACGGCAGATTGGCGTCTTTATTGGGCTTGGGCTTTTGGGCTTTATTATTTTTTGTGTGTTTGCTTTGGCGACGTGGAATGTTGCTGATCCCTCTTTAACCCATGCAAGTACAAGTGAGGTTACAAACCTTATGGGGTGGTTGGGGGCAATTTTTTCAGATTTTATGATGCAGTTTTTTGGCTTGGCAAGTCTTGCTGTTTTGTTACCACCATTATTCTGGTCTTTTCTCTTATTGGCACAAAAGAATATCTACAATTTGACTTTGCGCTTTTTTTTGTGGGTGATATCAACAATTTGTTTTTTAATGGCTTTTGCCCTGATGACGCCTGTTGCTTCTTTCACTTATTGGCCATTGCCCATGGGGTTTGGAGGGGTTTTAGGAGATAAAATTTTAAGGATTGCTTCTTCAATTTTTCCTCTTTTGCTTTCTCCATTTTATACGGTGCTCTTCAGTGTTGTTTTTATCCTTTTAGGTTTTTTCACTGCTGCTTTTGCTGGCAATGTGATATGGCGGCGTCGAAAAAAGAAAAGAAAAGAAAAAAGAATTCCAAAAAACGAAATCATTGATCCGGTCTTTGAGATGGAAGAAGATGGGGAAGATGCTGCTGAGGATGATCGGGAGAAGCATGGTTTTTTTGCGACAACTTTTGGAGCTCTGTTACATATTTTTTATTTTTTACAAGCGCGTTTTTTTCGTTTTTTCTGTTTCAAAAGGTGTTCTCAGGGGAAGGAGCAAGGCAAGTCATTTGATCGGGTTGAACCAACTTTTTTGGACGAAAAAGAAAAGTGTGAGGAAAATCAAAATAAAGCTCAGGCTTCTTCTGTTAAAAGTCGAAAGTCTTTAACGGTTTTTTCAAATGGTGGTTTTGTTCTTCCACTTTTAGATTATCTAGCGGTTTCACCACCATCTGTGCGGGATGCAAAACTTTCTCCAGCTGCTTTAAAAGCAAATTCTCAGGAACTTGAAGGTGTTTTATTAGATTTTGGGGTCAAAGGAAAAATTATAGATGCTTGTCCTGGACCTGTGGTCACTTTATATGAATTCGAACCGGCTGCTGGCATTAAATCATCTCGTATCATTAGTCTGGCAGATGATATTGCGCGCTCGATGCGTGCGATTTCTGCTCGTGTTGCTGTGGTTCCTGGACGCAATGTGATTGGAATAGAATTGCCTAATGTAAAGCGTGAGATGGTCTATTTAAGGGAGATTGTGCAGGCACAGGAATTTGTTGAAAGCAAAGCAAAATTAGGGCTTGCCTTGGGCAAGACAATCGGGGGGGAAGCTGTTATTGCAGATTTAGCAAAAATGCCGCATCTTTTGGTTGCTGGTACAACAGGTTCGGGAAAGTCTGTTGCTATCAATACAATGATTTTATCATTGCTTTATCGTATGACGCCTGAACAATGTCGTCTCATTATGGTTGATCCGAAAATGCTTGAACTTTCGGTTTATGACGGCATTCCTCATTTGTTAACACCTGTGGTGACGGATCCTAAAAAAGCAGTGACTGCGCTTAAATGGGCTGTTCGTGAAATGGAAGAGCGCTACAGTAAAATGTCAAAACTTGGCGTTCGCAATATCGATGGATTTAATGCACGTCTCAAGGAGTCAAAAGGTCAAGGAGAGACAATGAGGCGTACGGTTCAAGTAGGCTTTGATCATGATACGGGTGAGCCTCTTTATGAAACGGAAACACTTGATTTTAGTCCTATGCCCTATATTGTTGTCATTATTGATGAAATGGCTGATTTGATGATGGTCGCTGGTAAGGATATCGAAGGTGCGGTTCAGCGTTTAGCACAAATGGCACGTGCCGCCGGTATCCATGTGATTATGGCAACACAGCGTCCTTCTGTTGATGTTATTACTGGGACGATTAAAGCCAATTTTCCTACACGTATTTCTTTTTCCGTTAGTTCAAAAATCGATAGCCGAACAATTCTAGGCGAACAGGGGGCTGAACAATTATTGGGACAAGGGGATATGCTCTTTATGATGGGAGGAGGACGTATTCAGCGGGTGCATGGACCTTTTGTTGCGGATGATGAAGTGGAGCAGGTTGTTGCACATCTCAAAGCGCAAGCACGACCGGATTATTTGGAAACAATTACCCAAGAAGTTGAAGAAGAAGGTGCTGATGTTTCTTCAGCTTCTCCTTCAGCTGATGACCCCTATAGTCAAGCTGTTGCTATTGTTCTTCGTGACCGTAAAGCTTCAACCTCTTATATTCAACGCCGTTTAGGCATTGGGTATAACCGGGCTGCGACATTGATTGAAAGGATGGAAGAAGAAGGTATCATTAGTCCAGCAAATCACGCAGGAAAAAGAGAAATTTTAGTCCCTGCTGAAGAAGAACGCTTTTGAAAATTTTATAATCGTTTTTTAATAATATCTTATAAAACTAGGTATTTATTCTATTGTACCGTAGAAATTTCTGTACTATTTGGCATGAGCTCTCTCAATTTTGCGATAGCTTTTTGACACTTGAGACGATTTATAAGAGCTATTCTTTATCTTATATCATTTTACCTATACGTTAATCTTGCCTACACGTTAATCTTTCTTGTAATGTGCAAGAAAATAAATTGAATTGATTCAATATGAGGGGGAATGTGGTGAGAGAATCTTACCGTATTCAGTATTATGATTTCAGTTAAAAAATGATAATTTATGATTATAAATCAATATTTATATAAATAAAATAGTGTCATTGGGGGAGAAAAGGTATGCAAGGCTTGATATTTAAGTTTTTTGCTGTTTGAATCGTTCGATCTCACGGAAAAACCAGTTGCGTCATGTGACTTGCCAGTCTGCTTTTATGCTGTTCAAATCACCTTCGAAAAAAGTTTATAACGTATCAGATAAGTGGATACCTTAGTGCTTGTTATGAAGGGTTAGTCTGTCGCATTCTTAGTCAAGTGAATTATAAGGGGTGAAAAACCAAGTAAAACTTGCTAAAATTTAAACTGTTTACAGAATGGGTTGGCTGAGAATTTTTATTCTTTTGGGTGGGGAGAAAGTCAAAAAAGCATTTTTTCGATTGAATTTTTTCATTAAAGAGTTTTCAAATTCGCAAGCAATATATTTAAGATTTAACTCCGTCCCGTGGTCCCGTGTATCGACTATAAGCCGTGTTGTTTCAAAGATTAAGAATAGAAAAGAAGAGATTATGCGTTTAGCCAATCAGTAGAAAGATTAAAAAATTGGGATACTTTCGAAAATTCAAAAGAAAATTGATTATTTGGATAATGCATTGATTTATAATAATATTGCATTACTCATTTTAAATAAGAGATCTAAATATCGTAAGATTCTTTCATTTCAAGCCTGTTTATATTGAATCAATAAAAACCATTCGCTTGCATGTTACAAGCAGGAAGAGCCTGTATGTATAAAAAAATTAAGAAAGAACTAAAAATGTTTGTTATGAACCGTTTCAAGTGCAAAGGATTGTCGCAACATTTTAAGGTTTGCAAAGCGTGTGATGGTGCTGGCTTGGAAACGATACCGCAAGAAATCAAAGAAGGATGTTTCTTTTGTTTTTTCTTTAGCAGATGGTTATAGCCAAGCTGTTGCAGTGGTGCTTCGTGATGGTAAAGTTTCAACTTCTTATATTTAATGCTGTTTAAGCATTGAATATAATCATGCTACGACATGGATGGAGAGGATCGAAGAAGAAGGTATAATTAGTTCAGTCCAGTGTCGTTGGACATGGGGTTTTATAGTAAGTTAGAATAGATAGTAATTTATTGTTTTTACATACAAAATTTAGCATTAAATGCGAAATGAGAGAAATGCAAATGCGTGAAGCGTGCGTTTTATCAAAATGAATTTTAACAGTTAAAATTGCCCAAAAGAGCAAAAAATTGTAAAAATCGAAATTTGAGCGTAAAAATGAGTAAAGGCTTTGAAAATCTTTTGAGAGCTCTTAAAAAAACTTTGAAAAAATAAATTGTTGCAAAACATGTTGGCAAATTATGTAAAATCCAATGACAAGCTTCATCCAGCAAATCATATGGGGAAGCAGAGAATTTTGGTGCCTGTCGAATAAGAATACTTCTAAAAATCTTTTGATAGTTTTTTCAAACAATATCTTTATCTTATAAAGCAGGGTATTTATTCACCATGGGTGGCTTAATTATAAATGATCAAGTCAATTAGATATTGTTTGGGAGCATTTTTTATGAAAACATCTTTTTTACCGCAAAGAGGAGTCTTTGGACTTGTGGGGATTCTTGTCTTTTGGTGTTTAACTTTTCCTGCTTTTTCGCAATCCTCTAATAAGGTGGCAAAGGCGCAGAATATTGCCAACCACTTTGCGGCAATCAAAACAATGACAGGTGACTTTATTCAATTTAGTCCAAAAGGGAAAATGTCTCAAGGAACATTTTATCTTGAGCGCCCAGGGAAAATTCGCTTTATTTACAAGAAAATGCCTTTACAAATTATTGCAGATGGTCAATTTGTAGGCATTAACAATCGGGCTTTAAATACTTGGAACTTTTCACAACTTTCGCAAACGCCAATGAAGTTTTTGTTGGATGATAAAATTGATCTATCATCTGGGCGTTTGTTGGCGCTTCGCGAAGATCCAGGGGCAGTAACAATTGTTCTGCGTGATAAAACGATTGGGGCAGGGCAAATAAGAATGGTGTTTGATTCTAAAAGCTTTGCTTTGCGACAGTGGACAATTGTTGACCAGCAAAACTTGGAAACAACTGTACAGATTATGAATGTGCGAACAGGCGTTCTTTTTGTTCAGGGCATGTTTACACTTCCTTCGAAGAAATAAAGCAATAGTGTTACGTCATTGGAATTGAAACAGATGTTCTTTCGTATTGCGACTTGGAATATTAACTCTATTCGTTTGCGCCTTGCACAGGTTTTTCAGTATTTGGAACTCTTTCCGGCTGATGTTTTGTGTCTACAGGAAACAAAATGTCCCGATGCTTTATTCCCAGTGGAGGCTTTTGAAGCAGCAGGATATAAGTATATCGCACTGAATGGACAAAAATCTTATAACGGGGTGGCGATTGTTTCTCGTTTGCCTTTTAAAAAGGTGAACAAGCGTTTCTTTTGTCAAAAACAAGATTGTCGCTATATCTCAGTGATTGTGGAAACCCATGGTAAATTAATGCGGATTCATAATTTTTATGTTCCTGCTGGAGGCGATATTCCTGATGCTGAGGTGAATGAAAAATTTCGCCATAAGCTTGATTTTTTGGAAGAAATGTCTTTTATCCGCGCTGATCAGGAAAAAGGGATGTCTTCTCTTTTGCTGGGCGATTTGAATATTGCTCCTTTAGCAGAAGATGTTTGGTCTCATCAGCAATTATTGAAGGTTGTAAGCCATACACCCATTGAAACCGAGCGTTTACAGGATTTGTGTTGTCAGGGCGGATGGGTTGATCTCATGCGGTTGCATATCCCTGTTCCTACTAAACTTTACACATGGTGGAGTTATCGTGCTCGCGATTGGGCTCTTACGGATTATGGGCGGCGACTTGATCATGTTTGGTCTTCTCCAGATTTAGCGCCTTTTTTGGTGGATCTTTCAACTTTTCGTGATGCGCGCGGGTGGGAACGTCCTTCAGATCATATTCCTGTGCAAATTGTATTTAATTTTTCACGTTAGTTTTGAAATAATAGATAAATAAAGTATTAATATTACATAATGATTCTGAAAAAATGCGGGAGATTAGATGCATATCAGAAATCTCAAAAGGGGAATTTCTAGTAGATTAATTTCGAATGTTGTGCTGTGTTTTCTTTTGTCTGGATGTATGGTTGGTCCAAATTATCATAAGACATCTTTTTCTGTTCCAGCGCGGTGGGGACAGCAGTCTGCACAGATATCTGGGCATTCAATTGCGCTTGCAGGGTGGTGGCGGCCTTTAAATGATCCGGTTTTAAATACATTAATGGATCAGGCAATTTCTGGAAATAATGATATTGCGGTTGCCAAAGCGCGGATTCGTGAGGCGCGTGCGAGCTTAGGGCAAGTGGTGGGATCTTTATTGCCAAGTATGTCAAATACAATTTCAGGAACCCGTAGTGGATCTGGACAATCTGATACGTTGAACCAATATCGTAGTGGATTTGATGCAAGTTGGGAGCTTGATTTTTTTGGAGGGCATAAGCGAGGTGTTGAAGCAGCACGTTACGGTCTTGAAGCGGTGGTGGAAGATATGCGTGCGACGATGGTCATATTGTTAGGAGAGGTGGCAACAAATTATGTTCAAATGCGCGGGTGGCAACAAAAACTATTAATTGTGCGGCAAATTGCGGCGACACAACGCAAAACATATGAATTAATGCAGACCAAATTAACAGCAGGTAATATTTCAGAGCTTGATGTTTCAAATGCAAAAGCGCAAATGGCTAATACAGAAGCCGATATTGCTCAGATGGAAGCAAATGTGGCTATGAGTATACATCGCCTTTCTGTCTTAACCGGTCATGTCCCTACGGCTTTGAAGAATCTTTTGCAAAAAAATGCCAAACACGTAAAAATTCCACAACCACAATGGCCAATACCAGCAGGAATTCCGGCAGATATTTTGTTGACACGTCCCGATTTGCGACGGGCAGAGCGGCAATATGCACAAGCAACAGCACGCATCGGTCAACGTGAGGCAGAACGTTATCCGTCGCTTACATTAACGGGGAATATTTCAACAGCAACAACAGCAATGGATCAATTATGGAAAAGTTCAACCATTGGTTGGTCTTTTGGTCCTAATCTTCGTTTCCCTTTCTTTAATGGAGGACAGATTGTTGCCTCTATTGCGATGGCGCGGGCACAGCGTGATCAGGCTTTTATTACTTATCGCGCGGCTGTATTGGGGGCTTTAGAAGATGTCGAAAATGCGCTCGTAAGATTAACAAAGGAACATCAGCGCCTTGAAAAGCTAGTCGTTGCAAATAAAGCTTTTATGCATTCTTTACAACTTTCACGAAGTCTTTTTGAAAATGGCAATACCAGTTTTCTTGAATTGTTAAATGCTGATCGTTCCTATTATTCTGCGCAAATGGCACTTAAAGATAGCCGTATTGCTTTAGCTACCCAATATATTGCTTTGATGAAGGCTTTGGGGGGGGGATGGGATGGTGCCGTGGATGTATCACGCTCGGAAGTTGTTGATGGTATTCCCCATTCGCTTGCAAAGGTAAGGCAATGAAAAAAAATTTCATCAAAAATTTCGTTACAAAACGCAAAAAACTTTCATTCTTTCTTATTTCTCTCTTCATTATTATCATTTTGTTGTGGTTGCGCTCTGTTTTTTTTGGAACATCTACACCAGTGTATATGACAGCTGTGGTGAAGCGTGGTGATATCGAAGAAAGTGTTTTGGCTTCAGGGCTTGTGCGTCCTTATCGGTTGGTGGCGGTTGGGGCACGTACTACGGGGCGGGTGATTTCCATGCGCGTTCTGCCGGGCAGTGTTGTCAAAGAAGGGGATCTGTTGGCAGAAATTGATCCTACAGATCAAGAAAATGATCTAAAAAGAAAAAAAGCAGCATTATCGCATTATTATGCGAATTTAGTGGAACAAGAAGCTTATCTTTCTCTTGCACAAAAAAATTTAGAACGGCAGAAAAAAATGATCGAATCGCGTGCAATTTCAAAGGCTGATCTTGATGATGCGGCAACACAAGTGAAAATACGCGAGGCGCAAATTGCTCAACTGCAACAGCAGATTGTGCAAGCTAAAATTGATGTGGAGAGTGCAGAGGTTAATCTCGGTTATACGCGGATAACAGCTCCTTCGGCAGGTACCGTTTTGGCAACGGTTGTTGAAGAAGGTCAGAATGTCAATGCTGTTCAGTCCGCACCTACAATTGTTATTTTAGGCGATTTGTCAAAGATGACTGTCAAAGCACAAATTTCGGAAGCTGATGTTCTTAAAGTTCATGCCGGACAGCCTCTTTATTTTACGGTACTGGGCAATTTACAGCGTCGTTATGAGGGTACTTTGGAAAGGATTGAGCCGGCTCCTGAATCCATTCGTGCTGATGTGAGTATTAATCCTGGGGCAGGAGGGTCTAGCTCTCTCATATCGTCGGCAATTTATTATAATGGGATTGTGCATGTTGATAATAAAGACAACTTTTTGCGAACTTATATGACAGCCCAAGTGCATATTATTTTAGGACGTGCTCAGAATGTTTTGTTGATTCCAAGTGATGCTTTGCGTGATGAAACAAAAGAACACAAAGCATGGGTTTCACTTTTGGTGGGAAAAAATAAAGTGGTAGCAAAACAAGTGACCGTGGGGCTTAATAACAAAGTAATGGCAGAGATTGTTTCAGGGCTTGATGAGGGGGATGTAGTTATTACCGGTTCACGCGATGGTGTGATGCCAGAAATTCCTGATGAACAGAGTAACGATGAGAATTAAGTTATGAAAGCAGAAAAAGCAGATGCTGTTTTCGTTTTGGAAAATATTGTGCGCAAATTTCCTGCGGGTGAAACAGTTGTCACTGTTTTGAAAGAAATTAATCTAACCATTAAACGTGGTGAAATGGTGGCAATTGTAGGGGCTTCCGGTTCTGGAAAGTCCACATTGATGAATATTTTAGGCTGTCTTGATCGACCAAGTTCTGGTCGTTATTGGATTTCAGGAAAAGAAATAGCTTCTCTTTCTGCTGATGAATTATCCGCTTTGCGGCGCAATCATTTTGGATTTATTTTTCAGCGCTATCACTTGTTGAATGAATTAACGGCACTTGGCAATGTTGAAATTCCAGCTATTTATGCAGGATGCGCACCGGATGTGAGAAAAAAACGTGCTCAGGATTTATTAACACGCTTAGGTATGGGAGAGAGGGTCAATCATCGGCCTAATCAGCTTTCAGGGGGGCAGCAACAACGGGTGTCTATTGCGCGAGCATTGATGAATAATGCGGAGGTTATTCTTGCCGATGAGCCAACTGGCGCTTTAGATAAAAACAGTGGTCAAGAAGTGTTGCGTATTTTGGATGAGCTTCATCAAGAAGGGCGCACCATTATTATCGTAACGCATGATATGCAGGTGGCTAAAAGAGCAGATCGTATTATCGAAATCAGTGATGGGGAAATTGTTGCTGATAATATATCAAAGGGTAAAAAAACAAAAACAAGAGTTCAATCCCCTCAAGAGCAACGGAATCTGAAAGATCAAAAAATACTGGGGAGTTTTCGTTCTTTTGTTGAACGTTTTCGTGAAACATTTGTCATGGCTTTGTTGGCGATGAATGCACATCGGATGCGGACTTTTTTAACAATGCTCGGGGTCATTATCGGTATTGGAGCGATTATTGCTATGGTGGCTTTGGGAAATGGAACGCGGGAAAAAATATTAGAAAATTTTAAAAGCTTGGGCTCCAATACCTTGACAATCTTTCCTGGAAAAAGTTTTTCTGATCCACAAGCAGAGAAGATAACGAGTTTGGTGGAAGCGGATGCAGAAGCCCTTTCTGATCTGCCCTATATTTCTGGTGTAACGCCTCAGATTTCAGCAAATTCTACGATTCGTTTTGGTTCCGTTGAAGTTAATGCAGTGATTACTGGGGTGGGAGAACAATTTTTCCAAACACAAGGGCTCAAGGCTGTGAAAGGGCAGTTGTTTGATCAAAAAAGTGTGCGTGAGCGCGCTGTTGATCTCGTTATTGAAAAGGAAGCTGTTGCTGTTCTTTTTCCTCATAGCCATGAGAACCCTCTGGGCAAAGTGGTGCATGTGGGAAAAGTTCCTGCGCGTATTGTTGGGGTGGTTGATCCACAAAATCATGGAGGTGGCTCAAATACGTTGCAGATTTATTTGCCTTATACAACCATGCAAACACGTTTTCTTGGCACAACACAAGTTCGGGCCATTACCGTGAAGATTGCTGATCATATTGATTCAAATTTAGCGGAAAAGATGGTGAAACGTTTTCTCATTATGCGCCATGGTGAGGAAGATTTTTTCATTCGAAATTCCGAATTTTTCCGTGAACGTATTATGGAGAGCACGCATATTTTAACGCTTTTAGTATCTTCAATTGCAGCGATTTCACTCATTGTAGGGGGGATTGGGGTAATGAATATTATGTTGGTTACCGTTTCTGAGCGGATCAATGAAATTGGGGTGCGTATGGCTGTTGGTGCACGGCAGAGTGATATTCTCCAACAATTTCTCATTGAAGCAATTTTAGTATGTATCATTGGAGGCGGTTTAGGAATCCTCTTGGGATTTTCTATTGGGGGCTTGTTTTTGCTCTTTAATGCGCCTATTCATCTCATTTATACACTTGATTCAATCATTATATCTCTTACTTTTTCCACTCTCATTGGAATATGTTTTGGCTTTTCGCCAGCGCGACAAGCTTCACGGCTTGATCCTGTTGTTGCGCTTTCGCGTGATTAAGTGTTCATCAATGTAAAACATGTTTGTTGTTCTATCTGCTTGAATAAAGCGTTTTTGAAGCAAAATATGATCAGAAAAAATTTTGATTATCCGCTGCGCTCTTCTAGAAAACGCTTCATTCGTTAAGTGGAACAAGACCATTAGACGAATGCAATTTTATATAGACTCATGAAGTTTTATAATATCATCATCTTTACGTTTGATCAGGAGAAAGTTGGCACCATCATACACTGCTCCCAATGTTGTAGTCCTTAGTGTTAGAAGGGCGTAGACTTGAAACTCTAAAGGCATTTTTTGTTCTCTCTATTATAGTCTTTATTATAGTCTTTACTCATACACTCACCCTGTTTGTAACGGGAAAGCAAGAGATTTTGATTGTTTTAATAGATATAGACTTAAAATGAGAAAATCTTACTCTATTCGAAACACTTATTTAAGATGAAGAACTCTTATCTTTATTCACCAATATGTTGATGGCAATAAAACACCTGAGGCAGTAAGGCAGCTAAAATTATGACACATGAGCTTTAGTGACAGTGATGAATATCTTTAAGCAAGGCTCGCTTGTCGAGCCTTATATATGAGTGAGTCGTATAAATAGGAAGCCAAGTGAAATTCACTGGATAAGAAACCGGATTGTTTACAAATTAGCGTTGATGGGAGGCTTCATTGCTTGAGGTGTGGCGAGGAGATCAATAATCCTCATGAAATTTGTCCTTTGAGTAGGGGGATTGGAGGTGAGCAGGTGGAAAGCCTGAGACAATAAGCTGCGTTATTATTGTTTCCAGATCTATAGAGTTTAAGGATTTTTCATTCTTTTTTGGGGAGCAAACCAAACAAAAAGCGATTTGAGAGAGGGAAATGATTTCAAAAAAGATTGTGATAAAGAGCGTGGGATATTTGTGGTGGTGTGGGCTGTAAGTTTATTTTATCTGTGATCTAAAATGCTCTTATGAATACGCTTTATAAAATGAAAAGATTGTTTCTAATTTATTTATTTATAATGATATTTTAACATTCTCTCTGTTGAATGAAAAATATCAGTATCATAATTTTTTTTATTTTAAATCCATTAAAATTACTTCCTTGCGTCTCATACAAGGTCGGTAGGATACTGTTAAAGAGGCGTAAAGTATGCCTCTTACCAATCAGCCCAAGTGGTTTAAGAGCTATCGTAATATTGAGGGATAGCAAAATATAAGATGGGGCGGTTGGTATTTTTTATGAAGTGTAAAGATGGTGGTATAAATAGATTTTTATAACAAGTCTGGAGATCTTATAGTTGTCTTGGAAGCTCTATTTATGAGGAGTTTTTTATACCATTAAGATGTCATTGATAGATCCGTGTCGTGAGATAAGTTTGAGATGTGAGAGATGTTTCTTTAGACGTGTAAATATGCAAGACAGTGACACGTTTCTTGGGGCGCTTTGCTTTTATGAGGGGAAATTCTGTCGCGCTTTTATGGAGGCAACTTCGTGTAAAGTGAATAGAGAGAATGCTATGAAGCAGTTCGTGGGTGGTAAGATTTAAAGTCATAAGAGGAAAGATCAGGGAGAAAGATCAGAAGGCGGTTCTGATATAAACATGGAGCGTTTTAATATATTGGAAGATAAGAATGCGGGTTTGATTAATCTGTTGTACTGTGCTTTCAGCTTTGCTCTTTTTAACAGGATAGGCAATGAAATGGATATCAGGCATGAGATATTTAAGTTCACGCATTGAGCGCCATATGTGGTAATCATGAGTAACAATATAAAGGGTTTTATAGTGGTGCTTTTTGATCCAAGCTGCACTTTCTTTGGCATTTCCTCTGGTGTTAATCGCTTGATGCCCAATGTCAATGCAACAGGAGATAAGTCGTGGGCTAATATGCATGTTCTGCATGAAACTCTTTAGATTGGTTGAGGTGTTTACACCACTGATGAGGAGTCGTGAACCAAACCCCTTTTGTAAGAGATGAAGCCCTGTCTCTATTCGGTTTTCTCCGCCCGTAAGCACGATGATGGCATCGGCTTTGGGGAGAGGCTGTGGGGGGATAAGGCGTTCGGTTTTTTCAGAAAAAATGATAAAACCACCCCAAAAAATAAAAACAATGACTGCAAGAGTAAGCGTTGTGGGAGGAAAATAGCGAAATAAGCAGCGCACAGACCGACCATTGTGGAGCTGTTTTAGAATAGGATGCTCCAAATCGTTTTGTGTCAATGAATTGGAAGTGTTATGAGTCATAAATTAAAATAAACCGTTTTCACATTGGTCGATTTTTTTCAGTTGTGCTAAAATAGTCATGCGGTTTGTAAGGGTAGTGAGAAAAGAAACGAAAATAATAAGGAAAATGATTTTTCCGTAAGGAATGGAACTTATGGAAATATGTCCAAATAAAGCGGTTATTTGGCTAGCTTCTGCTCTTCCTAAGTTATAATTCGTCCAAAAACAAAGGGCTGAAAAGAGAAATATGCTTGTGAGACCACCATATAAAGCACCACGCAGCGCAGTTTTAAAAAAATGCCAATCAAATTGACGCGCAATGAAAAGAGTTTCTGTACCAAGAAAATATAATACATTAATGATATGTGCATTTTCTGCCAATGCATTGCGGGTGGCAAAAATGATGGTGAGGATTAGAGAGCCTAAAACCAATGATAAAATTGAAAAACCAACGAAAACAGAACTATATGCCATGGTCGTAAAACGATGGACCCAAACACGATGATCATCAAATTGACCTCCTGGAATTTGAGTTTTAATGGCATGATTGATGGCGGAAAAATTGATTTCTACATCTTCTTTTAGAGTTACAATGATAAGACGGGGAAGAGGCAATTCATTGATATTAAAATCTGTTCCAAGCCATGGTTCCAGCAACTTTTCGGTGGCTTTGGGATCAACAATTTTCGCATCTTGTACACCAGAAAAGGTTTTAACCAATTGTACAGCATCATGAAGCGCTTTGTTGATATCAACATTGTCAACGGGGCGTATTTGTATTGTTGCTTCATAGCTAATTTGATTGCTCCAATTTTTGGCAGAACGTTGGATTAAATCAACACCAATTAAGGTGAGGCTTGAGAGAAATGTCATAATAGCAATGACGGCAACCAGCGCTTGCCCAGAAATGTTGCTACTGGGAATAATCGCTGTTGTGTTTCTTTTATTGTTGGTAAAAATAGAGAAAAATTTATTCATGAATCGTCATCCGGCCGTTATGGAGAAGCATCCGTCGTGCTGCAACTTGTTCCATTAAGGCGATATCATGGGTGGCAATGATAACAGCCGTTCCAAAACGGTTTAATTCAATAAACAAACGGAGAAGGCGTTTTGCCAAGGGCGGATCGACATTACCTGTTGGTTCATCGGCAAGCAAAATTTCTGGTTGATCAATAAGCGCGCGTGCAATGGCGACCCTTTGTTTTTCCCCTCCGGAAAGAACAGGGGGTAAAACATGAATATGATCTCCAAGACCTACCCAACAGAGAAGATCTTCTACTTCACTGCGATAGGTTGCTTCTTCTTGCCCTTTAATGCGTAAAGGTAAGGAAACATTTTCATAAGTGGTCATGTGGTCAAGGAGACGAAAATCTTGAAAAACCACACCGATACGTTGTCGCAGTGCTGGGAGTTCTTGTCTTCTCAGCAATGCTGTGTCTGTTCCAAATAAATCAATATGACCACGGGTGGGTTTGAGTGCCAAAAACATCAGACGCATCAATGATGTTTTACCCGCTCCAGAGGCACCCGTGAGAAATTGAAATGATCCAGCAGGAATATGAAAGCTAATATCGCGAAGGACCTCTGGGCCCATTCCATAGCGCAGACCGACATTTTCAAAATGAATCACTTTTTGTTACCACTTCCGTTTTTACCGTATATTACTTTCAGGATTTTTGCTCCTATGGTTTTCAATCTTATTCATACTTTACAGCTCCCCAATACTTCTTAATTTGTGCTTGAGAAATATTGTTTGTAAAATATCTCTTATATTTCTTTATTTTATCTTTATTTATGATTTTAGCAGGAATTCCAAGGTGTTTCTAGCAGAAACATAAGAACTGCTATACCTGTTTTTTGACTTGATCTTGATCTTATTCGTTTTGTGGTTGATGAGATTTGCGCTTTTTTCGCTTTAATGTGCGTTAAATTACGTCTTTTATAATTTTAATCTTTATTTGTTTTTATTGGTTATGGAAAAAACTATTTTTTTCAAAGATTTTGAAAGTCTGTTTGTTGTTTTTTTCTTTTGCTAAAATAAATTGATAAAATGCTAAAATAAATTGATAGAAAAGTTTTACCGACAGAAAAATTTACCGACCATGGCAAGTTTTTTATGGCATTCATTTGCGGCTTGAAATGTGTGTGTGGATAAAAACATCTGATGTTTAAATATATTTCTTATGAAGGCTTAGGTTATAAGAGAAAAGGGGTGGCAATGTTTGGGGTTGCAAACAGAATAGGGGTGCTGGCTTAGATTTTTACCGGTAGCTTTAGCAAGAATGTTAGAATTATTTCAGTAAAGGGCTAAAGCTTACCGGTGTTGTTGTGTATTAAACCATGTTTTCTTTAATCTTGGCGGTTGGCAATCAGATCTTCAACAACTTGTGGTTCAGAAAGGGTTGAAGTATCTCCTAAATTATCGAAATTATTTTCAGCAATTTTGCGTAAAATGCGTCTCATAATTTTTCCTGATCGTGTTTTGGGGAGTTGCGGAGCAAACTGAATTTTATCCAATATGGCAATGGAGCCTATTTCTTTTCTAACATGCTTGATAAGGTCTTTTTGCAATTCTTCACTTGGCGATGTTCCTTCCATTAAGGTAACAAAACTGTAGATTCCTTGCCCTTTAATGGGGTGAGGGTAACCAACAACAGCAGCTTCGGAAACAGCAGGATGCAAAACAAGGGCGGATTCAATTTCAGCGGTTCCTAGCCTGTGCCCTGAAACATTGAGAATGTCATCCACGCGTCCTGTAATCCAGTAATAGCCGTCGCTATCGCGCCTACAGCCATCACCTGAAAAATATTTTCCTTTATAGGTGGAAAAATATGTTTGAATAAAGCGTTCATGATCCTTATAGAGCGTGCGCATTTGTCCGGGCCATGAATCACCGATACAAAGATTACCTTCTGCTTCACCTTCTAAAACATTGCCCTGATCGTCAACGATTTGCGGTTGAACACCAAAAAAGGGACGTGTGGCTGATCCTGCTTTGAGGGGGATTGCACCGGGCAAAGGTGTAATCATATGCCCTCCTGTTTCTGTTTGCCACCATGTATCGAGAATCGGACAACGGTCATTGCCAACGGTGTGATAAAACCATTCCCATGCTTCTGGATTAATCGGTTCGCCTACGGTTCCTAAGAGACGTAAGGAGGTTCTTTTTGTGTGTTCAACAAACGCGTTTCCCGCACCCATTAAGGCACGGATAGCTGTTGGTGCTGTATAGAGCGTATTGACTTGGTGTTTGTCGACAATCTCCCAAAATCTTCCCTTATCAGGAAAGGTTGGGGTGCCTTCAAACATTAAAGTGGTGGCACCATTGCATAAAGGTCCATAAACCAAATAAGAATGTCCTGTAATCCAGCCAATATCGGCTGTACACCAGTAAACTTCACCAGGGTGATAATCAAAAACATATTGATGGGTTATCGCGGCATAAACAAGATAGCCCGCTGTGGTATGCAAAACCCCTTTAGGTTTGCCTGTGGAGCCTGAAGTATAAAGAATAAAAAGCGGATCTTCAGCATTCATTGGTTCTGCTGGACAGTCTGTTTTAGCATGAGCTATCTCTTCGTGATACCAAAAATCTCGTCCCTCTACCCATTGAATGGGGCCACAAGTTCGCCGTATAACCATGACTTGATTCACATGCACATTTTGGTGTGCAGCGATCTCAATGGCATGGTCAACGTTGTCTTTTAAGTTAATCCGTTTGCCGCCACGCAACCCGTGATCAGCGGTAATAATGAAGGTCGATTGACAGTCAACAAGGCGTCCTGCTATCGCTTCAGCAGAAAAGCCCGCAAAAATAACCGAATGAATGGCACCAATGCGGGAACAAGCAAGCATGGCATAGGCTGCTTCGGGAATCATAGGAAGATAAATAGTTACTTTATCGCCTTTTTTTATGCCATGGCTTTTTAAAAGATTGGCAAAGCGACAAACATGTTCATAAAGTTCGTTATAGGTTATTTTTTTATCATGATAAGGATTATCTCCTTCCCAAATGAGCGCGATTGTGTCTCCATCGGTTTTCAGGTGGCGATCAATGCAATTATAGGCTACATTTGTTATTCCATCTTCATACCATTGAATTGATACATCTCCATTAAAAGAAGTGTTTTTTACTTTTGTATAGGGTTTAAACCATTCAATACGTTGACCATGTTTTGCCCAGAAGCTTTCTGGATCATTGATGCTTTCTCGATACCATTTTTGATAAGTTTCCTCATCGAGCAAAGTATTTTTTTTGATCTCTTTTGATATCGGATAAATTTTTTCAGTCATGTTTCCCTCTTTTAATTTATTGTTTGGAAAAATCGACCATTGTGTTTTTATATTTTTGGCAGCGTTTTTCCAAAAGCTTTTCATTGTGAGGTTAGACTAAATGACAAAAATTGGAATAGTCAATTTTTAAAATCGATACTCTGGTCTTCAAGAGAGTATTTTATGCTTATTTAGGATATTTAAATGCGGCAGAGCTTTGTCGTACAGAGCTTTTTATAAACAGTATAAAGATATTAAAGAAATATCATGTAAAAGAGGGAGATGAAGGTACTTTATTGATTATCGCTTTAAATGTTTTTTTATTTTGTATTCCCTTATTTAAATAAGAATAAGTTCATTAATAATTAAATAAACCAAAATATCTACACAAAATATCAATAATAATGTACAGAATTACTGTATATAATGTTGATTTTATAGATAGTTTCCAACTGTAGCCCCCAATTTTTTTAAACCAATAGCATATATAGGGGAGAATACAATGAGGATGCAAAAAAGCCTTATTATTTCATAACGAATATTCATTATAAAAAATCCTAAATTATAATATATTATAAATAATAGATATCCCTGAAAAATATTTTATCCATAGATGGAGATATTTAATTATGATATATTCTTGAAAATATACTTACAAAATTATTTAACTTCAGGGATATCTTTGTCGCTATTCTCTATAAATTAGAACCAACACTCATGAGCTTTATCTATAAAGCCCAAAATGGCACCTCCTGTGAATCCCAATGCAAAAGCTCTCATTCCACCCGTAAATGCTCCTACTGGCCCCTCAGCTATACCACCTTGAAGTGCACCCACTACTCCTGACGGTACTCCTACTGCGAAGCCCTGTGCATTCATGTGATTTATAAAATCACTAGGTCTACATGCACTTCCATAAATGATAGGTGTTGAGTCATGTATCGTATAAGTTAAACCTGAACCAAAATCTCTCCTTACCTCCCTTGAATTATCTACCTAAAATAGTATCACAATGATACATTTCAAATTGTTATCACGAATTTTAGAGAAGTATCAAATATAATTTTGCTTTATATCAATTAAATACTCTTTAAAAAATAAATATTATTATGAATATATGAAGTCTTATTCTTAATAAGAGAAGAATATTGCTTATATTAATCTAAATTTTAATTGAAATATTATCCTATTTTTCTTAATTAAAATTTAAAATTAGAAGAATTTCCCATATAAAAAGTTAGTGTTTTTCTTTTAATTTATGAGAATAACAAGGGGATATTTAATAATTGAATTCAGTTGTATTGTTATTGTGTGTTTCTGCGGATTGATATGAATACTTTTTTAGTGATTGTTGATTGCATCTTGCTCCTCTCAGTGTGTAGAAAACTCTATGTTATCGTTTGTCCTTATGATTGTTATCATGTTGTTTAGCGCTGTTTTTTTTATGTTCGCTTTGGTATTGAAGGTGCTGATTGTGCCCAAGTGACTTACACGAGAATTGAAGTTCTGTATTGATCGTCCTAAGCCTCTTTTGCCTGCTTTACGTCATTGGTAGGTGGGGAAATTGTTTACGCATATTAGACAAGTTTGAGAGAATTCTTGGTTTTTAATGGCAATCATTGCGATAAGCGTGCTGAATATTCTTTTGCGATTATTTATTTCACGACAGTTTTTTCATTCATGTATAACGTCTCTATTTTTATCATTTTGCCTTTATATTCAGGATTTCTTTTTTGGGTGCTTTAAAGAGACGTTTCTCAAGGCAGCAAAGCCCATCTCAAAACGGTGCGCGTGATTGGTATAATGATAAATCCATTGAGCCCCCCCATCTTTGGGCTTATGAAGGAGCAAGCTGGTACCATCACACACTTTTCCAGCTCTCTTGTGTTGCGGCAGCCTTTGGTACTTGAGAGCGTTCATAAGAGCCATTTTTATTCCTTTTTTATACAAATTTTATCCATACACACATTCCATTTGTAATGTGCAAGCAAGTGGTTTTGATTGATTCAATATAAATAGGTTTGGAATGAGAGAATCTTACGATATTCGGGGCTCTCATTCAAGTTGAATAACGCTAGATTACCATTATAAATCAATGTTTTGCTTTTTATTTAGAGGTGTTAGAGGAGGAGAGTAATGAAGCGTTAAGGTGTGAGAGCATGCAAGCCAAATTGCAGGGTTGTCTTGAAGTCATTGTGGGGGGTGAGAATGTGTTGGTGAGAAACTTTAGAAGGTGCATTTTTTGCTCATTTTGCTCATAGGGTGGAAAGAGGGGGTGGAAAGACGGGGAGGACAAGGAGAGACGGGTGTTTTTTCTGCTAGAGTTGCTTTTTTATTGATTGTGAGGGGAATATTTTTTCTCATTTCTATTGTTTTTGGCTTGTTCTTAGAGTTTTCAATAGGAATTTATATGAAGGGGGAGTGAATTTATATGAAGGAAAATTGCTCTACACAGGGCGCTTTCCAAATAAAGCAGAGCCAATGCGAAGGACATTTGAACCAAATTGTAGAGCTGTTTTAAAATCATTGGACATGCCCATGGAAAGCTTTGGAAGACCGGCTTGTTTTGCTAATTTTGCTAGAAGAGCGAAATAGGGACCAGGGTTTTCTTTGAGAGGCGGGATGCCCATAAGACCAATGATATCAAGTCCATAGTTGTTTTTGCATTGAGAAACAAAAGGAATCACTTCTTGCGGTGCTATACCACTTTTCTGCGGTTCTAAGCCAATATTGACTTGAACATAGCAGGGAAGATGTCTTTTTTGTTTTTGCATTTCTTCTGCCAAAATTTTGGCTATTTTTTCACGATCAACCGTTTGAATGATATCAAAAATCTTTACAGCTTCAGCAGCTTTATTGGATTGTAGGGGACCGATGAGATGAAGTTTAATATTTTCAAATTGTTGACGTAATTCGAGCCATTTTTGTGCTGCTTCTTGCACACGGTTTTCTGCAAATTGAGATTGTCCGGTTTGTAAAAGAGGGCGTATATCCTCTATGGAGACAGTTTTTGAAACAGCGATAAGTTCAACTTCTTCTACGGGGCGTTGTAGCTCTTGGCATAGTGCTGCAATGTCCTTTTGAATGTTTTGCAATGCTTCAATGGAAGCGTTATGAGGGGGGGAAGAATTATGAGGGGGCGTGTGTGTAGTCATGTTTTTGTGTTTTACCGTTTTTATTCAAGTTTTATTCAAGGGGTAGTGTTTTTATAAAATACTTAGGGAAATATTTCACGAAAATGTTGACGATGAGGTTAATCCATGGTCAAGCATAATAAAACAAGTTTTTGGTTAAGTTTTATTAAAAGAGTATAATGGGAATGACGATTGAGCATTATAAGATAGGCGAACGCTATAATCCACGTGCGAGAGAAAAAAAATGGCAAGAAATTTGGGATAAAAAGAAAATTTTTCAGACTGTTCAAGAAGATGGTCGTGAAAAATATTATGTCTTAGAAATGTTTCCTTACCCATCAGGGCGTATTCACATGGGGCATGTGCGCAATTATGCCATGGGGGATGTGGTTGCACGCTATAAACGTGCAAAGGGCTTTAACGTGCTTCATCCTATGGGGTGGGACGCTTTTGGTATGCCGGCTGAAAATGCTGCTATGCAAAATAAAGTGCATCCTAAAACTTGGACCTATCAAAATATTGCGGTAATGCGTGGGCAATTAAAGCAATTGGGGCTCTCAATCGATTGGACTCGGGAATTTGCGACTTGTGATGTGGATTATTATCATCGACAGCAAATGCTGTTTCTTGATTTTTATCAAAAGGGATTGGTGGCGCGAAAAGTCGCTAAGGTGAATTGGGATCCCGTTGACCACACTGTTTTGGCAAATGAGCAGGTTGTTGATGGACGGGGGTGGCGTTCAGGCGCGTTGGTTGAACAGCGGGAATTGACCCAGTGGTTTTTCAAAATTAGTGATTTTAGTGAAGATTTACTTGCGGGGCTTGAAGAGCTTGAACAGTGGCCTGAAAAAGTCCGCATTATGCAAAAAAATTGGATTGGTAAGTCACAAGGCTTGCTGATTCGTTGGGCTTTAAAGTCGACAGAGAATGCTGATGAGGTTTGTAAATCCTTTAATGAGGTTGTCTGTTATTCAACACGACCTGATACACTATTTGGCGCTTCCTTTTTAGCGCTGTCTATTGATCATCCCATTGCACAAGCTCTTGCACAAAAAGACAAAGAACTAAAGGCTTTTATCGAAAATTGCCGGTGTGGTGGAACGACAACAGCAGCACTTGAAACAGCTGAAAAACAAGGGTTTCTCACCCCTTTTGTGGCGGTGCATCCTTTTGATTCAACGAAGCATATTCCCGTTTATATCGCTAATTTTGTGTTGATGGAATATGGAACGGGGGTTGTTTTTGGTTGTCCGGCTCATGATCAGAGAGATTTCGATTTTGCGCGTAAATATGGACTTCCGATAAAACCGGTGGTTTTGCCTTCAGGGGTTGAGAAAGAAGACTTTGTCACACCTGAAACGCCTTATGTTGGTGATGGGGTAATGATCAATTCCAGCTTTTTGGATGGTTTAACACCCCAACAAGCCTTTGAAGAAGCAGCCAAAAGGCTTGAAGGACAAATGCTTTATGGGCAGCCACAGGGGGAAAAAACAGTACAATTTCGTTTGCGGGATTGGGGAATTTCGCGTCAACGTTATTGGGGATGCCCGATCCCTATGATCCATTGTACATCTTGTGGGGTGGTGCCTGTTCCACGTGCTGATTTGCCTGTTGTTTTGCCAGATGATGTTACTTTTGATCAACCGGGCAACCCTCTTGTGCGGCATGAAACATGGCAGGATGTTGTTTGTCCTTCCTGTGGTCAACCTGCAACACGTGAAACCGATACAATGGATACATTTGTTGACTCTTCTTGGTATTATGCACGTTTTACCGCTCCTTTTGCATCAGAACCTGTTGAGAAACAAGCAACCGCTGAATGGTTGCCTGTACAACAATATATTGGTGGAATTGAGCATGCGATTTTGCATCTTCTTTATGCGCGCTTTTTTATGCGTGCCATGAAATTGTTAGGTTATGTGAGTGTGGATGAGCCCTTTAAGGGGCTTTTTACCCAAGGTATGGTGGTGCATGAGACCTATCGGGATGGTCAGGGGTGGGTTTCGCCTGAAGAAATTTCCATTGTTGAAAAAGATGGAAAGCGGTGCGCTTATAAATTAACCGATCAAAGCGAAGTGACAATTGGTTTGATTGAAAAAATGTCAAAATCAAAAAAGAATGTGGTGGATCCTGATGATATTATTGCATCCTATGGCGCTGATACTGTGCGCTGGTTTGTGTTGTCTGATTCTCCACCTGAGCGGGATGTTATCTGGACAGAATCAGGTGTTGAAGGTGCACATCGCTTTGTCCAACGTGTTTGGCGCCATGTGGCTTTGAGTGCTCCTCTGTTAAGGGAAGTAGCACCTCGTGCGGGGCATCAAGGGGCGGCTTTGGAACTCTCAAAGGTAGCGCATCGCACGCTCCACGCTGTAGACGATGATTTGGAAAAATTCGCTTTTAATCGCGCTATTGCACGCCTTTATGAATTCTTGAATATTATGGCGCCATTGCTCAACAGGATAGAAAGTGTTGATGATGAAATGAAAGCCTCTTTACGTCAAGCTATGGATTTTTTCCTTGCTATGATTGCACCCATCATGCCCCATTTAGCAGAAGAATGCCATGCTGCTTTAGGGGAGAAAACTTTAATATCTGAACTTGCTTGGCCTGTTTATGATCCCGCATTAATCGTGGAAGAAAGCTATACTTTGCCGGTACAGATTAATGGTAAAAAACGCGGTGAGGTGACCGTTGCAGCAACAGCGAGTGAGACGATGATTAAAGAAGCGGTTTTGGCTTTAGATTTCATCCAAGCGCAGCTGGTTGAAAAGCCTATGAAAAGAATTATTGTTGTTCCTCAAAGGATTGTGAATGTCGTTCTTTAAAAGTTTTCCGCTTGTCGTTTTAGCGGGTGTTTTCACACTGTTGTGTGGATGCAAAGTTGAACCACTCTACCGTCAAGAGTCACAGAGTTCAAGGGCAATGAATTCTGCTTTGTATGGGGGGACTATTGTTCATCAGGATTCTATTTCTGGGCAAGTTTCTTTGGGGCTTGCGCAAAAGCTTGCCTCTATTGTGGTGGAAGAGCCTTCGGATCGTTTTGGACAAATGGTACGCAATCATCTGCTGTTTCTTTTGTATGGAAATGGTGGAAACCCTTCTCTACCTGCTTATCGATTGGCATTGCAGACATCCGTCTTTATAAAAGAATCGATGCAGATAGAGGTTGATTTTGAAAAAAAGAGAAAAGGACGACCTTCTGTTGGAACTGTTATGAGTAAAGCTTCCTATACCTTGCAGGATATGAAAAATATGCCTGTTGCAAAAGGAACAGCAATAATGAATGCATCTTTTGAGCGATTGCGCCAAGAATATGCAACAATGCAAGCAGAAGAAGATGCAAAAAAACGTGTGGCAGAAGAGCTCGCTGAACAGATTTTTTTGTTACTTTCAAGAGATCTTTCTCATAAAACTCCTAACCATTAGGCAATATTTTGTCCTGTTTTTTTCCAGTCGTTGAGAAATATTTGTAACCCTTTATCAGTGAGAGGATGTTTGACCAAGGCTTTTAAGATTGCTGGTGGAACTGTTGCAACGTCAGCACCGCTTAGGGCTGCCTCTTTGACATGATTAACGGTGCGGATTGAAGCAGCTAAGATTTGTGTTTCAAAGTTATAGTTATCATAAATTGTGCGAATTTCATGAAGGAGTTCACTGCCATTTATTCCGCAATCATCGAGTCTTCCGATAAAAGGTGAAACAAATGTTGCACCTGCTTTGGCAGCAAGTAAGGCTTGATTGGCAGAAAAACAAAGTGTCAGATTTGTTTTTAGTCCTGCTGCTGTAAGGGCTTTACAAGCTTTTAATCCATCAAGTGTTAAAGGAAGCTTGATGCAAATATTGTCAGCAACCTTTGCTAAAATAGCGGCTTCTTTCATGATATTTTCAAATTCTGTCGCCGCAACTTCAGCAGAAACAGGCCCGCTAACGAGGGAACAAATTTCTTTTGTAACATCAAGAATATTACGTCCTGATTTTAGGATAAGCGAGGGATTGGTGGTAACACCATCAACGAGGCTTAAATTCTGTAATTCTTGTATTTCTTCAATATTGGCGCTATCCACAAAAAATTTCATCTCTAACCTCTTCTTTTAAGCCTTTTTATTCGCAGATTTTTGCATCTTATCCTATTTTTGTTATGCGCTATTGTTGACTACAAAAGCAAGAGCAAGAATGAATATAATGGCATGGTTTTCATCATACATCCACTTTTTGTAAAGAAAGGTCACGTGTTGTTTCTATGCTCATTTCTCATTGGTGATTGCTCTTGATATCTGAGAATTTTTAGAAGACTTCTCTTGATTTTCACGAGATTGACGTTTCGTTTTTCTTGTTGCGTGTCAGTGAATAGATTTTTGTGTCGTAAAACACTATTAAAGAAGGTATGCGTTTTACCTATGGAGTTTAAAGAATTGATTTATAACGAAAAAAAATCTCGTATTGAACGTTTTTATCACGGTATGTAAAAATAACTTATCTTTGTAAATCAATCCGTTAATGATAAATTGAGGGTGAGGTGGAAAGAAAATAAAAGTGTGTATAGTGAGAAGAAGTCACACCTATCAGATAGCTTTGTTGAGAGACATACTTACGATATCATGTTGAATGCTTAATCGCGATGGACTTTATTTGCACAGAAGAATGGCGCTGTTTTTTTATTATAGGGGATGATGTTGTGTTCATGACTGGTGTTTTGGTGATGGAATAGCGTATGAAAAAGAATTTTTGTGAGAAAAATGTTTTTTCATAAAGACAATATATTGATTTATAATAATAATATATTGTTATTCAACTTGAATGAGAGTTTCGAATAACGTAAGCTTTTCTCATTCCAAGCCTGTTTTATGATTGAATCAATCAAAACCATTCGCTTGCATGTTACAAGCGGGATTAGTGTGTGGATAAAGTTTGTATAGACAAGAACTAAAAATGGCTCTTATGAACGTTCTCAAGTGCCAAGGGCTGTCGCAATACAAGGGGCTTGGCAAAGTGTGTGATGGTGCCAGATTGCTTCTCTTTCAAGTGTAAAGATGGAGGTGTTCAATGAATTTACCGTTATACTATTCACGGGCGCCGTTGTGAAATGGGTTTGGCTTCCTTAAGAGCGCTGTCGTGAAATGGGTTTGGGTGTTTTAAGAGATGTCTCTTTAAGGGAGAGTGATTGAATCCCGTAGTGAATTTTACTTGCAACGCGTTTTATATAAGAGTGTTTAAAGATAAGGTATAGATCTTTTGGTTCTCAAGATGATCGTAGACAAGATGACCGTAGACAAGGGCGGGGAATCGTAAATTGGTTAAGAAGATGAATTCAAACATGATAGAGGAAAAGATTGTCTCTGTATTGGTTCCTCTTCCTATTGCGCATGCTTATAGTTATAAAGTGTCGTCTTCTATGGAGGTGGAACTTGGTTCTTTTGTTCGGGTTCCTATTATGGGGCGTGAGCTTTGCGGTTTTATTGTGGATATTGGAGAGCAGACAAAGGATGGGCAACGGACTGCTTCGGTGGTGCGTGAAAAATTACGCTCTGTGCTTCATGTTTTTGATTGTCCCCCGTTAAAGGCAGAAATGATCACATTTTTGCGTTTTGTTAGTCGTTATACAATGACGCCTTTTGGTCTTGTTGCACGATTGGTTTTGTCTGTACCGGCTGCTTTAGAACCGGAAGCGCAGATGCTGGGGCTGCGCTATTGTGGTGGAAATGTGGAACGTCTTACACCGGCGCGGTCACGGATTTTGGAATTGGTGCGCAGTGAGAAGATATGGACACGTTCTGGTCTTGCACATGCGGCTGGAACTTCTGTTTCTGTTGTTGAAGGTTTAAAAGCGCTAGGAATTTTTGAAGAGGTGAAGGTTCCTGCGCCTGATCTTGTGGGCATGCCTGATCCTGATTTTTGTCCTCCTCAGTTGCAGGGCGCACAAAATAAAGCGGCAACATTGTTGCGGGAAGGTGTTTTATCTTCTCAGTTTCAAGTTTTTTTGCTTGATGGTGTCACGGGTTCAGGAAAGACGGAAGTTTATTTTGAAGCGGTCGCTCAAGCTTTCAAAGGAGGTAAGCAGGTTTTAATTTTATTGCCGGAAATTGCTTTAACACAGCAGTTTTTAGATCGTTTTTATGCACGCTTTGGCGCTGCGGCAGCAGAATGGCATTCCGACTTGACACCGCGTCGTAGAGAACGCGTCTGGCGACAAGTTGCAGAAGGGCGGGTACGTGTCGTTGCGGGAGCTCGTTCAGCACTTTTTCTTCCCTTTCACGCGCTTGGTTTGATTGTTGTCGATGAAGAGCATGATAGCGCTTATAAACAAGAAGAGCGCATTTTTTATCATGCGCGTGATATGGCGGTTGCACGGGGCTCTTTTGAGCATTTTCCTGTTATTTTATCCTCAGCCACTCCGTCGATTGAAAGCCAAGCCAATGTTTTAAAAGGGCGTTATCAAAAGTTGCATTTACCCTCTCGTTTCAAAGAAGTAGCCCTTCCACAGTTGCGGGTGGTTGATATGCGTCAAGGAGGGGTGCAAAAGGGACGCTTTATTTCCTTTGCTCTTGAAAGGGCTTTAAAACAAACGCTTGAGAAAAGTGAGCAGGCGCTGCTTTTTCTTAATCGCCGTGGTTATGCGCCTTTAACTTTATGCCGAGTTTGTGGACATCGTTTTCATTGTACCGATTGTTCAAGTTGGTTGGTCGAACATCGTGCGCAAGGGCAATTGAAATGTCATCATTGTGGATATCATCAACCCCTTCCTCAAGCCTGTCCTGAATGTGGAACATTAGATCATCTTGTGGCTTGTGGACCGGGTGTGGAGAGAATTGCAGAAGAAACAAAAGTGCTTTTTCCTCAGGCACGATCATTGATTCTTTCAACAGATCTCAAAGGGGGGATTGGACAATTGCGAAGCGAATTGCAAGCCATTGCCAATGGCGATGTGGATATTATTATTGGGACACAGTTGGTCGCTAAAGGACATCATTTTCCCAAGCTTTCTTTGGTTGGCGTTATTGATGCTGATCTTGGTCTTGCCAATGGTGATTTACGCGCTAGTGAACGTACCTTCCAGCTGCTTTCTCAAGTGACCGGAAGAGCAGGGCGTGTGGGATTGGAAAGTTTAGGATTATTGCAAACTTATCAACCCGATCATCCGGTTATAAAAGCTTTACTTTCATGCCAACCAGAGGATTTTTACACACGTGAGATTGCAGCACGCCAACATTATCATTTGCCTCCCTATGGGCGTCTTGCCTCTTTGATTGTGTCTGCACAACAGCGTCAAGCCGCAGAACATTATGCACGGGCACTCCGTCAAGCCGCGCCAAGGGAAAAAAATATCTCGGTTATGGGACCGGCAGAGGCACCTTTGGCTCTGGTTCGGGGACGTTATCGTTTTCGACTCTTATTGCAAGGTCAGCGCTCTTTTGATATCCAAGGGTTTATTCGTACAATGCTTAGCAATACCCCCAAAATGCCCAGTTCCGTTCGGGTTCAAATTGATATTGATCCGCAAAGTTTTTTTTAAAAATCAAATTTCTCTTTCAAGTGACTGGAAGAGCAGAGCGGGTAGGATTGGAAAGCTTAGGGTTATTGCAAGCTTATCAACCCGATCATCCAGTCATAAAAGCTTTCCTTTCATGCCAACCAGAAGATTTTTACATATGTGCGATTGCAGTACGGTCAGCATTATCATTTCCCTCCCTATTGGTGTCTTGCCTCTTTGATTGTGTCTTCTAAGTAGCATCAAGGAGCAGAGCATTATGCGCGGGCACTCCGTCAAGCGGCGCTACGGGAAAAAAAATATCTCGGTTATGAGACCCGCAGAGGCATTTCCATTATTAGGACAAGATATTGATTTATTAAGAGTTTTCACTTTTTATCTGTTCCAGATGAGGAAATTCTTATCGCGTGAAATTGTATAAAAAAGACATGGCTCTTATGAACTATTTCAAGTGTCAAGGGCTGTTGTAACATTGAGGTCGTGCGTGAGGGTGCTGGTTGGCTTTTGATCAAACGTAAAGATGTGGGCTTAATGAGGGGGCTATTATCGCATTCATGGGCGCTGTCGCGAAGTGAAGAAATCCTTACACTTTGTGTTACTTGCGTTCTTTAATGGGGGGAGATTTCCCATACAAAGCAGAACGTTCAAAATAGAATATACCCAAAACAGAATGTCATTATAGTTACCTTCATAGGCTTGTTTGAGCAGATATTTCTCAGAATTCTTGAATTCAGTTTATGATGTTGTTCGTGAATAATATAAATACTTTTATAAAGGTATAAGTTAGCACCATTATTGAGATTCTATAAGCTCTTGATACTTGAGTGTGTTTGTTTATAGGAAGTGTTTTGCTGTAATCGTTTTATCTTTCTTCTTTTACTTATGATGAAGCAAGAGAACGATTTTGATAAAAGGATTTTAAATGAGAGAATCTCACGATGTTGGGGGGCATATGAAATAAAAAGTGATGCATTATCCTTATAAATCAATGCATTTTATGCTTAAAAGTGTTTTCACAAAACAATATATTTGGACAATATACTTATTGAAATATTTTAAAAAGAGTGGGTATTTAAAGCAAAAGGATAATTTTTCTTAATTTTAAGGGGATATCCATTATCACTTCTTGATTATCTATTTGAAATAACAGATTTTTCAGTCGCAGTCGCAGTCGCAGTCGCAGTCGCAGTCGCAGTCGCAGTCGCAGTCGCAGTCGCAGTCGCAGTCGCAGTCGCAGTCGCAGTCGCAGTCGCAGTCGCAGTCGCAGTCGCTTCTCGCTTCTCGTTTCTTACTAAAGCTTTTCTAACGGCAAAGAACTTTTAAAGAAACATTGAGAGAGAATTTTTTTCAGAGAATGTTAAAAAGAAGCATAAAAAAAATCGTGACGCTATCACGCCGATTAAAAAAATCTTTTTCAAAAATATTTTGAATATTTTATTTAAAATTTTTAAAAAGCAGCGATTTGTGGTGTTGCGAGTCGGCTATGTCTATGCTAGAAACCGAATGGTTTTCGTTCTAGGTTTTAAGAAGAAGATTCTTAAAATTGGGAATGTCTGTTTCATTATAATCTGATAACTATCAGAGAGTCGCTCAAGGAAAAGAGGCGGTATTTCGTGTCGGATTCATTTTCTCTCATACCGCTGCCGTTGGTAGATCAACGTTATGCGCAAGCGTTTTTTAATTGCGTTCAAGAAGCAGGAAACGTTGAAAAGATTGAAAAGGCAGTGGAAGATTTTTTGTTTGTCTTAGAGCAAAATGAAGATTTAAAACGCTTCGTGCTCAGTCCGTTCTTTTCAGTCAAAGAGCAAATTAAGGTGATACAATCTGTTTGTGAAAACATCAAATTTACTGATAAAGAAGCAGGGCAGATTGTTGGTAATTTTTTACGCGTTATCGCAGCAAATCATAGGCTTAATGCTGTATTTGGTATTCTCCATGCTTTTCAGCGTTGTGTTGCACGCGCTCGAAGGCAAGTTACTGCACAAATTGTTTCTGCTCGCCCCTTAAGTTCTCAACAAAAACAAGAGTTGTGTGAGACTTTGGAAGGTGTCATTGGGGGAAAAGTTTTGCTACATATTATTGTGGATCCAACAATTCTTGGTGGATTAATCATTCGTGTCGGGGCGTTTCAAATTGATACGTCTCTTTTAACAAAATTGTCTTCACTTAAGCTTGCATTGAAAAAAGAGGTCAGCTGATGGATATTAGACCATCTGAAATTTCAAAAATTCTAAAAGAGCAAATCAAAAACTTTGACCAAAAAGCTGAGGTTTCAGAAATTGGTTGGGTCCTCTCTGTGGGGGATGGTATCGCTCGCGTTTATGGTTTGGATAATGTTCAAGCTGGGGAAATGGTTGCTTTTCCAAATGGTGTGCGCGGTATGGCGCTCAATTTGGAAGTCGATAATGTCGGTGTGGTCATTTTTGGCTCAGATCGCGATATTCGTGAAGGGGATTGTGTAAAGCGATTGGGAGCTATTGTGGATGTCCCTGTGGGACCCGCTTTGCTTGGACGTGTGGTCGATGCACTTGGAAACCCTATAGATGGTAAGGGACCTCTTAAGGAAACAGAGCGTCGTCGTGTTGATGTTAAGGCGCCCGCGATTATTCCGCGTCAGTCTGTGCATGAGCCAATGTCGACTGGATTAAAAGCTATTGATGCGCTCATCCCGATTGGACGAGGACAGCGTGAATTGGTGATTGGTGATCGCCAAACAGGAAAAACCGCGATTTTGCTCGATACATTTTTAAACCAGAAACCTTTTCATGAAAAAGGAGCTGAACGAGAGCAAGATAAAGTTTATTGTATTTATGTGGCGATCGGTCAAAAACGTTCAACGGTGGCACAATTCGTTAAAGTTTTGGAAGAACGTGGAGCTCTGGAATATTCTATTATTGTTGCCGCGACCGCTTCTGATCCGGCACCGCTGCAATTTATCGCTCCGCTTGCTGGATGTGCTATGGGTGAATATTTTCGTGATAATGGGCAACATGCTTTGATCGGTTATGATGACTTGTCAAAACAAGCGGTGGCTTATCGTCAAATGTCTCTTTTGTTACGTCGTCCACCCGGGCGTGAAGCTTATCCGGGAGATGTTTTCTATTTGCATTCGCGTCTTTTAGAACGGGCGGCAAAGCTTAATGCAGAAAATGGATCAGGATCTTTAACAGCTTTGCCAGTCATTGAAACGCAAGCAAATGATGTTTCGGCTTATATTCCTACAAATGTGATTTCGATTACAGATGGGCAAATTTTCCTAGAAACCAATTTGTTTTATCAGGGGATTCGTCCTGCTGTAAATGTGGGACTTTCCGTATCGCGTGTTGGTTCGGCAGCACAAATTAAGGCAATGAAACAGGTTGCCGGCTCGATTAAAGGTGAATTGGCACAATATCGCGAAATGGCAGCTTTTGCCCAGTTTGGTTCTGATTTGGATGCATCGACCCAGCGTCTGTTAAATCGGGGAGCTCGATTGACAGAACTTTTGAAGCAGCCACAATTTTCTCCACTCAAAACGGAAGAACAGGTGGTGGTTATTTTCGCGGGTGTAAATGGCTATCTTGATTCTCTAGCAGTTTCTGATGTCGCGCGGTTTGAGCAGGGGCTTTTAGTGCTTTTGCGGAGTGATTATCAAGATCTCTTAAAAGCAATTGCTGAGCAAAAGCAGATAACAGATGAACTGAAAGATAAGTTGATCACTGTCCTTAACACTTATGCGAAAAATTTTTCGTGATGAATTGATGGAATGCTTGAATGGCCTCATTAAAGGATCTTAGAGACCGTATCGCTTCGGTTAAAGCAACACAGAAAATTACCAAAGCTATGCAGATGGTTGCGGCAGCAAGGTTGCATCGTGCGCAAGAGGCAGCGCAATCGGCGCGCCCTTACGCGAAGAGGATGGCTGATATTTTAACCAGTGTTGCTGCTGATGTGGATGGTATTGATGCTCCGGCTCTTATGCGTGGTACGGGGCGCGATGATGTGCATCTCTTGGTGGTGTGTACTGCTGAGCGCGGTCTATGTGGGGCTTTTAATGTGCAAATTGCTCGTCGTGCCCGTGAGCAGATTAAAGCGCTGTTGGCCGCTGGTAAAATTGTAAAAATTATCACTGTGGGCAAAAAAGGTGCAGATATTTTATCACGTGATTACAAAAGCTTAATCATTGATCACATTGATTTACATGCTGTAAAACGAATTGGTTTTGCAGAGGCGATGATGATTAGTCAACGTATTGTTGATTTGTTCAATGAAGGCGCTTTCGATGTTTGTACGTTGTTTTACTCTGAATTTGTTTCCGTAATTAATCAGCGTCCAACAGCTTTTGGCTTGATCCCAATGGGGGCTCCAAAAGCAATTGTTGAGGAAACAGATGTTGTGGAGCCGAAAGAGACAAGCAAAAGTTCACAGCCGGTTGTTCATGAGACAATTGTTTATGAGTACGAACCTGATGCTGCTTCTCTTTTAGAGGCCCTTGTGCCACGCAATCTTTCAGTGCAAATCTTTCGGGCTTTACTTGAAAATGTTGCGGGTGAAATGGGGGCAAAGATGACAGCTATGGACAATGCATCACGCAATGCGGGTGAAATGATTAATAAATTGACGGTGGCTTATAATCGTCAACGTCAAGCACAAATTACGACAGAATTGATCGAAATTATTGCGGGCGCTGAAGCGCTTTAAATGGAAAAGGTAAAGATTGATGGCAAAAGCAGTAACCTCAAGTAAAGGAGCAGAAAAGAGTGAAAAAAAGAAACCAGCTGCTCGTTCCGGTGTGAAAAAAGACGCTTCAAAATCTCAAGTGGATGTAAAGACTTCTTCTGCGTCTGCGCGGAGTGCAGCTAAAGAGATGCCGGTGAAAAAAGAAGAGCGTGCAAAAGGCGCTGTTGGTGAGATCAAGCAGGTTATCGGTGCTGTCGTTGATGTGCAATTTGAAGGGGCATTGCCAAATATTCTCAATGCTTTGGAGACAGAAAATTTAGGCAATCGCTTGGTGTTAGAAGTTGCGCAGCATTTGGGTGAAAATACTGTGCGTACAATTGCGATGGATACGACCGATGGTCTCATGCGGGGACAAAAGGTCGTGGATACAGGCGCACAAATTAGTGTTCCTGTAGGAGAAGAAACATTGGGACGTATTATGAATGTGATTGGAGAGCCGGTGGATAATGTGGGACCAATCGCTTCAACCAAAACGCGTTCTATTCACCAAGAGGCGCCTGAATATGTTGAACAATCAACCGTTTCAGAGATTCTTGTCACAGGTATTAAGGTCGTGGACTTGTTAGCTCCTTATTCTAAAGGGGGTAAAATTGGCCTGTTTGGTGGAGCTGGTGTTGGTAAAACCGTGCTTATTATGGAGCTTATCAACAATATTGCAAAGGCACATGGGGGCTATTCCGTCTTTGCTGGTGTGGGAGAACGGACACGTGAGGGAAATGATCTTTATTACGAAATGATCGAAAGCCGCGTGAATGTGAATCCAAAAGAGAATAATGGTTCAACAAAAGGGTCAAAATGTGCGCTTGTTTACGGGCAAATGAATGAACCACCCGGGGCTCGTGCGCGTGTCGCTCTTTCAGGATTGACCATTGCAGAAAGCTTCCGTGATGAAGGACAAGATGTTCTCTTCTTTGTGGATAATATTTTCCGTTTCACACAAGCAGGGGCTGAGGTGTCTGCTCTTTTAGGACGTATTCCTTCTGCTGTGGGGTATCAGCCTACTTTGGCAACGGATATGGGGGCTTTGCAAGAACGTATTACCAGTACAAAAATAGGTTCTATTACTTCCGTTCAGGCAATTTATGTTCCTGCCGATGACTTGACGGATCCGGCGCCGGCAACGTCTTTTGCCCATTTGGATGCAACAACCGTTCTTTCGCGCTCTATTGCTGAAAAGGGAATTTATCCGGCGGTTGATCCGCTTGATTCTTTCTCACGTATGTTGGATCCATTGATCGTGGGGGAAGAACACTATACGGTCGCTTGTCAAGTGCAAACCATTTTACAACGTTATAGAGCGCTTCAGGATATTATTGCTATTCTTGGGATGGATGAACTTTCTGAAGATGATAAATTATTGGTGGGACGGGCGCGTAAAATTGAACGTTTCCTTTCGCAACCTTTCCATGTAGCGGAAGCCTTTACGGGTTCACCAGGTAAACTCGTTCCTTTGGAAGATACAATCAAAGGCTTTAAGGGACTTTGTGCTGGTGATTATGATGATTTGCCAGAAGCAGCTTTTTATATGGTTGGGTCGATTGATGAAGCCGTTGAAAAAGGAAAGCGTCTCATGGCAGAGGCTTCTTAATTGGAAGTTTCTTGTTAAAGAGAAATCTGTCATGAATATTTGTCATTAAAAAGGGCAAGTTGTTGGAAAAGATAAGGTGTTAAGGAAGGCGGCGAGTCCTTCTATCAGGTGTTGTGGAGACTTTTGTGGAAAACAATAGAGAAGAGCATTTTTTGTTTGAGCTTGTGTCGCCTGAAAAGATTGTGTTTTCAGAGCAGGTTGTGTCTGTTGTTCTTCCTTCAGCTTCAGGTTCTTTGACCGTTATGGCACATCATGCTCCCTTGGTGGCGAGCGTTGTGTTGGGGAGTGTTCGTGTTCGCACTTCTGCGGAAGAAAAGTTATTTGCTGTTTGCGGTGGTGTTGCAAATATTACCTTTTCGGGCTGCTCTTTATTGGTAGAGAATGTTGTCGCTGTTGAGCATCTTTCTTTTGATGTATTAGAACAGCAGATTTTGCAGGTTCAAGCAACCTTAAAGGGGGGAACGAGTGATGAGGACAATCCCAAAATCGAGGCTTTTTTCCAGCAATTGTCAGCTGATGGTTCTTCGTTGATAGAAGCGTAGCAGGGGTATACAGGAAAAGGTGACATGAGCGGAAAAAAAAGTACGGTTGTGTCTGCCAAGAGGGGCGGAAAACCTTTTCCTCGTCCTGGTCGTGTTTTTGCGGGACCTTTGCCGAAATGTTTTGTTTATATTTTTGCTTCTCTTATTTTGCAATGGGCTTATGGCTTAGGGGCTAATATTGTTCAGTCTAATATCGTCCATCTGACCGGAGATTTTCATGCAACTTTAGCTGAGACGACATGGTTGGTCGCAGCCTATATGGCGCCAAATGTAAGTGTGGCGATTATGTTGATTAAGATCCGCTATCAATTTGGATTACGTGCTTTTGCTGAACTGTCAATCCTTGGCTTCGTTTTGGTTTGTGCGTTGCAACTCTTTGTGACCGATTTGCGTTCTGCGTTGATTATTCGTTTTTTTGCTGGGATTGCGGCCGCCCCTTTGGCCTCGCTTGCGTTGCTTTATATGATGGAGGCTTTTGCTCCAGCAAAGAAGTTTACTGTTGGTCTTAGTTTGAATTATATGAATGCGGCTTTAGCAGCACCTTTATCTCGTTTGATTTCTCCTGATTTGCTAGAAAATGGTGGGTTTTCCAGTCTTTCAGCGTTGGAAATGGGATTGGTGCTTATCAGTTTGGTCTGTATCTATACTTTGCCTCTTACACCCGTGGTTCGCAGTAAGGTTATTCAAAAGTTAGATTGGATAAGCTATGGTTTGATTGCTCTTGGTCTTGGGCTCAATGCCGTGATTATGTCTGTTGGCATATTATATTGGTGGTATGAAGCGTCATGGATTGGTTGGGGGCTCGCGCTTGCTATTTTCTCTTTGGCTATTGCTATTATGATTGAGCTTAATAGAGAAAAACCGTTGATTGATCTGCGTTGGATTTTCAGTAAAGAGATGGTCCAATCTGTTTTTATTTTATTTATCTTTCACGTTTTCTTGTTAGAGAGGTCAAGTTTACCCGTAGGGTTTTTTAATCTTTTTGGTTTGCTTAATCGTGAGATGGCGCCCATGTATTTTGCGGTGATATTGGGGATTCTGTTAGGGGGGGCTGTTTGTGTCTTTTTTTTACGGGCGGGGCGTGAGGATTATTTTTATTTGTTATCTTTGGGGTGTTTGGCACTTGGTGCTTATTTAGATAGTCGTGTCAATCATTTAACGTTGCCTAAAGATATGATGTTGAGCCAAGGGTTGGTGAGTTTTAGTTATGCACTTTTTTTGCCTCCTGCTCTTTTCAAAGGGTTTGTGATCGCTGGTGAGCGAGGGCCGCGTTATGTTTTGAGTTTTATTGCTGTTTTTTTGCTAACGCAAGTCACTGGGGGATTGATGGGATCAGCTTTTTTTGGAAGCCTACAGTTTTATTTTGCCCATAAAAACTTTGAGTCCTTAACACAAAATATTGTTGTGACTGATCCGCTTATTTCTGGTGAGATGAATACTTTATTTTCGCCTTCTTATGGTGCTTTTGTTCCCCATAGCTTTGGGAGTGAGCAGGGCACTTCTCTGTTGATAGAGAAATTTAAATTAACAGCAAATATTTTTGCCTATGATGACGTTTTTCGGCTTTATTTTTATATTTCAATGGCTGTATTCGTTGTTTTTCTTGTCACAATGGTTGTTAAGTCATGCTCTATGCGTGCATTAGAAAAAAAGTGATGCCATAGAAGAGGGGTGCAAAAAATGATAAAAGCGTTACGGTCAAAAGCTACGATTATTGCATTCCTGTCGGGTATTATGGGTGTTTTACTGATTTTGTGGGCTTGGAGACTTCCTCCTTTTGTGAGTAACATTCAGATGACGGATAACGCTTCCATTAAGGGCAATGTTACTCTGGTGAGTTCGCAGATCTCTGGGGTAATCGCACGGATTTATGTGCAAGATTATCAACGCGTTGAAAAGGGAATGCTGCTCTTTGAGCTTGATGATTCTCTTTTGCGTCAGCAGCTTGCACGAGCACAGGCTGTTCTCGATTCAAAAAATGCAAAATTAGCTAGTATTGAATTGCAAGCTCAGATTTTACAGGGAGAAGTTAATGCTGCAGAAGCAGAATTAGCGCGTTCACGAGCATTCTCTAATGTGGTTCCTAATAGTAAAAAGTTAGGCTTTAGTGATGCAGCAAGTTCTGTTTCGCGTCCTATTTCACAACTCTTGGCGGCACTGGAAACAAAACGACAATTGCAAAAACAATTAAATCTTGAACGGCAAAGTTTACAGTCAGAAGTTGCAGGAGCAAAGGTGAGTGTTGAGTTGGCAAAACTTAATCTCGATCATACAAAGATTTTATCGCCTCGAACAGGCTATATCGGATTGGTTGGCGCTAGAGTAGGGCAATATGTTATGCCGGGAACGCAATTGGTTTCCGTGATTTCTGATGATATTTGGATTATTGCTAATTATAAAGAAACGCAACTTTCTCAGATGCGTGTGGGACAACCGGTTGTTTTTTCTGTTGATGCATTGAACAATAAAAAATTAACAGGGCGTGTGGTTCGTTTTGCTCCAGCAACAGGCTCAGAGTTTTCATTATTAAAAACGGATACAACGATTGGTAATTTTATTAAAATTGCGCAACGTATTTCGGTACGTATTGCTTTAGATCCTGGTCAGGAAGGGGTTGAAAAGCTCATTCCTGGGATGTCTGTGGTTACGTATGTGGATACTTCGCAGCGGGTCGATTCTGGAGGGTAAAATTTTGGGTTTTTTGAGTTTAATTTTTATACCATTTTCTTATAGCAAGTGGGCGTTCACTTTAGAAGATTTCGTTTGGTTTGTTATGATACATCTCTTAAAGCTGTTAAAATTCTCATTTATCATGATGTAAAATAATGTTCTAAAGAACATTAAAGCGCATGCCTTTTTAATCACTTTCATTTTTTTGACATAACTTCAATAGAAGGGGGATTGATGAGGTTTTGCTATCGTTCCTCGCAACAGTCTTCTTTGAGGTGTGTTGGTGTGGGGCGCGCCATGCGTGGAAAGAGGGTGTTGTGCTAATGAAAAGCTGGATGATAGACTGATGAGGTAGAAAATTTATCCTTTGACGAGATTAGAAGACGTACAGTTAAGGGGAAGAACGTATAAGTATTGTGCTTTATCAGTGATGAAAAAAATGCCCGCTTTGAGTCGGGCATTAAAAGTGGGAAGTTATTGGTATTAGTAATTTTTGCGGATCAGCAAGAAGCTTGCCAAAATAACTCCAGCAGCTAGTGCGAGGGTTTTTTTAGGGTTTTCTTTCGCTTTTTTCTTTAATTCTGTTGCATGTTCGTTGAGATGGTAAAGTGCGTGACGACCCTTTTGTTTCCACGTGTTCAATAGTTCAGAAATGTTTTCAAAGCTATTATTTTGAGAACTCCAGTGATTTACGGGGACGAGCTCTCTTTTTAATTGTGCAATACGTTTTTTGATTTTAGCATTTTTGGCGTTGGTTGAAAACAGATACATCTGTAGACTCCTTCATCTATTAAATTGTTGCATGATCGTTAGAATTATGTTTGGGGTTTTGCTATAACGGCTTAAAATTTGAAAAGTTGCATTGATTATGCTGCTTGGGGATGGGGGGAAAATTAAGCGTTTGGGTTTAATAAGAATTTTCTTAGCGAGTTCGTGTTCATTTCATGATGAGGGATGTGAAGGATATAGGGTAAAATCTCCTGCAAAGAATAATCCCTTGTAAAGGCTATCAAGCGCGTTGCGTATCCTCATCTTTATTTCATAAAGGTATCAAGTTGGTCGTTTCATTTTCTTGTGCTTGTTTCAAAGTTCTTATGCTTATTTCAAAGTGTTGTGATCGCTTTTGGAGACAGTTCTTCCAAGAATTTTCACTTTTTTCATTTTTATCTCCATGGTTGCTGGTGATCTGGAAGGGGGATGGTTTTGATTGATGATGAACAGATCTGAAATGAGAGAAGCTTACGATGTTTCGGCTTCTCGTCAAATTTGTAAAATAAATGATTATAAATCAATATGTTGTCTTAATTTGATGATATATTTCGTGCGCTTTTTTACATTTTTTAAAATTGTACTTTCATAAGCGTTATCTATTGTGTTGTAAAATATTCTTCTTCGATGACTTTGATGTAAGGTATAGGTATGCAACTTAAAAATAGAGTTTTATCTCTGTCTGATTTCAGTTTCTTTTTGAAGCAACCAAGTGTAAAAGTGTGAAGGTGAACAGGACTGTTAGGACTTATCCGAGGTATCTGTAAAATGAATCTCTCTTATGAGCTGAATTGCATCAGGGAGTAACAGGTGAAACTTAAAGCAATCTGTTAAGATTTATGGAGGGTGTCGTTTTCGTCTTTTGAGGCGCGGAGGAGGTCGATGTAAATGATGATTGATAGTGCAGGTTTTAAAAATTTGAGGACTTGATGAGCACGACCTATTCTTTGTCGAAACCTCTTGAGCGTCGTCGCTCTGTTGGTGTTGCTGTTGGTGATGTGATGGTTGGGGGGCAGAACCCGATCGTTGTACAGTCAATGACGAATACAGATACTGCTGATGTTGATGCAACTGTTTCTCAAGTGGCTGCTCTTTGGCAAGCAGGTTCACAATTGGTTCGGATTACTGTTGACCGTGATGAAGCGGCGGCAGCTGTACCAAAAATACGCGAGCGATTGGAAAGATTAGGACTTTTTGTTCCATTGGTTGGGGATTTTCATTATATTGGCCATAAGCTTTTATCAGAGCATCCGGCGTGTGCTGAGGCACTTGCAAAATATCGCATCAATCCTGGAAATGTAGGGTTTGGTGCAAAAAAAGATCGTCAGTTTGCAGAAATTATTGAGATTGCTTGTCAGCACCATAAACCTATTCGCATTGGCGTGAATTGGGGGTCGCTTGATAACGCGTTGTTAACACAGCTTATGAATGAAAATGCACAGAAAGAAAATCCTTTATCTGTGGCTGAAGTGATGCGAGAAACTGTTGTGCAGTCAGCTTTGCTTTCGGCTGCTTTAGCAGAAGAGTTAGGTTTGGGGCGTGATAAAATTATTCTTTCTGCTAAAGTGAGTGATGTTCAAGATCTTATTGCTGTCTATATTGCCTTGGCAGAGCGTTGTGATTATGCTCTTCATTTGGGATTAACGGAAGCTGGGATGGGAACAAAGGGGGTTGTCGCCTCGTCAGTGGCTTTGGGTATTTTATTACAGCAAGGAATTGGTGATACGATACGCATTTCATTAACCCCTGAACCTGGTGGGGATCGAACACGAGAAGTAAAAGTAGGGCAAGAACTTTTGCAAGTTATGGGGTTTCGACAATTTTTGCCTGTTGTTGCTGCTTGTCCTGGATGTGGTCGCACGACCTCGACAGTGTTTCAGCAATTGGCACAAAAAATTGAAGCGGATTTACACAAAAATATGCCCGTTTGGCGTGAAAAATATCCTGGGGTTGAAAGTTTAAAGGTCGCTGTGATGGGATGTATCGTCAATGGACCCGGGGAATCAAAACATGCTGATATTGGAATTTCATTGCCTGGCGTGGGTGAAAGTCCAGCGGCACCTGTTTTTATCGAAGGAAAAAAAGTAAAAACCTTGCGTGGTGATCACATTGCTGAAGAATTCGAAGAGCTTTTGAGTGATTATATTCATACACGCTTTGGACAGGGTTAAACAATGATACAAGGTTGAGGTGAAGAGAGGCGCGTTATTTTAAAAAAATAAGGTCGCCATTTCACGATAGCCTTGATGAATGCTATAAGGATAAAATTTTTATGAAGTTTATCAAACTTATAGAATACCTCCATCTTTTAAGTTTAATAAAAGAGCACAAGCTGGGGCTGTATCACGCACTTTGTATCACGCACTTGGGGGGAGGGCTGCTCTTATATAGTTCTTAATACTTGAGATAGCTTATAAGAGGCATTTTAATCTTTGCTTGTAAAGTTTTGACTCATATGCCACCTCTGCGCTTGTGAAAGGTAAATCAGTGATTTAAATTGATACACCTATGAGAGGGTATATGATGAAAGAATCTTACAATATTCAGGATGCTCATTCGACATGCAAAACAATGAATACTTTTTATATCAATCAATGTGTTGTTGTGATACGCTGCTGTGGATACGGTGAAAGCTATTGGACTGCTTATTATCTCAAGTAAAACCAGATGTTATGCGTGTGTGAATCAGAAGCCTGTGACCGATATCGATGCGTTTGAGTTTGTTAAAAATCTCAAGAAAAATGAGACGAATACTTTGAATCGATCCGTAAATGTTGTTGCTGGTTCTTTGGCGGTTCTTGAAGCAATGAAATATTTAATGGATTTTGAAAATATCCAATTATAGAAAGAACATTATTTACTCATTTTTCCGTCATTTTCGGGCATTTTTCCAGCTATAAAATTGATAGGACTGAAGATCCTTATAGCGGTTATTGCCCTATTTGTCATAAAATGTAAGCTTTTATATCGATCTAAAATGATGTATACGGGTGCCTTTTTTGGCGCTATTGGGGGAATGCATGACAAGTATATTAGCCTTTGGCTTTTTATTTAATGGTATAAGAATTTTAACAGGTGCCTTTATTGTCTTTTATATGCTGGAAAAAGGCTTAACGCTTATTGATATTGGGATCATTAAGTCATTTCAGGCTTTTATTATGATGGTGACCGACATTCCTCTGGGATATTTTGCTGATCGAAAAAGTTATAAAATATCGATTGTTTTGGCAGCGGCTTTTGCAGCTATATGGCTCTTTCTTATGGGCGTTTCTACAAGCTTTTATGGTTTTCTTTTGGCAGAAGCTTTTAATGCAGTGTCGTTGACATTGATTGCGGGGGCTTATAACGCTTTACTTGTGCAATATGCAAAAGCAAAATTGACATCGACTAAAAAGGTGCTGGGATCGAGTTCTCAATATAATTATATTGGCATGTTTATCTTTAGTTTGATCGGTGCCTATTTTGCTGATTATTCAAGCCAATATATATGGTATATCGCGGCATTTTTAATGTTGATGACAACACTCTTTGGTTTGTTTTTTCTTGATGACCTTAAAGGACAGAGAAAACCAAGTCATGGAAATTCTCTTCAGAAAAATTCTCTCATTTGTGAAGCTAAAGAGATGGTCTCTATTTTTGTTAAAGTTCCTTATATCTCTTTATGCTTTTATTTTTCATTGATTTTTTTCAATATATTTTCGCAATATTGGCAGTGGATCTTTAAAGATTATCATATTCATGTCACTTATTTTGATCTTGGGGTGACATTTTCACTGATATTGCTCTCTCAGCTTCTGGCTAGTGTTCTCTTTACCAAACTAAGCGAGACGATAAATTTTGTTTTATTGTTGTTTCTTTCAGTTTCCATGATTTTTACAGTCGCTTTTTTTGAATCAAGAAAAGAAATTGCTGTCATTTTAGTCTGTATGATTTTTTATCTCATTAAGTACACCTATCTTCGTGTGGAAGTTATCCTCCATGATTGTATTAGCGATCGTTTTAGGGCTACATACGAGTCTTTCTTGTCAACCGTTGGAAGATTGAGCTTATTGGTATTTTTTTACATGAGTGCATCTATGGTTAATATATTTGGCTTTTTCTCGCTCGTTTATATTTTTGCTGTTTATTTATTGATTTACTTGTTGGCAGTATTTTTTTGAGATGAAAATCTCAAAAAAGTTCAGTGAAAATAGTAACTTATTATTATACGAGTTTTATGGGGTGTTATAGCGCGTTAAGCTTTTGTTTGAGTTCCATTATTGTTTTGCATGTTGAATGAGAAAGCTAAATATGGTCCGTTCTTTTTATTGCAAATCTATGTTTGTTCAATCAATAAAAATCATGCCTTTTGCACTTTACAAAGAGGAATGGACAAAGAGGAATGGTGTAAAAATCATTTAAAAAAGAAGTTTCTTCTTATGAACATTGTGCCAAGAGTTTCTAACAAGATTGGAAAGGAGCCAAGAAAATGATTATGCTGGATTATGCTCTTGTTCAAGGAATGGTGGAGGTACCCATTCAGTCAATGGGGTCGTATATAAAATATTTTTATTCTCACTTGTTATTTGCCGGCCAATATCTCGCTAAATTGTGCTTATTCAGTGGTGAAAGTTCATAGCTCCAGATGAATGCCCTGATGATCGATTTTGTTGTTGGTATCGTTAGTGGGTTCTATTTCCTTTTAAAATATGTTGTCAGATAATCCCATATTTCATTCTGGATATTTTATCTTTGGTTGCAGCGATAGCTCTGTATTGTCTGATGTCATAAAATATTCTTAGATAATAAACCTATTTATGGAGACTTTGAATGATATCCCTTCTTTGTGAGAGGAAATAAAACCAAGTGCGTGGCATAGTGTTGCGTACAATTTGCTCCATATAAGCCACAAAACAACCATACAGATTGATGTATTTGATAGGACGCAGTGTAGCCCAAAAAATATGGTTATTAAAAGGTTAAAGCGATGAAATCGTTATCCATAACGCCTCTTATAACATTGATAACTCTTTGTTAATTTATTGCGCGGTGATTATAATGAAGGGATATCAGCAGACATGTTACTTAATGTCATAAGCAGTTTGCTGAATGACTATAATTGGAGAGAAAGCGATTTTATCTGGGCTTATAATATGTCTATGAACTCTAAGGATCCCATGATTGATTATACGAAAAAATTTCTTAATTCTTCAAGTGGAAATGGCATGAGTTCCAAAGCACAAATTATTGATCTCGTGTCGAATATGAGAACCGATAATGATGAAAACACGAAACAAATAGCGCGTTTTTGCATAGAGCTCCACACGATATATGACATGATGCAACCCAAGAGGAATTTCTAAAGAACATTGAGTGAGCCAATGAAAGATATTCGATGGTTATGATATAATTGGTTATCACAATATTTTCTTAGTCTTATTGCATATTTTTACATGATGGCCATATTTTCCAGCTTTGGAAACGGGTTTGGGTTTGGTTATATTGATGCTCTTCATCTTTATGAAAAAATTTCACTTAAAGGAAGAAATTTATTCTTAGCTTGAAAAAAATCCTTTAATTATCCGTAAAATACTGTCGTTTAAGGCGTGGTGATGTGAAGAGATTTAAATTTTACATGCAATATTAAGTGCGTGATGAATATTCTTCAGTCTTGTTTGTTGAGCCTTTTATCAGTAAACCATAAAACAGCCGTAAGCTTCTGCTTTAAGAATCTAGATTATTTATAAATTGGTACTGGTGGGAAGCCTTGCTCTTTGAAATGTGGGGAGAGGGCACAAATTGCTTTATTATATAGAATAATAAAGACTTCCCTTTTTGTTGTAAGAATTATGCTCTGTTTAATTTTTTTATGCAATGAATTGAATAAATACGATAAAGAGCGTAACAAATTGAAGAATTATAGTGATGCTTATTAAACTATAGCTATTATATACTTTTGTAAAAGTGGTTCTGTTTTTCAAAAGCGCAAATCGGCACCATCCTCACTTCCCAATGATTTTGCGACAGTCCTTGGCACTTAAGAAGGTTTATAAGAGGTATTTTACCCTTTCTTGTACAGCTTTTATCCAAAGGCTGCTCTCGCTTGTGTCGACAGGTAAGTGATTCTCATGGATTCAATATGAGAGGCTATGTGATGAGAAGATCTTACGATATTCAGCATTGTTATGATTCAAATTAAAATATTATAAATCAATGCGTTGAATGCGTATTTTTTTAAGTTTTTTCTTTTGTTCTTTAGGCATTCTTCATGCAAAATAGAATGTCCAGAGTGCACATGTTTTATAAATTCATGCGCTTGTTTTAATGAAGCCCTTTTAAGGTTTTTCACATCCGTTTAATGGTGGCATTTAATGAGCGGCATTTAATGATGAAACCAATAGTATAATGTGGATTAATGGTAAGGTTTTTTGAAAAATTTATTGTACACTTAACAAAAAGGATGGTGTACGATAGGTACAATAGGGCGGAGTGTAATCGGGCAGATGAAGTTAATTTTTGCGTGTTGCACTAAAGCGGGCAGCTTGTTGGAGCGGGAGTGCTTTGGCGTCAAAAGGGTGTAAGAGGGCTTCTGCTTTTGTGATGAGCGCATCTCGCTTTTTTTGGGTTTCTTCAATGCCATAAAGACGAACAAAAGTTGCTTTTTGTGCCGTTTCATCTTTCCCAGCGGTTTTGCCTAGGGTTTGCGTGTTTGCGGTGACATCAAGAAGATCATCGGTTAATTGAAAGGCTAAACCAAGATAGCTCCCAAAAGCAGCCAATTTTGTCGATAGTTCTTTGGAGGCATTGCCAATGATGGCGCCTGCTTGGCAAGCAAAGCTTATTAAGGCGGCTGTTTTCATGCGTTGTAGTGTGATGATGTCAGTACTCTCTTGCGGTCTTTTTTCAGCTTCAAGATCCAACATTTGTCCCCCTAGCATACCACCAAGCCCAGCTGATTGTGCAAGAGCTGTAATCAATTTTATTCTCATATCTGGAGAGAGTGCATTCGCTTTATGAGCAATGATTTCAAAGGCAAATGTCAAGAGGGCATTGCCTGCTAGAATTGCTGTTGCTTCATCAAATTCTACGTGGACGGTGGGTTTCCCGCGTCGGAGTGTATCGTTATCCATGGCCGGAAGATCATCGTGAATGAGCGAATAACAGTGAACACATTCTAAGGCACATGCAACATCAAGAGAATGTTCTACAGGGATATCAAAAAGCGCCGCACTTTGAATCACAAGAAAAGGACGCAGACGTTTTCCACCGTTTAGCACCCCATAGCGCATGGCTTTGATTAAGTTTTCAGGGCGTGAAATTTCACCATTTTGGATTTGATCACTTAACAGTATGTTCAGTCGACTTTCAACGGTGTGGCTATGTTTGGCAAGAAGGGTGGTAAATTCGTGCATTCTTGCTTCCTTTGTTTTATAAAAATGAAATTATGAAGTTCAAAGAGAGATGCTGTCGCTTTTTCTTGTTTTCGTCAATTTGTGTAGGTTTCTATTAAAAATCAATTCCTCCCCATTATGCGTCTGTCTACTGTATGCGTAAATCCCTTTTAAAGCCAAATAAAAAAATTAAATACTCGTCTTATGAAAATGTTTTCATTGCTGTATAAAATTTACAAACTTTGCGGTGCTTTTGATATGCACTTGGGTATTGTGACACCATTTTTGATAAAAGGATGGTTATTTTTGCAAAGAGGAGGATCATTTTGACATTGCCTCTTCTTCTTTATCAGTGTATAGTGCCTCAAAATTTTATGGTGTTTTTAAATGAAGCATTGTCATTTTTGGCATTGCTTTTTCTGTTTTAATGGATTTGGAGTGTCTTTTTATGGCTGTACCTAAACGAAAAACCTCTCCAGCGAAGAGGGGCATGCGCCGTTCGGCTGATGCTCTGAAGGCGCCAACTTATATCGAAGATAAAAATTCTGGTGAATTGCGTCGTCCTCATCACATTGATTTGAAAACGGGAATGTATCGTGGACGTTCCGTTCTCGTGGTTAAGGACTGAGTGTTTTTATTTTTCTTCTGCGCTGGTAAGTTTCTTTGATTCATCGGTGAATGCACGCTCAAGAGTGTGCATTTTCGCTTTAAGCTGGCGGTTGAGGTATCCTTGTGTCGCCCTCATGCCATTGATTTGAAAGCGAGAATGTATCGTGGACGTTCCGTTCTCGAGGTTAAGACTTTAGTATTTTTATTTTTCTTCTGCGCTGGTAAGTTTCTTTGATTCATCGGTAAATGCACGCTCAAGAGTGTGCATTTTCGCTTTAAGCTGGCGGTTGAGGTATCCTTGTGTCGCCCTCATGCCATTGATTTGAAAACGGGAATGTATCGTGGACGTTCCGTTCTTGAGGTTAAGACTTTAGTGTTTTTATTTTTTTTCTGCGCTGGTAAGTTTTTTTGATTCATCGGTGAATGCACGCTCAAGAGCGTGTGTTTTTGCTCTAAGGTGGCGGTTAAGGTATCCTTGTGTCGTCCTCATTTCCTTGATTTGAAAGCGGGAATGTATCGTGGATGTTCCATTCTCGTGGTTAAGACTTTATTGTTTTTATTTTTTTTCTGCGATAGTAAGTTTCTTTTGGTTCATCGGTGTATGCATGGGGGCTGCTTTTCCTTGAATAGAGGGTAATAAGATTTTGCTGTAGAACAATGATTCTATTGTGGAGGATGTTTTTCTTGTTTTCTTGAAAGGCGATAAAGGATTGCTTGTGCGCAGTGTCTTTTATAATGGTTTTGTCAAGAGCTTGGGTATCGATATAAGTTTGTTCAGTTATGGAATCATTTTTCTTAAAAATATTTTTAAAGAGCTGTATTCTATTTTATCACTCTTTTATGGGATCATAACCATCATGTAAAATAAAACGCTTCAAACGAAATATACTTGTGTTGTACATCCAACGCGTTTTTTTTAAAGGAATCTCTCTCAACGTGTTTTTCAGCTCATTTCGCGATGGCGCTTCGTGAATGGTATAACCATAACGCCCCATGAAATGAGATAAAATTGATTTACTCTATCTTTAGGATTCCTGAAAGAGCAAGCGAGCACCGTCATACATTCTGCTAGCTCTCAATGTTTCAACAACCCTTGGTTCTTGAAGCGGTTCATAAGAGGTATGCCTTTTTGGTAAAGCTTTATTCCTATGTCCCCGTTTGTAAGAGATAAGCAAGCGCCTTTGATTGATTCAACGTAGAATAGGTTGGAAATGAGAGAATCTTACGATATTCGAGGTTTTCATTCAATATGGAAAAACGATAAACTATCTTTATAAATCAATATATTGAATTGAATGTGACGTATAAGGAAGTCATTTTAATGATTTGATGTAAGAGAATCTTCCTGTATTTAGACTTATGATTGAATATAAAGAATGACCTATTATGACAATTAAGTAATGAGCTATTTATGAAGTAAAGCGCATGAAGTGGTGGCAGATGGAATTTGTTGAAAAGCTAGATTATTTATTGGTGCTGGTTAAAAACTCTGTCCTTGAGCCTGCAGAGGATGATAAAAAAATAAAACCAGCTTTTTGCTGGTTTTATCAAAATATCTTGTTGTTATGAAAGAGTGTATTATGCAGCGTAGACAGTTTTGCTGTTTTCAACTGTCTCTTCTCTCTCAGTTTTAAATTCGCGTTTTGGCTTGTTGGAGAGATGCATCTCTATGAGATTGATAGCTTCTGTTTCAGAAAGACTATTAATAACCGCAATTTCGCGAGCCATTCTTTCCAGAGCAGCGGTATAAAGTTGACGCTCAGAGTAGGATTGTTCGGGCTGTAGGTTAGAGCGAAAAAGATCACGGACCACTTCAGCGATACAAATAAGATCTCCTGAGTTGATTTTAGCATCATATTCTTGAGCACGGCGTGACCACATGGTTCGTTTAACGCGTGCTTTTCCGCGTAAAACTTTTAAAGCACGTTCAACGGAATCACCAGCAGATAATTTACGCATTCCAACGGAAAGGGCTTTTGCAATGGGGACTTTGACATCCATTTTATCTTTCGCAAAATGGATGACAAAAAGTTTTAATTTATGTCCTGCAACTTCTTGATCTTCAATTGCTATAATTTGTCCCACGCCATGCGTGGGATAGACAATATATTCAGAGGTTGCAAATTCTTTAGTCTTGGAGGACGTTCCATGTTGGGATGCCATATTTTAGTTTACTCCCTTATGATCAACAAATGCATCGGAAAACAGGTTATAAACCTGAGGGTGAGTTTTCTTTAACCAAGTATATTGTACCAATTAAGTGAGCATAAAAGCCGAGTACTTTTAAATCCAAAAAAAATACATTGCTTTACTAAAAAAAGCAAAGAAAAATACTTAGAAAGATGATCATGTTAGAATAACACTAACATCAAACTTCAAAAGAATCAATCATTTCGCTTAAGGATTTTTTATTTTTACAAAAGAACTCTTTCAATTATTGAAGAAGGAAGTTGTACACTGTATCATTACTCTTCTCCACTTCCTGGATTTTCTGAAAAATACTTTTCTAGTTTGTTTGGAACACCATCCATTTCTTTTGCTTGAGGGAGAGGGTCTTTTTTTGTGGTTAAATTAGGCCATTTGTTTGCATAATGAAGATTAAGTTCTAACCACTTTTCTAGTCCTGGTTCTGTATCAGGTACAATGGCTTCTGCTGGACACTCTGGCACACAAACACCACAATCGATGCATTCATCAGGATGAATGACCAACATATTTTCACCTTCATAAAAACAATCGACAGGACAAACTTCAACGCAATCCGTATATTTGCAGTGAATGCAGTTGTCGGTTACTACGTGGGTCAAGATCAAACTCCATTTGTTACTTTAATGCTCTTTAGAGGAAAGTGTGTGCGTGTTTTTGTGATTGGAGAGTTGATCGCGTAGCACAGCTAATTTCGCAAAAGGTGAATCAGGGTTAAGACGCTTTTCTTTTTGAAAAGGTTTATAGTTTGCATTTGCACGTTTGTCTTGGGATTTATGGAACTTATGAGAACGCTTTGTTTGTGATGGTGCTTCTTGAGGGAAATTTCCATTCGCATTGCCCTCTTTTTGTACAGCACTCTTCGGTTTATTTTTCCACTTATGTCCAGATTTATCACGTTTTTTTTGTATATGGCGGTGAAGTTGATGCCTATAGTGCCATAATAAAATGACTTTATCTTCTGCTGTAGGGGAAGTGGCTTTGGCAAAATTTCCAACAGGTTCAGCTGATGGTAAATGATTGGTGTTATGGGCGTGTTTTTCAATACAAGAGGCTGAAGGTAAAGTATTCAGAGATGAGGTATTTTGTTCTTCTTGGGTTGTTCCTGAAGCACTGATTGTTTGCCATAGACTGCCAACGCATTCTGCTGCTGGAACATCCTGTGTTGTCTCATTGATAGAGGAAGAAGCTTTGTGTGCAAGAAGATTTTGTTCAAAAACGGTATTGCTTATACTGTATGATTGGTAGCCAAGTCCCTTGAGGATTTCTTCCATATCGTTTCCATTGGCCCCAAGAATGGACATCATGGCTGGGGTTACAAAAAAACTTTTACCGTCATAAGCACCATCGGGTTTGGGATCATTTCCTTGTTTCCAATGAAGGGCGAGGCGGATGAGATTGGCTAGACGTTCTAAAATATCAATTCGTACGGCACGTTGTCCTAAGATTCGGTAACCGGCTAATTGATAAAATTGGCGGTTATAGGTAGGATCAACACTCAAAGAGGTTCGCCCCGCAGATAACGCTGTAAAAATTTCAGCCCATCCCGTTTGGTCTTGTCCTGCATTTTGAAGATTCCACAAAAGGGTAATGGCTTGAACCGGAGCGGGTTTAAGCATTCCTGCAACATAGATATGAAAAGCACCAAAACGCACACCTAGACGTCGAAGAACAGCACGTGATTCTTGCGCAAGGTTTTTGACAAGGTCTAAAATTTCGCGGCGGGGTATAACGCCTAAAGAGCTAACCAGTTGTAAGGCAAGACTGTTGGTTGAATCTGTTAAATCATCAGCATTGCGTAAATCAAATAGAGGCTTTAAAGCCGTTTCAAAATGAAAGGTTACAAAGCGCTCTAATCGTTTCACGACGTTATCGCGGGATTCTCCCGAAAGTTGTGAGTCTGCTAAAACAATCAATTTGGGTTTGAAAAAATCTTCTGTGGCAACAAGTTGCCCTACAGGCTGACCAATCCAGCGCACAATGCCATCAGAACTAAGGGTAAAATCGCCATTTGCGCAAGCACAAAAACGTATCGCACGTTTGGAAAACGCAAGAATCAAATTTTCATTCTCTATTGAGTATTGCTCCTCAGCTGTTTGATCGGTATCGTTTTTGTTGGCATAAAAACGAAAACCTTCAAATTTACCCCTTCCGTGTTTTTCAATGAGAATATCATCCTGAAGAATCTCATTCTGTTGAACAATCTTGCTATCCATGATCATTTTCTTTCTCAGTGCGATACTGGTAAAAAGCTTTTTGCGACAACCCCATAATGCTGTTCTTTCTTTAACACGTTTGTTGCGCTTGCTTCAATCACTCTTGTCGTTTTTTGATGTTTCTTTTTGCGCATTTACAACTTAGATGCTTCTCTTTTATTCAGTTTTCATTCAGTTGGGATATTTTATATTTTCTATTTACACTTATTAGTTGTAATGTAAGGCTTATTAGTTGTAATGTAAAGCTGAAAGCATGATAGATTCTCTAAATTTAAAAGGAAACGGAATCGGTCATCAAAAAAGCAGCAATGTTTTTTGTCTGATCATTTTATTTTTTTTGCTGTTTTGCCATGAAAAGTGAACAGAAAGTTTTTTCAAATATTTCATAGGCTAAAAGGTATATTGTGGGGGAATTTTGCAGGTGAAATTATGTCGTATGACAAGAAGTTTTACCATGATGATGAAAAAAACAATTGCGATTATAAAATTACACGCTAAAGTAGTGATGCATAAGTGGACAACTTTTGCGTTCTTTTTTAAGAAATAACAATGATGTCGTTGCCAAATCAATTTTGATAATTTTAATCGCAAGGGGTTATTATGGGTAATCTTTCAAATGCTGTTTATAAAAACAGCAAAAATTATAGCGATGCAGACAAAAGCTTAGGACGTAATATGATGCGTTCTGCTATGAAAGCACCTTATCTTGAACGACAAAAAGAGCATGATTTGGCTCTGCGATGGAAAGATAAACGCGATGATGATGCCATGCATCAAATTGCAGCGGCTCATATGCGTTTGGTGATTGCTATTGCAAACCGCTTTAAACGTTTCAAAATGCCCTTAGGGGATTTGGTACAAGAAGGCTATGTCGGATTATTGGAAGCCGCTGCACGTTTTGAACCTGATCGGGAAGTACGTTTTTCGACTTATGCAACGTGGTGGATACGCGCTTCTATTCAAGATTATATTTTGCGAAACTGGTCAATCGTTCGTGGAGGAACCAGTTCTTCGCAAAAAGCACTTTTCTTTAATCTGCGGCGTTTACGCGCAAAACTGGTGCAAGATGATAGTGCTTTGTCAAAACAGGATATTTTTCGCACAATCGCCGAAAAACTTGGTGTTTCTGTACGAGATGTTGAAACAATGGATTTTCGTTTTTCCAGTTCTGATAATTCCTTGAGCGTTTCTGTTTCTGAAAACAGTGATAATCCCATTGCGAAGATGGATGTTTTGGTTGATGAGAGCCCTCTTCCTGATGCTTTAATTGAGCAGGTGATTGATGGTCAACGGCGTACGCAATGGCTTTACGATGCGTTGCAAATTCTCAATGAACGAGAGTTGGAAATTATTCGCTTTCGTCGCCTCAATGAAGAGGGGGCTACTTTAGAAGTCTTGGGTGAAAAATTAGGAATTTCGAAAGAGCGTGTGCGTCAAATTGAAGCACGGGCTTTGCAAAAATTGCGTTCTGCTCTCCTGACCGTTCATTCAGAAGATGCTTATGATATATAAGCTACGATAAGGCTTTTTAGAGGGAAGGAGAATGTTATAGCTGAGGGGAAGGGCGTGATGAAGCTGGTTTTGAGGGTACCAGCTTTATCAAGCAATACCTTTCCTTACGGGTTCATTGAGCCGTTTTATGAGCAGAAGAAGATTGGAGGGGGAGGTTTGTCTGAGAAGGACTGCGCAGAAATAATCTTCTGCTCTCCTGACCGTTCATTCAGAAGATCTTCACGATATATAAGCTGCGATAAGGCTTTTTAGGGGGAAGGAGAATGTTATAGGTGAGGGGGGCATGATGAAGCTGGTTTTGAGGGAACCAGCTTCATTTGCCAATTGCTTGGGGGGAAGGCGTGATACAGACAGAAAAGAATCAAAACTATAGCAGGTGAAAAAAGAGCCTTATTCGGTGATAATTTTCACTTTTGTACCGGCGCTTAAAGTTTGAGTTGGTGAGAGGCCGTTGAGAATACGAAAGAGTTTTTCTTTGTCTGGTGTGTGTTGCATTTTATTGGCAAGGTTTGCAACATTTTCTCCTTGTTTAACGCGGACAATACTGATCTTTAAGGGTTTCAATTTTTTTAACTGTGAAGTTGAAAGAGGGTGAAAGCTTTGTACCGTTTTTTTGGTAATCTCTGCAAAATTTTGAGAATTACGGGGGGCTGCTGTCAGAAAACGAAAAATATGATTATTGAACAGAATGACAACCACATCAAATTGCCATTTCTCATGGGTTGCGCGGGCTTGTGCTCCAAGTAAATTGTGGACGAGATGTCCTGGACCCGTGAATCCTTGATTGGGGAGGTCTTGAATTGTGAGGGGGCGGATAGAGGATGGGTCTAGCCCAATAATCCACCCGCTTTTCAAATAATCACTTGCAGATATTCCAGGAGAATGGGGAATAGCATCAAAACGAATCGCAATTTTATTGGATCCGCTGGCCCAAACAGTGTGTGCTGAATGTTCTATTGTAAAATCGTTGGGAACAGAAAAAGCAATGCGCAATTGTGGATGAATAAATTGGTTGTCTCGTACAAATCCAGTGTAAAAGCTTCCTCCAAAAGTCATGCCATCAATGCTTTTGAGAAAAGAATCACGATCGATGATTTTATTATTCTCTTTACTGATTTTATGTGCTTTTTCTATTGCCAGTTGAATGCGTTGGGGGGTGGTTGGGTGAGAGGCTAGAAAGTCTAAGAAGGCGTTTGACGGGCCAAAAATATTCTGAAAATGACTATAGGCTTCCATCGTTTGAAGAAAACGCGGTAAAGCAAATGGATCATATCCTGTTTGTTGGAGCATTTCGAGGGCAAGGAAATCAGCTTCCAGCTCTTGATTGCGGGAAAATTGTGCAAGTTGTTGGTTGTTTTGTAAGGGAGGGTGAAGTTTTTTGCTTATAGAAGAAAGAAGACGTGAGGACATATGATGGGTCCTCTTCAATTGGGCTTCTTTTTGCAGGCGTAAAATACCATGATTGGCTCTGATGTGTGCTATCTCATGAGCTAAAATTGCAGCAACTTCTGAAGAATCATTGGCAAGTGCTAACATACCACGGGTGATGTATATCGAACCATTGGGGAGTGCAAATGCATTGATACTTTCTGAGTTTAAAATTGTTACAGAATAGTTATGATAAGAATGGTGGGATGCAATGGTTAGTTTACGGATAATTCTTGCTAAAAAGCGTTCAAGTTTTGCATCACGATAGGCGCCACCATACATTTGCACAATACGGGGGTGTTGCAGAGTGCTTAATGTGACATAGATATTATTATTGTTGGTACGTTTGATTGTTTCAGAGGAATTGGAAGAGAGCTTATCATTTTGAGATAGATGCGTATGACAAGCTGAAAGGAGAAGCATTAAACTGATGAAAGTGATTGTATAAGGGAGAGAGCGAAAAAGAAAATTTCGTTGAAAAATCGCGTGTGTTGGATTGTGGTGCAGAGTGCTTCTCCGGTGTAGTTTGGCGAATTTCATATGTATCTTTGTATTGTGTGTGTTTTTTTTAAGAATCTTTAGGGATAAGGGTTCGTTTGGCTATATTACAGTTCTTATGTATAAAAAATAGCGCTCATCGATAAAGGGATGCGAGAGAAAAAATTCTGTGAAAGGCAAAATAGGGCATGACAACATTTACGATATTGTTAAATGGAAATCTTTCTATCACTGATCGTTTGCTTAATCAAATTCAAAATAGCCGAGTGATTGCTGCGGATGGTGGTATGCGTCATGCGACCGTGCTTAATGTGAAGCCTGAGTTGTGGTTAGGGGATTTTGATTCGTCTGATCAGACTTTGATAGACAAATATAACCATGTTCCACGTGAGGTTTTTCCTGCTGATAAAGATATGACAGATAGCGCTTTGGCTTGTGAAAGAGCGCTACAAAATGGTGCTAAAAAGCTTATTTTGTGCGGGGCTTTAGGAGGGGAGCGAAGTGATCATAGCCTTTCTCATATGACGCAAGCGTTGATGATGGCTGAAAAAGGCATTTCAGTGTTGTTGACAAGCGGTTTGGAAGAAGGCTGGCCGGTTTTGCCAAATCTCGTGTCATATGATTTGCCTAAAGGGTGTTTATTTAGTCTTATCGGTTTTTCTGACTTAAAAGACTTAACGCTGAAAGGCGTAAAATGGCCAATTTGTGGTAAAAATGTGTCATTTGGATCTTCTTTAACACTTTCTAACCGTATTTGTGGAACCTTTTCTTGCCATTTAGGTTCTGGAAAAGCTATATTGTTAGCGTCTGTGCCTATTCCATAAAGCTCTTCCGATATATTTTGAATAAGGCAGGGGGGGGCCTAGTGATTTAAGTGCCGACATAAACGATATATTATGTATTGATCTTGAGAAGGAAAGGTTTTGATATGTTAAAATCAGTTTTAAAAGTGGCCGTCGTTTCCGCAATTGGTTTCAGTTCGGTAGCTTGTACCACAAATGATGAACGTGTTGCACGTTACGGTTTGGGGGGAGCAACAATCGGTGCTTTGGCTGGAAGTGCTATTGGTGGAAGTACTGCTGGAGCCGTGCTTACCGGTGCAGCATTTGGTGCTTTGGCTGGAACAGTAACAGGTGAAGCTGCAAATCAAAGAAGACAACAAAGACAGGCGTCACAATTGTGTACGTATCGTGGTCGTAGAGGACATGTTTACCAAGCACCTTGTGCACAAAGAGTTCCGGTACAACAATTGTGTACTTACCGTGATGCAAGAGGGATGATGTATCAAGCACCTTGTCCGCGCCGCGTTCGTTAATGGCGGTGCCATTGCTGCGGCTTGACCGCATTTTCCTAACCTTTGGGACAACGCCTTTGCTCAACCGAGCCTTTTTATCGGTTGAGCAGGGGGCGCGTATTGCGTTGGTGGGCCGGAATGGTTGTGGAAAATCGACCCTGTTGAAAATTGCCGCAGGAATATTAGAGCCTCATGGGGGTGAAATTTTTCGCCACCCTCGGGTGACACTTCGTTATGTCTCTCAAAATCCGGATTGTTCGGGTTTTGAAGATATTAACGCTTATATGGAAGCGGGGCTGGACGAGACATCTGATGTCCAGTGGATCAATACGCTTCGCACAAATTTAGGGTTTTCGGGGGTAGAAAAATTAGAAACGCTTTCAGGGGGTGAAAAGAGGCGTGTTTCATTGTTACGGGCCATTGCTGCAAAGCCTGATATTTTGTTCTTAGATGAACCAACCAATCATCTTGATTTGCCAACCATTGAATGGTTGGAAGGGGTTTTGTCTTCTTTGCGTTCAGCAATTGTGGTGATTTCCCATGATCGGAGATTTTTAGAAAATGTTACGCGTTCAACGGTATGGCTTGATCGTGGCACAACCAAAAGGCTGGAAAAGCGTTTTTCTGAGTTTGAAAATTGGCGTGATAAAGCACTGGAAGAAGAAGCGATTGAGCAGCATAAATTGGGGCGCCAAATTGCTCGTGAAGAGCAATGGTTGCGTTATGGCGTGAGTGCACGGCGTAAGCGTAATGTACGGCGCTTGGGCGAATTAAAAGAATTACGACAGCGTCATCAAACCTATAAAGGACAGCCGGGAAGTGCACTTTTGAGCGCAGCTAAAAGTCATGATTCTGGTCAACTGGTGCTTGAAGCAAAGAAAGTTTTAAAATCTTATGGTGAGCGCGTTATTGTGAAAGATTTCTCTTTACGCATTCAACGGGGGGATCGAATCGGATTGGTCGGGCCTAATGGTATTGGAAAAACAACGCTCCTTTCTGTATTGATTGGGAAAGAAGCTGTGGATAGTGGAACGGTGAGGCATGGCTATAACCTCTCCGTAGCATTGCTTGATCAGCAACGTATTGTCAATGAAGAAGAAACTTTGGCGCATTATTTAACGGGGGGAAGGGGTGATACTCTTGTGATCAATGGGCAGGAACGGCATGTGGTTTCTTATATGAAAGACTTTTTATTTTTGCCTGAACAAGCACGCACCCCCCTTAAAGAATTTTCAGGGGGAGAAAGAGCACGTCTCATGCTTGCACGCCTTCTTTCGCGTCCTGCAAATTTTTTGATTCTTGACGAACCGACCAATGATTTGGATATGGAAACTTTGGATTTGTTACAAGAATTTATTGCTGATTTTACAGGAACAGTGTTGTTGGTTAGCCATGACAGAGACTTTTTAGATCGTACTGTAACTCATATGTTGGCACCTCAAGGCGATGGTCATTGGGTTTTATATGCGGGCGGCTATAGTGATATGATAGCGCAAAATAAGAAAGTCTTGAATTCAAAACGCAAAGAAATAAAATTATCGCCTCGTAAAGAATCTTCAAAATCTCATGCGGAAGCGTTTTCAAAACAGACCTCATCAACAGAGGGTAGCTTGATAGCGCGAGGGAAAAAAGTACCAAGAAAACTGTCTTATAAACAGGTTTATGCATTGGAAAAATTACCTGAAGAAATCGCTGTTTTGCAAAATGAAATAAAAAAAATTGAACAAGAGCTCTCTGATCCAGCTCTTTATCGCCGTGATAAAGAACGCTTTGAACGTTTATCAACGGCATTGGAAAAAAAGAAAAATACTTGCACACAAAAGCAAGAAGAATGGCTAGAACTTGAAATTTTACGCGAAGAAATGGATGCATGTTCACGTTAATGTTTCAAATATTAATATCTAAGTATTTTGATTCGTATTGTATCATTGCTTTATGTAGAACGCTTGGGTGTATTGAAAAATAATGTGCCATTAAATTTATAAAGAGCAGCTTTTGGCTCCACACTTTTGACTGCGGTTAAAAGTTATGACTCTGGTTAATGGGGGTTGCGAGCGAGCTTTACTGTTTATGTTTGGCTTTTTTACACAATTCTTGATAAAGAAAAAACGATTGATGCGGTGCGTTTTGTCGCAATTTCATACATAGAAGTATGCCCGTCTCATCGCAGATTTTGCCAGACTCCAATGTTCCTATAGCTTTTAGTATTTGAGTGCATTCATAAATTTATAAGAAGTCTTTCCTTGTCTTTATACCTTATGACCTAGACAATATATTGATTTATAATGATAATTTAACATTATTTATATTGAATTAGAACCTCGAATAACGTAAGATTCTCTCATTTCAAATCTGTTCCATGTTGAATCAATAAAAACACTTGCTTGCACACCACAAGCGGGTGGGCCATGTGGGTAAAAACTGTATAGACAAGGACTAAAAATGCCGCTTATGAACGCTCTCAAGTGCCAAGAGCTGTCGCAACATCCACGAGCTGGCAAAGTGTGTGATGGTATACCGGCTTGCTTTTCTGTAAGCGTAAAGATGGTGGTGCTATATTATTTCATGAGGGCTTTATCGTTATACCCTTCATGGTTGGCGTTGTGAAATGGGCTTGGGTGCTCTTTGAGAGATGTCTCTTTAAAACAAGCCCGTGAATTGGCAACTGGCTGGTGTTCTGTTTTACGTGAAGGTCGTGACCCTATTAGAATATACCAATCTTGCTTATGAAGGAAAAGCAAATGGTCCTTATTGATTCTAATGTGATAAGCGATGTGGTGAGAAAAGCTTTCTGTAGTCACCGTTATAATTTAAGTTTAACCTCATGATTTGTCATGATAAATTAACGCGTTATTGGAATGTTTCTAGGAGGGGAAAATGGTGGTAATTAAAACAAAGCGAACAATTTCTACATTGATCGGTTTAGAAGATGTTGTTGAACTATCTTCTTATTTTTTGCGTAATGTGAATTATTTGCGTCCTTTTGAACCGTCAAGATCTGATGATTACCACAGCCTAACAGCTTGGGAAACACGAGCCGGTACATTTGCTTATGAAAGCGCACAAGGACAAGCATACCGATATGCTGTACGATTAAAAAATGAAAACACAATTATTGGTGTTGTGAACTTTACAAACGTGGTTCGTGGTGTTTTTCAAGCCTGTCATCTTGGTTTTTCTCTTGATGAAAAACAACAAGGCAAAGGCCTCATGTTTGAGAGTTTATCGGCTCTAATAGCGCATATCTTTGATGTTTATCATCTGCATAGAGTGATGGCAAATTATAGACCAGAGAACATAAAAAGCGGGCTTTTATTAAAACGTCTTCATTTTGAAAAAGAAGGCTATGCCAAAGATTATTTGATGATTGCTGGAAAATGGAGGGATCACATTTTAACTTCTCGAAGGAATAATCGCTATGAGCCTGCCTATGGATTCGAATGAAGCTTTATTAAGGTTTTTTTACCAGATGTATCAATAAGCTGAATTCTTCCCTATCCTAAAAGATTAAGATCCTTAACACCTCTTTTTCTGTAAAAAGCTCAGACTCTTGTTTAGCCGATTTTAGTTTGCTGATCTTTTTCAATATTTTTCCTTATATAATGAATTAATTGATCATCATATCATGAATCCTTTTAAATGTGAGGGCTGTGGTAACCTTGCGCATCCTGTGACCAGTCGTCTTGTCACAAGTTACATGAATTTTTTGTTATTTTGCACAAATGACTTAAACAGTGAGCAGAATTTTTTCGCATTTACTCATTTTTTCCATTTTCTTAAGAAAATTTCCAACGTTATCAATAGAGTTAACTCATCCCAAGTGCATTTTTATAAAGCTCAATGATTGCTTCTTCTTCCATTCGTTCATGCTCTTCTTTTTTACGCAACCGTATAATGCTTCGAACCGCTTTACTATCAAAACCAGAGCCTTTAAGTTCAGTATATACGTCTTTAATATCGTCAGAAATCGTCTTTTTTTCTTCTTCTAGTCGTTCAATTCGTTCGATAAAAGAGCGTAATTGATTGACGGATATAGCGTGTGTTTGGTCGGTTACTGTATCATTCATTGTATTTTCTCCAGTTTATATATTTTTAAGTTGTTTTTTCGACGATAAATTTATGTTGGAAAAGCTTGAAAAAACAAAAACTCAATCAAGCACTACAGTTTTTTTACCAATTGATTTTAAATATTTTGTAAAATTTTTAAAATATATGCCTTGATAAAAGGGCTATAAAAAGAAAAATATATGTTTTAAACTTGAAAAGCTTTTGAAAAAAGAGATGTATGGTTTATTTTGAGAATTTGCATTATAGAGAAAGTTCTTTGATTTTGAAAAAGCAATATTGGGCTCTTCAGAAAGGATTAAAGGTTTTTCTTTTGAGCATTTTGCTCTTGTTTCCCTTTGCTATTTGTGCAAAAGCTGACTTTAGGGTGTGTAATACAACGCAGCAGTCTGTAGGGGTTGCTCTTGGATATCGTACGTTTTCAGGGTGGGTGAGCGAAGGCTGGTGGGTGGTTCCCGTGACAGAATGTAAAACCCTCATCGAAGGACCTCTTGCCTCGCGATTTTATTATTTTTATGCGGAAGGAGCACAAAAAAAGGGGAACTGGGCAGGCTCTGTGACCATGTGTGTGCAAGATAGCCAATTTACCATTCAGGGGGTTCATGATTGTTTTCCTCGAGGATATCAAAAGGCTGAGTTTCAGGAAATCGATACCGGTAATCAAACCAGTTGGATGGTACAGTTGACGGATGATTCTTTGTTTAACAATTCAGTTGTCCCTTCTTTTTCAGGAAGTTCTCCACCGTGAAACGTGCCCGTAAAGTAAAAATTATTGCGACTCTTGGCCCTTCTTCTTTTTCTCGTTTAATGATTGAGAAGCTTTTTAGGGCAGGGGCAGATGTTTTTCGCCTTAATATGAGTCATACAGATCGTGACACACTGGCTGATTTGGTCAAGTCTATACGGGAGGTTGAAAAAATTGTTCAACGGCCCATCGGTATTTTAGTGGATCTTCAGGGACCCAAACTGCGTATTGGTCGTTTTGCCAAAGGTCAAGAAGATTTGTGTGTTGGGCAAAGCTTTACATTAGATCATCGCGATGCGGCTGGTGATGCACAGCGTGTTTTTTTTCCTCATAAGGATGTTTTTTCGGCACTTAAACCAGGGGATCGGTTGTTGATTGATGATGGAAGGGTGGAACTGCGCGCTGAAGTATGTGATGATCATTTTGTTCAGTGTTGTGTGGTTGCTGGAACCCGTATTTCTGATCGAAAAGGTGTGAGTTTTCCTGATACAATTTTGCCTTTTGATTCGATAACCTCAAAAGATAAAGAGGATCTTCAGGCTCTGTTACAGTATCCTGTTGATTGGGTTGCGCTTTCTTTTATTCAGCGTCCAGAAGATATTATAGCGGTGCGTCAGTTGACGAAAAGCAAGGTGTCTTTGATGGCTAAAATCGAAAAGCCTCAAGCCTTGGAGCATATAGAGAAGATTATTGAAATCTGTGATGGTATTATGATTGCACGGGGTGATCTCGGTGTGGAAATGCCTCTGGAAAGGATTCCTGCGCTTCAGATGGAGTTAATAAAAGCTTGTCGTTTAGCTGGAAAACCGGTTGTGGTGGCAACACAAATGCTCGAGTCAATGATCACATCTCCTGTTCCGACACGCGCAGAAGTCTCAGATGTTGCTACGGCGGTTTATGCTGGAACAGATGCGGTGATGTTGTCGGCTGAATCTGCTTCTGGTCGTTATCCGGAAGAAGCGGTGCTTATGATGGACCGAATCGCGCGGCAAATCGAACAAGATCACACTTATGCCGCTCAGGTTGGGGCTCAACATCCTGCTCCAGAATCAACAGGAACCGATGCGATTTCTCTTGCAGCACGTCAGATTGCTGAAACACTTGCGTTAGCGGCTATCGTTGCCTATACGGCTTCAGGAACAACAGGGGTGCGCACTTCTCGTGAACGTCCCAATAGACCGATTATTGCGTTATCGCCCATTGTGGAAACCGCACGGCGTTTGGCTCTCGTTTGGGGGCTTCATTGTGTGGTAACCGATGATGCAAGGAATTTAGAGGATATGGTTGATCGAGCCGCAGCCATTGCCTTTCAGGAAGGTTTTTGCCAAGGAGGGGATCGCTTCCTTGTGACAGCTGGTGTTCCCCTTGGAACGCCTGGGGCTACCAACCTCTTGCGTATTGCTTCTGTTTCTCAAGATGGTACGAAGGGGATTTGAGCGGTTTACGCTTGGTATTTTTTCATGCATCTTTGAACCGACTTTAGGAACAACGGGGAGGCGCACCTCTCGTGAACGTCCCAATAGACCGATTATTGTGTTATCTCCTATTGTGGAAACTGCACGGCGTTTGGCTCTCGTTTGGGGGCATCATTCGTGTGGTGACCGATGATGCAAAGAATTTAGAGGATATGGTTGATCGAGCCGCAGCCATTGCCTTTTGCGGAAACCGCACGGCATTTCGTTTGGGCATGAGGTTTGGTGATGGGAACAGAGTAGATGTGGTGATATGGTCTATTGATTTTGTTTGTAGTTCTGAGAAAGTTGCTTTTATGGTGGAGCATTTAATGGAAGATCCCCTTTTATCTCATTAAGGCATCTTAGGAATCGCTTTATTAATCTTTTACGAGCGAGATATTCATTGATCATGAGAATTCATTCTAGTCCTGTTTGAGAGCTTTAAAAATTTTCTCATTTTAAGCCTCTATGAACGGATGAAACTTTTGCAAACAGAATTGAATAAAATTATGGGTTCAAAAAAGCCATGCTGGTATGGCATGAGAATTAAAGTGATGGATGAATATGTTTAAAAAATATGCTTTTCGTGCGTTGCTTTTATGTAAAAAATAGGCTTTACGCATTGTTTGATTGATCATCGATATGATTTCTTTTTACAATTATATTGGTTTTGGGATATTGGTTTTGGTCGTTTGTTGCGCGAGACCCCTCATTGGAAGCGTGGTAATATAAGGCTGCTTCTTTGATGTATGAAGTGTTTGTGTGTCAGCGAAATATTCGAGGTACAGCTTTTTGATCGTATGCATGATCTGTCACTGGAATTCTCTCGATAAAAAATCGGATTGTTTATGGGGTGTGGGTTTAAGAATTTTTATCCTGTTTTTTATCCTATGAGGGGGAGGCAAATCAAATCGCACGTTTATTACGGCGCTGTTGTATGTTTTAGAAATCTTCCTGCTCTTGTTCTTGAATGTTTGTGCTGTTTTGATCATCTTTGAGCAATTGATTGGTGAGATTTTCAATGCGTTGTGTGGTGTCACGCATAATTTTTCCCATGGTGCGCTCCTTTTCATTGTGAAGGCGTAAAAGAGCATTGTAGTCTTCTTGTAACTTTTTATTTTCTCGTTTTATTTCTTCCATTTCATCGATAATCATTATGCCAGCCATAACCGATAAACGATGATCGCCAATTTCACCAAAATTTTTCTTTAAATGGGTGATGTATTGATCCAATTGAGCGGCAAGCGCAATAAGATGACTTTCTTGCCCTTTATTACAAGCCATGCGATAATTTTTACCATCAATGGTAACGGAAACTGTTTCCATACATTCAAACCTTTATCTATCAATGACGATACGAATCGTTTCCATTGCTTTAATAAGGCGTTTGGAAACTTCTTTGTTAACAGATTCTAAGCGTTCAATTTGGGCTTCAGCTTTGTCAAGCGCTTGGGCAAGATGGCTGCGGTCAGCATTCATTCGTTGAATTTCTTCTTCCCATTCGTTATTTTTATCAATAACGGCGTTGCGGTTTATTATGGTGATCTCTAAAGTCCTAAGTGCTTTTTCTAGGTGCTCTAGAGCATCTTGTAGAACCGTAGTCTCTTGGTTCATTGTTTTTGTCCTCTGGGTAATTGTATCCTTTATCAATGCGTTATGCAAAAACGAATCACTTACATTCTGGTATTGTGTGTATTTTATTTTTAAGTATGTAGGATATTTTAGCAAGCAAAGCAGGAGATAGATATAAATTAAAAGCTGGATTTTTTACGCGTATTGACATAAATGACATGGATATACAGGATGCGTGAGGGGAATGTTATTAATGCTATTGAAGTGGTGACAAGAAGTTTCATGCTGGTGGTTAAAAACAGTATTTCTTAAGGAATTTTAAGAGAATACGCAAAAAGCAACAGAATAACGTAGTTAACGAAATGGTCGATCATTCATGACAAACACCCTCCAACAGAATCAGATGGCTAATGCTATCCGTTTTCTTGCTATTGATGCGATTGAAAAAGCAAATTCTGGTCATCCGGGCTTGCCAATGGGGGCAGCCGATATTGCTACGGTTCTTTATACACAATTCCTTGCTCATGATCCTAAAAATCCTCGTTGGCCTAACCGTGATCGTTTTGTGTTATCAGCAGGACATGGATCTATGTTGCTTTATGCTTTGCTGTATCTTTCTGGTTATGAAGATATCGGTATTGAGGATCTCAAAAATTTTCGCCAATTAGGCGCAAAGCTTGCGGGGCATCCAGAATATGGGCATGCGGCAGGAATTGAAACAACAACTGGACCTCTCGGACAAGGGTTGGCTAATGCTGTGGGGATGGCTCTTGCAGAACGTTTGCAAAATGCTCGTTTTGGCGATCTTATCAACCATTATACTTATGCCTTGGTGGGGGATGGATGCTTGATGGAAGGGATTTCGCAAGAAGCACTTTCCTTGGCTGGGCATTTAAAACTTCACAAGCTTATCGTGTTGTGGGATGATAATAATATCTCTATCGATGGAGAAATTTCTCTTGCAGATAGCACAGATCAGTGTGCGCGTTTTAAGGCATCTGGTTGGAATACAATCAAAGTCGATGGACATAGCCAAACAGCCATTGCGCATGCCATTGAAGAGGCGAAAAATTCTGATAAACCAACTTTAATCGCTTGTAAAACAACGATCGGTTTTGGAGCACCAAATAAAGCTGGAACCAATAAAGTTCATGGATCCCCTTTAGGTGTACGAGAAATTGCTGAGACCCGTATCGCCTTGGGGTGGGAGGTAGAGCCTTTCGTTATTCCAGCTGATATTCTCGATAATTGGCGCTTAGCAGGGCTTAATGCCGCTAAAAGGCGACAAAAGTGGGAAGAAAAATTGGCTGATCTTCCTGTCTCAGAACGGGTCGAGTTTGAAAGATTGATGCGTGGTGATCTATTGGGTGGATTTGATGGTGCTATCGATGCTTATAAACAGAAACTCATTGAAGAGGCTCCTGTGGTTGCTACGCGTAAAGCTTCGGAAATGGCTCTTGAAGTAATCAATGAAGTCGTGAGTGAGACCATTGGGGGGTCTGCCGATTTAACGGGATCCAATAATACAAAAAGCAGTCAGATGAAAAGTATCTCTGCGGATGATTTTTCAGGGCGATATCTTCATTATGGTATTCGTGAGCATGCAATGGGCGCTATAATGAATGGGATAGCTCTTCATGGGGGCTTTATTCCTTATGGAGGCACGTTCTTATGCTTCTCTGACTATATGCGTCCTGCTATGCGTTTATCTTCTCTCATGGGGTTGCGGGTGATTTATGTCATGACCCATGATTCTATTGGTCTTGGAGAGGATGGTCCGACTCATCAACCCGTGGAACATTTGGCTTGCTTGCGCGCTATGCCTAATCATCTTGTGTTCCGCCCTGCTGATGCTATGGAGACAGTCGAGTGTTGGCAATTGGCTTTGAAAGTACGTGGGACGCCTTCTACCTTAGCGTTGAGCCGACAAAATCTACCGCTTTTGCGTCAAGAATATGAAGAAGAAAATCTCTGTATGCTTGGTGCTTATGAATTTTTAACGGCAAGTGATGAGGCGCAAGTGACTTTGTTTGCTTCTGGTTCAGAATTGCAAATTGCGGTAAAAGCACATGCGGTCTTAGAAGAAAAAGGCATTCCAACGCGTGTGGTTTCTGTGCCTTGTTTTGAGCTCTTTTCTCAACAATCTTGCTCCTATCAACGGGCTCTCATTGGAGAAGCGCCGATTAAAATCGCGATTGAAGCTGCTGTTGCCCAAGGATGGGAGCGTTTTATTGGCTGTGATGGTGTGTTTATTGGCATGGAGGGATTTGGTGCAAGTGGAACAATTGATGACCTTTATGCGCATTTTGGTATTACTTGGGAAAATGTCGTTGCTACCGCTGAAAAAGAGCTGGAAAAGATCGAAGAGGAAAAGACAAAATGACAATTTGTGTTGTCATGAGTGGGGGTAGTTGTAGGATATCCTATTCTGTACAGTGTTATGGATAATGTTGTGCATTATTGTGGATAAGTCAGTCATTGATCGAGATATTGACGTTTTAGGAATTCATGATTCGGGATTAGAAGATGCCCATTTGTTGTGCTTTAAAAATGAGATAAGGAAATATGTGAAATGACAGTTCGTGTTGCAATTAATGGGTTTGGTCGTATTGGACGCAATATTTTACGTGCACTTATGGAAAGTGGACGACAAGATATTGAAGTGGTTGCAATTAATGATTTGGGATCGGTGGAAACAAATGCCCATTTGTTGCGCTATGATTCAGTTCATGGGCGTTTCCCTGGAGTTGTTAAGGTGGTGGGGGATGCCATTGATGTGGGGAGTGGTTTAATAAAGGTATGCGCAGAGCGTGATCCTGCACAATTGCCTTGGAAGGATTTAGATATCGATATTGCTTTGGAATGTACGGGCATTTTTACTGCGCGTGATAAAGCAAAGGCTCATTTGGATGCGGGGGCAAAGCGTGTGCTTGTTTCTGCACCTTCTGAAGGAGCCGATCTTACCGTGGTATACGGGGTTAATCATCAATCTTTAAATAAAGAGCATCGCGTTGTTTCAAATGCTTCTTGTACAACAAACTGCTTAGCCCCTGTTGCTCAAGTGCTGCACAACACGGTGGGTATTGAAAAGGGATTTATGACAACAATTCATTCTTATACGGGTGATCAACCTGTCTTGGATACTATGCATCGTGACCTTTATCGGGCGCGTGCGGCAGCTCTTTCGATGATTCCTACCTCAACAGGAGCAGCGAAAGCTGTGGGATTGGTCTTGCCAGAATTAAAAGGCTTGCTCGATGGTGTGTCGATCCGTGTTCCAACACCAAATGTTTCCGTGGTGGATTTGACATTTACCGCTAAGCGTTCCACAACGATTGAAGAAATTAATACAGCGATTGCGACTGCAGCACGCGGTTCCTTAAAGGGAATTTTAGACTATACAGAGGAAAAGCTTGTGAGTTGTGATTTTAATCATAATCCTCATTCAGCTATTTTCCACAATGATCAAACCAAGGTCATTGATGGTAAGCTCTGTCGTGTTCTGGTTTGGTATGATAATGAGTGGGGCTTTTCTAACCGTATGAGCGATACGGCTGTGGCTTTTGCCAAGACAGTCTAGAAAAAAGGACCTTCGGGTCCTTTTCTTATAAGAAAAAGCCTCATTTTATACAATTTTGAGAAAAGCGGATAAAGGGTGTTGTCTTGTGTGCTAGGAAGCAAATGCTGTATGAGACAATGTGAAAAAAACGAAAAGTGTAAACTCTTTTGCATAAAAGTAAAAGGAGTCTTGAATGGAAATCAAATTGAGAAAATGCATTTGTTTTGCAACAGTGGGATGTGAAGATAAGAACAATGGTGAGCTTTTGTACACTTGATGATAGAGGCTTTGGATTTTCCAAGCAGAGGGGAGAGAAGGGTGGCTGTCGTAGAGCTCTTTCATGCAAAACAAAGATGTGTCATGCAAAAGCAAAGAGGAGGGGGTAAGTGGAAAAAAGTGAGTAGGTTTGCTTGATGCATTGTTATTTGAAACAATGGAAAGTGAAGAGGAAGCGGTGATGGGATTTCGTACACTTGATGATGTTGATGTTTTGGGCAAACGTGTTCTTGTGCGCGTAGATTTTAATGTTCCTATGGCACTGGGCAAAGTTTGTGATAAGACGCGTCTTGTACGACATAAAGAAACGCTCGTTGAGCTACAAAAGCGTGGTGCTAAACTTATTCTGCTTTCTCATTGTGGTCGTCCTAAAGGAAAGGTAGAGCCAGAATTTTCACTCCGTCCTGTTGTAGAAGTGTTGGAAAAAATCATTCATCAGCCGGTTGCTTTTGCTCCTGACTGTATTGGCTTAGCCGTGCAGGTGGCGATTGAGTCATTACAAAATGGTGGTGTTTTACTACTTGAAAATATTCGTTTTTATGCCGGTGAAGAAAAGAATGATTGTTCTTTTGCAGAGGCTTTGGCGCATAATGGGGATCTTTATGTCAATGATGCTTTTTCCGTTTCTCATCGTGCCCATGCTTCGGTGGAGGGAATAACGCATTTGTTGCCCTCTTATGCGGGGCGCTCTTTGCAAGCTGAGTTGCAGGCCTTAGAAAAAGGGCTTGGAAATCCAACGCATCCTGTCGTTGCCATTGTGGGAGGGGCGAAAGTTTCCAGTAAGCTTTTTGTTCTCAATCATTTGGTGGAAAAAGTCGACTCCTTGGTGATTGGGGGCGGGATGGCTAACAGTTTTTTAGCCGCGCAAGGTATCCATGTGGGGAAGTCATTGTGTGAACATGCATTGATGGAAACGATAAAAAAAATCATTAAAAAAGCACAAGGGTGTCATTGTACACTTCTGCTTCCTGTGGATGCTGTCGTTGGGTTTCGTTTTGAAAAAAATGCACCGCATCGTCTTTATGATATTGGCGATATTCCTGAAGATGGCATGATATTAGATATCGGGACCCGCTCTATTGCCCATATCAATGCTGCAATTGATGAAGCTTCTACCCTCGTGTGGAATGGCCCCCTTGGTGTTTTTGAGATGCCTCCCTTTGATAAGGGAACAATTGCCGTTGCACGTCATGCAGCAGAACGGAGTTTAATGGGTAAATTGGTTTCAATTGCTGGAGGAGGCGATACGGTTTTTGCTCTTAATCATGCTGAGGTTGCCAATGATTTTACTTATCTCTCGACTGCTGGAGGGGCTTTTTTGGAATGGATGGAAGGGAAGGTTTTGCCCGGTATTCTTGCTCTTATGCAGGCTTAAAGGGATTATTTTAAAAGCAGCTTTAAAGCTGTGTGTTGCGTAAGGTGAGTTTAAGCGTATTGCACACTTTTGGAAAATTTTAAGAAAAAATAGAGAAAATAAAGAGGAATTTTTTATGACTGAACGGCTTGAAGATATTGCACTTTCTCTTGTGCAGGCGGGTAAAGGTATTTTGGCGGCAGATGAAAGTACAGCAACCATTGGAAAGCGTTTTGAAAGCATTGGTGTTGAATCCAATGAAGATAGGCGCCGTGCTTATCGTGAAATGCTTTTTAGTGCAAAAGAAGCTATGGAAAACGCTATCTCTGGGGTCATTTTATTTGATGAAACCATTCGACAAAAAGCATCAACAGGGCAAATGTTGACAGATCTTATTCGTGATGCAGGGGCGTTACCAGGGATTAAAGTGGATACGGGTGCTAAGCCATTGGCCGCTTTTCCCCAAGAAACAATTACCGAAGGGTTAGATGGTCTTCGTGAACGGTTAAAAGACTATTATACTTTGGGAGCGCGTTTTGCTAAATGGCGGGCGGTGATTGCTATTAATGCAGATACTTTGCCAACAAGAGGCGCTATCAATCAAAATGCACAAGCTCTTGCGCGTTATGCTGCTTTATGTCAGGAACTTAAGATTGTGCCAATTGTTGAGCCGGAAGTGCTGATGGATGGACCGTCGTGCGGGCATTCCATTGCGCGTTGCTTTGAAGTGACACGCACTGTTTTACAGGCTGTCTTTAAAGAATTGTTTGAAGCCCGTGTCGTTTTAGAGGGGATGATTTTAAAGCCAAATATGGTGATTGATGGCAAAGATGCACGCAAGGCTGGTGTTGAAGAAGTGGCTGAAAAGACTGTCCATGTGCTTAAACAAACCGTACCTTCCGCTGTTCCAGGAATTGCTTTTCTTTCTGGAGGGCAATCTGATCAAGAAGCAACGGCGCATTTATCGGCCATGAATGCTATGGGTACATTGCCTTGGAAATTGACCTTTTCCTACGGACGCGCATTGCAAGCGGCTGCTTTAAAAGCATGGGCTGGCAAGCATGAAAATATTGCTGTTGCACAAAAGGCATTTTGTCATCGTGCTCGGATGAATCATCTTGCGGCTTTAGGACAATGGACAAAAGAGCAGGAAAAGGTGAGCGCTTGAATTGTCATAGAGCGGAATTCCCATAAGGTTGTGTGGTGATTGTCCTAGATGCTTTGCTTAGCAAGAAGGGCAATTAAAATGCACAAGCTCTTGCATGGTTCATGCTGCTTTATGTCAGGAACTTAAGA
>NZ_NAAI01000007.1 GCF_018155095.1 Bartonella queenslandensis | reverse complement strand
AGGATACGGAAAAACTATTAGTCAATTTATGCTCAAAGAGGTGAACACATCTTATATACGCTGCTTCTCAAATAATATGATTCCAGCTCAAGAACTCATCATCAAAAATTGCGACCTTATAAGAGAGAAAAATAAAGACTCATTAAAGAGGCTTTAAACAACCTTTGAAGACCCTTTGAGAACCCCTTAAAAACCCTTCGAAAAAAAATAAATTGATGCAAAACCTGCTGTCAAATTATGCAAAACCTGATGACAAGCTACAGTTATAGCATGATAAAAGTGCTGTGGCGGAGGGGGTGGGATTCGAACCCACGGTACAGTCTCCTGCACGCCGGTTTTCAAGACCGGTGCCTTAAACCGCTCGGCCACCCCTCCAAATGAGATATGCTTTTTGACAAACTTCTTGCAAAAGGTCAATCATTTTAATACGCATTCTAAAGCGTTTTTTGTAAAATTATTTAAGTTTCAAGCAAAATAATTCCTCATAAGTCAATTCTTCGAGTGTGTTAGCTAATATTTTTACTTTTAAACATAATAACTCTTTCTGAAAAATGAAAATCAAAAATGATGTTTATCAATTCATTTTCTTGTCTAAAAGTTTTTTATAAAGCGATATTTTTAAAATTTCTGACAATCAATTTCATAATGATAAGATATGTTCAGTTAGAGATGTTTGATAAATTATATTAAACTCTTTGCGAACGTATATTTTTGAATTATTTTACCTTTCCAGTTATTTCATTTAGTTTGTTCATATTTTGCGAAAAGAAAATGTTATTGCTCTGACTGTTTATGAGAGATCAATTCTAAGAACAACATATTATTCAAGGTAAGCTTGCATTGATTTTAAATAAGTATGATTTAATAAGAAAACCCTTTAAAAGATTTTAATTTTTTAATAAAAATATTTAGATATCTCGTACAGTTAAAGAATAGCTTGAAAAAAATAGCTGCTTTACTCTCATAGAGAAAAAACTGAAAAATTCAGCTAGAATCACGGCAATTTTTTTATTGATTAATAGTGATTTTTTTAGTTCTTACACTATTTGAGTAAAATTTTACGCAAGATTTGCATCAACAATGTAAAACTTTTTCCAAGCCCAAGCATAACTGAAAATTGGATATATTTATAACGCTTTTTGCTGTAAGATTAGCAAAAAGTTTATTTTAAGAGAAGAAAAAGCTTATTGAGCGATACACTTAGATCAATAGAGAGAAGTCCTTTTATGAAAGAATCAACACTTTCATAATGAAAGTTTTAATTTTTTAATGATATAAAGGTAAGGACACTAGAATGTTTGTTAAGATATAGCATAGTTTTTCAAAGATAGAACTTCAAAATGTTAATTGCGCATAAGCAAAAAGCATAAGCTTGAACATACAGGCTTCAAAAGCTTCCCACTCACGAGTATGTATAAAATCAATAAGTTATTATTGATATGAAATTTTATGGTGGGCGATGAGAGACTCGAACTCCCGACATCCTCGGTGTAAACGAGGCGCTCTACCAGCTGAGCTAATCGCCCCATGCAATGACTAGTAACTAGGCGAGACCCCTCTTAAGGAAAAATTTTTCTAAACGCAAGAATAAAGATGCTGTTTGATAATTTTTTTAAAAAATGCATAATCCTTCTTGACATAAACGAACGAACCTCTTACACGACCGCTTGTACCAAAGTAAATTGGTTCAAAAAAGTGCGCGGGTGTAGCTCAGTTGGTTAGAGTGCTGGCCTGTCACGCCGGAGGTCGCGGGTTCGAGCCCCGTCACTCGCGCCATTTTTGTTTTCTTATGGAATTTCTCTTTAAGATATTCGTGCGCTTTGAACGAGGGGGTGGAGTGTCTAATTATAGGGGGAGGTGTTTTTTTCTTCCTTTTTACGTGGTTTATAAGAATAGGGCTTGCGTCTTTCATTGCTCTGCGTTACCTATGCCAATAAGAAAAGTATCGCTCTGTATACGTTTCAAGCAGTATGAGTGGAGTTAATAGAGCGATTATTAAATTTGTCTGTTTGATCTCGCAATATCGAGTCGTTGTGTTAAACTCAGGCATTTCATTATGATGGAAGAGGGTTATGGCTTATTTATTGAGCTCTTATTTGCCGGTCTTGATTTTTATTGTTGTGTCAGCGATTATTGCTGGGGTTTTGTTGATTACACCTTACATTGTGGCGTATCGTTCACCAGATCCTGAAAAGTTATCGGCTTATGAATGTGGGTTTAATTCATTTAGTGATGCACGCATGAAGTTTGATATTCGTTTCTATTTGGTTTCAATTTTGTTTATTATTTTTGATCTTGAAGTTGCTTTTCTTTTTCCTTGGGCTGTTTCATTCAAATCGATAGGTATGTTTGGTTTTTGGTCGATGATTGTATTTTTAGCGATTTTGACTATTGGATTTATATATGAATGGAAAAAAGGAGCTCTTGAATGGAATTAAGATCTAATAATTCAACGATTACAGCTCCGAAACCAAAAGGAATCATTGATCCTAATACTGGTGAACTGATAGGATCAAATGATAAATTTTTTCGTGATATTAATGCTGAATTATCAGATAAGGGATTTTTAGTTACTTCAGCAGATGCCTTGATTACTTGGGCTCGTACTGGTTCTTTAATGTGGATGAGTTTTGGTTTGGCTTGTTGTGCTATTGAAATGATGCAATGCTCAATGCCTCATTATGATAATGAGCGTTTTGGATATGCACCACGAGCTTCACCCCGTCAGTCAGATGTGATGGTGGTAGCAGGTACTCTAACAAATAAGATGGCACCTGCTTTGAGAAAAGTGTATGATCAGATGCCAGAGCCGCGTTATGTGATTTCTATGGGATCATGTGCAAACGGTGGGGGGTATTATCATTATTCCTATTCAGTGGTACGTGGATGTGATCGTATCGTGCCTGTTGATATATATGTTCCAGGGTGCCCGCCTACAGCAGAGGCATTATTATACGGCATATTGTTGTTACAGAAAAAAATCCGTCGTACCGGGTCCATAGAGCGATAGAGAGTTTTCGTATCATGATGGATGAATCACTGGTTGAACTTGCTGCTTATTTGAAAAACAAGTTAGGAAACAAGCTTGAAGAGACCATTTTTGCTTTTGGTGAATTAACCATTGTGGTGCGTCTTGATGCAATTATCGATGTTTTAATGTTTGTTCGTGATGATTCTCGCTGTCAATTTATTAATCTTACAGATATTAGTGGTGTGGATTATCCTTCTCGCGATAAGCGTTTTGATGTCTCTTACCAATTATTATCTCCTCGTGAGAATTTACGCTTACGTGTCAAAGTTCGTACGGATGAGAATACTCCTGTTGCTTCAGCTTGTGCGGTTTATCCTGGTGCAGAGTGGTATGAACGTGAAACCTATGATATGTATGGAATTTTATTTTCAGGTCATCCGGATTTGAGACGAATTTTAACAGATTATGGGTTTGAAGGGTATCCTTTACGTAAAGACTTTCCTGTGACAGGATTTGTTGAATGCCGTTATGATAATGAAGCAAAAAGGGTGATTTATGAGCCCGTCGTTTTGCGCCAAGAAATGCGCAATTTTGATTTTCTTTCTCCTTGGGAAGGAGGACAATATGTTTTACCTTGTGATGGAAAAGAAGATGAAAAAAAATAAGATTGGTTTTGGTAGGGCGTTATATTAGAGTCGTGTGTTTCTTAAATAATTAAATGTTTTTCGTATGATAGATATTTTTTAATATTTGATATGAAGTTTTTTAAAAAGCAAGGGGTTGGTTGTGGCTGAGGTCAATGTTCGAAACTTTAATATCAATTTTGGTCCGCAGCATCCCGCGGCGCATGGCGTTTTGCGTATGGTTCTGGAGTTGGACGGTGAAGTTGTTGAGCGAGTAGATCCACATATTGGGTTATTACATCGCGGCACAGAAAAATTAATGGAGACAAAGACTTATCTTCAGGCAGGTCCCTATCTTGATCGTTTAGATTATGTTGCTCCTATGAATCAGGAACATGCTTTTGTTCTTGCGATTGAAAAGTTATTGGATATTAAAGTTCCTAAAAGAGGACAGTTGATACGTGTTTTATTTTCTGAAATTGGGCGTATTCTTAATCATTTGCTTAATGTAACGACACAGGCGATGGATGTTGGTGCTTTGACTCCACCGCTTTGGGGGTTTGAGCAACGTGAAAGATTGATGATTTTTTATGAGCGAGCCTGTGGTGCTCGTCTTCATGCCAATTATTTTCGTCCCGGTGGTGTGCATCAAGACTTACCGGAATCTTTAGTTGAGGACATTGGTAATTTTATTGATCCGTTTCTTGTTTCTCTTGAAAAACTTGATGCGCTTGTAACACCAAATCGGATTTTTAAGCAGCGTAATGTAGATATCGGTGTTGTCAGTATTGATGAAGCTTGGGCACGTGGTTTTTCTGGGATTATGATTCGTGGTGCTGGTGTGCCGTGGGATTTGCGTAAAAGTCAACCTTATGAATGTTACGATGAAATGGAATTTGATATTCCTATAGGTAAAAATAGTGATTGTTATGATCGCTATCTTATTCGTATGGAAGAAATGCGTCAATCTGCAAAAATTATGCGTCAATGTGTCGAACGATTACTTGGTAGTGAAAAGAATGGACCAGTTTCGAGTTTGGATCGCAAAATTGTACCACCAAAGCGGTCTGAGATGAAAAGCTCGATGGAAGCGCTGATTCATCACTTTAAACTCTATACAGAAGGTTTTCATACGCCTCCTGGAGAAGTATATGTTGCAGTAGAAGCACCAAAGGGTGAGTTTGGTGTTTATCTTGTTTCTGATGGAAGCAATAAGCCTTATCGTGTTAAGCTACGTGCCCCAGGGTTTGCTCATCTCCAAGCTATGGATTTTTTAACCCGAGGCCATATGTTGGCGGATGCTACCGCTATTTTGGGTTCGATTGATATTGTTTTTGGGGAGGTTGATCGCTAATGACCGTACGCCGTCTTGCAGATGATGTCTATCAGCCCGCAGAGTTTTCTTTTACAAAGGAAAATCAGATATGGGTGAAGAGGACTATAGAAAAGTATCCTGTAGGGCGTGAACAATCGGCTGTTATTCCGTTATTAATGCGTGCACAAGAGCAAGATGGTTGGGTGACGCGTGCAGCAATTGAGCATATCGCTCAAATTCTTTCTATGGCGTATATTCGTGTCTTAGAGGTTGCTACTTTTTATACTCAGTTTCAGCTTAAGCCTGTAGGAACAAAGGCGCATATTCAAGTATGTGGGACGACTCCTTGTATGTTACGTGGTTCTGATGAATTGATTAAAGTGTGTCAGAAAAAAATTCATCATGAACCTTTTACGACAAATCAGGATGGAACATTATCATGGGAAGAGGTGGAGTGTCTTGGCGCTTGTGTTAATGCTCCTATGGTCATGATTTTTAAAGATACTTATGAAGATCTCACAGCTGAACGTCTTGAAGAAATTATTGATGCATTTGAGGAAGGAAAGGGTTCTGAGATAGCGGTTGGCCCACAAAACAGTCGTCAATCGTCGGAGCCGATTAGTGGTTTAACATCTCTTCTTGAGGATGAAGAAAAAAGGAAATCTCCCACATCTTCAAAGAAAAAGGATCATACGGGAATGGAATCTTAGTTAAATATTTTTTTTTGAAAAGATATTTCATTATTTTATCCATATTATAAGGACATTTAATTAAAAGCAGAAAGTTTTAAGAAGTTTTTTAAAATTGCATTTGAGGAAAAGCTAAAAATGCTACGGGTAAGAGAGAAAAAGGTGGGGTATGCTAACTGATAAAGACCGTATCTTCACCAATATTTATGGTTTAAAAGATAAGTCATTAAAGGCTGCGATGTTGCGTGGGCATTGGAATGGTCTGAAGGAGATTATTGATAAGGGGCGTGACTGGATCATTGATGAGGTGAAGGCCTCAGGTTTACGTGGTCGTGGTGGTGCTGGTTTTCCTACTGGAATGAAATGGTCCTTTATGCCAAAGCAGAATGATGGTCGTCCTCATTATTTGGTTGTTAACGCTGATGAATCTGAGCCTGGGACATGTAAAGACCGCGATATTTTACGGCATGACCCTCATACTTTGATTGAAGGATGTGCGATTGCTACTTTTGCAATGGGAGCGAATGTTGCTTTTATTTATATTCGTGGTGAATATATTCGTGAGCGTGAAGCACTTCAGGTGGCTGTGGATGAATGTTATGAAGCAGGTTTGCTTGGCAAAAAAACAAAATATGGTCATGCTTGTGATATTATTATTCATCATGGAGCTGGTGCTTATATTTGTGGTGAAGAGACAGCGCTTCTCGAAAGTCTTGAAGGGAAAAAAGGGCAACCTCGTCTCAAACCACCATTTCCTGCAAATATGGGGATTTATGGCTGTCCAACAACAGTCAACAATGTTGAATCGATAGCTGTTGTTCCAACGATTTTACGTCGAGGCGCTTCATGGTTTTCGTCGATTGGGCGAACAAATAATGTCGGAACAAAATTATTTATGGTTTCTGGACATGTGAATGCCCCTTGTACCTTTGAAGAAGCTCTTGGTGTTTCTTTCCGTGAATTGATTGAAAAACATACAGGGGGGATTCGTGGCGGATGGAATAATCTTTTAGCTGTTATTCCAGGTGGTGCTTCTTGTCCGGTTGTTCGCGGTGAAGATATGGTGGATGCAATCATGGATTTTGATGGGATGCGCGATGTCGGATCTTCTTTTGGTACAGGTGGTGTGATTGTGATGGATAAATCAACCGATATTATCAAGGCGATTTGGCGGATATCGGCTTTTTTTAAACATGAGAGTTGTGGTCAGTGTACACCATGCCGTGAAGGCACGGGTTGGATGATGCGCCTTTTAGGACGTATGGTTGAGGGAAGAGCGCAAAAGCGTGAAATTGATCTTTTGTTTGAGGTTTCTAAACAGGTGGAAGGACACACTATTTGTGCACTTGGCGATGCTGCAGCATGGCCTGTACAAGGGTTAATCCGTAATTTCCGTCCGGAAATCGAGCGTAGAATTGATGAATACACGCGAAATGTCGTGCAAAGGAAAAATATTGCTTTAGAAGCAGTAGGATAGAAGATTTTTTTAAAGAGCAACCGAATGCAAATTTTAAGTGGATTATCCGCAGGTTGGATGGGTGATGATAAATATCAAAGTTGATGGCAAAGAGATTGAAGTCCCTGATTACTACACGTTGCTTCAGGCTGCTGAGGCGGCTGGGGCAGAAATTCCACGTTTTTGTTTTCATGAATCTTTATCAATTGCTGGAAATTGTCGCATGTGTTTGGTTGAGGTTAAGGGTGGTCCTCCAAAACCTCAGGCTTCTTGTGCGATGGGGGTTCGTGATTTACGATTAGGTCCTAACGGTGAAACGCCAGAAATTTTTACCAATACGCCGATGGTAAAAAAAGCACGTGAAGGTGTTATGGAATTTCTTCTCATTAATCATCCTTTGGATTGTCCAGTGTGCGATCAAGGAGGAGAATGTGATCTTCAAGATCAAGCAATGTTTTATGGGCGCGATTGTTCTCGTTATACAGAAAATAAACGTGCTGTAGAAGATAAATATATTGGGCCTCTTGTCAAAACTGTTATGACACGGTGTATTCATTGCACACGGTGTGTCCGTTTTACAACGGAAGTTGCAGGTATTTCTGAGCTTGGTTTGATCGGTCGTGGTGAAGATGCTGAAATTACGACATATCTTGAAAAAGCTATGACATCTGAATTACAGGGAAATGTTATTGATCTTTGTCCAGTGGGAGCTTTAACTTCAAAACCTTACGCATTTCATGCACGTCCGTGGGAATTGGTGAAAACGGAATCGATTGATGTGATGGATGCGCTCGGTAGTGCTATCCGTATTGATAGTCGCGGCCGTGAAGTTATGCGGATTATGCCGCGTGCGAATGAAGATGTAAATGAGGAATGGATCTCTGATAAAACGCGTTTTATTTGGGATGGACTACGGACTCAGCGGCTTGATAGACCCTATGTCCGTAAAGATGGGAGACTTCAACCTGTCAGTTGGGCAGAAGCTTTTACAAAAATTAAAACCGTCGTTTCTAAAATTTTGCCAGAAAGAATTGGAGCTATTGCTGGAGATCTTGCTTCTGTTGAAGAAATGTATGCCCTTAAAGCATTATTGATCTCGTTGGGTTCAAAGCTTTTTGATTGCCGTCAAAAAGGAATTGCTTTATCACCAGAGTTTGGGCGTTCGAGCTATATTTTTAATCCTACAATTGCAGGGATTGAACAAGCTGACGCATTGCTTATTGTGGGCTCTAATCCACGCCATGAAGCTGCTGTTTTAAATGCGCGTATTTTAAAGCGCCAACGAATGGGAAATTTTCCTATCGCGCTCATTGGAGAGGAAGTCGATTTACGTTATCCTTATTCTTATCTTGGAGCTGGGAGTGATGCATTAAATACCCTTATTCGTGGAGAGAATGCTTTTTTTAATGTCTTAAAAGAAGCAAAGAGGCCTCTTATTCTTATCGGAGAGGGAGCTATTTCAGGAAATGAAGGATTATCTGTTTTAAAAAATCTTGCTAAATTAGCGGATAATATCGGTGCTCTTAGTAAAGAATGGAATGGATTTGGGATTCTTCATAATGCAGCATCGACCGTTGGAGGGTTAGACATAGGCTTTACTTCTAAGCTTGGGGTTGCAAATATTCTTAAAACTTGTGAAGTTTTATTTTTGCTTGGTGCTGATGAAGTGGAATTGGCCGATATCAAAGCTTTTAAAGTTTATATTGGTAGCCATGGCGATAATGGTGCACATGCCGCTGATGTTATTTTGCCTGCATCGGCTTATACTGAAAAATCAGGGCTTTATGTGAATACAGAAGGGCGTGTTCAAATGACAAATCGGGCTGGTTTTGCTCCAGGTGAAGCAAAAGAAGATTGGGCTATTTTGCGTGCCTTATCGGATGTTTTAGGACAAAGGCTCCCCTTTGATTCTCTCTCTCAATTAAGACAATGTTTGTTTAATGATTATCCACATCTTGATGCGGTTGATGATATAATGCCTTCTGATATAAGTGATCTTAAGGCGCTTGGTTCAAAAGTGGTTTGTCTAGAGAGTCAAACATTTACTTCTATGGTTAAAGACTTTTATTTGACAAATCCGATAGCACGTGCTTCTGCCGTTATGGCTGAATGTTCATCTCTTGCAAAAAGCCGTACGATGCAAGCTGTAGAGTAAGGGCAAAGGAAAAGGAATAATGATGTATGATTTCTTTATGACTTGGCTGTTGCCATTACTGATTATAGTTGGAAAAACACTTCTTCTTTTGGTCGTTCTGTTGGTTTTAGTTGCTTATCTTCTCTATGCAGATAGGAAGATTTGGGCTGCGGTACAATTGCGGCGTGGTCCCAATGTTGTTGGTCCGTGGGGATTGCTACAGTCTTTTGCAGATTTAATTAAATTTGTTGTGAAAGAACCTATTATCCCAGCAGGTGCCAATAAGGGGGTTTTTCTTTTGGCTCCTTTTGTTTCAGCAACACTTGCTTTATCAACTTGGGCTGTTATCCCTGTCAGTGAGGGTTGGGAAGTTGCGAAGATTAATGTTGGTTTGCTTTATATTTTAGCCATTTCATCTCTTGAAGTTTATGGTGTTATTATGGGAGGATGGGCATCAAATTCAAAATATCCTTTCTTAGGCGCTCTGCGTTCGGCAGCACAGATGGTTTCTTATGAAGTTTCCATTGGTTTTGTACTTGTAACCGTTATTTTAATCAGTGGTTCGTTGGATCTTACAACAATTGTTCTTAAACAAAGTCAAGGTCTTGGTACAGCTCTTGGTCTTCCTTTTAATAGTTTTCTCGATTGGAATTGGTTTGTTCTTTTTCCAATATTTATTATATTTTTTATTTCCGCGCTCGCAGAGACAAACCGTCCTCCCTTTGATTTGGTAGAAGCTGAGTCTGAGCTTGTTGCTGGTCATATGGTAGAATATTCTTCAACGCCTTACATGCTCTTCTTTCTTGGTGAGTATGTTGCTATTGTTTTGATGTGCGCATTAACAACCATTCTGTTTTTAGGGGGGTGGCTTCCTCCCTTGGATGTCTGGTGGCTTAATTGGGTTCCTGGTATCATTTGGTTTGTTTTAAAGGTTTGTTTTGTATTTTTTTGGTTTGCTATGGTTAAGGCATTTGTTCCACGCTATCGCTATGATCAGCTCATGCGGCTTGGTTGGAAGGTTTTTCTTCCTCTCTCGCTAGCGATGGTTGTGATAACTGCGGCTTTTTTAAAATTTACGAATTTTGTTTAAGAGGAGATTTTATGATGTCAGGTTTTATTCAGGCGGCAAAGTCACTCCTTCTATTAGAATTTGTGAGTGCTTTTTTCTTAGCTATGCGTCAATTTTTTTCACCAAAGCCTACGATCAATTATCCTTATGAAAAGGGGGTTGTATCTCAGCGTTTTCGTGGTGAACATGCACTGCGTCGCTATCCGAATGGTGAAGAACGGTGTATTGCCTGTAAATTATGTGAAGCAATTTGCCCTGCACAAGCGATTACAATCGAAGCGGGTCCGCGACGTAATGATGGTACACGCAGAACTGTTCGTTATGATATTGATATGGTTAAGTGTATTTACTGCGGTTTTTGTCAAGAAGCTTGTCCTGTAGAAGCGATTGTTGAAGGTCCAAATTTCGAATTTGCAACGGAAACGCGTGAAGAACTCTATTATGATAAAGAAAAACTTTTAATGAATGGAGATCGTTGGGAGCGAGAAATTGCTCGAAATATATTGATGGATGCGCCTTATCGTTAAGTGTGTCGTTAAATGAGGTGTCGGATAATTTCCGATAAATTGTAATCTGGTACGAAGTTTGTACCAATTGTTTGGATAATTAAGGAGAAGCCTATGCTAACAGATCTAGCGGCGGCATTTTTCTATTTGTTTGCTTTTATTATGCTAACAAGTGCAGTGATTGTTATTACAGCACGCAATCCTGTGCATTCTGTTTTGTTTTTAATCCTTGCATTTTTTAATGCAGCGGCTTTATTTTTGCTTGCAGGAGCAGAGTTTTTGGGGCTTATTCTGCTTGTTGTTTATGTTGGAGCTGTCGCTGTTTTATTTTTATTTGTTGTTATGATGCTGGATGTTGATTTTGCTGAGTTAAAAAGTGGGACTCTTCGATATGCGCCTATTGGCGCTTTTATTGGCGTTATTATTGCTGTAGAGTTGATTATTGTCTTTGTAAGTAGCTATTTTTCTCCAATCTTAAGGACACATGTTACGCAACCAATGCCAGACTTAGGGCAGCGAACAAATACACAGGCATTAGGGGATGTTCTCTATACGGATTATGTTTTTTATTTTCAAATTGCTGGGATAATTTTATTGGTTGCAATGATTGGTGCTATTGTTTTAACACTTCGTCATAAATCAGGCGTAAAGCGACAATCTATTGCGAAGCAAGTTTCTAGAACGGTAGAAAGTGCCATTGAAATCAAGCAAGTTAAATCAGGTCAAGGTATTTAAGGGGGGCTATGGATATGTCTATTGGTATTACGCATTATCTCACTGTTTCTGCTTTGATGTTTACAATTGGTATTGCTGGAATTTTTCTCAACAGAAAAAATGTGATTATTATCTTGATGTCCGTTGAGCTTATATTACTCTCAGTTAATATTAATTTTGTTGCATTTTCAGCATTTCTTCATGATCTCGTTGGTCAGATATTCGCTTTATTTGTTTTAACCGTAGCAGCCGCTGAAGCTGCTATTGGTTTAGCAATTCTTGTCGTTTTTTTCCGTAATCGTGGTTCCATTGCAGTTGAAGATGTTAACGTAATGAAAGGCTAACCAGTGATGTATTATACGATTGTCTTTCTTCCACTTTTGGGTTTTTTCATTGCTGCACTAGGTGGAAAAACGATAGGAGATCGTGCAAGTGAGTTGATAACATGTAGCTTTATGGTGATTGTTGCCATATTGTCGTGGATAGCATTTTTCAATCTTGCACTTGGTCATACTTCAGCGATTGATGTATTAGTATTACAGTGGCTCGACGTTGGTGATTTAAGCGTTAACTGGGCTTTACATGTTGATACATTAACTGCTGTCATGCTTATTGTTGTAAACAGTGTTTCGGCATTAGTACATATTTATTCAATTGGTTATATGCACCATGATCCTTCAAGATCACGTTTTTTTTCTTATCTTTCTTTGTTTACATTTATGATGCTTATGTTGGTGACATCCAATAATTTGATTCAGATGTTTTTTGGCTGGGAAGGTGTAGGACTTGCTTCTTATTTGCTTATTGGATTTTGGTTTCAGCGTGATTCTGCGAATAAAGCTGCAATGAAAGCTTTTGTCGTCAATCGTGTTGGAGATTTTGGTTTTCTCTTAGGAATATTTAGTATTTTTGTTTTATTCCAATCGGTTGATTTTGCCTCCATTTTTGCAAAAGCTGCAGACAATAGCTTTATACAAAATATGACATTTTTAGGTTGGCAGTTTGATTCTCAGACAGCAATTACTGTTACATGTCTTTTGTTATTTATTGGCGCGATGGGAAAATCAGCACAGTTTCTTTTACATACTTGGCTTCCTGATGCGATGGAGGGGCCTACGCCTGTATCCGCACTTATTCATGCTGCAACAATGGTAACGGCTGGTGTTTTTATGGTTGCGCGTATGTCGCCGATTTTTGAACTTTCTTCGACTGCTTTGACCGTAATTACTATTGTTGGGGCAACAACAGCATTTTTTGCAGCAACTGTAGGATTAGTGCAAAATGATATTAAGCGTGTTATTGCTTATTCTACATGTTCTCAACTTGGTTATATGTTTGTGGCATTAGGTGTTGGGGCATATGGAGCTGCTGTTTTTCATCTTTTTACGCATGCTTTTTTTAAAGCCTTATTGTTTCTTGGTGCAGGCTCCGTCATTCATGCTGTATCTGATGAACAAGATATGCGAAAAATGGGCGGGTTACGCAAACATATAAAATTCACCTATTGGATGATGATGATAGGAACTATCGCCTTGACTGGTGTTGGAATTCCAGGAACATTTTTCGGGACTGCAGGTTTTTTCTCAAAAGATGCGATTATAGAGTCTTCTTTTGCATCCCATAATATTGCTTCAGGGTATGCATTTTATCTTCTTGTTTTTGCCGCATTTTTAACAAGCTTTTATTCATGGCGGCTTATTTTTATGACATTCCATGGAAAACCACGAGCAACAGTTGATGTTATGCATCATGTTCATGAATCGCCTCCAGTGATGTTGATCCCTCTTTTTATTTTATCTCTTGGAGCAATATTTGCTGGTGTTGTTTTCCAACCTTATTTTTTTGGTGACCTCTATGATGCTTTTTGGAAGGGAGCATTATTTACAAGCAGCCATAATCATATTCTTCATGATGCTCACCATGTCTTTAATTGGGTAAAATGGTCACCTTTTATAGCGATGGTGCTCGGGTTTATATTAGCCTATTTATTTTATATTTCTATTCCATCTTTTCCCAAGAGAATGGCTCGTATTATGCCGGGAGTGTATCACTTTCTTTACCAAAAATGGTATTTTGATCAACTATATAACTTTTTATTTGTTCGTCCTACCTTTAGAATTGGTTCTTTTCTTTGGAAAGTAGGAGACGGTAAAATTATTGATGGTCTAGGTCCAAATGGTATTGCGGCACGTGTTATTGATATTACAAATAGAGTTGTTCGGATACAGACAGGCTATCTTTATCACTATGCATTTGCGATGCTTATAGGCATTGTATTGCTTATTACATGGATGATGATCGGGGGCGTAAACCAATGATTGATTGGCCTATTCTTTCTACGGTTACATTTTTACCGCTTGTTGGTGTGCTTCTGATTTTGTTTATCAAAGATGATAGTGAAGCTGCGCGCCATAATATACGTAATGTCGCATTTTTTACGACGATATTTGTTTTTATCATTTCTTTAATTATTTGGATAGGTTTTGATTCTACTAATCCAAATTTTCAGATGGTTGAAAAATTCAATTGGCTAGGGAATGGTATTAGCTATCATATGGGGATTGATGGTATTTCTGTCCTTTTTGTTGTTCTCTCGGCTTTTCTTTTACCTTTCTGTATTTTAGCCAGTTGGAAGAATGTTCAAGAGAGATTAAAAGCTTATATGATTGCTTTTCTTCTTCTTGAAGTTGCGATTATTGGAGTTTTTTGTTCTCTTGATGCAATATTATTTTATGTTTTTTTTGAAGGCAGCCTCATTCCAATGTTTATCATTATAGGGGTGTGGGGCGGAGCGCGTCGTGTTTATGCAAGTATCAAGTTTTTCCTATATACTTTACTGGGTTCAGTTCTTATGCTGGTTGCCCTTATGTCTATGTATTGGCAGGCAGGAACACTTGATATACCAACTTTACTCAGTTATCAATTTCCTGCTCATATGCAAATATGGTTATGGCTTGCCTTTTTTGCTTCTTTTGCTGTTAAAATGCCGATGTGGCCAGTTCATACTTGGCTTCCTGACGCGCACGTGGAAGCACCTACAGCAGGTTCTGTTATTTTAGCCGGTGTCTTACTCAAATTAGGTGGGTATGGTTTTCTTCGTTTTTCTTTACCTATGTTTCCTATCGCTTCAGCAGATTTTGCGCCTTTTGTTTTCACCTTATCGCTAATCGCTATCATTTATACATCACTGGTTGCACTTGTTCAAAGCGATATCAAAAAACTTATTGCATATTCCTCAATAGCGCATATGGGATATGTAACGATGGGTATTTTTGCTGCAAATGAACAGGGGATACAAGGGGCTATTTATCAGATGCTGTCGCACGGAATTGTTTCCGCCGCTTTATTTCTTTGTGTTGGGGTGATCTATGATCGCTTGCATACGCGTGAAATTTCAGCGTTTGGTGGTTTAGTGAATAATATGCCTAAATATGCTGTTGTTTTCTTGATTTTTACTATGGCAAATGTTGGACTCCCTGGAACTTCAGGATTTTTGGGCGAATTTTTAACCTTAATAGGTGTTTTTCAAGTGAATAAATTGATTGTTGTTTTAGCAACAACAGGTGTTATCTTGTCAGCAGCTTATGCCCTTTATCTTTATCGGCGTGTGGTTTTTGGTTCCTTGGATAAAGAAAATTTAAAAGTACTTATAGATCTCTCTTCAAGGGAAAAGTTTATTCTTTATCCGATGGTTATTCTTACAATATTCTTTGGTATCTATCCAACGCCTATACTTAAAGTGACGGCGTTTTCCGTAGAAGCCCTCATCAATAAACTACACTAGATAAGGGAAGAATTCTCATGCAAGGTGAAATAATAACACAATTAGTCTTAATTCTTCCGGAGATTTTAATTGCACTAGGAGCGATCATGTTACTTATGATTGGTGTTTATTCCAGTGCACGTGCTTCTTTAACAGTGACAGGTTTAGCCATGGCTCTTCTTGTGGCAACCATTGTTATTCTCATAATTTTTCCGAAAAATGGTTTATTTCAAACCAATGCACTCATTATTGATTCCTTCGGTCATTATATGAAAATATTAATGCTCATTGGGGCACTCTTTTCTCTTATCATATCTGTTGGTTTTGCCAATGCGCAAAAGTTCAATATATTTGAATTTCCAGTGCTTGTTCTTTTAGCAACTCTTGGGATGATGCTCATGATTTCAGCGGGGAATATGCTGTCGCTTTATATGGGGTTGGAACTACAATCTTTAGCCTTATACGTTTTAGCAGCGATTAATCGTAATAATGTAAAATCTTCTGAAGCTGGTATAAAATATTTTGTTTTAGGAGCATTATCTTCAGGATTGCTGCTTTATGGTATTTCTTTGCTTTATGGTTTTACTGGTCAAATTGGTTTTCACGAAATTGCTCTTGCTTTGAAAGGTGAAAACTTACAATTAGGGGTTATTTTTGCAATTGTTTTTATTTTAGCCGGTTTGGCTTTCAAAATTTCTGCTGTTCCATTTCATATGTGGACACCGGATGTTTATGAAGGAGCCCCCACACCTATTACAGCCTTTTTTGCTGGGGCGCCTAAAGTTGCTGCGATGGCTTTAATCATCCGTATTATTGTGATGACCTTTATTCCCCTAGGGCGTGTTGATAGCGTGATGCCTGCATGGCAACAAATTGTGGTCTTCATGGCACTTGCATCAATGATACTTGGTGCGTTTGCTGCAATTGGCCAAAATAATATTAAGCGCTTAATGGCTTATTCGTCGATCAGCCATATGGGCTATGCACTTGTTGGTTTATCGGCCGGAGATATGTTAGGAATAAAAAGTGTTATTCTTTATATGACTATTTATCTTGGCGCTACTCTTGGTGCATTTGCTTTTATTCTTGGAATGCGGACGAGGAGTGGCAATGTTGAAAATATTTATGATCTTTCAGGATTAGCAAAAACAAATCCGTTTATGGCTATTGTTATGACAATACAGCTTTTCTCTTTAGCCAGTATACCACCTATGGCGGGTTTTTTTGGAAAGTGGTATACATTTTCTGCTGCTGTTCATGCCGGTCTTACACCACTTGCAGTCGTTGGGATGATAGCATCTGTCATTGGGGCTTTTTATTATTTACGAGTCATTAAAATTATGTGGTTTGATGATGCAAAAGCGCATTTTATTGCTTTATCGAATGAGCTTCAATTTTGTCTCGGTCTTTCTGCATTGTTTATTTTATTTTATATGCTTTTTGGAGTTTGGTTCGCTGAATTAGCAGAAAAAGCAGCAGCCGCATTGTTTCAATGAATATGGTTTACATTTTATCAGCTTTTGCGCAGAAACAAGGATACACTGTTGAATCGTACGAAAGTGTTGATTCCACAAATCTTATTGCGCAGAGAAAAGCACAAACTGGTCATCAAGGGTATCTTTGGATTGTTGCACAAGAACAATCACAGGGAAAAGGGAGAAGGGGGAGGGCTTGGTCTAGTCCAAAAGGGAACCTTTATTCTAGCCTTTTGTTAAGTGATGATATTGTTCCTCAAACTGCAGCTCAGCTTGGTTTTGTTGCTGGAGTAAGTGTAGTAGAAGCAATAAAACAATTTATAAGAGATGAAAAACAAATAAACGATATTGTGAGCTTAAAATGGCCAAACGATATTTTGCTCAGAGGGGAAAAAAGCTCTGGAGTTTTGCTTGAGATGTTTAAATTGCCATCGCAACAATATGCATTAGTTATTGGTATTGGAATAAATGTGAAATATAATTATGAAGATGCATCCTATCCCACTTCAAGCTTACAGAATATTGGTTTGCATATTGAAGCAGAACAATTATTTACGGTTTTGACGGAGTCTTTTTCTAGAAATTACCTTCTTTGGAAACAATCGAAAGGATGTGAGATAATCCGAAATAAATGGCTTTTATATTCTGCTCATCTTGGAAAACATGTCAAAGTAATGAATGATGAAAAAATCATTGAGGGTATTTTTGATGATCTTGATCGTGATTTTAATTGTATCATAAAACAAAAAAATAATCAGAAAACTATTATAACAGCTGGAGATGTTCATTTTGGTTCAGCTGCTTCTGTTAATGCAGGTCGTTATTAAAAGAATTATTTTGCCATCAGATTATCTTAACGATTTGGGAGATGTTTATGGTTGCAACCAATAAAAATGAATTCGTTTTTTTACCTCTTGGGGGCGTAGGTGAAATAGGGATGAATTTGGCTGCTTATGGATTTGGCTCTCAAAATCTTCGTGAATGGCTGATTGTTGATATGGGCGTTAGTTTTGCTGGTTCTGAATTACCAGGAGTTGATCTTGTTCTCCCTGATATTCGTTTTTTAGAAAGTGAAAAACATAATATACGTGGTCTTGTTTTGACACACGCTCATGAAGATCATTATGGGGCTGTTTTTGATTTATGGCCAAAGTTACAAGTTCCAATTTATTGTACAGCTTTCACGGCTGGGTTATTGGAAAGTAAAAGACAATCAGATTTTGAATCCCATAAAATGTCATTCAATATTTTTCAAGCAGGGGATTGTTTTCAGGTTGGTTCTTTTTCCATAGAGGCTATCGCTGTTAATCATTCTATACCAGAGTCTGTATCTTTAGCCATTACAACATCTTTGGGAACTGTGATCCATACTGGTGATTGGAAAATTGATCATACGCCTTCATTTGGAGATGTAACGGATGAAAAAAGATTTCGTGCTTTGGGCAATAAAGGTATTTTAGCATTACTTTGTGATTCCACAAACGCGTGTCGGGATGGTATATCTCCATCAGAGCAGCAGGTTCAAACGAGTCTTTCAGAAATTATTTCGAAAGCTGAAGGGCGCGTTGCGATAGCAACTTTTGCTTCTAATATTGGTCGGATACGTTCTATTGCTCTTGCCGCTGAAGCTGTTGGGCGTAAGGTGCTTGTCATTGGGCGTTCCCTTAAGCGGAGTATTATGGTTGCACAAGAACTCGGTTATATGAATGGGTTAGCGCCATTTGTAACGGAAGATGATTATGGTTATATCCCACGAAAAGAGCTTGTTTTAATTGTCACAGGGAGCCAAGGTGAGCCATGTGCTGCTTTGGCTAAACTATCACGTGAGGGAATGAGGAATATTGCGCTTTCCACTGGTGATACTGTTATTTATTCATCACGAAGTATTCCAGGAAATGAAAAAGCGATTCTTGAGATACAAAATCGTTTCATCGATTTGGGTATTAAAGTCATTACGAATGAAGATGCACTTGTTCATGTTTCAGGTCATCCCCGTCGTTCAGAGCTTTTACAGATGTATGATTGGATAAAACCACACATCCTTGTTCCTGTTCATGGTGAGGCAATACATCTTACTGCTCAAGCCGCTTTAGCACGTCAAGCAGGTATTAAAATTGTTAGAGATATCAGAAATGGTAATATGCTGCGTCTTGCACCCGCGCCTGTAGAAGTTATTGATCAAGTGCCTGTTGGCCGTATTTATAAGGATGGCTGTCTTCTTGGAGATGAGTATGAGCTAGGAATTCGTGAACGTAAAAAACTAGGTTATGCTGGTCATGTTGCTGTTTCTCTCCATATGAATAGCAAGCATGAATTATTAGATGATATTGATCTAAGCATATTGGGACTTCCTGAGAGTAATGGAGATGGAGAAAAATTGAAAGATATTCTTTTAGAAGTTGTGGAAAATACAGTTTATAATATCCCACGCATGAAACAGAAAAATAATGAAGTTATTCGAGAGGCAGTGCGACGTGCAGTGAGAGCAGCTATTTATGAAATTTGGCACAAAAAACCTCTCTGTACAGTTTTTTTACATCGGTCAAAATAAAGGATTTTCATATTCATTATTAAAAAGTAGGAGAGCATTTTTATTTTACTGCTCAATAGGAAATAATAGAGAGTAGAGCACAATAAATTTTAAAACAATAAGATCGTTATATTTGCAAGTATTCATAATGCGGCTATAGATGAATAGAGGGTGTGTTAAATTTTTCCAAAATGGTAGATCTGATTAGGAGTTCATTATTTCAATGCGTCTTTCTCAATATTTCCTTCCACTTTTAAAAGAGAATCCTAAAGAAGCAGAAATTATTTCTCATCGCTTCATGTTGCGAGCTGGAATGATTCGACAACAAACATCAGGAATTTATTCTTGGCTTCCTTTAGGAAAAAAAGTTCTTGATAAAGTTTGTAGAATCATTCGTGAAGAGCAAGAGCGTGCTGGTGCAATAGAAATATTGATGCCTACAATTCAATCTGCTGATCTTTGGCGTGAAAGCGGTCGTTATGATGATTACGGTTTAGAGATGCTCCGCATTAAAGATCGTCAAAAGCGCGATTTACTTTATGGTCCGACTAATGAAGAGATGGTGACAGATATTTTTCGCTCCTATGTTCGTTCTTATAAAGACCTTCCACTTAATTTATATCATATTCAATGGAAATTTCGTGATGAAATTCGACCACGTTTTGGTGTGATGCGTGCACGAGAATTTTTAATGAAAGATGCTTATTCTTTTGATCTTGATTATGAAGGCTCTAAAACATCTTATAACCGTATGTTTGTAGCTTATTTACGCACTTTTTCTCGCCTTGGCCTAAAAGCCATTCCCATGCGTGCTGATACAGGTCCCATTGGAGGGGAACTAAGTCATGAATTTATCATTTTAGCTGAAACAGGAGAGAGTGCTATCTTTTGTGATAGACAATTTCTTGAACTTACTGTTCCCCATAGTTCAATCGATTTTAGTGATAAAACTGTTTTAGATGATATTGTTAAACAATGGACATCTTTTTATGCGGCGACAGAAGAAATGCATAATGAAGAAGAATGGGCTAAAATCTCTGAGAATAATCGTCTTTCAGCGCGTGGTATTGAAGTTGGACATATTTTTCATTTTGGTACTAAATATTCTGCTCCAATGGGAGCAAAAGTTATGGGACAAGATGGAAAAGAGCATGTGGTCTCTATGGGATCTTATGGTATTGGACCCTCGCGTCTTGTTGCAGCTGCTATTGAGGCTTCTCATGATGAAAATGGTATTATTTGGCCAAAGTCGATGGCACCTTTCGATTTTGGAATTATCAATATGAAGCCTGATGATGAAAAATGTACACAGGTATGTGAGCTTCTTTATCAGGGATCAAAGGAGGCTGGTTTTGATCCATTATTAGATGATAGAAATGAACGTCCTGGATCAAAATTTGCAACGATGGATTTGATTGGCTTGCCAACGCAAATTATTGTCGGTCCTAACAGTATAGCACAAAATGAAGTTGAAATTAAAGATCGAAAAACAGGTGTAAAAAAATCTCTAAAGGTTGAAGATGTCCTCAGCCAACTTTCTATAATTTAATAGGAAATATTATGAAGAGGCTGAAAAATAAAAGGTTTTCGTCTTATGAATGGATGATCGCTTTTCGTTATATGATTCCCAATAAAAAACATGTCGTTGCATCTGTTATTGCAATTATTTCTCTTATTGGGATTATGTTAGGCGTGTTCGCTCTGGTTGTTGTTATGGCGGTGATGAATGGCTTTCGTACAGAACTTCTCAATCGTATTCTTGGTATGAATGGGCATCTTATTGTTCAAACAATTGATTCTGGTTTTTCTGATTATAAAACTCTTATTTCTTCCTTAGAATCTACGAATGGTGTGAAGTTTGCTTTGCCTGTTATTGAAGGTCAAGCGCTTGTCCAAGGTGAAGTTCAAGGTGGTTCTGGCGCTTTAGTTCGTGGTATGCGCAAACAAGATTTAGAAAAACTTAAAACAGTCTCTCAGAACATTAAATTAGGATCGATTTCTCGGTTTGATCAAGAAGAAGGTGTTGCAATTGGAAGTGGCTTAGCAGAAAAATTGGGACTTACAGTTGGGAGAGATCTTCGCATTATTACCCCTGATGGTGATGAAACTCCTTTTGGCGTTACTCCACGTGTAAAAGCTTATAAAGTCGTTGCTATTTTTGAAGTTGGTATGTCTGAATATGATTCAATCTTTGTTTTTATGCCTCTCCATGAAGCACAAATGTTTTTTAATTTGGGAGATAAAGTCCAGTCTTTAGAATTATTCCTAAACGATCCTGATGCTGTTGATCAAATAAAACCCGTTGTAGAAAAAGCAGTTGATCAACAGGTCTATTTAATTGATTGGCGTACACGCAATCAGGCTTTTTTTTCAGCCTTACAGATTGAACGGAATGTCATGTTTTTCATTCTTTCTTTGATTGTTCTTGTTGCTGCTTTAAATATTATTTCAGGCCTTATTATGCTTGTAAAAGATAAAAGCCATGATATTGCAATTTTACGTACGATGGGTGCCCAACAGAGTGCAATTTTGCGTATATTTATCATCACAGGAATGATGATTGGCTTTATTGGAACAATATTGGGCTTAATTTTAGGTATTATTGCGACTCTAAATATTAATCATATTCAAGATTTTATATCTTGGTTATTTAATGTTGATGTTTTTAATCCTCAACTTTATTTTTTAACAAAATTGCCTGCACAAATTGAGTGGAAACAGACCATTTTGGTTGCTGTAATGGCTTTATTCTTGTCATTTCTTGCTGCTCTCATTCCAGCATGGCGTGCTGCTAAGTTAGATCCTGTACAAGCCTTGAGGTATGAATAATGACAGCCATTTTAGAGCTTGTAGAGATTGAAAGACGCTTTTTCGAGAGTCATAAGCCGCTTGTTGTTTTAGACAAAGCAAATTTTATCCTTAATCGTGGAGAACTTGTCGCCCTTGTTGCACCATCTGGTGCTGGAAAATCAACACTTCTTCATATTGCTGGATTATTGGAAAAACCAACAGCTGGTGATGTGTTGTTACGAGGTGTTTCTTGTGCAAAGCGCTCTGATAGTGAGCGAACAGCTATCAGACGAAATGATATTGGTTTTGTTTATCAATTTCATCATTTACTTCCAGAGTTTACGGCTTTAGAAAATGTCATGATACCGCAAATGATAGCAGGATTAAAAAAATCCATAGCAGAAGATCGTGCACGTAAATTATTGACGTATTTGCGTGTTTCGCATCGTGCTAACCATCGTCCCTCAGAGTTATCGGGAGGAGAACAACAACGTGTTGCTATTGCACGTGCAGTAGCAAACGGCCCTTCTGTTCTTTTGGCCGATGAACCTACTGGAAATCTTGATCCCGTAACGTCAGCTTATGTCTTTCAAGCTTTATCTGTTCTGGTTCGTCAGTCTGGTCTTTCTGCTCTTATTGCAACACATAATTACGCTTTGGCGAAGCAAATGCATCGTCGAATTACACTTAAAGAACAAAAGATTATAGAACTTCCTTAAAGGCAAGGTACAAATTTTATACAATAAATTGAATAGTTTATATTACTTTATTTAAGGAGACTTTTTATGACAGTTCTTGTCAACGACAAAAATCAATTGGATGTGCGTCGTCGCCGATTGATTTTTCGTGCATGGCATCGCGGTATTCGTGAAATGGATCTCATTTTTGGACGTTATATCGATGCTCATATTGCTGGAATGAATGATAAAAAGCTTTCTGAACTTGAGTATATTATGTCTTTTGATGATCGCGATTTACTCACATGGATTACTGGAGAAACTTTACCACCCTCTGAAATTGATAGTCCACTTTTTCGTGATATTGCCAATTATCATACTTACTTAACTTATTGATTTCTATGCCTATATTTAAAAAAATTGTCATTCCACAAAATAGTTCTGTTCATATGATTTTTGATGGCGTTACTGATGGATTTGAAGCCTTTGCCCTTGCTAAATTAAGTTCAGAAATTGCGCAAGGTAAACCACTTATCTATGTTGTCCGAGACGGAACAAAAATTTCGCATTTACAACAAGTTTTAAATTTTATTGAACCCAATTTGCCAGTATTTCAATTTCCTGCATGGGATTGTTTGCCTTATGATCGCGTGTCCCCAGGAATTGCTGTTATGGCCCGTCGACTATCAGCATTAGCACGTATGGCAAATTTACGTCAAAATCCACATCCTGCAATTATATTAACAACCGCAAATGCAATTATGCAAAAGTTGCCTCCCCGTGAAATGATAGAATCCCAGCTTATTCACGCACATGTCGGCCAGCGTCATAACATGGGGCATTTAATACAATTCCTAGAAACGAATGGTTTTGAACGTGTTACGGTTGTCCGTGATGTTGGTGAGTTTGCTGTAAGAGGGGGAATAATTGATATTTTTTCTCCTATGGATGTTGAACCTTTACGTCTTGACTTTTTTGGAGATACGTTAGAAAGTATCCGCGTATTTGATCCAGAAAGTCAAAGAACAACACGCCAAAAAACTGAACTTTTATTACAGGCAATGAGTGAGGTCGTTCTCACACCAGAACGCATTAGCCGTTTTAAAAGCAATTATACGCGTACATTTGGTATATCACAAAAAAATACCATGCTTTATGAAGCAATTGCTCAAGGTCGGCGTTTTTCTGGTATGGAACATTGGCTTCCATTTTTTTATGAAAAACTTGATACTTTTTTTGATCATTGTGGCAATTTACCACTTGTTTTTGAGCATCTCGTAGAAGAAGTCTTCATTGAGCGTTATCGCCTTATTGAAGACTATTATAATGCGCGTAAAGAACGTGAAAATGATAAAGAAATTTCTACTTCTTATCATCCAATAGATCCTAGTCTTCTCTATTTAACGCCAGAGCGTGTTTTAGAATGTGTGCAACAATCTTCACAGCGTATTGATTTTTCGCCTTTTAATATTCCACAAAGTTTGGAACAAACAGTTATTCACACCAATGTTAAACAGGGATATGATTTTGTAAAAGAGCGTAATGCGCAGGAAAAAAATGTTTTTTCAAGTGTTATTGATCATATCGCCTCTTTACGCGCTGCTGGAAAAAAAGTACTTTTAGCGTGTTGGAGTGAAGGGTCTCTCAATCGTTTGCTACAAGTTCTTGATGAGCATGGATTGAAAAAAATAGATATTGTAAAATCCTTGCAAACTGTCAAAGCAATACCACGAGATCATATATTAGCAGCTGTTATCATGATAGAACATGGTTTTGAAGCTGAAGATTTAGCGATTATAGCAGAGCAGGATATCCTAGGTGATCGCTTCATCAGATCGCCAAAGCGACGTAAGAATAATACAAATTTTATTTCTGAGATTTCTGCTTTAAATTCGGGTGATATTGTTGTGCATATCGACCACGGTATCGGCCAATTTGTTGGTCTAAAAACGATCACAACCACAGGAATTTTGCGAGATTGCCTTGAAATTAGATATGCTGGAGGTGATTTACTCTTTTTACCTGTTGAAAATATTGAGCTTCTCTCACGTTATGGCGCAGAAGGAACAGAGGTAACTTTAGATAAATTAGGGGGTGTTGCTTGGCAAGCACGTAAAGCGCGGCTTAAAAAACATTTGTTGGAAATGGCAGGTCAATTAATCCGTATAGCTGCGGAACGTGTGACACGTGCTGCCCCTGCTTTACTTCCACCAGTTGGACCATTTGATGAGTTTGTTGCTGGTTTTCCCTATGAAGAAACGGAAGATCAAATGAACGCCATTGAGGCCGTTTTAGACGATTTATCATCCGGCAGGCCGATGGATCGCTTGATATGCGGTGATGTTGGTTTTGGAAAAACCGAAGTGGCCATTCGAAGTGCTTTTGTTGCTGCATTAAATGGATATCAAGTTGCTGTTGTTGTACCAACAACTTTGCTTTCACGCCAACATTACAAGACATTTATTTCTCGTTTTCAAGGATTACCGGTTAAAATTGGTCATGCTTCAAGACTTGTAAAAACGAAAGAGCTTGCACAAGTTAAAAAAGGTATTTCAGATGGTACAATTGATATTGTCATTGGAACCCATGCATTATTAAGTGGTGCAGTCAATTTTTTACGGTTAGGTCTTCTTATCATTGATGAGGAGCAACATTTTGGGGTAAAACACAAAGAGCGTTTAAAAGAGCTTAAAAGTGATATTCATGTTCTTACACTTTCAGCAACCCCCATACCACGAACTTTAGGATTAGCATTATCAGGAGTTCGTGAACTTTCATTAATTACCACTCCACCCATTGATAGAATGGCGGTTCGTACTTTTATTTCACCATTTGATGCACTGGTTATACGCGAAACTTTGCTTCGAGAATATTATCGTGGTGGACAGAGTTTCTATGTTTGTCCTCGTATTTCTGATTTGGCTTTTGTAGAAGAATATCTCAAAACACATGTTCCAGAACTTAAATTTGTTGTGGCTCATGGACAAATGCCGGCTGGACAACTTGATGATATTATGAACGCATTTTACGATGGACAATATGATGTTTTACTATCAACAACCATTATTGAATCCGGTCTTGATATTCCAACAGCTAATACATTAATTGTGCATCGCGCTGAGATGTTTGGTCTTTCTGCACTCTACCAGTTACGAGGAAGGGTAGGGCGCTCAAAACAACGTGCTTATGCACTCTTTACATTTCCTTCTGGTAAAGTTTTAACACCTGCAGCTGATCGTCGTCTTAAAGTGTTACAATCTCTTGATACATTAGGTGCAGGCTTTCAATTAGCAAGCCATGATATGGATATTCGTGGTTCAGGCAATTTTTTAGGTGAAGAACAATCAGGACATATCAAAGAAGTTGGATTTGAACTCTATCAAAAAATGCTTGAAGAAGCTGTTACTGAATTAAAAGATGGAGAGCTAAGTGAGGATAAGCAATGGTCACCTCAAATTTCACTTGGTACAACCGTGATGATTCCAGAAAGTTTTGTACCTGACTTATCATTACGTATGGGGCTTTACCGACGCTTGACAGAACTTGAGAATTTAGACCAAATTAATGAATTCGCGGCAGAGTTAATTGATCGCTTTGGTCCTTTACCCCTTGAAGTTCAACATATCCTTAAAGTTTTTCATATCAAAACATTGTGTCGAAAAGCCCATGTAGAAAAATTAGATGCTGGACCAAAAGGTATTGTTATACAGTTTCGCAATAACTATTTTGCCAATAGTATTGCTCTTGTTCAGTGGGTGGGGAAACAAGGTTCAATGGCAAAAATTCGTCCAGATCAAAGCATCGCTCTTATTCGGGATTGGGCTAATATCGATGACAGGCTTATTGAAGCAGCAACGATTATGACACAGCTTGTAGAAATGGCATAACGACATCTTGTTTAAAGCAGTTTTTCTACTTTTCAACACTATTCCTTGTTTTTATAAAAATAATATTTAAATTTATAATACCCCTTATATAGTTATTTTTGTTCTTTATTTATAATACGTATTGATACAATAAGCAAAATAGCTTAGATGGTGCAAGCATAATAAATAGAACTTGCCTATAAGAGTTTTTTTGTAAATCTCTCAAGAGAAAAAATTTAGATCAAGATAATATGCTTTCTTCATTACAAAAATTGCTAACGATAGTTTTTTTATTACTCCCTTTAATATGTGGCGTAAAAAACGTTTATGCTGAGTTATCTTCTGAAGAACAATATCAACATTTTAAAAACAAAAGAAAAAATATTAAAGATAGGATACAATTTATTGAAGAAAGTATTGCTCATTTGGATGTTTGGGAAAAAAATATTTCTAAATCAGAATACTATAAGCGTTTGCAGGAACGGAATAAATTTTTAAAAGAGCTGAAAAGTCTGAAAGATGAATATTATAATCTTGGTTCAAATTTACAGGATCTATTTGAAAAAAAACGAAAACTTATTTTTAGAGCACATATAGCGAGAGAGTATGAAGTAGGGGAATATGAAGAAAAGCTGATTAAAGCAAAAAACTATTTGAAAAAAACTCAGATGTTTAATGAATGGATAACAAATGAGAAGAGTGGAGGTAATGATGAGATAATGAAAAATTATCTCATGTTTATTATTATGTGCGATACGTTAGCGGATATATTGCAAAGCGATATAGGTGCTATTTTGCGCAAAGATTTTGATTGGAAAGATAAAGATTTTATCTGGGCAAAAGACGCAAGTAACTCGATAGGTCCCAATTTAGTTAGGGATATGAAAGAATTGCTAACGGATGGTTCTCATAGCTATGAGAAACAAATGTTTGACGATATAAAAGATGGACTTACAGGAGATGATTGGTTTATAAAAAATGCACCTATGCTTTGTAAAACCATTAAAGAAGTACATACTATAATGCTTCCAGACAAGAGAAAGAATATTATGAATCGCATGCGTTCTCGTGTTAAAGATTGGTTCAATTAAAGGAGTATTTTTTGTAATATGTGAAAAATATTTAATCATTTTATAACAGTATATTTGATGAAAAATAATACTATAACAATGTACAATTTAAAATTTCTTCAGGTAAATACAGTAAAAAATTAATTTAATAAACTAAACAATAGAAAATATTTATGATAAATAGTTTATTTATAAATATTTTCTAAATTTTTATTTTTTTATTAAATAAATAATATTCTATATCTAATCTATTATTCTTATCACATAAAATGCAATTTGATTATTTAAATGGTTATTCATTTCGTATCATAAATCTTGTTTCATTAATACGATAAGAGGGATACATTCATAATGCTATTTTATATAAGGAAACAGAGTGATATATTAAATTTATTTTGCGTTACAGTTTAAATCATTAACCATTTATATCTTTGATATTGTGAAAGATGAAGGGCGTTTTATCAGCATTTATTATTTTAAATGATTTTTTTATCTGACAAATGACTAAAATAAATTTGTAAAAGCTGTTTTATGCACATTATAAAGTTAAAAAATGATATCTATATGGTGGAATATGGATATTTAAGATAAGCACAGAGCTACCTATTGCTCAGGAAATTAAAGCAGTAACTTACTAGAAATTAAGAGCTTTGTTTAAGTAACAAATTGATGCAATTAAATTGATAGTCTAAATGGGTATTGAACACACTGCTGCTATCATTGCTTCTATAGCAGGATTATTTTTTCCTCACAAATTAAAACTTCCTTTAAATTTTGAAGAAATTAAACCTTGATAGTTTATTTTTTGCATTTTACACAGAAGAAAAAATTTTTAATTTTTCTATAATTATATCGTATTCAAACATAAAACGTTTTTGATTTGCTTATCATCAATGGTTCTTATTTCAATACGAATGCTCATATTTCTCAGTGCATTTAAACTTATTTCCTGATGATGCTTGTGAATAGTGCAATGTAAAATTTTCCATAAAGTGTATAAGATCTATTATCATCACTTTTGTTTAATAAAAATATAAGGTGGCACTATCATACAATTGTTATTTTTCAATGTTGTATAAACAGTATTGGATAAGTGAAATGATTCCATAAGGGGTGTTCTTATTCTTTCTGTTCAATAGTTTTTATTTTATATAAGCACTCCCCTTTATGACGAGCAAGTAAGTAAATTTTATTGATTTAAGACAAAAGAGGTTTGCACTATTAGAGTTTCTATAATAGATTGATTTATAATAATTAATTTTATCATGTTGAATGAGAAATCTGAATAGTTTAAGATTCTCTCGTTCCAAATCTGTTTACGTTGAATTAATCAAATTTATTCGCTTGCACATTATAAGGGGAGAGAGCATCGAGACAAAACTATACAAGAAAGGAATAAAGATGCCTCTTACGAAGTATTTCGAGTGCCAAGAGCTATCATCGCACAACATTGAGAGCAGGGGCAAAGTGTGATGATGCTCCCGTGCTCTTTCATACGCGTAAAAATAGAGAGCTCAATGGCTTTATCATTATACCATTTACGGATGAGTTTAGGTACCTTAAGAGATGTCTCTTAAAAAAAGCGCATAAAATCAATATGTAATACAATGGTATGGTGTGATCCCATTAAAGCAATGCGATAAACAAAAGCATGAGGCAATGCATAATCTTCATTATAGAAAACGCTAAATTATTCTTATAGATTAATATGTTATTCTCTTTTAAAGAAAGTTTATTATAAAAATATTTTCAATAATCATAGATTTTTTGTCTGAAAAAATGTGTCGTCAAATTAAGAAAAATTAATTTCTTAGTCGCGTATTTTTAAACTCAGCTTTTTTAGCTAAAAGCTATAAATACAAAAGTTTTATAACAAAAGCACACCACTATTGTTTCATAAACAAGGATAGAAAATTGTTTACAGAAAAAATTCTTTTACAATTTTTTTTAAGCCGCAGATTAGGAATGGATTTATTTCATCAAATGTCCTTATAGGTTAACTTTATCCTTTTCATTTATACGAGGGACAGATAAAAATATGACAAATTTTATCTGATACTTTGGAATTTCATGCATTGCAATACTTGTTACTAAAGCCTTACCCCCCTAACATCCCCTAACATGAAGAGCAGTAAGTGTTTAAATTCGTAAGATTTTTAGAATAACATAGGGGTTTATTTTAATTGATATTGCAATATTGATTCGTTTATGTAATCTTAGCGCAGATACACAGGGGTGCTTTATGGATAAGTTGCATCAAATACCCGTGTGATAAAGAGGGGAATGCTATATGAGTGTATAAAAGTTTAAATGGCTTGTCGTAGTTTTTTCTCTAAATTTGACTTTTTTTTTTATATTGAAGTAAAAATAATTAAATTAAGTATTATTTCATTATAATTTAATAAATTTAATTTGAGATTATATTTAATATTTTTTAAGTTACTTAAGAGTGCGTTGAAAGGATTAACTTAATTATGTCGCATAAAAATGTCTATTCTGCTGTTTCTGTATTAGTTGGAGCGGCTGCCCTTTTTCTTATAGCTGGTATTTCTGCAAATGCGCAAACTTTATCACAAGGTTGGTACAAAGTTTGCAGTAAGCAGCATGATGTTGATATTTGCAATACAATGAATACTGTATTATCAAATACGGGACAACCTTTAACGGCTTTTAATCTTGTTGAAATAAAAGGGAAGCAAAATGAAAAGCGTATAGGTATTCAAGTGCCTACAGGCCGTTTTTTGCCAGAAGGTGTTCACATTCAAATAGGTGATGGCTTCTCTAAAAAAATTCCTTATATCATTTGTAATGGACCAAGTTGTATTGCGAATGATGTCTTAGATGATAAGCTTATCGCAGCTATGAAAAGTGGTACAAAAATGGTTGTAACCACAGTTAATTTCCGTGGTTCAGCTAATCCTATTGAATTTTCTCTTAATGGATTTACTGCTGCGTATACCGGTCCTGGTATGGAAGAAAAAGATTTCCAACAAGAGCAAATAAAGTTGCAGCAAGCCATTCAATCAAATCAAAAAGAAATTGAAGAGCGTATGCGGGCTGAGCAAGAGAAAGCAAAACAAAAATAATATAAAATTTGTTGAAATTTTTTCTATAGTTGTTTATTCAAACCGCCACAATTTTTGTGGCGGTTTTTTTATTGTTAATTTTTTGAAAGAGTTCTACGTTTCCACCAACCAATACGTGCAGTTTTAGGAGCATCATTAGACTCTGATGAGATAACAATGGGTTGGTTAATTGTTTTTTCAATTTGAGAAGGAGAGGATTCAATAACTTCCCCCATCTCCGTTATACTTTCTTCCTTTAATGTTTTTTGTATTTCTGTTGTTTCTTTAGAGGATGATTTTTTACGTGTTCTACGTGTTGATTTCTTATCATTTTCAGGAGATTTATCTTCCTGCTCATGAACAGATTTATCTGCTTTTTTTGTTTTAACTTTACGGACTGAACTGTTTTTAGGCTTTTCTTCAAGAGATTTTTGTTCTGCAACATTTTGATTATTCTCTAGAGAAAGATTATTTTCTACTGCCTTTGAAGGACGTGTTTTACGTTTTTTAGATTTAATATTTGTATCAACTTTTGTCGCTTCATCTTGCTGTTGTACATCGAGAATTTGTGTATCATCTTTTATTTCTTCAAGTTTAGAAGATTTAGCGGATGGAACACGACGTTTGCGGTGCGCTGCTTTAATTTCTGCTAAAGCCTGTTTAGCAAAATCTCCTACTGGTTCTGCGTAAGGAACGCGAATCTGAAAAAAGCTATTATCTTGATTGCGTCGACCACCACGACGTCCTCGACGGCGTCCTCGACGATAAGAATCATCATTCAGGGCATCTTCTTTTTTATGAACAGTGGAGAGAGAATGATCCGTCACTTCATCGTGACGATTTTTGCGTTGACGTTTTTGATTTGTTTCAGTGAGAGGGGGATTTTCAATAGATTCACTTTTTATGAAAACAGAATCGTCAATTTCTTGCTTATTATCATCTTCCAATGAAGATTGAGAAATGCTTTCTGCTATTGTGCCTTTAGAAATAACAAGATGTTGCGTTCCAATGCTATCATCTGCTTCAATACTAATATTAAGTTTAAAGCGTGCTTCTAAATTAACAAGAATATTGCGTTTATGATTTAACACATAAAGTGCTGTTGCTACGGGTGTGCGCACAATAATATTATATTGCGAATTATGAAGAAGATATTCTTCAATTGAGCGCATGACATGTAAAGCTATTGATGATTCAGAACGTATACTTCCTGTTCCTGCGCAATGAGGGCAGGGCTGTGTTGTACTTTCTAAAACGGATATACGAATACGTTGACGGCTCATTTCTAAAAGGCCGAAGTGTGAAATATGACCAACTTGAATACGAGCACGATCATTTTTTAAACAGTCTTTTAATTTTTTTTCGACCAATCGCACATTGCGTTCTTCAAGCATGTCAATAAAATCAATCACGATTAAACCAGCAAGGTCACGCAAGCGTAATTGACGCGCTACTTCTTCTGCTGCTTCAAGATTAGTTTGTAAGGCTGTCTTTTCAACAGAGAATTCTTTTGTAGAGCGTCCAGAATTTACATCAATAGCAACAAGTGCTTCTGTTTGATTAATAACAAGATAACCACCAGATTTTAAAGAAACCTGTGGTTGCAACATTTTATCAAGCTGAATCTCAATATTATTTCTTGCAAAAATAGGTGTAGGATCGCGATAAGGTTGCACGACTTTTGCATGACTTGGCATAAGCATACGCATAAAGTCTTTTGCTTCACGATATCCTTGATCTCCAGAGACTAGAATTTCACTAATGTTCTTATTGTAAAGATCTCGTATAGAACGTTTTATGAGATTGCTTTCTTCATGAACAAGGCATGGAGCCGTTGATTTAAGTGTCAAAGTGCGAATAGTATCCCATAACCGCATAAGATATTCATAATCGCGTTTAATTTCAGCTTTTGTTCTATTGGCACCAGCGGTTCGTAGGATAACGCCCATACCCTTTGGAACGGCTAATTCTTTTACGATTTCTTTAAGACGCTTACGGTCTTGTACATTCGTAATCTTTCGTGAAATACCACCACCGCGTGCTGTGTTGGGCATGAGAACAGAATAACGACCCGCTAGAGAGAGATATGTTGTAAGTGCAGCACCTTTATTTCCGCGTTCTTCCTTGATGACTTGCACCAACAAAATTTGACGTCGTTTAATCACTTCTTGAATTTTATACTGGCGCCCTTGTTTTCTTTGATACGCTGGGATCTCTTCACGGATATCCTCAGCACCGACCATTTCGATCTCATCATAAGAGGCATCGGCATTTAATATTTCTTCTGTATGATCAATTGTTACAGCTTCGGATGTGATATCGTTTTCAATATCGGCTGCTATGATGCCGTTTTTCGTATTCTTTTTTGTTTTTCTAGAGCGTTTTTTATTTTTAGTTATTTCTTCCGTGAAAACATCTGCTAGATTTTCTCCTACAGCTGCCTTTTCCTCTTCTTCAAGAAGAGCAAGGCGATCAGCCACAGGAATTTGATAATAGTCAGGATGAATTTCAGAAAATGTTAAAAATCCATGTCGGTTTCCACCATATTCAACAAAAGCAGCTTGGAGAGATGGTTCTACACGCGTAATACGTGCAAGATAAATATTCCCCTTGAGCTGTTTTTTATGTTCTGATTCAAAATCAAGTTCCTCAATTTTGTTGCCGTGAACAACAACAACACGTGTTTCCTCCGGATGGGAGGCATCTATAAGCATTTTGTTTGACATAAGTTAATATCCTGAAGGCGACATGCACAATTTCATTCAAACGAACGGTACAATTATTCGTAGACGTAAAGGGCTGTCTGCCATAAAAGGGAGGTACCAGAAAAACAGGACGGAACACCACATGTAGACGCATGACTGCATTTACATCATTTCTCATCATTATCCCCATCCGTTTTTTATGACTCATATTTCTTAAAAGTCTCTGGTAAAATAATCTTTAAAACAGTTCGGATATCCGAACCAACGAATCTTAAGTAATGCAATCCTAGTTTTATAACATAGAAATTTTTCATCCATAACAAAGTCTCAACGCATAATACGCAGCATCCCCTTTAAGACAACTTACTATGAGTTACAGATAATTAGATCTATTATCAGTTAGGAAGCACCAATATTCTTTTATGTTGATATCATGCGTTTGGCAAGTAACAATGTAAATCATGTATCATGATAATATTTTTATTACCTTAATTTTTTTTTGGTGTTTATAATGGAGGGGCTTAGCATTTATTGAAAAATAGAAAATAAATTGGTGTATCGTTTTTATATAACCAAGATAAATTATTACAAATGTCGTGTAGAGTACTTTACTTATGATAAGAGGGCTTATGATAAGAGTTTTTTTTACCCAAAAACTAAAAACAGCCTATTGGGATGTTATTGTACAATTCATATGTTTTTTATTATTTTTTGGGGTATGCCAAACCAGTGTTCAAGCAACTGATCCTTTGAAGCTTATTAAATTTCGAACCATTGGTGATAGTGCTCATACGCGTATAATTGCGGTTTTCAATTCAAAACCCAATGTTCATTTGCAGATTTTAGATAGACCAGCACGTTTGGTTATCAATTTACCCATGATTGACTTTTCAATGCAAGATACGCCGTTAAAGAAACAGAATGCATTGTCGGTTATGCTCTTAAATGTGCGTTATGCTTTCTCTGACATACAAACTTCACGCATTATTTTAACAAGCAAAACAGCTTTTGTTGTTGAAAAAAGTATCGTAAAAAAATTAAATAATGGCTTATGGCAGTTGCTGGTTGATATTCGTAAAAGTACACAAGAAAAATTTGATAAGGTATTAAAAAGCCAGCAAAGAAGCAATTTTGATACAAAACCACCGTTGATTCCGGCACAAAATTTTCGTGTTGTTCTTGATCCTGGTCATGGTGGTATTGATGGTGGTGCACGGGGGGGCACTGGAATTTTAGAAAAAGATGTGACATTAGGTTTTGCGCGAGCGTTGCGAGATGAATTACAAAAAGACTCTCATATTAGCGTTGCTTTAACGCGTGATTCTGATATTTTTTTAAGATTAAGTGAAAGAGTTAAAAAAGCGCAAGAGTTTGAAGCTGATCTTTTTATATCCATTCACGCGGATACAATTGGTGTACATTCTCTTCGTGGTGCCACAGTGTATACCATATCAGATAAAGCTTCCGATGCCATTGCTAAATCTTTAGCTGAAAGTGAAAATAAAGTTGATTTGCTTGATGGTTTGCCTGCAGATGAAACGCTTGAAGTTACAGATATTTTGATGGATCTTACACGACGTGAAACGCATACATTTTCGGTTAATTTTGCAAATAGTGTTATTTCAAGTTTATCGAAGAGTCATATCAACTTGATCAATAACCCTCATCGCTATGCTAATTTTCAAGTTTTAAGAGCTTCAAATATACCCTCTGTCTTGATAGAGGTCGGTTATTTATCCAATAAAGAGGATGAAAAGTTATTAAATGACCCTCATTGGAGAAAACAAATGGCTGTCTCTATTGCTCATTCTATTCGTCAATTTGCTGATTATAGGCAGAAAATGGTACAGCCTCTTTAAATTTGTGAGAAAATAGAGTAATCAATATGGGATTTTTGTATGTCCTAGTATAAATAAAAGATAAAAAACAAATTTTCTTTATCTCAATCTTGTGGTGATATCCACGTGGTGTGATTGAAGTAACATATTTTTTCTTTAATCAATTCTTAAGAAAGCGATAGCCGTTTTTATGATGATTTTTTTAAGATACCTTCTTCGTTTTTTTGTTGCTACTGGACTTTGTGGCGCAATAACATGGGGTGTTATGACGAGTGGTCGAGCAAATGCACTTCCTGATTATGAAGTTCTTTCACTTTATGAGCCACCAGTAATGACCCGTGTCCATGCTTCTGATGGCCGTCTGATGGCGGAGTTTGCAACAAAACATCGCCTCTATTTGCCGATTCAATCAATTCCAAAACTTGTTATCAATGCTTTTATTTCGGCTGAAGACAAAAACTTTTATCGTCATTTTGGTTTAGATCCTGAAGGACTTTCTCGAGCTTTGATCAATAATATTCGTAATATTAGTTCTGGAAGACGTCCAGAGGGCGCATCCACCATAACGCAACAAGTCGCTAAAAACTTTCTTTTAAGTTCAGAAACAACGTTAGAGCGTAAATTTAAGGAAGCTATTTTAGCAATGCGTATTGAGAAAACCTACTCAAAAGATCATATTTTAGAGCTTTATCTCAATGAAATTTATTTGGGTCGTGGTACTTATGGTATAGCTGCTGCTTCTTTGACTTATTTCAATAAATCCGTCAATGATCTGACGCTAGAACAATGTGCATATTTAGCTTCTCTTCCGAAAGGTCCAGCAAATTATGATCCATTTAAAAATACACAGCGTGCTATTGATCGGCGCAATTGGGTTATAGACCGGATGGTTGCAAATGGGTATGTCACGCGTGAACAAGGTGAAAAAGCGAAAGCTAAGCCTTTAGGAGCGACAATACGCGGGAGTGATAGTTATGTTTTTGCGGCTGATTACTTTACTGAAGAAGTACGTCGTCATTTAATGCATCGCTATGGGGCTAAAACACTTTATGAAGGTGGTCTTTCAATTCGTACAACGCTTGATCCAAATTTGCAAATTCTTGCTCGACAGGCCTTACACAATGGATTAATTAAATTTGATCATGCACAAGGATGGCGTGGAGCTTATGCGCATATTGATAATAAAGATGATTGGGGGGCTGAGCTTGCCAATATCACAGGGTTAAGTGATGTTCCTGAATGGCGTTTAGCTGTTGTTCTTTCTGCAAACCCAAATAAAATAGAGATTGGTTTACAGCCACAGCGTGAAGCTTCAGGTATACTCTCAAAAAAACGCGAAATTGCTGTCTTGTCTGAAGCCGATTCAAGATGGGCATTTCATGTTGTGAAAGAAAATGGTTACCGAAAAACTGTTCAGAGCTTAGCTCATGTTTTGCAAGTTGGAGATGTCATTTTTGTTGAAAAGCTACCCAATACAAACAACACTTATCGTTTACAACAAATTCCAAAAGTTGAAGGAGCAATTGTTGCGATGGAACCTCATACGGGGCGAGTTCTTGCAATGGTGGGAGGTTTTTCTTTTGCAGCATCAGAATTTAATCGCGCAACCCAAGCCTATCGTCAACCGGGATCTGCTTTTAAACCCATTGTTTATGCAGCAGCACTTGATAACGGGTACACACCAGCATCTGTTATTTTAGATGGCCCTATTGAAGTTCGCCAATATAATGGTGAAGTCTGGCAACCCAAAAATTATGGTGGTACCTTTGCCGGACCTTCAACGTTGCGTTATGGTATTGAGCATTCTCGTAATCTTATGACAGTGCGGCTTGCCAATGATATGGGCATGTCTCTTGTTGCTGAATATGCAGAACGTTTTGGTGTAGTCGATAAATTGCAGCCTTATCTTCCCATGGCTTTAGGAGCTGCTGAAACAACTGTGCTACGGATGGTTACGGCTTATTCCGTTATTGCCAATGGAGGACGCTCTATTAAACCTTCTCTGATAGATCGAATTCAAGACCGTTATGGGAAGACCATTTATCGTCATGATGATCGTATTTGTGAAAATTGTAATACACATTCATGGAATAATCAAAAAGAACCCACATTGATTGATGAGAGAGATCAAGTTCTTGACCCTATGACGGCTTATCAAATTACATCGATGATGGAAGGTGTTGTTCAGCGTGGTACTGCAGCGCGTTTACGTTATCTTAATCGGCATATTGCCGCTAAAACAGGAACCACCAATGACTCTAAAGATGTCTGGTTTATGGGATTTACTCCTGACATTGTCGTTGGTATTTTTGTCGGCTACGATCAACCCGCTCCATTAGGGTATAATGGAACAGGAAGTTCATTAGCCGCACCTATTTTTGGTGAGTTTATAGCGGATGCTCTTAAAGGCAAGCCAGATGTTCCTTTTAAGATGCCAAAAGGTATGGTTTTAATGCCAATTAATCGGAAAACAGGGATGCTTGCGGAAAGAGGAGATCACGATGTCATTATAGAGGCATTTAAACCAGGGACTGGTCCTGCTGATATATATCAAGTCATTGGAGGGACAAATTCTTTTCAAGAAGGAGTTCCTGCAGTGACCACTTCTCCACAAGTCAATAAAGCCCTTGAAAGTGGGACAGGTGGGCTGTATTAACTGGCAAAATCTTTTTTGCTATGAGTCTTGGTTTTTATCTATTTTTTATAGTGTTGATCCTGTAAATAGAATGATGAACTCCTTCCATTTTCTGATAGAAGTTATTAAATTTGTATAAAAAGCGAAGAGACGTAACCAGAAAAAGTGTAAAAAATACGGTGTTAAATTATGCGAGCAGAAATAGAAACATTAGTTGATGAGATCCAGAAGGCAATTCAATTGCTAAGGGGGCATCTTTGACTGGGATCAATCACTAAAGCGTCTCGAATATCTTAATCAAAAAGCCGAAGATCCATCATTATGGGATGATGCGCAACAAGCGCAGGATATGATGCGTGAGCGTCAACGTCTTGATGATTCAATCAATGCTCTTTTATCATTTACAAAAACTCTTGAAGAATGCATTGAGCTCATCGCTATGGGTGAAGAAGAAAATGATGTTGAAATTATTGCTGATGCAGAAAATTCAATACGTAATCTTAAAAGTGAGATCGATAAAAGGCAAATTGATGTGCTTCTTTCAGGAGAGGCGGATCCCAATGATACTTATTTGGAAGTTCATGCTGGGGCAGGGGGAACAGAAAGTCAAGATTGGGCCTCTATGCTCTTACGCATGTATATGCGCTGGGCTGAACAGCATGAAATGAAGGTTGAAGTTTTAGAAATTCATGATGGAGAAGAAGCGGGAATAAAGTCAGCGACGATTCTTGTAAAAGGGCATAATGCTTATGGATTATTAAAAACAGAATCAGGTGTTCATCGCTTGGTACGAATTTCTCCATTTGATTCGAATGCAAAGCGCCATACCTCTTTTGCAAGCATTTGGGTTTATCCGGTTATTGATGACAATATTGAAGTTGATGTTTCAGAAGCAGATGTGCGTATTGATACTTATCGTGCATCGGGAGCAGGAGGACAACATGTTAATACGACAGATTCTGCCGTTCGCATCACACATATAAAAACGGGGATTGTTGTTCAGTGTCAAACTGAGCGTTCTCAGCATAAAAATCGCGCCACGGCTTGGTCTATGTTACGTGCCCGTCTTTATGAAGAAGAGCTCAAAAAAAGAGAAGAAGAGACCAATGCTGTTGAATCCTCTAAAACAGAAATTGGATGGGGGCATCAAATTAGATCTTATGTTCTTCAACCTTATCAACTTGTAAAAGACTTACGTACAGGGATTGAAAATACTGATCCACAATCCGTCCTTAATGGAAACTTAGATGCATTTATAGAGTCGGCACTTTCTCAACGTATTTATGGAAAAGACAAAGAAGTTGAGGATATTCGTTAATGATATATCTCTCCCTCAAACTGTGTAGATTTATTTCTTAAACTATTCGTTTTATTGATATTGTAATATATCGATGGCCCTTGATACGTGAAAAGTTTAAAGAGGTGTTTTCTTTGTTCTTTTTTAACAGTCTCTTCTCACAATTTAATCCTGCTTATTGACTCATGTTTTTGTTTCTCACCCTCTTTAGGGGCACGACCTTCATATAAAACAGAACGCCATTGATTTGCACATTCACGTGCTTTTTTTAAAGAAACGTTTCTTAAGGCACCCAATCCCATTTCGCGACGACGTCCATGAATGATAACGATAAAGCCATTGAGCACTTCCATCTTTACGCTTATGGAGCAACAAACCAGCGCCATCATTATACATCATTATATTTGCCAGCCCGTGGGTGTTGCAACAGATCTTGCATTAAGACGCTTCATAAGAGCCATTTTTTAATCCTTTCTTATACAATTTTACCCATACGCCAGCCCCGCTTGTGGTGTGGAAGCAAGTGATTTTAATTGATTGACGATAAACAGATTTGAAATGAGAGAATCTTACGTTATTCGGGATTCTAACTCAATATGAATAATTACTAAATTAACTATATAAATCAATACCTTGTCTGCTTATGACAGGAGCGGGTAAACTTTTTTAATCAATTCAAGAGAAGAAGGAACTGAAATGAGAAAAATTTACGATATCCGAAGATCTTAATGGTAAATGATTATTTATCCTTATAAAACAAACATATTGCGAAAATTAAATCCCTTGGAAAAATAAAAACAACTGGGGAGATGTTTTTCAAAGTACAATATACCCCTCGTTTATATGCTATCATTACGATGTAAAAGCGTTGCAGCAGCTAAAACGTTTTCAGCGTGTCCAGATACGCTTACTTTGCGCCATTCTTCTGCTATTTTTCCATTTGCATCAATTAAAAAAGTGCTCCGTTCAACACCCATATATTTGCGTCCATACATGCTTTTTTCCACCCAAACACCATATGCTTCAAGGGTTGTTTTTTCTTCATCAGACACCAAGATAACGTCAAGTCCATGCTTTTGTTTAAATTTATCGTGTTTTTTTACATTATCTGGAGAGATTCCAATAACAGCAACACCGATTTCATCAAATTTCGTCTTTAACTGTGTGAAATCAAGAGCCTCACTTGTGCATCCACTCGTATCATCTTTGGGATAAAAATATAAAACAACAGGTTTGCCCTTAAAGCCAGAAAGACAGACTGTTTCTCCTCCATCACGTGGCAAATTAAAATCAGGAGCAAAAGTACCTTTCATCGATTTTGTCATTTTTTTATCTTTCTTTTTGAGTGAAAAGATCAATGACGAGTATACAGAGAAGGAATAAAGTTTCAACTTTCTAGAATACACTTATTTCAAAGATCTTTTGCTATCATGTAAAAATTATTCTGTCATAAAAATTAAATGAAAAAATGAGCAAAAAGCGTAAGCAACATGACTATCTTGGATATAAAATCTATAGAATGAATGAGATCAATAGATTATAGAGGTTTAATCAATACATGTTTTTTCTTACCAAAAGAAAGTTTAATGATTCCTTCTGCTGTGACATCTTTTTCAAGAATAAGCTGTGTTTCGTCCTTTATTATCTGATCATTAACACGTATTCCTCCTCCTTGAATATGACGGCGCGCTTCACTGTTAGATTTCGCAAGCCCTGTTTTTACTAAAAGAGAGAGCAATCCAGCACCTGTTTTTAATTCTATTGCACTCATTTCAACCGTTGGAAGATTTTCTCCAAGTGTTTTTTCTTCAAATGTTTTACGGGCAGTTTCTGCGGCTGCATCGGCAAGAGCACGCCCATGCAACATTGCTGTAATTTCTGTTGCAAGAATTTTCTTTGCTTCGTTAATTTCAATCCCTTGTAATAGAGAAAGCTTGAGAATCTCATCCATCGGTAATGTGGTATAGAGCTTTAAAAATCGTGTTACATCAGCGTCTTCTGTATTACGCCAATATTGCCAAAATTGATAAGGTGAAAGCATATCGGCATTAAGCCAAACAGCACCATTCAATGATTTCCCCATTTTGGCACCGGAAGAGGTTGTCAGCAAGGGTGATGTTAATGCATATAATTGCGGTGTTCCTAAACGATGCCCCAATTCGATACCGTTAATAATGTTTCCCCATTGATCAGAGCCTCCCATTTGCATACGCAAGCCATAACGTTTATAAAGTTCAACAAAATCATAAGCTTGCAGAATCATATAATTAAACTCTAAGAAGGACAAAGAGTGCTCACGCTCAAGTCTGAGTCTAACAGAATCAAACGACAACATACGGTTGACAGAAAAATGTTTTCCTACATCACGCAAAAATTCTAAGTAGTTTAAATTGCACAACCATTCAGCATTATTCACAATACAAGCATCGGTTTCTCGATCACCGAATGTCAAATAGTTAGAAAATACCTTTTTAATACCCTTAATATTTGCAGCAATATCATCTTGTGTGAGAAGTCGTCGTGCTTCATCTTTAAAAGAAGGATCACCGATTAATCCTGTCCCTCCGCCCATCAAAGCAATGGGGCGATGGCCTGTTTTTTGTAACCAATAAAGCATCATAATTTGAAGAAGACTTCCAGCATGTAAGCTTGATGCTGTCGGATCAAATCCAATATAAGCGCTTACTGTTTTTTTTGAAAAAAGATCATCTAAGCCTTTTTCATCCGAAATTTGGTGGATAAAACCACGTTCGTTCATAATGTGTAAAAAATCAGATTTAAAGGCAAACACAGAGTCAATTTCCTAATTTAAGAGGGCATTATATTTATATAATAGACGATTATATAATGGATCATGAATGTCTTATCTACCATAAATGACACACATATCACAAGAGAACCAGATATATTGATCATGAAGATAATAATACGGATGTTATTTCCTTATTTACGCTAAAAAGATACACTAAGAGAAATAAGGATAAAAATTATCTTTCTTATCCGTATTTCTCTCTTAAAATAAAATTTAGAAAAGTCGCAAATACAGTCTGAAAAGAAATAACCTCATTATGATCAGAAATAATTTTTGCTGATTTTTTTATAAATTTTTCATGTTTTCTTAAGTGAGTGAAAGTATTTCAGAAGGAGGAGCGAGAAGTTCATTGGTGATATGGTTATCCAAATAATGGGCACATCGTTCGATAAGTTCTTCATGATATCCACTAAAAAAGTGATTAGCTCCTTCCAGTATTTCTTGTGTGATAATGATGCCTTTTTGTGTTTTTAATTTATCAACAAGCAGTTGAACATCTTTTGGAGGGGCAACTTTATCGATACTACCATGAATGATAAGCCCAGAGGAGGGACAAGGTGCAAGAAATGAAAAGTCATAAACGTTAGGCTGAGGAGCAACAGAAATAAATCCCTCAATTTCCGGTCGACGCATTAAGAGCTGCATCCCAATCCATGCTCCAAATGAATATCCCGCTACCCAACAATTTTTAGAGTCTGGATGTTGTGTTTGCACCCAATCGAGAGCCGCGGCTGCATCTGAAAGTTCTCCTATTCCATAATCAAATTCTCCCTGACTGCGACCAATCCCACGAAAGTTAAAACGTAAAGTTGTAAAGCCACGCTGTTGGAACATATAAAAGAGATCATAGACAATTTTATGATTCATCGTTCCACCAAATTGGGGATGAGGATGCAAAACGATCGCAATAGGCGCATTTTTTTGTTGTGAAGGTTGATAACGCCCTTCGAGCCGACCTGCGGGACCATTAAAAATAATTTCTGGCATAAAATGCTCCTTAAATGCTATAAAAGGCTCTCATTGTCTTTGGTCGACTTTTACCATAGAATCTCTTAAATAATCATTAGATATTCTTTTTTTAGTGCACTTTTCAAGAAAATTGCGCTATTTTTTCAATCAATTTATAAGATTAATGATTGCGATGTAAAATGGTTGTAAAGCGCCGATATTTTGATCATAATGCAACAACACCGCTCAAAAAAATGGCGCGGATGACGTTACTGGAATCTTTAGAGATATTTGGTAATCCATCATCCGTTCATAAGGAAGGGCGTGCGGCTAAAATTTTGTTGCAAAAAGCGCGTCGACAAATCGCTGAAAAGCTTAAAACAAATCCAGATAACGTTGTCTTTACCTCTGGAGCGAGTGAAGCAGCAATGACTTTGTTAACGCCCTTTTACACGATGGGGAATGCAAAGGTTCAATTTTCTCATCTTTACCTTGGAGCGACTGAACATCCCTCTGTTGCAGAGGGAGGGCGTTTTGCTAGAGAATTGATAAGTGTTATTGCTGTTGATCAAGATGGGCTTATTCAACAAGATAAATTAACATCACTCTTAAAGGCTCACGATAAGACAAAAGGTTTACCTCTTGTTGCTATTCAAGCTGCAAATAGTGAAACTGGTGTTATTCAACCGTTAAAAGAAATAGCTGCTGTTGTTCGGAATTTAGGAGGTACTCTGATTGTTGATTTGACGCAATATGTAGATAAAAATTTTGTTGATATTAATCAGTTGGGAGGAGACTTTTTTATACTTTCTGCCCATAAAGTTGGCGGTCCTAAAGGAGTTGGTGCATTTGTTTCATGTGGGAACCTTCTCATGCCACATCCTCTTATTATCGGAGGAGGACAAGAAAGAGGTCTTCGTGGAGGAACAGAATCATTACTCCTTATTGCTGCTTTTGGGGCAGCAATGGCTGATTGTTTCACGCAAGAAGAAATTAAACGGTTAATATATTTACGTGGTAAATTAGAAGATGGACTGCAAAAAATAAGTCAAGATATTGAAATATTTGGCAAAAGAGTTCAACGTTTGCCAAATACAACTTACTTCACCGTGAAAAATATAAAAGCTGAAACAATGCAAATTGCTTTTGATTTAGAAGGTTTTGCTGTATCAGCTGGTTCTGCTTGTTCTTCGGGAAAAGTAAAACAAAGCAAAGTTTTGGAAGCCATGGGGTATCATGTTCCAAATGGTGCCATTCGCATCTCGATAGGACGTGATACAACCTCTGAAGATATTGATGATTTTCTATCGTTTTTTTCTCAAATGATAAGCAAGAAAAAGGGATAAAATTCATCATGAGAAAATTATAAAATTAGAATTATTTTAAAAATAAAATAAGTTTTATTGAAATTTTCGTACTTTGCCTATAGCTTAGGAAATAACTTGCTTAACTTTAATCTTGTAAAAACAAGACTGTTAGTTACCGGTTTTTGATGCCAAAAAATGGAGAAAATTTATGCCGGCAGTACAAGAAACGATACGCCAAGTCCGTAAGATAGATGTTGACCAATATAAATATGGTTTTGAAACGAAAATTAAAACGGATAAAGCTCCGAAAGGTTTGAATGAAGATATTATCAGATTTATTTCTGCTAAAAAAAATGAGCCTGAATGGATGTTAACATGGCGCTTACAAGCTTATCGCCGTTGGCTGACAATGCAAGAACCTCATTGGGCGCGTCTTGAATATCCTCCAATTGATTTTCAGGAGCTTTATTATTATGCTGCCCCTAAAAATCATACAGGACCAAAATCTTTGGATGAAGTGGACCCTGAGTTATTAGCAACATACGAAAAACTTGGTATTCCTCTTAAAGAACAAGAGATTTTAGCAGGAGTAAGAAAACAATCTGATCCCTCTACCTTTGATGATAGTATGTCCGCATCAGGGCAGGTAGCTGTTGATGCGGTATTTGATTCTGTTTCTGTTGTAACAACATTCAAAAAAGAATTGGCGCGTGCGGGTGTAATTTTTTGCTCTATTTCAGAGGCGATTATTGAACATTCTAAGCTTATTAAAGAATATTTAGGAACAGTTGTACCTGTAAGTGATAATTATTATGCGGCCTTAAATGCAGCTGTCTTTACAGATGGTTCATTTGTTTACATTCCCAAAGGGGTTCGTTGTCCTATGGAACTTTCGACCTATTTTAGGATTAATGAACGCAATACCGGTCAATTTGAACGAACATTGATTATTGCAGCTGAAGATTCCTATGTTTCTTATCTTGAAGGGTGTACAGCACCCCAACGAGATGAAAACCAACTTCATGCTGCTGTTGTTGAGCTTATTGCCCTTGAAAATGCAGAAATTAAATATTCTACAGTACAAAATTGGTACCCTGGCGATAAAGATGGAAAGGGTGGTATTTATAATTTTGTGACGAAGCGTGGAGATTGTCGAGGTGATAACTCTAAAATTTCATGGACACAAGTTGAGACTGGTTCTGCGATTACTTGGAAATATCCGTCTTGCTTACTGCGTGGTGATAACGCGCGGGGAGAATTTTATTCTATCGCCGTTGCAAACGGTCATCAACAAATTGATTCCGGTACAAAAATGATTCATTTAGGGCAAAATACATCTAGTCGTATTATTTCCAAAGGCATTTCTGCTGGTTTTTCAAATAACACTTATCGAGGACAAGTCACTGCTTATCGAAAAGCAAAAAATGCGCGTAACTTTACGCAATGTGATAGTTTATTAATCGGGAATGATTGTGGTGCTCACACAGTTCCTTATATTGAAGCAAAAAATGCCACAGCTCAATTTGAACATGAGGCCACGACATCAAAAATTTCTGATGACCAACTTTTTTATGTTATGCAGAGAGGCATTCCAGAAGAAGAAGCTATTGCATTAATTGTCAATGGTTTTGTAAAAGAGGTTATTCAAAAACTTCCCATGGAATTTGCTGTCGAAGCGCAAAAACTTATTGGCATTAGCCTTGAAGGTAGTGTTGGATAATTTTATTTGATTAGATATATAGAAAACTTGATGCAAAAAGGCTGCAATAGTAGCAAATAATTGCTAAAAATGACCTCCATGGTGTTTACAAAAGTAGATAACTTTTAAGGCAAATTAACACGCATTGGTATCTAAAAAACAGCCAGAACAGGATTAATTATGTTAGAGATAAAAAATTTGCGCGCCCGTATTGCTGGAACTGATACAGAAGTTATTCGTGGTTTAAACTTAACGGTTCAAGATGGAGAAATTGCCGCTATCATGGGACAAAATGGTGCCGGAAAATCCACTTTGTCTTATTTACTTGCTGGTCGCGATGATTATGAAATAACAGAAGGTGATATTCTCTATAATGGACAATCACTTTTAGAAATGGATCCAGCAGAACGTGCGGCATATGGTATTTTTCTTGCATTTCAATATCCAATGGAAATACCAGGGGTAGCAACGATGGAATTTTTAAAAGTTGCGATGAATTCTCAACGTAAAGCGCGTGGTGATGAAGAGCTTAAAATTCCTGAATTTATAAAACATGTTAAAGATGTTTCAGCCAAGCTCGAAATAGATATGGACATGCTAAAACGTCCATTAAATGTGGGTTTTTCAGGGGGAGAAAAAAAGCGTGCCGAAATTTTACAAATGGCACTTCTTGAACCTAAACTTTGCATTTTAGATGAAACGGATTCTGGTTTAGATATTGATGCATTAAAAATTGTTGCAGACGGTGTTAATAAACTTCGGGATTCAAAGCGTTCATTTTTGGTGATTACCCATTATCAACGGCTGCTTAATTATATTATTCCTGATACGGTACATGTTCTTTATAAAGGACGAATTATCAAAAGCGGAGACAAATCCTTAGCGCTTTATTTAGAGCAAAATGGATATGCTGATCTTATCAGGGAAGCTGTTTGAGGTTATTGAATATGAAGGCACAGCAAAACTCGTTAGCGGTTGAAGAAGATATACTCAGTAATTTCAATCAATATACAGACGATTTACCTGGTGATAAAGCCGTACGGGAAATCCGCAAGAAGGCGATTGAGCAGTTTCAGACAACACGTCTTCCTTCCCGTAAAATCGAAAATTGGCATTATACCAATCTGCGCACATTACTAAGATCTGTGAGCCCTTTTTCAAAAGCCTATGATAATCAATCGGTTGACCCATTACTTTCAAAAAGCGCTGTTTTTTCTATGAACAATGGAAAAACATCTACACAGTCAAAGGTAGACAAGATTACAGTAAAACGCCTTTCAGATGCATTAGAAGACATTTCTGTAAAGATAGATCAAAACATTTCTGATGAGGATTTTATTGGGCAATTAAATACAGCTTTCTTTACGGATGGTTGGCTTTTCCATATTCCTGAAAATACAAACTTAAATATACCTATCGAATTACAAAATATACAAATGGGAGGACAATCCCATACTTTTTCAGACATAAAAGTTGATAAAAATAGTCAAGTTATGTTTATTGAACATCAGGTTGGCAATGATCAAGATACCTTTGTCAGTTCAATATTTTCATTAAATATTGCCGACAATAGTGATGTTACGTGGATTCTTATTCGCAATCGTGGTTTTAATTCTACGCAGTTTGGCCGATTGCGTGCTATTCTTGCGCGGGGAGCGAAGTTATCACTTTATGTTATTAATATAGGGAGTCAACTCAATCGCCAAGAAGTCGATATTGAATTACAGGGTGAAGAATCTGATTTTCAATTACGCGTTATAAATTTATTATCAGGACAAACCCATAGTGATCTTACAATGACCGTTCGTCACGTAGAAGAAAAATCAACCTCAACCGAAATTATACGCAATGTGGTTACAGATAAGGCTGTTGGTGTTTTTCAAGGAATAATACGTGTTGCTCAAAAAGCGCAAAAAACGGATGCACGCATGGCTTGTAATAGCCTTATTCTTTCAGATGATGCAGAATTTAACGCAAAACCTGAATTGGAGATTTTTGCTGATGATGTTGCCTGTGGTCATGGCGCAACAGTTGCTAATATTAATCATGATTATCTTTTTTATCTCATGGCACGTGGTATCCCATTTAAAACAGCTCGTGCACTTTTGATTAAAGGGTTTATCTCTGAGCTCATTGATGACATCAAGCAAGATGATATTCAAGCTGTTTTGGAGAATATCATTGGTCAATGGCTTGAAAAAAATGTTTAAGGGAGAAAAAATGGAAAATAACGTACAAACATTCAGTTATAATGTTGAAGAAATTCGACGTGATTTTCCTCTTTTACATCATCAAGTTTATGGAAAGCGTTTAGCATATCTTGATAGTGGTGCTTCTGCCCAAAAACCACAATCAGTACTCAATGCAATGAATCATTATTACCACGATAGTTATGCTAATGTGCATAGAGGGATGTATTTCTTAGCCAATACAGCAACACAAGCGTATGAAAATTCTCGTGAAACCGTTCGTGTTTTTCTAAATGCTCAAAAATCTGAGGAAATTGTTTTTACGAAAAATGCAACGGAAGCTATTAATACTGTTGCTTATGGTTGGGCTATGTCCAAACTCAAGGAAGGGGATGAGATTGTTCTAACGATCATGGAACATCATTCAAATATTATTCCGTGGCATTTTCTTCGTGAACAAAAAGGTGTTAAACTTATTTTTATTCCTATTGATGAAAATGGGGTTCTGCATATTGAAGATTTTCAACAGGCTTTAAGCAAAAAAACGCGGCTTGTTGCTATAACGCATATGTCTAATATATTAGGAACTGTGCCTCCTGTTAAAGAGATTGTTAAGTTAGCACATCAAAATTCTATTCCTGTCCTTGTTGATGGTTCTCAAGGAGCAATACATTTGACTGTTGATGTACAAGATCTCGATTGTGATTGGTATGTCTTTACTGGTCATAAGCTTTACGGTCCTACCGGTATTGGTGTTCTTTATGGTAAGGAACATAGGTTAGAGGAAATGCGTCCTTTTCAAGGAGGGGGAGAAATGATCGAGGAAGTAACAACCGACAAGGTTTCTTATAATGCTCCTCCTTATCGTTTTGAAGCAGGCACACCTCCTATCGTTGAAGCTATTGGACTAGCGGCGGCTATTGATTATATACAAGAGAAAGGTCGGAGTATGATTCATGCGCATGAAATGTCCCTTTTATCTTATGCACATGAAAAACTTAAAACGGTTGAGTCATTGCGTATTTATGGTCATTCTCCCAATAAAGGAGCTATTATATCATTTGCAATTGAAGGAATTCACGCCCATGATATAGCTATGTTTATTGATAGAAAAGGGGTTGCAATACGCGCGGGAACCCATTGTGCACAGCCTTTATTACAGCATTTTGGTCTAACATCTATTTGTCGCGCATCGTTTGCTATGTATAATACTCAAGAAGATGTAGATCAATTAGTAGAAGCATTGAGAGAAACAAGGACATTTTTTAATGGCTGAATCAGTTGAAGGGCGTCATTCTACAGAATCTGTTGAAACTGTAAGCAAAAATAAAAAATCTTACATATCAGCAATTCCAGCAGACGAAATTGATCGTATGACGAATGATATTATTGCTGCTCTTAAGACAGTTTATGATCCAGAGATTCCTGCTGATATTTATGAGCTAGGACTGATTTATCGTATTGATATTGAAGATGATCGTTCAGTAAAAATTGAAATGACTCTTACAGCACCGGGATGTCCTGTTGCTGGTGAAATGCCGGGGTGGGTAGAAAACGCAGTTAGTGCAGTTGAAGGAGTGTCACATGTTGAAGTCACTATGACTTTTGATCCACCATGGACACCGGAGTGTATGTCAGAAGAAGCACAAATTGCTGTCGGATGGTACTAACACAATACTGTTCGTGGATACATCGTTTTTCGTAAACATTTAGATTTAAAAACGATCACATGCTTTATAATAAACAAAAATTAGAACTTAACTGGATTGGAAAAGAGCGACGCTCCAAGCTTGAACCTCGTATTTTGTTAGAAGATTTTGAAAAATCTTATCATGCTTCGCACCAAATATCATCTCAGGATATTTTTGATAATAAACTTATTTTTGGTGATAATTTTCTTGCGCTCAAAGCACTTGAGAAAGAATATACGGGGAAGGTGAAATGTATCTATATCGATCCACCTTATAATACAGGCAATGCCTTTGAGCATTATGAAGATGGTTTGGAACATTCCATATGGCTTAGTCTTATGAGAGATAGGCTAGAATTATTACATCATTTGCTTGCAGATGATGGAAGTATCTGGATTTCCATTGATGATGATGAACAAGCCTATCTTAAAATAATGATGGATGAAATTTTTGGTCGCCAAAATTTCATCAACAATATAATTTGGCAGAAGAAATATGCTCCACAGAACGATACAAAATGGTTCTCTGATAATCATGATTTTATCATGGTTTACGCCAAAGACAAAACTGTTTGGCGCCCTCACTTACTTCCTCGTTCAACTGATATGGATGCGCGCTATAAAAATCCTGATAATGATCCGCGTGGTCCTTGGAAATCTGGAGATTTATCTGTAAAAAGAGTAACACTTAAGGATATTTACGAAATCATCACACCTTCTGGACGAAAAGTGATGCCTCCTCATGGTAGAAGTTGGGCTATGAGTGAAAAGAAATTCTCTGAATTATTGAAAGATAATCGTATTTGGTTTGGTCCAACAGGAAGCAATGTTCCTTCTTTAAAGCGTTTTTTATCAGAAGTAAAAAACGGTATGGTTTCAATGACGATTTGGCCTTATACGGAAGTAGGACATAATCAAGATGCTAAAAAAGAAGTTAAAGTTTTTAATTCTGTTAATGTCTTTACCACTCCCAAACCAGAAAAACTTATAGAACGCATTATCCAACTCGCCACCAACCCTGGTGATCTTATTCTAGATTCTTTTGCGGGATCCGGTACGACTGGTGCAGTTGCTCATAAAATGGGTCGCAAATGGATTATGATTGAACTTGGTGAACATTGTCACACCCATATTATTCCTCGTTTAAAACAAGTGATTGATGGAACTGATCAAGGGGGAATTTCTAAAAGTGTTAATTGGCAAGGTGGCGGTGGATTTCGTTATTATCGCCTTGCTCCTTCTCTGTTGCAAAAATATCCATGGGGACAATGGATTATTAGCCGCGAATATAATGCAGCAATGCTTTCAGAAGCGATGTGTAAACATATGGGATTTACCTATGCGCCGGATGAAAATCATTATTGGATGCAAGGATATTCAACGGAGACAGATTATATTTATGTTACAACGAGCGCCATGACTCATGAACAACTCCGTATTATAAGCGAAGAGGTGGGTTCCCATCGCACCCTACTGATTTGTTGTACAGCTTTTGATACAAAATCATCATCCTTTGAGAATCTCACACTGACTAAAATTCCGCGTGTAGTATTAGAAAAATGTGAATGGGGAAGGGATGATTATAGTTTAAATATAGCCAATCTTGAACCGATGATTGTGGTAAAAGAAAGAAACAAAGATAAAAATAATATGCAAGAAGAATTAAATCTATTTGGATAAATATAAACGAGGCAGGTTACGAATGAGCCGTAATAAACAAAAATTAGAACTTAACTGGATTGGAAAAGAGAGACGCTCCAAGCTTGAACCTCGTATTTTGTTAGAAGATCTTGAAAAATCTTATCATGCTTCGCACCAAATATCATCTCAGGATATTTTTGATAATAAACTTATTTTTGGTGATAATTTGCTTGCGCTCAAAGCACTTGAGAAAGAATATATGGGGAAAGTGAAATGTATCTATATCGATCCGCCTTATAATACAGGCAATGCCTTTGAACATTATGAAGATGGTTTGGAACATTCCATATGGCTTAGTCTTATGAGAGATAGGCTAGAATTATTACATCATTTGCTTGCAGATGATGGTGTGCTTTTTATGCAATTGGATGACAATGAAATACATTATGCGAAAATATTGTGTGATGAGTTATTTGGACGTAATAATTTTGTTGCTAATCTCATATGGCATAAAAAAAGAGGAAAGGATAATTCTTCTCGTTATTTTAGCACAACCCACGATCATATCTTAGTTTATGCAAAAGACTCTTCACAATTTTATATCAATCGAATTGAATTAGATAGTGTGACAAAAAAGGCATATGTAAATCCAGATAATGATCCAAGAGGTGCATATCGTGTTCTTGGGTTGTGGGCTAGACAACAAGGCGGATCTGAATATGAATACACTACTAAAACAGGGAAGTTTTTTTCTAAGCGCCTTTGGCTTGTTAATCTAGAAAGTATGCAGCAGTTAGATAAAGAGGACCGCCTTATTATTAAAGGGAATAATTTATACCGTAAATTTTTTCTTTCAGAAAATAAAGGAAGTATTCCAGAAACTATTTGGATAGGTCTCTCTAATAATGCAAATGCTAAGGATGAATTAAAAAAATATTTACTAATCATGTAGTAGAATTATTTAATACTCCAAAACCTGAACATCTTCTTCAAAGAATTATTAATATATCTACCAACCCTGGTGATCTTGTTTTAGATTCTTTTGCGGGTTCTGGTACGACCGGTGCGGTTGCTCATAAAATGGGTCGCAAGTGGATTATGATTGAACTTGGTGAACATTGTCACACCCATATTATTCCTCGTTTAAAACAAATCATTGATGGAACTGATCAAGGGGGAATTTCTAAAAGTGTCAATTGGCAAGGTGGCGGTGGGTTTCGTTATTATCGCCTTGCTCCTTCTCTGTTGCAAAAAGATCCATGGGGACAATGGATTATTAGCCGCGAATATAATGCAGCAATGCTTTCAGAAGCGATGTGTAAACATATGGGATTTACCTATGCGCCGGATGAAAATCATTATTGGATGCAAGGATATTCAACGGAGACAGATTATATTTATGTTACAACGAGCGCCATGACTCATGAACAACTCCGTATTATAAGCGAAGAGGTAGGTTCCCATCGCACCCTGCTGATTTGTTGTACAGCTTTTGATACAAAATCATCATCCTTTGAGAATCTCACACTCACTAAAATTCCTCGTGCAGTATTAGAAAAATGCGAATGGGGAAGGGATGATTATAGTTTAAATGTAGCCAACCTTGAACCAATGATTGTGGTAAAAGAAAGAAACAAAGATAAAAATAATGCGCAAGCAGAATTAGATCTATTTGGGTAATATATAAAAAAGCGGAGTTTTTCATGAACACTGTTGAAAAAAGGATTTCTGCTCGCCTATCGTTGCGTGATCCTCAACGTGAATCTTTAAATATTTTGGTGAATATCTTAGAAAATATAGAACTTTCTAAAAGTGCTGATTTGGTTGCGGAATTAGAATTGGTAAAAAATCTCTATCCTTCTGTACAAGACTTTGAACGAAGTTTTCCTTCTTTTTGTTTTGCCTTAGCAACGGGTGTTGGGAAAACACGACTTATGGGCGCTTTTATTAGCTATCTTTATTTAACAGGTCGTAGTCGCCATTTTTTTGTTTTAGCGCCAAATTTGACTATTTATGAAAAATTAAAACAGGATTTTAGTCCCCAAAGTCCGAAGTATGTTTTCAGTGGAATGAGTGAGTTTATTGCCAATAGACCAGTCATTATTACAGGTGAAGATTATGAAAGTGGTAAAGGTATTCGCACTGATGAACATCACTTTTACGGACAAAAGCGTTTGTTTGAAAATAGGAATACAGCCTTTATTAATATTTTTAATATTTCTAAAATTAATACAAAGGATAATAAAAAAGGTGCATTAAAATCGAGTATTCCGCGCATTAAACGCTTACAAGAGACGATTGGTGAAAGTTATTTTGATTATCTTGCAAATCTTCCTGATTTAGTTTTATTAATGGATGAAGCACATCGTTATCGTGCTTCTGCTGGTGCGGCGGCAATTAATGAGTTAAAACCTCTATTAGGAATAGAGCTTACAGCAACACCAAAAACAATAGGTGCAAAATCTATAGATTTTAAAAATGTTGTTTACAGTTATTCACTTGCAGAGGCTATGAGAGATGGTTTTGTAAAAGAGCCTGCTGTTGCTACACGTAAAGACTTTCAACCTAAAAATTATACATCTGAGCAATTAGAATATATTAAATTACAAGATGCAATTCATGCACATGAAAACGTGAAAGCAGATTTAGTAACTTATGCCAAAGATTATAACAAAAAGTTCGTTAAACCTTTTATTTTAGTTGTCGCTCAAGATACAAATCATGCACAGAAATTGCGTAACTTATTGGAAGCAGATGATTTTTTTGCAGGAGCTTATAAGGGAAAAGTTTTAGAGGTTCATACAAATCAGTCAAATATAGAAGAAGATCAAAATATTCAAAAGCTTATTGCGATTGAAGATCCTCATGAACCAACAGAAATTGTTATTCATGTTAATAAACTAAAGGAGGGGTGGGATGTTACCAATCTCTATACTATTGTACCGTTGCGTGCATCGACTTCGGAAATTTTAACAGAGCAAACCATTGGGCGTGGATTGCGTTTGCCTTATGGATGTAGAACGGGTATAGAATCTATTGATCGTTTAACAATCATTGCACATGATCGTTTTCAGGATATTATTGATCGTGCAAGCGATCCAAACTCAATTATAAAAAAGCATATTGAGATTGGAATAGGAGGTGATATATCCTCTGAAAAGTCGGATATAGTGACGGTTCCAAGTCAAGCAGAATCTTTATTTATAAAAACGATAGTAACACGTAATTCCGATATAAATGGAACATTTGATTTACAAGGTATCACGTTACCTAATACGGATTCACTCACATTAACGTCTGAAGAACAAGAAATTGCTACCATTGCATGGGATATTATTAAAGAGAATGATAATTTACCAAGTTCTCAAATGCTTTGTTCTGCCCACATACAAGAAAAAATTAGTAATAAAATCATGGATATTGCGTATTCATCACAAAAGTCTCTTGTATTAAAAGTGGTTACAATTCTAACAAAAAAATTACCAGAATTAATTATAGATATTCCCAATATTGTACGCGTACCTTCACGTGAAGTTACTTATGGTTTTTCTGATTTTGATTTGAAAAATCTAGAAAGCTTAAATTTGCAACCTGTTAGTAAAGAGCTTTTAATTCGAGAATTGCGTACTCACAAAAGCATTTTTCTCACTTCTAAGGATGAATATATTAAAGAGCCTCATCTCGAAAATTATATCATTCGTGGTTTAATTGATAATGATTTTATCGATTATGATAGTCATACGCTGTTATTACGAAAATTAGCTGGTCAGATGGTAGAGCATTTCCGATCTTACTTACCCAATGATGCTGCTGTTGAGAACGTGTTAATTCATTATCAGCATAAGCTGAATGATTTTATTATTGCGCAATTAAGAGAGCATCAATGGGAAACGCAAAAAAATTATGAGGTCAAAGTGATACGAGGTTTTACAACTTTAACGCCTATCCATTATGTGTCGCCGCAAGGAACATTTCCTCTTGATTTTCGTAATATTCCTGCCATTAAAAATGATATTAAAAAACTTGTATTCAGCGGTTTTAGCAAATGCTGTTATCCTTTGCAAAAGTTTGATTCAGTAGAAGGAGAATTACGATTTGCTCAAATATTAGAGGATGATGCGCAAGTATTGAAATGGATGAAACCCGCTCGAGGTTTTTTCAAAATAGAGTATGATAAAGGATCAACTTATGAACCGGACTTTGTTGTGGAAACGAAGGATGCCAAATATCTTTGTGAGCCTAAAAAAGCCTCTGAAATGCAAAACTCTCTTGTTTTACAAAAGAAAAAAGCTGCAGTCCAATGGTGTTGTCATGCAACGCACTATGCGGCTACTTATGGCGGTAAAAAATGGTATTATGTTCTTATTCCCCATGATTCTATTAAAGCAAGTAGTAGTTTTGAAGGTTTGTGCGCAGAGTTTACCGTTTCAGAATCTATACTTGAGAGCTCATAACTTTTTGCTTCAAAAAAAATACATAAGTTTTTTAATTAACGGATGTGAAGGGCAATCAGATATTTAAATATTATTTTTAATTTCCTGCATTATCGCATCATTAATTTTAAAATATTAGGGATTTCTTAAAGTAGAAAATTATTATTTTTTCTAAAAACATTAAAATAAAAAGGAAAAAATATATAGAATAATTATACAAGATTATGCTTTTTTATAGGAATTTACAGCTCATTTACAATTTTTGATGAAAATATAATCTTACTTTCTTTATATGAAAAACTTGAGTTTATAGTTATAAATTCAGAAAAATATTTTAATTTTATAGACAGCTTTTTTCAAAAAAAATAAACAGTTTGTTGTTTTTTCTTTTGAAACATCTGAATATAATGAGATATCCAGAAGATAAAAGTGGGCTGTTTTACATATGACTTTGAATTTAACAAACACTGTTTTTAATTTTTTAAAAAAAAATCCGACAAAAAAATTTACAGCTCGAGAAATTGCGCAATGGATATTTGAAAATTATACAGAAAAATGTCGCCAAAAACAAAAGAATTCAACGGCAACGATCACTCCCCTTAATAGTGATTCGGATCTTATTCAGCAAATTGTCGCTGAAATAGGAGCAAAACGTCCTCAATTACAAAAGCGTTATCCAGAAATTAAAACCACTGAAGGTCGACCACGGCAGTATTATTTTACTAAACAAACAGATAGCGCTGAAATTGATGCAGCAGAGGACTATGAAGAAGGTAAGACAGAAGATGTTTCTGTTAAAGAATATGATCTTTATCCGTTTTTATCTAAATTTTTATGGTCAGAGCTTTCAGTTTACAGCAAGCGCATTAATGAGAAATGTTCTCGTAATAAACATGGTTCTGGTGGGAATAAATGGCTTTATCCAGATCTCGTAGGGATACAAGATTTAAGCAGGGAATGGAATCGTGAAATCAAAGACTGCGTTTTGCAATATTTTGATAAAAAGACGAAGCTTTGGTCTTTTGAAGTAAAAATTCTCATCAATCGTTCAAATTTACGAAAAGCATTTTTTCAAACAGTGAGCAATTCTTCATGGGCTAATTTTAGTTATTTAGTGGCTAGTGAAGTTGAAGGTGTTGATACATTAAAAGAGCTTCGGATGCTTTCAAGTTTGCATGGAATTGGATTTATAAGACTCAACAAGGAAAACGCTTCTGAGAGTGAAATCATCATTCCAGCGAAAGAACGTCGTGATATTGATTGGGATACTGCTAATAGACTAGTGGAGGAAAACAAAGACTTTCTTCATTATATCAAGCTCATTCGTCAATTTTATCAAACCGGCGAGATGCGAGCATCCGATTGGGATCATATGTATCCATGAGGGGTATTAAAAAGTCTCTATAGTTTAAAAGCTATTTCGTTCAGAGTATAAAAATTACTCTAACTACTTTATTTGACTGATTATATTAATTACAATGATAATTAGTCTTTTTTACTTAAATTATAGATTATAACTATTACAGTATTAAATAATTTCAAGCGATTATACTAATATTGAATCAATAAATTTTTTGTGTCTGCACCAAGCTGTGATGGATGAAAATTCTATTTTAAATCTATTTAACTTTATGCGGAGGGTGTGATTTATTAGATACTAGATTTAATGACTATAATTTACTATATATTTGTCACTGTAGAGAATGGAATTAAACTTTGCTGATTCTATATGAAGCCTCTGATTGATAAAAAAAGCAGCAACAGCAAAGAAACACCATAAGAAAAAAATTGGAAAATTAATTCTCCACAAATGAAGGATGCTTACAGGTTAAAGCAAGCATTGAAAATACCATTTATCGTGTTGAAGTCTTCTTATAAAGAATTTATCTTGTTATTTTCTCAGTTCCGTTCACTGTTCATTCTGATATTATTAAGTTGTTTATTATCTGTATTAAATATTCAAAAAAGTATCATTTTTTCAAATAGTTACATAATTTACTTAATTTATTAAAATATAAAGAATAAACTCCTATTACATCTTATATTATAATTGAAGAGAGTGCGCACTATCACAGGTTAGCACAAGACTCTCTTTATTTTTCAATAATGCCGCACGCCAGACGTGCTCCACCTCCACCAAGCGGTAATGGTTTATCTGATTGATTATCAGCGCCTAAATGAATCATTAACGAGCGCCCTGTAATTTCAGAGATTTTTTTCAATCGCGGAGCAAGAACGCTCATCGTAGCATTCCCTTGCTTATCAACATAAAGTGTTGGTAAATCACCGAGATGACCATTGACATTATAAGGTCCTAAATGTTTTCCGGTATGCTCAGGGTCATAATGTCCACCTGCACTTCCACCAATTATACCATCTTTTGTATCACATGAAGGATTTACATGTACGTGAAAACCATGCATCCCTTCTGGTAAAGCAGATAAATTAGGGATAAAAATTAAACCGTGTGCATTTTCTTCAATTTTAATGCTACCAATAGCCTTTTTGGAATTATTATCTTCTAGTTTATAAATATTTACTTTTGTTGATAGCGCTAATGCACAGCTTTTATACATTAAAAATGCCATAGAAACTAATAATGATAACAATATTTTTTTCATAAATACCTTTATACTTAACTTTAAATAATTTTTATTCAACAAAATAACTATTAATTAAATTTTTAATAATAGATACACTGATCTTAAATTAAACTTTAAGAAAAATAATTATATATAGATATTAATGCTTAGAAAAAATAACTAAATTAAAGTATATTTTTATTATTTCTGTACATAACTCTCATTTTTGATCTATAAAAAATTTATCTTTTATAGATGGGTAATTATATCTCACTTATATTTTTTCAAGAGATGCTTTTAAAAAATCTATTTTTTGAGGTATAATAAGAAATTAATCAAGCAATTTTAATAAGTTAGTTATTATTTCATTTATAAATAATATGATGATCGCTTCATTAAAAAACAGAGCATATAATTTGTTGATGATTTTAATATTTTGTTCATAGAAAAAATGACGAGAACTTTTTATTCATCGTGAAATTTATAAGATAAAGGAGTATTATGATTCATATAAATTTCCCATACAATACAGCATATACCAACACTCCCCCCCATTCCTGATCCTATGAGCGCTCCTATTATCATTCCGGCAGAAAGTGCTACTCCTAACCCCATTGCAATAATTGGACCTAATCCTGGAAGAGCAATATAACCATAAGTAGCAAGAGTTGCTGCGATTGCACCTGATATGCTACCATTTAAACCACCAATGAAAGCAAATTCTTTAATAGAATGACAGAACTTTTTGAATTTTTTTTTCTTACAATGATGAACAAAAACATTGCTGTAAGTTTTAAAATCAATCATATTTTTTTCTTTCTTTTTGAATGCTAATTGTTCCCGAATAGTCAACGGATACGAAAAAATGTGACTTGTTAAATTTTACTAAAGCACGCCAGATGCCTTTGTCATCTAAACGCAATCGTTTAAGGTTTTCAAAACCGTTTTGCATAAGACAATTTTTAACTTGTGTAGCAGTAAATGAATTCTGTCCTATTTTAGCGACATTTTGAGTAGAATTATAGGTAAAGGTTTGACAATAAGGAAGATGAAAAACTTCACTAATTGAAGTCGTGACGATCAACGAAACACATACAATCATCATAAAAAAAACACTTAATTTCAAAATGCTATTTAGTTTCATCTTGTCACTCTCTGTTGAAACAATCTTTAATTAACCGTTGTATTGCTAACAAGTTCCCAAGATGATTTTATTTTAAAAATTATACTTAACAAAAAAGTGAAAATTTATTGATTAAATGAAAATGTTTTTCATTATTTATTTTTTAATTAATATTGAATAATATTATTATTTTTTAGCTATAAATTTTATATTTAATACAAGATTATAAAAATATATATTATATTTTTTACTTTATTTTACATCATTATTTTAAGTATTTATATTAATGTTCAGAATTTATGAGTTATAGATATATTATAACTTTAACTTTATTGTAAAATGCATTCTTAGAAAGAAATATTTCTTTTGTTATTTATATATTATTTACTTATTACTATTTTTTTATTTTTGATAAGTAAGTTAGATACAAAATTAGCATTTATTTTGTATTATTATCCATTATTTCTCAATAGAGTTTTTGAGGCGATTTTGTTGGAAATATTTGCATCATTTCTTTAAATCCGTAACCGGGATACATTCCTTCACGCATCAATAAATTACGTAATGGCGAGCAATTATGTAATAAACCAAGCCCAATACTGCGCATGATATGAACAGGCAACATATGAGAAAGCAAAGCAGAGTTGAGAGTATGAACAGCTAGACTTCGGGTTAATATATCTGGTTTGCGGTATTGGTTATATTGTCTAACAACCATTTTAGAGTTAGAATCAGATATTTGATTGGGTAAAATATCAATCAAAGTTTGAACATCACGGAATCCTAAATTTAACCCCTGTGCTCCAATAGGGGGAAAAACATGAGCAGCTTCCCCGACTAAAATCGTTCGATTGGCAGCAAAATGATGAGCAAGAAGTCCTGAAAGCGGCCATGCTTGAATTGATGTTTCTAGGGTTAGCGTTCCAAGCATTGATTGCATTTGGTTTTCGATTATTTTTGCAATCGCGTTTGTTTCTATACTCAATAATTCCTCAGCACGGGAAGGATGAACGACCCATACAAGACTGGATCTTCGTCCTAGTAGCGGAACCTGTGTAAATGGACCATGTTCTGTATGAAATTCAGTTGATGTATTTTGATGAGAAAACTCATGAGAAAAGTTGAGAACAAGTGCTTTTTGTGGATAGTTCCACTGTTTAATACTTATTCCTGCGGCTACACGTGTAAGAGAGTGACGTCCATCAGCAGCAATAACAAGTGGTGCTTGAATGGTCTTACCATCAGCAAGAGTAATACATACATGGCTTTTTGTATGATAGAAAGATTTGGCTTCAGAAACAAATCTTTTAATGTTGGGCATATGTGTAACGGCATCGACTAAAGCATTGTTTAATTCAATATTGGGTATATTATAGGCAAAAGCTTTTTCACCAATTTCAGCAGAAGAAAAATGCACCGTAGGAGCGCGCACAATCCTAGAAGTTATATCTATAATTCTCATGGAAGATAAAACAGCAGCATGTTTTTGAAGACTCTCCCAAATATTAAGTTTTTGAAGTGTGCGTATTGCAGGCATCATAAGAGCTGTTGTTCGTAACTCATCGGTATGAGCAGGGGGACCAACAAGAAAAATAGAAAATCCTTTATGTGCAAGCCTTAACGCTGCTAACATCCCGACAGGACCAGCACCAATAACAGTAATAGCTTTATATTCTTTCTTTTCAAGTATCACAACGCGTTGAGCCTTTCCTCATTGAGCAAATATTTTAACATTTCTAAATGATTGCTCTCTTTTTATTGTATGAAGCTCTTCTATTATATTATGTAATAAATAATGCGATATAAAAAAGTAACCTTTTTATGATTTTTTTTACGCTGAGTCATATCATAGGTAAAATGGCGTATTGGTAGATGGATGAAGACTTTAAAAACGAGGATAAGAAAACCTTGAAACGTAAACTAACAAAAAAAATCAAAACAAATGCTAAATTATTACGCCATAAAAAAGTAACAATGCCCCAAGCAAAAGCTTTTTCTGTTCATTTACTAACAGCTTCGGGATCATTTTTAGCATTTCTTTCTCTTATATCGGCTTCTCAAAAAGAATGGACAGCTATGTTCTGTTGGCTTGGTCTTGCACTGCTCGTTGATGGTATAGATGGACCAATTGCACGCAAACTTGATGTTAAATACGTACTTCCAACATGGTCTGGAGAGTTGTTAGATAATATCATTGATTATGTAACTTATGTTTTAATTCCTGCTTTTGCTCTCTATCAAAGTGGTTTTATGGGGGTAGGGCTATCGTTTGCATTGAGTGCAATCATTGTTATTTCATCGGCTATTTATTATGCCGACACTGGTATGAAAACCAAAGAAAACTTTTTTAAAGGATTTCCTGTTGTTTGGAATATGATGGTTTTTTCACTTTTTGTTGTACGACCAGAGGAGTGGATTACCTTTATCATCATTGTTGTATCAGCAATTATATCTTTTTTGCCAATTTATTTCATCCATCCTGTAAGAGTCCTTCGTTTACGGAGAATTAATTTTCCAATTTTTCTCTTATGGTGTTTCTTTGGTGTTGTAGCCTTCTTTTATCAATTAGAGGCTCCATATTGGGTTAAATTAGGGATTTCAATAACGGGAATTTATATATATTGTATTGGCGCGATCATGCAAATATTTCCTCAACTGGGGGCAAAAAATAAAAAAACAATAAATTAGTTGTTTTTAAAAAGGGTGTTAAATGCAAATTGATTTTGGAGCGGGGAATGATATTTCTTTTACGAAAGAAGGGCGTGCTGGTATTATAAAATTCTCACGCCCTTTAGCATTAAATGCTCTTAATCAACGAATGGTTTCTGCTTTAAAAAAAGCTCTCAAGATTTGGGAAATAGATTATGATATTTCTTGTGTCTTAATTGAAGGGGAGGGGCGTGCTTTTTGTGCTGGTGGAGATGTTGTAGAAATCTATCGTATGGGAAAAAGTGCCTCTGCTTATCAATATTTTAGGGATGAATATAGTTTAAATGCTTATATCAAGCGTTTTTCTAAGCCTTACATTTCTTTCTTAAACGGTATTTGGATGGGAGGAGGGGTAGGCATTTCTCTGTATGGTTCACATCGAATTGTTACAGAAAATACCATTTTTGCTATGCCAGAAGCTGCAATTGGTTTTTTTCCAGATGTTGGTGCAAGTTTTTTCTTACCATCTCTTCCCAATCATTTTGGCATTTATCTTGCATTGACTGGTGCACATATAAAATGGGGAGATTGTTTAAATTTAGGATTAGCAACACATGCCGTTCCTGAAATTGAATTTGATAAAATTAGAAAAGCTATTATTGAGAAAGGAAATCCTACTTTAGCTTTAGAGGAGTGCGCAATTACAAAAGACTATGAAACAAGTCATGAAATACGTTGTATCATTAACTCTTGTTTTAGTGCTCAGACATTAGAAGAATGTCTTGAATTGCTTAATAAAAAAAGTAATGAAGGTATTTTATTTGCTAAAGAATGTTATGATATTTTGCAGTCACGTTCTCCGATAAGTTTAAAAGTTATCTGGAAACAAATGAAACAAAATACACCTAAAACTTTAGAAGATTGTATAAAAATTGAAAACCGCATTGCACATCATATGATTAATGCACATGATTTTCATGAAGGGATACGTGCTATGTTAATCGATAAGGATAAAACTCCTCAATGGCAGCCCGATAAACTTTCAAATGTAACAGATGAAATGGTCAATTCTTACTTCAAACCTATTGAACAAGAGCTATTATTGTGAAAAATAATGCACACAAACGGATTTCAAAAATCGATTTAATTTATAACTGTTATTTACGGTTTTTGGCGTTTATTTGCTTAAGTTTGAGTATTTTTTATTGGATACGCCTTGTTGGTGTTTTTCCGGGTATTCTATGGCGTTTTGACCTTATGCCTTGGCAGTGGCAATTTGCATCAGCGATATTGGCCATTCTCTATCCTGTTGCCTTGATTGGACTTTGGATGTATTCCTTATGGGGCATTATTTTATGGTGTAGTGCAGCATTGATTGAAACAATCACAATCTATTATTCCAATTTTATTTCTCAGCCATTTGTACCATTATTTCATGGAATATTATTTTTAACTTTTGTGATCCTACAAATTATGATGATTTTTTTTAAAAGAGTAAAAAATAAAAAACGATTATGATTAAAGATTTTGAAGCAGAATAAAACAAGATCAGACTCCAATTGCCAAATAACTCAATAACTCATATGTTTTCATATGGTTTGTGGAAAATATTCATAGGAATGGTTATTCATTTTTTAAAGTTGCTATAAAATGTACTTTTCAAAAAAAGTTCCATAATATATATTATGCGATAATGTGATGTAAAGAATTAAATTGCTCTCCTAACTAGAGACAAAACGAACTCTACTTTGAAATATGCATCAAATTAATGATTAAAATTAGAGCACATGCTTCTTTTTGGTCTTTAAAGTACATTCTCCTTAAAGACCAAAATATTTATCATGAAATGATGTAGTATAAATAAGAAAAATTATTGTGCTATTTTACAACGCTTCATATGCGCAAGATCACTCAAAACAGCATTACGATTATTTAAAGCTGAGATTTCATTACTTTCGCTTGATTTTGCATCTATAAAAAACAAAGCAGGTACAAATACAACACTTGCTGCTGCTAAAGCCACGTTTTTATTTCTTGCTTTAGAACGCTCTACAATTGTATCGTTAATCTGACGTTTATTAGCAAAAAACTCCCGTTGAATATCGGCGCAACTCATTGCTCCATCATGTAATGTTGTCGTTGCAATATTTTTTTCTAAACGTCCCCCACATGCTGTCAAGGAAACTGCTAAAGCCACAATACATACACCCCGCTTAAAATTCTTATACATAAAATCCTCATTTTTGACATAAAAAAGTACTCATTACGACAAAAATAAAACATAATAAAGGATAATTTTAAAAAAGTGTTTTTATTGAATGTGAAATATGACGTTATAATAAGCTTATGCATCTGTTTCAAAAATGAGTCCTTGATATGCCGGCTGAACATTTGGTGGAACATAATTGACAACCTCATTGTAATCTAGCGATTTATCCATATGTGTGAGGATGGCTTGTTTTGGCTTCAAATATTCTATCCATTGTAATGCTTGATCAACAGAAAAATGGCTCGGGTGAGATTTAAATTGAAGGGCTTCAATGATAAGAATATCCAAATTCATTAATTTGGATAATGTTTTTTCAGGAAATTCACTAACATCTGTACAATAGGCAACATTCCCAATACGAAAACCTAAGGAATGAATGTTTCCGTGGTATTGTAAATGGGTATTAATGCTTATTGCTCCACCCTGCCCTTGAATCATAAATTGGCTGTCTTCATCGATAAGATGCTCTTTTAAGATAGGTGAATAAGATGAATCTTTTGGTGTTTGAAAACAATATCCGAAAGCATTTTTGAGATGTTTTAATGTAAACTTGTCTGCATAGATATCAATTAAACATTTTTGTGCAAGTGCATAGCTGCGTAAATCATCAATGCCGTGGATATGATCTGCATGAAAATGCGTATAAAGAGCAGCATCAAGATGGCCTACACGCGTATCGATCATTTGTGAGCGAAAATCTGGCCCCGTATCAATAACAACCGTTGTTTTTTTTCCTGATGGTTTAATGCGTTCAACCAATAAAGAACTTCTGTAGCGTTTGTTTTTAGGATTATTCGGATCACATGCTCCCCAATCACCATTCGGTCGTGGAACTCCTGGAGAGGAACCACAGCCTAATATTGTAAATCGGTACTGATCACACATCGCTTTTACCTTATTTCATTTTGCTAAATAAACGAAAAGCATTCCGTGTTGTTATTTGAGCTGTTTCTTCAATGCTTAAGCCAATTGTTTCAGCCAAAACAGCTGCTGTATAGCGTACAAACGATGGTTCATTGGTTTTTCCTCGATGAGGACTAGGAGCTAAAAATGGTGCATCTGTCTCCACCAGTAAATATTCACGAGGCACAATTTTTGCTATTTCACGAATTTCAGATGCATTTTTAAAAGTAAGAATACCTGAAAAAGAAATATAACCACCAAGTTCAATACCAGCCCGAGCAAGCTGCATTCCAGACGAATAACAATGAAGAATAAAAGGGAAAGAACCTTCTTTTATCTGTTCGCGTAAGATTTTTTCCATATCGATATCTGCATTGCGTGAATGTATAACAAGCGGAATCTGGGTTTCTCGAGAAGCAATGATATGTTCTTGAAAAACTTTCTTTTGCTCTTCTGGTGTAGAATAATCATAATGATAATCAAGCCCCCCTTCCCCAAATGCAACAATTTTAGGATGCTTCGAGAGCTGTATAAGCTCTTTGGCTGTAATATTTTGTTCTTCATGCGCATGATTGGGATGTGTTCCAACGGAACAAAAGACTTGATCATAGCTTTGCGCAATGGCTAACAACTTATCTAACTTATGAACATGGGTTGAAATTGTTATCATACGTTTAACATCAGCATCTAAAGCCCGTTGGATAACATTATCCAAATCTTGTGAGAAATCTTCAAAATCAAGATGACAATGTGTATCAATGAGCATGATGAGAATCTTCTTTCTTCAAAACATAACGAGGAAAAATCGGTTCTGGTGGTGGAAGATCAAGTCCTTCTTGAATTTTTACATGACTTATATGATACAGCAACCGATCATCTTCAGCAACCGCGAGACTATCAAGAAGTTTTGCAGCTGATTGAGGGATGAAAGGCAAAAGCATAATTCCTATTCGTCGCAAGATTTCTACAGTTATATAAAGAACTGTAGAAAATCGATCTCGATCATTTTTTCGTAAACTCCAAGGTTGTTCGTTGGCAAAATAGCGATTGGCATCTGCTACAATTGAAAAAATAGCTGAAAGGGCCAAGTGCATACTATGAGAAGACATCGCTTGGTTTACAGTTTCAAGTACTTGAAGAGATTGTTCTAAAAGCTGCTCATCTTGAATTAAAAATGCGGCGGGTTTAGGAACCTTTGCATCACAATTTTTGGCAATCATAGATAAAGAACGCTGTGCTAAATTACCAAGATCATTAGCAAGATCGGCATTAATACGGTTCACAAGGCTTTCATGGTTATAACTACCATCTTGTCCAAAGGGTACTTCACGGAGAAGAAAATAACGAACCTGATCAAGACCATAATGATCAATCATTTCAAAAGGATCAACGACATTTCCAACAGATTTTGACATTTTGGCACCACGATTAAGTAAAAAACCATGGGCAAAAATATTTTTAGGCAGTTCAATTCCTGCCGACATTAAAAATGCTGGCCAATAGACGGCATGAAAACGAATAATATCTTTACCAATAATATGTGTATTTGCGGGCCAAAAATCACGTTTTTTTGAATTTTCATTAAAAAAATCAATTGCTGATAGATAATTTGTAAGCGCATCAACCCAGACATACATCACGTGTTTGGGATTCTCAGGAACAGCAACTCCCCAATTAAAACTTGTGCGTGAAATAGAAATATCTTTCAAACCTGATTTGATAAAACTTATAATTTCATTACGTCGCTCAAGGGGAGCAATAAAATCAGGATGTTTTTCATAATATTCAAGAAGAGCCTTTTCATAACGAGAAAGTCTAAAAAAATAGCTTTCTTCTTCATTCCATTCAACGGGAGAACCTAATTCCTTCTCACGACGGATATTATCTGGTCCAACTTCCGTATCTTTTTCTTCATAATAGGCTTCTTGGCGAACCGAATACCACCCCTTATAACGACCGAGATAGATATCGCCATTTTCTTCCATCTTTTTCCAAATTTCTTGACAAGCTTGATAATGGCGCTCTTCTGTCGTACGAATGAAATCATCGTTAGAACAATTTAATACCGCAAGCATTTTTTGAAACACAGCACTATTACGATCAGCAAGTTCCTGAGGTGTCATGCCCAATGCTGCTGCGGTTTGTTGCATCTTTAGACCATGCTCATCTGTACCAGAAAGAAAAAATACATTTTTTCCGTTTAATCGTTGAAAGCGGGCTAAGACATCGCTTGCAATGGCGCTATAGGCATGTCCAATATGCGGATGACCATTAGGATAAAAAATAGGAGTTGTTATGTAATATGTATCACGCATGTCATACTCATTGTAAAACGCTATAAATAAAAGATACAATGACATAACGTCTGTTCATCACATTGTCACGAAAAAACTAATCCTCATGAATGATCTTATGAACTCTAAAAAGTAAGTTAATAACAAACTGCTTTTTATCGAGATTAAACAGTTGTACTTCCTCTATTTCTCGATGAATCTCCTGCCATTTTTGCGCATATTTTTTTGAGAGGAATAAATTTCCTTTTTCAATGAGCATAATAGCTTTTTGTTGAATTTTATCAAGAATTTCATCACAAAATTGTTGAAATTGAAATGCGGAAGAACCAGATGAAAATGTTTGTGCAAGCGTGTGTACAATCATTTGGTTACAAATAGGTTGCTCTAAGAGCGCATCAATCGTTTTAATAATTTCAAGACCACCATGACAAATAAGTAGAGCAGCTTTTCGAGGACTTCCTTTGGATTTTGCAATAATCATTTCAATTGTTTTCTCGTCAGGTACATCCTGATTGGCAAAAATATGTGTAATGACTTTTTTCATTTCATCATGATTTAACGGGCGAAAGGAAATTTTTTGACACCGTGAATGGATTGTTGGAAGCAATTTTCCTGAAGAATGCGCGATAATAATAAAGAGCACTTTTGCAGGGGGGGCTTCAAGTATTTTAAGAATTGCATTGGCAGCATTTCTATTCATATCATCTGCAGAGTCAATAATAACAATACGCCATCCATTATCTTGCGATGTTCGGCTTAAAAAATGCATAACATCACGGATGTCATCAATGAGTATTCCTGTTTTAAACTTTTGTGTTTTTACATCAAATCGACGTGAAATATACAAAAGGCCAGGGTGACTGCCTTGTGTAATTTGGCGCCATATGACGGAATGAGAATCTGGTTTCAGGAAAGTCCCTTTTTGAGAACTTAAAATATTCCAAGCAAGGTGAAACGCTAATGTAGCCTTTCCAATTCCATATTCTCCTTCAAATAATAATGCATGATGCAAACGCTCTTCTTTAAGCATTTGTGTCAAAAAATGACGAACATCTTCATGACCAAAGATAACATTATTCTGGGACGGAGATAAAATTGTATCAATATCATCATATTGTCGTAAGGTATTTACATTACTCATGAAAGATTATCCAATAATACCTGATGACAAATATTTTTTATTTGATATGCAACGGTCTCTACTGAGCCAGTCGCATCAATGATTCGAAATCTATGGGGTTCCTGTCTGGCCAATCGCAGAAAAGCTTGACGCCTTTGTTCTTGAATTTCCAACTGATCTTTTTCAAAATAATCAATTTCTTCGTTTTTTTTTCTTCGCAAATTTGCGCGCTTTATACTACACGCTGCTGGCATATCTAATAAAAATGTTAAATGAGGCATAATACCATTAAGCGCAATACACTCTAAAACAGAAAGAAGAGAAGAATGGATTGTTTCATTAAGTCCTTGATAAACGCGTGTAGAATCAATAAAGCGGTCGCATAAGACGATTTTACCTTTTTGCAAAGAAGGTGCAATGATCTCGGCAACATGATCGGTACGTGCCGCTGTAAACAACACAGCTTCGATCAACGGTCCATATTGTTGTACCTTCCCTGATAACAGAATATGCCGGATTGCTTCCGCCCCTGCCGTTCCTCCTGGTTCTCGTGTTGTAACAACATCATAACCTTGGTGAGAGAGATATTCAGCAAGTAAAGAAATCTGCACTGTCTTTCCTACCCCGTCCCCTCCTTCGAATGTAATAAAATAACCTGACACGTATGAACCTTAATCTTATTAGCGTGTAACTACAAATATTTCCGTAACCATCCAATCGTTATTTCATAAAATGCATCTTTTACTTTTGTAAAGAAACTTCCTTTCTGAACATTCATTCCGGCAAAAACTGGTTTTTCCACAAGAACCTTTTTATCTTCTAAAATTTGAATAACGCCAACGGGTTGCCCTGAAACAATAGGAGCTTTCAATGGACCATGATATTTAATTTTTGCTTTAACATTGACGTCTTTTTCATTTGAAAGCATAAAACTTATCGGTTTTTGGATAATAAGTGGGACAAAATTTTTCTTGCCTCCATAAACAGAAGCATGCCCAACCGTTTCTCCTTTTGTGAAGATCGTTTTGAGATCAAAAGCCGTCATTCCCCATTGAAGAATGCGTTCTATTTCCGTTGTATGTTTTTTACCATCTTGCAAACCACTGATTGCTAAAAAAAGACGTCGATGATTTTTATAAATGGTGGCAACCATTGAAAATCCTTCTTTTTCGCTGTAGCCAAAACCAAATCCTTCTACACCAATTTCCTTAGAAATAAGAGGGTTTTTATTCCGTTGAAAAATATTGTTCCACGTAAAATGAGGCTCACGATAAAGTGCATAATAATCTGGATATTCTTGAACAATATGACGTGCCAATATAATCATATCGCGCACTGTTACAAATTGTCCCTCTTCGGGAAGCCCTGTTGCATTAACAAAATGGCTCTGAGATAATCCAATTATTTTAGCGCGCTGATTCATCAGCTGTGCAAAATGAGTCTCATCTCCTGATATTCCTTCAGCCAGAATAATAGCAGCATCATTTCCATTGACAATAATTAAACCACGCAAAAGATCAGAAACACTGATTTCTGTCTTTATTTTTGCAAACATAGTGGTTGTACCGGAAGGTGCCCCACCCTTGCGCCAAGCATTTTCACTGACCTTGAATTTTTGGGTATTTTTTAACAATCCTTCTTTTAATTGATGAAATACGACTTCCGCCGTCATCATTTTTGCTAATGAAGCAGGAAAAAAAGGAGTATTCCCTTGTTTTTCATAAAGTATTGTCTCTGTATTATCATCGAGTAACAATACTTGTGAAGCAGAAATTTGAAAATCTTGCGCTCTTCCCCACGTGTTAAATGCCAATATCCCCCATAAGCTCAATAAAATTCTTAATACTGTCCCCATAGCCGCTCCTCCCATTCAAAGATCAGCATAAAGAATCATTATATAGGGAAAAACTTTCTTATTTCCGTAAATTGAGGAATTATTGACAACCCAAGAACAGGTTTTATTTTCATTCAGCATGAGCAAAAATAAAATGATACATTTTTTATCTTTTTTATTTTGAGTACATTGATTTATTTTATATAAATCATCACTTCTTTAACTTTAAGTTGACAAAAAAACTGCGAGACTCTCATCTTATCCCACCTCTTTGAAACAATTAAAATCGCTTTTTTAGCCTTCATAAGAAAAGTTAGTATAGAGGCTAAGATTATTAAAGAGAAAGTAAAAATACTTTTTATAAATCTCTTAAGGCTAAAGGATTATTGCAAAAACATAAGAGCTTTGCACAAATTTATGATGGTATCGGTTTATATCTTCATACCTGTAAAAAATGTAATGCCTAATGGCCTTAACAGTTATAATATTCACAAACCTGTTAATAAAATAAGTTTGAGAACCGACATGCCTCTTTAAAACGAAAAATAAGCATGTGCGAATTGGTAATACAAAAGTGTATTTTATTTGAGGTTTTTAATTTATGTGAAGGGTGTAACTCCATTAAGAAATTTATAAAAAAGCATGAGCCATGTGTAATCTCTTGATAAGATATTACTTTTTATGCTTTTGAAGGTTGCAAAGTCAAATCAAAAGGAAATGTTTTTTACTTTTTGGAAATTTATATTCTTTTCCAATGAGATTGTATAGATGTTTCAGAGATCACACAAACAGCCTCACACAACCCGCTTATCCTCAATTTGGCAAAAACTTTTATGGCAGAAAAAACGCGCTTTATAATTAGCAAGCATTGCCATAAAATCAGAAATGAAACCGGCAACGCACCGAAGAGGCGTGCTAAACTAATAATGGTAACACTGACCTCAAGCTTTTTCATCATTTTTTATTTGAAAATGATATCGATTAAAAATCAATATATCGTTCCTTAAAACAGCTGCAACCAATTTAACTTTGTTTTTTTGTTTAGCTTATTTATAGAAGCAACTTGATCGAGTGGCACCGGCTTGTCAACCATGATAGGACCAATTTCTGGTAATTTTACTGCAATAGTTTTATCGCTTTGCTCCTGTGAAACAGAAACTGCTTTAGCTAATTCCTCTTTGTTTCCTGTATCGCGCCCCTTGAACAAAACAGTTTCTCTTTTTTTCGAAACATTTCCTGACGCTAATGAATACGAGTCATTATTTCCAGGAGTATAAGAAGCCATTAAATATGCATCATCATAATAGCCAATGGGGGCTTCAGCAATATATTCCACTTTAACATCTGTGACCCCCTTATCTACATAACCAAGTATTGTTGCCGCTTTCTTTGATAAATCAATGATGCGGTCTTTCATAAAAGGTCCGCGATCATTCACTCTAACAATGAGTGAAGATCCATTTTTCAAATTAGTAACACGAGCATAGCTAGGTAAAGGCATTGTAGGATGAGCAGCCGTCAGAAGATTCATGTCATAAATTTCACCGTTTGCTGTTAAACGACCATGAAAATCTGAACCGTACCATGATGCTTCGCCAACACGTTTATACGTTGGATCATTTTCAGGATAATACCACTTTCCTTTTATTTGGTAAGGTTTACCAACAACCGCCCGCCCACGCTTTTTTTCTGCTAGTTGATTTTTCTTATTGGATATTTGTTTTGGTAAAGCAGAAATATTTACGTTAACCGGTTTATTATGATAAGAATCTTTTATTGAAAAATGCATAGTTTCACTTGCGCAACAAGATATCAATGACTGAGAAATGACGATCACAGAAAATAATTGAAATGTTGGTTTGATAATAGAAGTAAATTTCTTTTTACTATTTGAAGGCATCTATTCAGTCCACTTATTTTTGTTAAGTACTACTGTAAAAATCATGTCACGCTTTTTGTACGCGATAGGAGAATTTACATTAAATGATTTCCCTCGCGCATATATCATCCTTGAACTCACCTCTTCTATCAAAAAATTAACAAATTGTTAACCATTTTATAATTGTCATAGGAAATAAATGCACTATATAAAAATGTCATGAAATAAAAATATATATAAATCAATATGTTATGAAAAATTATCTTATAGTATAAGCTGTGAATAAGTATGATGATTCTATCAACTTGTTTCATGTAATGCAGCGGCTATTAAAAACAGCCCATGAATTGCGAAAGCGAACAGCCACACGTACCATCAATGCAGGTGTAATTGTATCGCAAGCTCAAAGTACTTTTAGGGTGGACAGAAGCACTCTATACAAAAACAGCCGATAAAAAACGACGCGCTATAGAATCAATAAAAAAAAATTTAAAAAAACTGGGGTAACCAAAAAAGCTAAAAAGAACGAAAGTAACAAAGATTCTCAAATTTTAGCATAGCTTAATTGACATTATTTAAAGATGGTGAGCGCGCAGGGATTCGAACCCTGGACCTACTGATTAAAAGTCAGTTGCTCTACCAGCTGAGCTACGCGCTCTCACACAAGTTATTTAGTTTGCAGACTATCTAATTTGTAGAAAGTGAAGGGAACATACGGTTGACTTTTCATTTGGTCAACACCTTTTAAAAAAAATATTATTATTTTTTCTAGTTATCAATAATTTTCCGTCTTTGCCTCTTTCCTCGTCATTGTGGAGTTACTTTTTGATCTTTTTTTTGAAATCTCGATAAAAAATAATCTAACTAAACATGTCTCATAGACTCGAAGTGGTAAAATTATAAGAAAAAACTTTCCTCTTCCTTCTCACATAGACTGTTGATCATCACGGGAAGATATGGTTTATTTTTTATATCTTTATGTTTTAGTTTTCAAATATGAATAGAGACTCATAATATAAAATATTGATTTATAATAATTTATCATTTTTACTCGAGTAAGAAAGCTGAATATTGCAATATTTTTCGTTTCAAATTCCTTATGCCCCTTTTATATTAAAATTATAAAAATCAATTTCTTGTTCAACGCAAAGAGAAAAATAAAACGACAAAAAAAATCAAAATACCTCTGGTATTTCCTTTCGATAGTCAAAAATTATCGTAACATAAGGGTTGAGTAAATTAAGTATGATTGTGTAAACTTTTGAAATATAAAGACAATATTGTCCTATAGATTTTAATTATCTACAAAATGATCTTGATGGAAGCAAGGGATATTTTTAAAAAACAAATATGCGAATGAGTAGCAATGGTATCTTGAGGATGTGAATTTTATTCACGCACGATGATTCTATAGAATAAAGCAAACAAGAAGCAAAAAAATTTAATCTCATTGAAAATATCAGACATGACTATAAATGGTGTTCATTATTGTCACTGTAGATAATTTGACTAAAAAATAGAAACAATATGCAAAATGATTCTAAATATAGATAAAGTGATTCGTTACGCTATTGAAAGAATGCATTTTATTTAACTTCTTATACGAGAAATTATAAAATACATAGATATATTGAAAAAACAGAAGGATAACGCTGACCATAAAATTTAGTGGTCGGATAATTCAGTCAGAATTATAAAATATTTTATATATATAATATTTAATATTAATGTAATTTTATAATATATAAAACAATATTATGATAAAATTATGAAAGTAAATTTTTATATCTATCATATATTAAATATATCTATAAATAAGGATATTGCCTCATTAACTTCCTTATAAGATCAAAAATAAAGCAAATAAGTTTTATTTAACGAAAAAAATTGTAGAAATATTATATATATACGTATTTTTTACAGTAATCTTTTTTTATTCTTTTGATTGGAACATTGAATGCTGACATGTAAACAATATGAGCTACTCTTGTTTATTCACAATCATATAAAAGAAACAGGTGTTTCTCCTTCTTTTGAGGAAATGAAAAATGCTTTAGAACTGTCTTCAAAGTCTGGCATTCATAAGCTCATTATAGCCTTAGAACAGCGAGGTTTTATACGTCGTTTGCTTAATCGCGCTCGTGCAGTTGAAGTGATTCGACTTCCTGAGAAAATAACATTTAACCTTTCTCTAGCACGTAAGATTTCTCCCAGTATGATAGAAAAAAATAAAAGGGAAATATCAAAAAACTTGACTAATTTTGGAAACTTTGAAGAAGAAGAAAAAAAAAATATCATTATTCCCATTATGGGACGTATTTCTGCGAGCGTTCCCGCCTCTGCTATACTGCAACAAACAAGCTCACTTTCTCTCCCAAACGATATGGTTAATACAGGTGAGCACTACGCATTAGAAGTTAAAGATAATTCTATGGTTGAGGCTGGTATTCTTGATAAAGATACGATTATTGTGAAACGTCAAAATACAGCAATATCAGGTGAAATTATTGTCGCATTTATTGATAAAAAAGAGGCAACGTTAAAACGTTATCGACGCAAAGGAACTTCTGTTGCATTAGAAGCCGCTAATCCTTACTATGAAGTACGTACATACAAATCTGAGCGTGTAGAAATACAAGGCAAACTTACTGGGCTTATTCGTAAATATTAAAAATAGTACGCTATACATACACCAATAAAATTCAGTTAAAAAACTGTTGTGTAACTTTTGATTGTACCACACGCAATTGACTTTCTTCCCACAGCCAAAGGATGGGTCTAATTTGGTCTATAAACAAAACCAAATCTTTATCGAGTGGATTTCCCTTCCTCTCTACCCTGTTATGTTTTTCACTGAAGCAAGGCTGAATAAGTAAGCTTAAAGATATTCATTAGGTACTTTAAAAAAGACTTGAATGCTTTGAAGGAGTTCGTCTTATAGCATCGCCCTCAATAACAGTATTTGACAGTATAATAAGATAAAATTGTAGCCATACACAAAATATTGTAGAAAAAAATCAAATAAACCTGTAGCAGATTGTTATGTATAAGAAATAAAGAACTTTAAAAGCGGAACTCAATCATTCATAGTAATTATAGGATTATCATGGTAGCACCTCGTATCAGTTTTGTCTCTCTCGGATGCCCAAAAGCACTCGTAGATTCTGAGCGAATTATTACAAGCCTCCGCTCTGAAGGGTATGAAATTTCACGTCAACATCAAGGAGCTGATGTCGTTATTGTGAATACCTGTGGTTTTCTTGACTCTGCCAGAAAAGAATCATTAGCCAATATTGATGAAGCTCTCAAAAAAAATGGAAAAGTTATTGTAACAGGATGTCTTGGTGCTGATCCTGATGTTATTCGCCAAGCATACCCGAATGTATTAGCCATTACAGGACCACAAGCTTATGAAAGTGTTATAGAAGCTGTTCATACAGTAATTCCTCCTGTTCATAATCCTTTTTTTGATTTAGTTCCTCCCCAAGGTATTCGTTTAACTCCTCGCCATTATGCTTACTTGAAGATTTCTGAAGGATGCTCTAACAGATGTAGTTTTTGTATCATCCCTACACTGCGTGGTGATCTCACGTCACGCCCCATCAGTGATGTTCTTCGCGAAGCTGAAAAACTCGTACAAGCGGGTGTAAAAGAACTTTTGGTTATTTCACAAGATACAAGTGCTTATGGTATTGATCTTAAATATCTCGAAAACTCTTGGAAAGATCGCACAATTAAAACGAAGTTTTTTGATCTTTGTCGGGAACTAGGGGATATGGGCATTTGGGTACGTATGCATTACGTTTACCCTTATCCCCATGTAGATGAAGTTATCGAACTTATGGCGGCAAAAAAAATTCTCCCTTATCTGGATATTCCTTTTCAGCATGCATCACCGACTGTTTTGCGTCATATGAAGCGTCCTGCTCTTATGGAAAAAACAAACCGTAGAATTGAAAAGTGGCGAAAAATATGTCCTGATCTCACTTTGCGATCAACATTTATTGTTGGTTTTCCTGGTGAATCGAATGAAGATTTTAATATGCTGCTAGAATGGCTAGAAGAAGCAAAAATTGAACGTGCTGGATGCTTTAAATATGAAGAAGTAAAAGGGGCCGTTGCAAATGATTTGGGATTAAAAAATATTCCTGAAGACGTGAAAGAAAACCGCTGGCATCGTTTTATGGCAAAACAACAACAAATTTCTACACATCTTTTAAAGAAAAAAATTGGAAAAAGACTTCAAGTCCTTATCGATGAAAGCCAAGGAAAAATTGCCAAAGGACGTAGTCAATACGATGCTCCAGAAATAGATGGTGTTGTTCATATATCATCACGACGCCCTTTGCGTGCCGGTGAATTTGTCACCGTTAAAATCGAACAATCGGATGCCTATGACCTTTACGGCATAGCAGTTTGAAAAAATTTAACTTCCGCCTATCCCCAATGAGGAAGTTTCCCATAGGAGATGGCTTTATAAAAGGGCTGTTCACAGTAGAGCGCGATTACTTATGTGACTCACTTTATGAGTGATTTACAGACAATTTCTTCCCTCTCAATGTCTTCTGTACACTCTAAAATATTTTTTTATCAAGCGCTTAATAACATTTTGATCCACAGAGCCCTAAATGATGAAATATTTTATGGCACAATAGGATAAGATAAAATCTACAAGGATCTTTCATTTTTACTTAAAAAAGAGAAAAGCGATAATTATATTATATTCCTATTGCAACGGTCATTGGTAATTTGAAGAAAACTTTTTAATTGTGTTTTATGGCATACAAGAGCTCCGCTTGTGATATGTAATATAAGAAAATTTGAAATAAAATATCTCATTTTTATTAACACGTTTTAAAATCAAAGAATTTTTTATCAAGCAAATGACTTGGGCGCACATTCGTTAAAGCGCGAATCATTGTATCTTTACGTCCTGGCATTTGTCTTTCAATATTTTTTAGCATTTCTTTCATTGCATTACGTTGTAAACCATCCTGACTGCCGCAAAGATTACAAGGAATAATAGGAAATTGCATTGCTTGAGAAAATTTTTCCATATCTTCTTCAGCAACATAGACAAGAGGACGTAATACAAAAAGATCCCCTTCATCATTTTTAAGTTTTCCAGGCATGGCAGCTAATCGTCCACCGTGAAACAAATTCATAAAAAATGTTTCCAACACATCATCACGATGATGCCCTAAAATTAATGCTGAACAGCCCTCCTCACGTGCAATGCGATAGAGATTACCACGTCGTAATCGAGAACAAAGTGAACAATATGTCTGCGTCTCTGCCAATTTATCTGTAACAATGGAATAAGTATCTTGATATTCAATACGATAGGGAATTTTATAAGAACTCAAAAAATCTGGAAGAATATGTTTAGGGAATCCTGGTTGCCCTTGATCAAGATTACAAGCAAGAATTTCAACAGGTAAAAGACCACGCCACTTTAAATCTAAAAGAAGTGCTAATAAACCGTAAGAGTCTTTTCCACCTGATACAGCGACAAGCCATTTTTTTCCAGTAGAGAGCATAGAAAAATCATCCAAAGCTTGCCGCATATGACGCAAAAGGCGTTTACGCAATTTATTAAATTCCACACTTGTAGGAGCACACCTAAATATTGGATGACAATCATCTGCTTCGCTTGCCAAAAGATCATCTTTCTCTTCGTTTTCTTCTATTGCCTGATATTCAACGAAAACATCATTCATAAGACCATATCCTGCACAAGTAATAGCTCATTTTGCAAAGATAAAAACAAATATAAAGCAAGCTTATATTTATATTTTTTGAATTTATAAAAACAGATACTAAAAAAATGAACAGAACTATATAAGCTTATTACACTATTCTAATGTTATAAGCTTAATATAGAACCATTCACAAAATATCTGTTAACTTCAAAGATTATAAAAACAACATAACAGTTTGAAATTATAATAATAGAAGAGAAACAACTTTTTTCATAAAAAATTATCGAGAATAAAATTCAACGACCAAATTAGGTTCCATTTGCACAGCATAAGGAACATCTGCAAAAGCAGGAATACGTGTAAAGGTCGCTTTCATCTGTTTATGATCTACTTCAATATAATCAGGGACATCACGTTCTGCTAATTGTACCGACTCTAAAACCAAAACAAGTTGTTTTGATTTTTCCCGAACCTCAATAACATCACCTGGTTTACAACGATACGATTGAATATTTGTGCGTCGCCCATTTACATTCACATGACCATGATTAATAAATTGGCGAGAAGCAAAAATCGTAGGAACGAATTTTGCACGATAGACAACAGCATCCAAACGAGATTCTAACAGACCGATAAGATTTTCACCAGTATCACCCCGCCGACGAGCAGCTTCCACATAAGTTTTATGAAATTGCTTTTCTGAAATATCACCATAAAACCCTTTCAACTTCTGTTTAGCGCGTAATTGCACCCCATAGTCAGAAAGTTTTCCTTTACGGCGCTGTCCATGCTGACCTGGACCATAATCACGACGATTGACAGGAGATTTTGGACGACCCCAAATATTTTCTCCCATACGACGGTCAATTTTATACTTTGTTGTTTCGCGTTTACTCATCGCATTTCCTTTAAAATAAAACACGAGATCTTAAGACCTCAAGGAAACGCGCCCTCCTCTGCCTTTAAATACAAAAAGACTGACAGAATAGCTTAACATACCAATATGCGAAGTTATCCACGGGACACGTCAATTAATGCCATTTTCCTGAAAGAAAAAGCTGGAGCACTTTTATTGATCTCATGTTCCAAAGTCAACTCTTTTCATAAGCTTTAAGTTAAATCCTTTTAATAAATTCTCCGTTGAAGAGGTGATATCCTTCGACGTCAGCAACGCAAAATCTTGATATTTCTTTATGGGTTTCTGATATGTTTTTTCTGACAAGGGCAATAATGATCTGATATGTTTGGCGATTGCTTTTGCAGGATCAATCCATTCAACGGACCATAAAGCTTGTTCACGAAATAAGTTAATCAAAAAAGGATAATGCGTGCAGGCTAAAACAATAACATCAGTATATTTACCATTTTTTTTCACAAAACATGGCAGGATTTCTTTTCTTAACTCTTCTGAATCGATAGATTTTCCCCGTAAATAATCTTCAGCAAATCCAGCAAGCTTTTCACTTCCTACAAGCTGAACATGACACTGTCCAGCAAAAGAGTTAATTAATTCATTTGTATAGGCACGCTTAACTGTTCCAGGAGTCGCTAATACGGAAATAAAACCAGATTTTGTTTGTTCAGCAGCTGATTTAATTGCAGGAACGGTTCCTACGAAAGGGACATGAGGAAAGTTTTTTCGTAAATCTGCTATCATCAGTGTAGAAACAGTGTTGCAAGCAATCACACATAAAGCAGGATTATAGCGTGTTAAAAGATTTGTAAAAATCTTTAAAATGTGCTCTTTTAGAGCGTTTTCTTCCCAATTTCCATAAGGAAATCCGGCATCATCAGCCACATAAATAAATTGTATTTCAGGGATAAGAACGCGCGCTTCCCTCAACACTGTCAAGCCACCAATACCACTATCAAAAAAAAGTACAGGTCTTTCATCCATCAGTTTTCACACTTATTTTTAATTTTTTGACGATCGCGCTCTTGAGGAGCTCTACTTCCCCGTGGATATTGTGGAGAAAAATGATCCAATGAAGATATAACACCTCGCAATAAACGAACCTCAGATTCACTAAAGTTGGCGCGCGTAAAAACAGAGCGTAAATTTGCAAGCATAACCTCTTTTCGTTCTTGGGGTCTAAAATACCCACGAATATCCAAAGCCTCTTCTAATTGAGATAAAAAACCATGAAACGCTGTTTTATTTACAGGCTCCATCTTTGGTGCACGAAATGCCGTATCGCTCACATTCTCTAAACCTGTTTTCATCCATTCATAAGACATCAAAAGAACTGCTTGTGCGATATTAAGTGATGCAAAAGCAGGATTAACTGGAAAAGTGATAATTTCATCAACAAGGCTGATTTCATCATTTTCTAGTCCCCATCTCTCTCTTCCAAAGACAATACCTGTTTTATGTCCGATATTTTCACGCTGACGGAGTACATTTGCTGCTTCGACAGCACTTTTTACAGTTTTAAATCCACATCTTTCACGTGCTGTTGTAGCAAAAACATAGTGTAAATCTGCAATTGAATCACGCAATGTATCAAAAATTACGGCGTTGTTAATGACGTGATCAGCTTTACTTGCAGCAGCTCTAGCTTTTTCATTCGGAAATGTTTCTCGAGGTTTGACTAATCGAAGCTTAGAAAGCCCAAAATTGGCCATTGCCCTTGCAACCATACCAATATTTTCAGGAAGCTGCGGTTCAACTAAAATAATAATGGGACCGTTTGTTAAATTTTCACGATTCTTATTCGTTCCAGCCATTAACCTTACCTAGTTTCACTTAAAATATCTCCCTCTCCACTATTTTTTTAACGAAACCTTCTTCACAGTACTCTAATGCTATTTAATAATAAATTATAGACAATATTATTTTCTCACTCAAAGAGTGTAGATTCCCTAATAATAAATTTTAAAAACCATTAAAGTGAACGATGGAGTTTATAACGATTTATATAAAATATCGTAGTGTTTTTTACATCAATTTTACCTTTTTTTATAGGGAATAGCCTCTACAAATCACAATCTCAGTTGAATTATGAAATCATAAACTCTAAAAAAGAATATGCACTTTACTCCCAAACTTTTTCCGGCAAAGCTTATCCGTCGTTATAAACGTTTCCTTGCAGATGTTAAACAAGATGATCAACATATCTTCACCGTGTCGGTACCCAATACAGGATCAATGCTTGGATTGACAGCTTCCAACGCCAATATTTGGCTTTCATATCACAAAAATACCAAGAGAAAATATGCTTATCAATTAGAAATTGTTGAATCCGATAATACTTTGGTTGGTATTAATACCACTTTACCCAATAAACTTGCATTAGAAGCAATTCAAAACGGATTACTACCAGAATTAAGTGGATATAAAACGATTTTAAAAGAACAACACTATGGAACACAATCACGAATTGATTTTCTTTTACGTGATAACAGTCTTCCCGATTGTTACCTAGAAGTCAAAAATGTCCATTTTATCCGTCAAAAAGGATTAGCAGAATTTCCCGATAGTCAGACAAAACGTGGTGCCCGTCACCTTGAAGAACTCATGCAAGTCGTACAACAAGGAAAACGAGCTGCTATGCTTTATATTATTCAACGAGAAGATTGTACAGCTTTTACGATTTGTCATGATCTTGATCCACTCTATGGACGTAAGTTTGATTTAGCATTAAAATCGGGAGTAGAATGTTATGCTGTAAAGTGTCACATAAGTGTAGAAGGCATTTTTCCGATTCAGAGAGTAAAAATAGAAAACAGAAGAAACAATGACTGAGTATATTGAATATAATAAAATCCCTTTAAAGTTTAATGGAAAAATCCGCATTTTTGATGACTATGCTTTCGCTAAAATGCGTGAAGTTGGTCGTATTGCTGCAGAATGCCTTGATGCGCTTACGGATATGATTAAACCTGGTATCACTACGCAAGAAATTGATGATTTTGTATTTACTTTTGGTGCACAAAAAGGAGCTCTTCCTGCTGATCTAAATTATCATGGATACAGCCATTCATGCTGTACATCTATCAATCACGTTGTCTGTCATGGTATTCCCAATGAAAGACCCTTACAAGAAGGCGATATTGTGAATGTTGATGTGACCTTTATTCTTGATGGTTGGCATGGTGATTCAAGCCGCATGTACCCTGTTGGAAAAATCAGACGTGCTGCAGAACGCCTTTTACAAATAACCCACGAAAGCCTTATGAGAGGGATCGCTGTCGTTAAACCTGGAGCAACAACAGGTGATATTGGTGCAGCCATTCAACAGTATGCCGAATCTGAACGGTGTTCAATTGTGAAAGATTTTTGCGGACATGGTATCGGTCAACTTTTTCATGATGCCCCCAATATTCTCCATTATGGAAATCCCGGAGAAGGCATCGAATTAAAAAAAGGGATGATGTTTACAATTGAGCCTATGATTAATCTTGGTAAGCCACAAGTTAAGATTTTATCTGACGGCTGGACTGCTGTTACCCGTGACCGCTCTTTGACAGCACAATATGAACATACAATTGGTGTCACAAATGAAGGGTGTGAAATATTTACAATATCGCCTAAAAATATTTTTTATATTCCAAATCCGCAGATTTAATGCATTGTAGAGATGTTATGGCTAAAAAATTAAATAAAAAGGAAGATATTCAAAGTAACCACTTTGTATTAACATCAAGTTCTCCACGCACCTCAGAATCAGAAAGAAAAAGTGCAGAGCCCAAGAAGAATATAAAGCTTGATAAACATTATCAAGGACATCGTGAGCGTCTTCGAAAACGCTATTTAAAGTCAAAAGGAAATGCAATTGAAGATTATGAATATCTTGAATTATTGCTTTTTCGCACAATACCACGCGCAAACACAAAACCTATAGCTAAAAATTTGATAGCACATTTTGGTTCATTAGCTGATGTGTTGGGCGCTGACATTCATCGACTTCAAGAGGTTCAAGGATGTGGTCCCGCTACTGCAATTGATTTAAAAATTATTTCAGATGTTGCTGGACGTATTGCTCGTGCACAATTGTTTAAACGCGATATTTTTTCATCATGGGATAAAGTATTAGCTTATTGTAAAGCAGTTATGGCTCACGAAACACGCGAACAATTTCGTATTTTATTTCTCGATAAAAAAAACGGCTTACTTGCCGATGAGGTACAACAAACTGGAACCATTGATCACACCCCTGTTTATCCTCGTGAAGTTATTTCTCGAGCTTTAGAGTTATCCGCATCAGGACTTATCTTAGTCCACAATCATCCTTCTGGTGATTCTACCCCCTCTGATGCAGATATAACAATGACATACAGACTAAAAGATGCCGCAAATGCATTAGGCATTACGATCCATGATCACCTTATTATCGCACGACATAACCATACAAGTTTCAAAGCATTAAAACTTATATAAACCTTATGGGATAAAAAAGACTTCATTCAAGAAGAATAATTAATCAATTTTTTAAATCAATATCCAATATAGCCATTGAGAAATTATAGGATAGCTCATCTTCATCTTCATCTCGATAAATAACGCCTAAAAATTCATCCCCCATATAAACCTCACAAGAATCATCCTTCTTAGGCCGTGCTCTAACTTGCAATGCTGAGTTTTGGAATGTATTTTTTAAATAATTATCAAGTTTTTTTATTTCATCAGCATTCACTATGCTCTCCTGTTTTTTGATACGATTAAAATAATTGCGTGTCGCGGGAATAAGACACTCCTTTGATTCTGTAAAGTCAGTAAAAAAGCTTAATCTGAATATTGACTTAATATTACATGTATTTACAGATCTTTCTTTATATATTCATAAAGAACTTTTATAAAAGGAGTCTATCATTATTAAATATACCCGTATAGATAAAAAAATGGCAGAAAACTGTATATTTTTAATAATTTTACTTTATCTCCAATTTTAGCATCTGCATTTATGATGCATGTTTAGAAAAAAATTAATCAACGATTTATAATTTTGTCATTGCTATAAAAAATTAAAATAAAACAATTTTTTAATTAAAATTACATTTTTAGCAAAAAATATTATTTCATTATTCAAAAATAATCCTTTTAAAAGCATTTTAAAATATAGTTATCTAACTTTAAAAGAATTACACATCTTCAAAAATATACAGAATAAGCGAATAAGAGCTTATTTTTCTGCCTATTTTTTATAAAGACTTATGTCAAAATAGAAAAGTTTTTAAATAAGCTTCTCAGTTTATAGGCAAAAATATTGGATATTTTTGTAAATGCTAAAACCTATAAAAATTTTTTATTTTATAGGATAGCGAGAGAGAAAATCGATAACACCTTTTTTATAAACTTTATCGCCTACAGCAAGCATATGGTCTCGACCAGGAATTGATAAAGCCTCACCATAAGGCAACAAAGCTGCTAATGGTTCTGCAGCACCGCCAATTTCATCTAATGAACCAACGGCAACAAGTGCAGGTTGTTCAATTTTATAAATTTCAGACGCCGTTAACTCCTGTTTTGATGTAATAATACAAGCGGCCAGAGCACGTCTATCACTTTTCGTTTGATCCGCAAATTTACGAAACATTAAACCACGCGTATTGGTAATGGTAGAGGGATCTTCCGCTAAAAGAGCCTCAGCAACAGGTTCCCAATTTCCTGCTCCCGTTACCATACCAATACCTAAACCACCAAAAATAACGCTGTTCACATATGTCGGATGCAAAAGAGCCATAAAAGCACTAATACGAGCTCCCATAGAATATCCCATCACATGAGCTTTAGATAACTCTAAATGCTGTAAGAGCCTTACTGCATCGCCAGCCATAGCTTGAGGTGTATAAAAAGCAGGATCATAACTTTTAACCGAATCTCCATGCCCCCGATTATCAAGAGCAATAACACGGTACCCTGCTTCAGTAAGAATACGAAACCAACCCGTTGCATACCAATTCACCCGTGCAGAAGACCCAAAACCATGAATCAACAAAATAGGTGCACCTTGCCCCTCTTCTCGATAAGCAAATCGCAAACCATCATATTCAAAAAAACGAATGTCTTCAGCTGTCATTTTTTATTGCACTTCCCACAAACAACAGGATGGATAACACGTTGCCCTTTTTGTATCTGTTTTTCAGCAACTTCACCAGCGTTAATCTCAAGTGCAAAAGCTGCAGGGACGCCTGATGAAATGGTCTTTGTTGAAAATGGAGAAGTGTTTTCAATAATCGATACAATAACCCCTTCAGAGTTTAAAAAAATCATATCTAACGGCAAAGGTGTATTAGCCATCCACATAAAAAACTCTTGTTCAGCTCTCGATTGATAACTTTTTTGCTGCTTAAAGAGCATCGCACGATCGTGTGGAAAATCAGTCCTATACATTAAACCAGCCGCTGCTTGAGAGGGGGTAAAAGCAATCTCTACTTTATAAGAAACAGTACCGTGCTTTGTGTGTATTTCTAAAGGAATCGGATGAACAGGGATCCTCATGGGCTCCTTCGCGACAACAAGGCGCATTTCTAATATAAAAAGTATCACCAATAAAACAACACACCCTTTTAAAGGCTTTAACATTTTTGTCTCCACAACAGAAAAATCTTAAATTTTGTTTCTAAAATAAAAATATCAGAGTTTAAAAACCAAAAAATAAGAGCGCTATTTCCCTACTTTCTTTATTTTTATTCAATAGAATACGCATATTTTTTCATTTAGTTTATAGATTCACGAGAGCCATAACAAAGACCCTCTATAGCTATTTATAAAAATAACCACCCTTTAAAAATACGGAAAAGCACTGATTTCACTCGTAAAACTTAATAAAAAGCGATTTTTTAATGAGCAGTGATTTAATGTGTTGCAAAAGGAAACCCTATATCTGGATAAATTTCTGCTGTCATCAAACCTTTTTCCCCTTTACCAAAACGGACAAGAACAACTTGTCCTGAACGAAGCTCTGCTAAACCAAAACGGCGCAACGTTTCCATATGAATAAAAATATCTTCTGTCCCCTGCCCACGGCTAAGAAAACCGAAACCTTTGTCACGATTGAACCATTTAACAATTGCACGTTCTAGGCCACTTTCTGGAGTAACAACAACATGAGTACGGGCAGGAACTTCTGATGGATGAACCGCTGAAGAACAATCGATAGATTTCACCTGAACGCATTTTAATCCCCGTTCCGTCTTTTCCACAGCGCAAATAACTTTAGCGCCCTCCATAGCTGTTTGGAAACCATCCCTTCGCATGACTGTAACATGCAATAATATATCGGGAAAATGAGGTAAATCAGGTACAATAAATCCATAGCCCTTACTACCATCAAACCACTTAATGACACCACTGATTTCGATAATCTCTCCACAAGCACCTATACTATCCTCAGATAGGGAATAATCCTTTAATGCATCCTTACTCGTCATAATAACGTGATCCTGTAGCTTATAAATTGCACGATATTGATTCTCTAGGTTTAAGTAAACATTGCTCTTGTATCAACACGCAAGCCCCAAGATAAGATTTCCCCATATTGTCGTATCTCTTACATGTTAATATCAACATGAAATTTATAAAAATATTGATAAAACTATTTGATTGTACGCTTTACATATCTTACAAGGGGCACCCTACAATAAAGATTATATATAAAGTTTTTTACATAATGATACTTTTATTAATGTGTAACTTGCATGATGAAGAAGTTCAATATAAGGTACAAAAATAACAATTCAATTAAGGAAAATGCGCGATGCAATTGAAGAAAGTCCTTATGACAATCACAGTTTTCATGGCACTTGCCGCAAATGTTTATGCAAGTGAATCTATTAAAATTGGTGTTTATCTTCCATTAAGTGGTCAAAATGCCTTTGGAGGCCAACTTGAGATTCGAGGTATCGAATTAGCTCACAAACAAGTTCCAGAAATTTTGGGACGTAAAGTGGAACTTGTTATTATTGATAACAAGTCTGATAAAGTGGAAGCAGCTAATGCTGTTATGCGTTTAACAGCCAGTGAAAAGGTCAGTGGAATCATAGGAAGTTATGGTTCTTCACTCTCACTAGCAGGTGGCGAAATATCTGAAAAAGCAAAGACTCCAACCATTGCAACTTCTTCAACAAGTCCTCTTGTTACACAGGGTAAAAAATATTACTTTCGCGCATGCTTTATTGATTCCTATCAAGGAATAGGAATCGCAACTTATGTAAGTCAAGTTTTAAAGGCAAAAAAAGCTGCTATCCTCAAAGATATTTCAAACGATTATGCCATTGGTCTTGCAAGTTATTTTGTGCGTTCTTTCAAAAAATTAGGTGGTGAAGTTATCTCAAATTTAAATTATAATTCTGGAGATCAGGACTTTTCAGCTGTTCTCACGCAAATTATTGCGCAAAAACCTGATATCTTATTCATTCCGTCTTACTTTTCTGAAGGGGCCATCATCATGAAACAAGCGCGTGAATTAGGAGCAAAGTTTCAAATTATGGGTGGAGATGCTATGGATAATCCAGAGACGATTACAATTGCAGGAAAAGCAGCAGAAGGTTTCTTACATACGACACTTCCTTACAGTGAGGATATGCCAAATATGTCAGCAGCTGCGCAAGAATTCACAAAAGAATGGAAAAAAGCTTATCCTGACAAAGAGCCAAATATCAATTCAGTTTTGGGATACACGAGTTATATGATGTTCATGAAGGCCATTGAAAATGCTGGTAGCGCTGATCGTGAAAAAATTACGATTGCACTGAGCCAATTAAAAGATTTTCCAACTCCCTTTGGTGATATGTCAATGGATGAAAATCATAACCCTAAGATTCCGATTGGTATCATTAAAATACAAGATGGAAAACGTATTTATTTAGAAGAAGTTAAACCTGCTTTTTAATGTAAAGGTTGTTCTTATTAAAATGCAAGAATTGGTTGAGAATATTTTTCTCAACCAAAAACTTAAAATTTTCTTATTATCCTATGTAATAAATTAACGAATGTGGAAGGATGAGAGATGAGCACTGAAATGTTCATCCAGTATTTTTTTAATGCACTGGCATTGGGGTCTCTTTATGGACTTATCGCTATTGGTTATACCATGGTCTACGGTATATTGAGACTGATTAATTTTGCTCACGGTGATATCTTTATGCTGGGAGCCTATTTTGTTTTCTTTTCCACGATTAGCTTTATGCCTGCTTGGGCAGCACTTCTTCTTTTGTTTCTTGCTGTTCTTATTTATTATTCAGTCTTTATAGGATTTAAGAGGCCCCCGCCCCTTTATTGGATCGCTGTTTTTTTAATTCTTGCGTTAGGATTTGTTTATTATTTAAAAATTTCCCCACGAGATTTTACGCCGATCTGGGTTTTAGCTCTTTGTTTTGCCATTTTTATTACAAGTGCAGTGGGGATTATTGTTGATCAACTTGCTTATAAACCTCTACGCCATGCACCGCGTATTTCGGCACTTATCGGTGCAATTGGTGTTTCTTTTTTTATTGAAAATCTTTCTACGGTACTCTTTAGTGGCGTTCCTAAAGGTGTAAAACAACCAGATTTTTTAGTAACGCCATTTTTATGGCATTTAGGATCAGAATCAGGGGGTATCATTAGAATTGCCCCCATGTCTTTGATTGTTCCCATTGTGTCATTGATTCTTATTGTCTTACTGTTATGGATTATCCATAAAACGAAACCTGGTCTTGCTATGCGTGCAATCTCTCATGATATTGAAACGACGCGTTTGATGGGGGTTTCTGTTAATAAAGTCATTGCATTTACATTTGGGATAGGTTCAGCACTTGCCGCTATAGCAGGCATTATGTGGTCTTTGCGTTATCCTCAAATTCAGCCTTATATGGGCGTTCTTCCTGGTCTCAAAGCTTTTATTGCTGCCGTTATCGGGGGTATTGGTTCGATACCAGGAGCAATGTTGGGAGGATTGTTATTAGGGTTTATTGAAATTATGATTATCGCATTTTTTCCCGCGCTATCCGGATATCGTGATGCCTTCGCTTTCATTTTGTTGATTCTGATTTTATTAATATTACCCACGGGATTAATGGGTAAAAAAAGTCAGGAGAAAATCTAATGGCAAAGTCAGCGACAACTTTTTTATCGTGTATCAGTATTTTCGTTCTGATAGGTTTTTTATTCTACGCGGATAACCATTTTAATGACTATACACTCCGTATCATAAATCTGATTGCTATTAATGCAATCTTGGCAATTTCCCTTAATTTGATTTACGGCTTTACAGGTATGTTTTCCCTTGGACATGCCGGCTTTATGGCTATTGGTGCTTACATCTGCGCAATTTTACTTCTTTCCCCTGAACAAAAAGAGATGATGTGGATTCTTGAGCCTATCGCTGAACCATTGTCCCATCTACAACTCCCTTTTTTTATTGCTGTTGTTGTAAGCGGTTTGTGTGCAGCAATTATCGGTTTATTGATTGCTTTGCCAATATTGCGTCTTGGTGGTGATTATCTTGGAATTGCGACATTAGGTTTCGCAGAAATTATCCGCATTGTCATTACGAATGCGACATCTCTCACAAATGGTTCTTTGGGAATCAAAGGAATACCTCAGAATGCAACGTTATGGTGGAACTACGGTTGGTTAGCATTTACAGTTCTCTTTATTGTTCTCTTACTGCGAAGCAATACTGGTAATGTACTCCGTGCTATTCGTGATGATGAAATCGCTGCAAAAACCATGGGAATTAACGCTTTTTTCTACCGTAGCTTTTCTTTTACTGTTGGAGCATTTTTTGCAGGTGTAGGTGGAGCGTTAATGGCTGCTCTTATTTCAACCATTGATCCAAAAATGTTTAATTTTCTTCTAACTTTTAATATTTTGATGATTGTTGTCGCTGGTGGTCTGGGTTCAATTACAGGAAGTATTATTGGGAGCATTATTATTACAGTCATGCTTGAATGGCTTCGTATTATTGAAAGTCCATTTGACTTAGGTTTTATGCATATTCCAGAAACACCAGGACTTCGCATGGTTGTTTTCTCTCTTTTATTACTGATAATTATTTTATTTTGGAGAAAAGGATTGATGGGACAACGTGAATTCTCATGGAGTGGAATTTATAGTTTTCTGACACGCAAAAAGTTTTCTAATACTGAGGGAAAGCTATGAACGGTACTCTTCTTTCACTCAATGATATTGTAATGCGTTTTGGCGGATTAGTTGCTGTCAATAATGTTAATATGGCCATTAAACGAGGAAGCATTACTGGATTAATTGGTCCCAATGGAGCTGGGAAAACAACAGTTTTCAATATGATTTCTGGATTTTATGCCCCTACAAGCGGTACTATTCTTTTTGATGAACAAAAAATCTCTGGAGAACCTCCTTATATTATCTGTAGACGTCATATTGCTCGAACATTTCAAAATATTCGTCTTTTCTCAGGATTAACGGTTTTACAGAACGTTATGGTAGGCGCTCATGTCCGTCAAAAATATCCTTGGTTTTCTTCAGCTCTCTTTTTTTCAAAAGCAATGAAAGAAAAAAGAGAAGTTTATAGAAATTCCATGGAGCTTCTTGAACGACTACAACTTGATCACCTTGCCAATCAATTAGCAACAGCTTTACCTTACGGTGTACAGAGACGTTTAGAAATTGCACGCGCGTTAGCCACAAAGCCCAAATTGCTTCTTCTTGATGAACCTGTCGCTGGCATGAATCCACAAGAAAGTGAAGATCTTAGAAAGTTCATAGCAAAAGTGCAGAAAGACTTTGATCTTACAATTCTTCTTATTGAACACGATATGAAAGTGGTTATGGGGCTTTGCCAACATATTTTGGTCATGGAACATGGCTGTTGCATTGCTAATGGTACACCAGATGAAGTTCGTAATAACCCAAAAGTTATTGAAGCTTATCTTGGCGGAGATGTTTATGGATATTCTTAAAATAAAAAATCTTCACGTTCATTATGGTGCCATTAAAGCTATCCAAAATCTTTCTATGTCCATAAAAAAGGGAAGTATTGTTACTTTAATTGGAGCCAATGGTGCAGGAAAAAGCAGCATTGTACGCTCTATTACAGGGCTTAATCGCTCTGTTTATGGAGAAATTACCTATAATGGAGAATCAATTATTAAAAAATCACCAGAAGAGATTTTGCGATTAGGGATTGCCCTCAGTCCTGAAGGGCGGCGTATTATGCCTCACCTCACTGTTTTAGAGAATCTCCATCTAGGTGCTTATATCCGTCATGATAAACAGGGAATTTCTCGCGATATTGAATGGATATTTGATCTTTTTCCGCGCCTACGTGAAAGATCAAAACAGTTGGGAGGAACAATGTCAGGTGGGGAACAACAAATGGTTGCTGTAGGCCGCGCACTCATGAGCAATCCTGATATGGTTATATTAGATGAACCCTCGTTGGGGTTAGCTCCCCTTCTCGTTCGGGAAATTTTTTCGATTATCCGAAAAATTAATGATATGGGAAAAACTGTTCTTCTTATTGAACAAAATGCATTCGCTGCACTGTCCATTGCTGATTATGCTTATATTTTAGAGGTAGGGCATATTTTATTTCATGGTGAAGGCAAAGCGATGCTTTCTGACCCGCGTGTTAAAGAAGCCTATCTTGGTGGATAAGAGAGATAAATTAAGGCAATAGAGCTTATCCTCTTTTCTTTTAAAAAGCATTTCTCATCAGTGGTGAGGAATGCTTTTTTGTAAAGTTTGATGATTATATCCACCATTTTTCCGCAGAAAATACACCTGCTTCTTGTTCAATAATATGCGCTATTTTGAAAATAATTTCTTCAGCAAAAGGCTTACCAATCAATTGCAGTCCCAAAGGTAAACCATTTGATGATAGACCAGCAGGAACAGAAATTCCCGGTAAACCAGCCATATTCACTGGTACGGTAAAAATATCATTAAGATACATCGCGACAGCATCATTTTTTATTTTTTCATCAGCAATACCAAAAGCAGGTGTTGGTGTTGCTGGTGTAAGAATAGCGTCAACGCCTGAATCAAAACATTGATCAAAATCACGTTTTACGAGTGTTCTTATTTTCTGAGCTCTTAGATAACAAGAATCATAAGAACCTGATGAAAGAACATAAGTCCCAACCAGAATACGTCGTTTGACTTCATCACCAAAACCAACAGAACGTGTATTTTCATACATCTCAATGATGTCTTTTCCAGGTACACGCAAACCAAAACGCACACCATCATAACGCGCTAAATTAGAAGAGGCTTCTGCAGGCGCTATAATATAATAAGAAGGTAGAGCGTATTTTGTATGGGGTAAAGAAATATCGTGTATTTCAGCGCCTGCTTCTTTTAACCAATTTATTCCCTTTTGCCAAAGATCAATAATTTCTTGAGACATTCCAGCTAGGTAGTATTCTTTTGGAATACCAATTTTCATTCCCTTGATTGATTTCCCAAGATAACTTTCATAATCAGGAACGGGTAAATTTACGGAAGTCGAATCTTTTTCATCAAAAGAAGCCATTGATCTGAGTAAGATAGCACAATCACGAACATCTCTAGCAATAGGTCCAGCTTGATCAAGAGATGAAGCAAACGCGACAACACCCCATCGTGAACAACGTCCATAGGTTGGCTTTATTCCTACAGTCCCAGTAAAAGCTGCTGGTTGACGGATTGAGCCACCTGTATCTGTTGCTGTTGCACCAGCACAAATTTGCGCGGCAACAGCGGCAGCCGAACCGCCTGAAGAACCACCGGGAACAAGTTTTTCATTTGAGTCTTTTTTTCTCCATGGACTAATAACGGGGCCATAATATGATGTCTCATTAGAAGAGCCCATAGCAAACTCATCCATATTAAGTTTTCCTAACATCACAGCACCATCTTGCCATAAATTAGCCGTAACTGTTGATTCATAGTTTGGTTTAAAACCATCAAGAATATTTGAACAGGCTTGAGTATGAACACCATGGGTTGCAAAAAGATCTTTAATCCCCAAGGGAATTCCTTCCAAAATCCCCCCCTCTCCTTTCGCCAAGCGTCGATCTGATTCAGAAGCCATGTTTCTTGCTTGTTCTGCTGTTATTGCTACATAAGCATTTAAAGTCGGATTAGCCAATTCTATTGCTTTTAAATAAGCTTCTGTTAATTCCGTTGCTTTGAGCTTTTTCTTTATTAGCGCATCACGAGCTTGTGCAATTGTAAGGGTTGTTAAATCCGTCATATTGGTTCTCAAATTTCAAAAATATAAAAAGTTACTCAACAATTTTTGAGACAAGAAAAAAATTTTCTTCTGTAACAGGTGCATTGGCGACAATATCTGCTGCTTTATTACCATCTGTAACATTATCTTCACGCATTCGTAGAGTCATCGGTATCACAGATGTTAATGGCTCAACTTCACTAACATCAACTTCATTCAATTGCTCCACAAAGCCTAAAATAGCATTGAATTTTTTTGTCATAGGTTCCACCTCATCATCGTGGATAGCAATCCGAGCTAAATGTGCAACCCGCTTGACGGTTTCTTGATCAACAGACATACTCTTTACGCCTTTCTGTTTTTTTTGTTTATTTATTGATCTTTATCTGGCTATACAAGGCTGCGCTTGCAAGCGCAAGGATATTAGATAAGATGAACAAAGAATATAATTATAGATCTGAAATATTAAAAAACGTATTATAATCCCTATGACTGTTATTAATATAAACGAAATTATGACACATCTTTTGCCTGGACAAACAATAGCAGGCTTAGATTTAGGGACAAAAACGATTGGAATTGCGATTTCTGATATGGGGTTGACTGTTTCAAATCCACGCCCTGTACTCCAACGAAAAAAATTTACAGAAGATGCCCACACACTTATTAAAATTTTTGATCATGAAAATGTGGGCGTTATTGTCATTGGCTTACCTCTTAATATGGATGGAAGTAGCGGCTCTCGTGTTCAAGCAACTAGAGCTTTTGTGAGCAATATGAAAGCCTATACAAAAATTCCATTTGTTTTTTGGGATGAGCGCCTATCAACAATTGCCGCAGAACGTTCTCTTTTAGAAATGAATGTATCACGCACTAAAAGAGCAAAAAGAATTGATTCGGCAGCTGCCGCTTTTATATTGCAAGGTGCTCTCAATAGGATTGAAAATTTCCATCATATGGAAGGATAAAGAACATTGAGCAAATGCCCTGCATTATAGCGTGCAATGAGCATCCCATAGGAAGATCTCCATTGCCCCCCAAGGCGGCTTTCCATATAGGCATTTGCGACATGTTCTATATCCGTAGAATGTAATGATGCGGCGGCGGCGGCATAGGCTACCTGCTCAACAAAAAACCTTCCTGCTCCCTCATTTGCTGATGCCATATCACCTGCAGATTTAATAATTTCAATTGCTCTTGGTCCTGCTGGACCAATATCAAGAGCAATTTTTTCTAATAATTTCTGAAACAATCCCGGAGCTTTTTCAGAAATAAGAATGGCATCCTTTACCAATTGATTAGCAGAACTATTTCTTACAGTTCGTGCAGGCCCATTATGTAACATTTGTGATAATGGATTATTCTCTATAAAACTTTCAATACCAAGCTGTGCAATAATTTCACCAATAATAGGTACAACCAATTGACTGACGTGATAAGCAATAATAGGTGTCATAATGCGCGCAAAAGCGGCTTCAGAACGGTCATTTGCTGCATTGTCAAATGCTCGCGCTAAACGCAAAACCAATGCTTGTGAAGCAGCAATATCTAATGCAATATCTGCAAAAATACGTTCTGTTAGTGGTGGCAAAGGCTGATTTGGCATTTTTTTCCGGAAAAAATCTATGCCAAATTGAAGGGCAGCTCGCAAAACACCTGCCGATATGACAGACTGATCAAAACGCATCATCGTCTCAATATCTTTAATAACTTTAAGACCTTCTCCAGCATTTCCCAGAAGCCAGCCATAACACCCTTGAAAATCAACAACCCCCTCTGGTGTTAAAAGTTCTCCAGAACGCTGAATTAAATGACGAATTGATATAAATCCATTTAATGCACCATTTTCCTGTATGCGTGGAACAAAAAAGCAACTTAAATGACCATTTAAATCTGCACTAACGAGATATCCATCAGCTGTAGGATTAATAACATTGGTTTTTACAACATTTAAACGATACAGATCACGTTCCATATTTTCATCGAAAGAAATTTTCTTAACACTTGGAAAATTGAAAGCGTATTGTTCAATGTCATCAAAAGCACACGTCAGAGAAGCAGATTTTTTATGATGAATAGGCCTTGATGAAGAATCATATTGGCGTGACAAAAGGGCATTTTGCCATTTTTTAAAGAGTTCACTATCACTAATTAAGACAGCAATCGCTGCACTCGTTATAATAACCTCATTCAAATGTCCTGTTTCTAAACCAGCAGATAAAGCCAAACGAATCGCACGCGCTTGATAACGTACCCCATTTTCTGAGCTCGTATTTTCCCAAAGCGAGGTAACCAACCCCGCACGTCTAGAATACTGTTGAAGGTCTTGATAGGAAGAATGTATTTCTAATTTTTCTGCCTGTTGCCCCCATTCATCGTTATAACGCAATAAAGGCTTATAGTGATTAGCTAAACAAGAAAGCTTCCGTGCTTCTTGACTCGCAGCAAAATCCCCTATTTCTTCAAAGCTTGCTAATAAAAACTTAGGCAAAGTAGAGGCCATACGAAACATAAGCGTATCGCTAAGAAATGTATTTTTTCGACGAGCATTTTGCGTAGAGACAGCACTCATAGGTATATTCCACTATTCAAATCATTCACATCATAGACTATTTGTCTTTTTAGAGTTAAAAAACATTTATCATATTCAAACAAATGCTTGTTTAACCTGTTTAGAGAGAGATAAAGAAGAATGCTATGATTCAAGATAATTTTTTTCCACTTTTCCCTCATAAACATCTGTTAGCTATTAAAGATCTGAGTGTACAAGACCTTAATACATTGCTTGATCGTGCAGAAGCAAACATTATTCTTTCTAACAAAATTGATAAAAAAAAATCTATTTTGCGTGGCCGGACTCAAATTAATCTCTTTTTTGAAGCTTCTACGCGAACGCAATCTTCCTTTGAATTAGCAGGCAAAAGGTTGGGAGCAGATGTGATGAATCTCGCGATCGGCAACTCATCTGTAAAAAAAGGAGAAACGCTACTTGATACAGCCGCAACACTTAATGCGATGAAGCCAGATATACTGGTTTTTCGCCATAGCAGTGCGGGAGCAGCAGCTTTATTAGCACAAAAAGTTGATTGTTGTGTCATTAATGCAGGTGATGGTGCTCATGAACATCCAACCCAAGCCTTATTAGATGCTCTCACCATTAAAAGAGCAAAAGGTCGTATTGAAGGATTAACCGTTGCCATTTGCGGAGATATTTTGCACTCACGTGTTGCACGTTCTAATATCCTTAGTCTTAATGCTTTGGGTGCTCGTGTTCGTGCGGTTGCTCCCTCAACACTTTTACCCACCGAGATTAATCATATGAGTGTTGAGGTTTTTAACACCATGAAAGAAGGTCTTAAAGATGCTGATGTTATCATGATGTTACGCTTACAGCATGAACGGATGACAGGCTCTTTTATTCCCTCCACGCGCGAATATTTTCATTATTTTGGCTTGCATAAAGAAAATTTAGCCTATGCCAAAAACAATAGCATTATTTTGCATCCTGGTCCTATAAACCGTGGTGTGGAGATTGCATCTGATATAGCCGATGGACCACAAAGTATGATTCATACCCAAGTAGAAATGGGAATTGCAGTGCGTATGGCAGTCATGGAGGCTTTATTAGATTCGCGCTTGAAGATCCATGGAGAAAAAAAATGATAAAACCAATTGTTTTTCAAAAGGCTCGTATTATTGATCCTTCACGCGCAATCGATGAAATTGGTGCAGTTATTGTTGAAAATGGACAGATTATAGCCGTTGGAAAAGAAGCTCTGAATCAGGGAGTTCCTGAAGGTGCAGAAATTATTAATGCACAAAACAAAGCAATTCTCCCTGGACTTGTTGATGCACGTGTTTTTGTTGGAGAACCAGGAAATGAAAATCGTGAAACAATTGCATCGGCAAGTCAAGCAGCTGCAGCAGGTGGTATTACTTCCTTTCTTATGATGCCAGACACGCATCCAGTTATTGATAACGTTGCTCTCGTTCAATTTATTAAACGTACAGCAGGAGAAATGTCATCGGTCAATATTTATCCCGTTGCGGCAATCACACAAGGTTTCAACGGAGACAAAATAACCGAATTTGGTTTGCTCAAGGATGCAGGAGCTGTTGCTTTTAGTGAAGGGAAAAAAACACTCCAAAATTCATCTGTTATGCGACGTGCAATGACTTATGCACGTGATTTTGATGTTCCATTGATACACGAAACGCAAGATAAAGATCTTACAGAACAAGGCGTAATGAATGAAGGACTACTCGCCAGTTGGCTTGGTCTTTCTGGCATTCCCCGTGAAGCAGAAGTTATCCCACTTGAAAGGGATTTGCGCCTAGCAGCATTAACGCAAACACGCTATCACGCCACCCAGATATCGACAGCACTCTCTGCTGATGCCCTCCGCTTAGGCAAGAAACACAATGAGAAAATTTCAGCTGGTGTATCGATTAATCATTTATCTCTCAACGAAAATGACATTGGCCAATATCAAACTTCTTTCCGCCTCATGCCTCCTTTGCGTACAGAAGAAGACCGTATAGCAATGATTGAAGCAGTAAAAGATGGAACGATAGACGTCATTGTCTCTTCCCATGATCCTCAGGGTATCGACACAAAACATTTACCATTCAATGATGCAGCAGCGGGCGCTATTGGTATGGAAACCTTATTAAGTGCGGCTTTACGTCTTTATCATGATGAGAGCCTATCTCTTCTACGGATAACTGAACTTTTGTCAACGACGCCTGCAAAGCTCTTTGGACTCAATGCAGGAACACTGAAGAAAGGTGCTTATGCAGACCTTATTGTCGTTGATCTTGAAGAACCATGGGTTGTTTCGAAAGAGAATCTCTATTCACGTTCAAAAAATACCCCTTTTGAGAAGGCACGTTTTCAAGGACGCGTACTCCAGACCTTTGTGAAAGGGAAATCCGTTTTTAAACTTGATCAACAAACTTAATGAGATTCTTAATGAATGAAGCAGAAATATTTTTTCAATCCACTCCATGGTTTATTTTCCTCATATCTTATCTCATTGGCTCAATCCCATTTGGTCTTCTATTTACGAGATTGGCCAAACTTGGCGATATAAGAACAATCGGTTCCGGCAATATTGGAGCAACCAATGTTTTACGAACAGGAAATAAAAAAGTTGCTGCTCTAACACTTCTTTGTGATATGTTGAAAGGAACTATTGTTGTCTTCATTATAAAGTTCTTTAGTGATCCGTTAGACAATAATATCCTTGTTTCTCTAGCAGGTTTTTTTACTTTCTTAGGACATCTTTTTCCCGTATGGCTTAAATTTAAAGGTGGCAAAGGTGTCGCTACCTATCTGGGGGTTTGCTTAGGAGTTTATTGGCCCGCAGCAATTATTTTTATTATTGTATGGAGCGCGATTTTTCTTCTCATGCGTTATTCTTCATTATCTGCACTTGTTGCAGTTTCGATCACGCCGATATTTGTTTTTTATTTTTCCGATTCTTATTTCTATTGTATGCTCATCGCGATGAGCCTATTTGTGTTCATAAAACATTCTGCAAATATCAGTAGATTACTCATTGGGAAAGAAAGTAAGATTGGTACGCAAAACAAAGATAAATAAGGGAATCTTGCTTACAGATCGTCAACGTCTAAGCTGGTTACGGTTATTGCGCAGTGAAAATATTGGGGCTGTTAGTTTTCGCAATCTCATTGATCATTATAAAACAGCAGAAAATGCTCTAGCAGCGCTGCCAGAGCTTAGTAGAAAAGGAGGTGGTTCTGCATCAGTTAAAATAGCAAGCTTAGAAGATGCGGAAAAAGAAATACAAGAAGCTGAAAGATTAGGTATTCGGTTTATCGGCATGGGAGAACCAGATTATCCAACTTTTCTTAAAGTTACAGAAGCACCTCCGCCGCTTATTGCTGTCAAAGGTAATGTTTCGATTTTTCGAAAAACTTCTATTGGAATTATAGGCTCTCGAAATGCTTCAGCTGCTGGAAAAAAGCTTACGACTCAATTTGCGCATTTTCTGGGAGAAGCAGACTTTGTAACAATCTCTGGGCTCGCTCGTGGTATTGATAGCATTGCCCATCAAGCAAGTTTAAAAACAGGAACAGTTGCGGTCATGGCAGGGGGAATAGATCATATCTATCCTCCTGAAAATAAAAAATTGCACGAAGATATTATTGCCAATGGTGGAGCCATCATCAGCGAAATGCCCATCTCTTGGAAGCCGCGTGCTATCGATTTTCCAAGAAGAAACCGTATCATTGCAGCTCTATCACTTGGTCTCTTGGTTGTGGAGGCAGCTCTACGCTCAGGATCCTTAATTACCGCACGTCAAGCAGCTGAAATGGGACGGTTGATTTTTGCTATTCCCGGTTCTCCACTTGATCCAAGATCTGTTGGTACAAACAACCTTATCAAGGACGGTGCTCTCCTCACCACACATCCTTCTGACATCATAGAAACACTTACGCCATTAATTTCACCGCTTCCAAATTCCCAACTCAATTTTTTTGAAGAACCATCCTCTTTACAACTTGAAAAGGAAAATTTTAATTCAGCACATGAAAAGGATACTTCTCCCTCTCTCGCAGATGACGATGCAGCACGTGCAGCAGTTCTCTCTGCTCTTTCAACAACACCAATCGACTTAGACACACTGAGTACCCACTCAGGTATTTCACTCCCAACTCTCTACCTCTTATTGGTAGAACTAGAGCTTGCTGGAAAGCTTATTCGACACTCTGGTGGTTGTGTGTCATTGTCGAATCTTGATCTTCCCCAAGAGTCTCTGCACTATTAATAATGCTTTGTCCTTCTTTGGCAACCATATCCAAAAGCAATGCTAAAAGCGGACTATGCGCTTGACGCGCCATCTGATTCATTTGCTTTGACATGTCTGTAATATATTGGATAACTTTCAAATGATTTATAAACATAATCCTCTATCCTTGAGCATTTCCCCTCCTCCCTCTCAATAGACGTTATCTTAGTATTGCGCCGTACGTTTTAGTAATAACAGTGGAAAATAAATCGTATAATTCTATATAGGGTGCGTTTTAATAATAACAATCACAAGTTGTACAATATTCATGTTTTTTATATGGCTAATATTTTTTTTATATGTTCTTAAACAATTGCCATTAGCTATTCGCGTGAAAGGCGTTTATAAAAAAGTTTTTTATTTCAATATTCGGGTAAAATTATGAATATCGTTATCGTTGAATCTCCAGCAAAAGCAAAAACAATTAATAAATATCTTGGATCTCAATACAAAGTTGTCGCATCATTTGGACATGTTCGTGATTTACCTGCAAAAGATGGTTCCGTTTTACCCGATCAAGATTTTTCGATGAAATGGGATATAGATTCTGCGGCTGCTAAACGTTTAAATGAAATAGCAAAAGCTGTTAAAGAAGCTGATAGCCTTATCTTGGCAACAGACCCTGATCGCGAAGGAGAAGCTATTTCATGGCATATTCTCGATGTTCTTCGTCAAAAAAAAGTTTTAAAAGATAAACCTATTAAAAGAGTTGTCTTCAATGCCATCACTAAAAAATCTGTACTCGATGCCATGAACAATCCACGTGATATTGATACATCACTTGTCGATGCTTATCTTGCACGTCGTGCTCTCGATTACCTTGTAGGTTTTACACTTTCACCTGTTTTATGGCGTAAACTCCCTGGTGCACGCTCAGCTGGGCGCGTTCAATCGGTTGCTTTACGTATTATTTGCGACCGTGAATCAGAAATAGAACATTTTATTAAAGAAGATTATTGGTCCATTACAACACAGTTAAAAACCATTCGAAATGATCATTTCCAAGCCAGACTGACAATGTTTAATCAAAGGAAGATTGGAAAACTTGATATTCAATCTCAAGAACGAGCAGATCAAATTCGCCTTATGCTGGAGAAGGCTCAATATCATACACTCAGTGTTGAAGCAAAACCTACAAAGAGAAATCCTTTTCCTCCGTTTACAACTTCTACACTACAACAAGCAGCTTCTTCAAAATTAGGCTTTTCAGCTTCTCGCACGATGCAAATTGCCCAAAAGCTTTATGAAGGGATTGAAATTAATGGTGAAATGGCAGGGCTTATTACTTATATGCGTACCGATGGTGTACAAATAGCGCCAGAAGCCATTGATGCTGCAAGAAAAGTCATTCATGAATCTTTTGGTAAAGACTATGTTCCTGAAAAACCACGTTTTTACTCAACGAAAGCAAAAAATGCACAGGAAGCGCATGAAGCAATCCGCCCAACAGATTTTCAACGCACTCCCAATCAAGTCCGTAATTTTCTCGACAATGATCAGGCAAAGCTCTATGAACTGATATGGAAGCGCGCTATTGCCAGCCAAATGTGTTCTGCTGAAATTGAACGTACAACCGTTGAAATTGAAGCCCAGCAAGGAGACAACCGTGCAAATCTTCGTGCAACAGGATCTGTTATTCGTTTTGACGGATTTATTTCCGTCTATACGGATCAACGAGACGAAGAAAATAATGAAGAAAATGAAACAACACGTTTACCGCAAATAAACACCGGTGAATCACTTACAAAAGAAAAAGTTGAATCTGTACAACATACCACAGAGCCCCCTTCCCGTTATTCTGAAGCTTCATTAATTAAAAAGCTTGAAGAATTAGGAATTGGTCGTCCTTCAACTTATGCCTCCACATTAGCGACATTGTGTGATCGTGGATATATTATCATTGATAAACGCAAACTTATTCCTGATGCTAAAGGACGTATCGTTACGGCCTTTCTTGAAAACTTCTTTAATCGCTATGTAGAATATGGTTTTACAGCAGATCTTGAAGAAAAGCTGGATCTTATATCGGATGGCAAACTTTCTTGGAAAGATGTATTACGAGATTTTTGGGATGGATTTAATGCCTCTATTAGCAATATCCAAGAACTCCGTATCGCCAATGTCCTTGATGTTTTAAATGTAACATTAGCACCTCTTGCCTTTCCTGAACGTGAAGATGGAAGTGATGTGCGTTCCTGTCCTCTCTGTAAAAATGGTCAATTATCATTAAAACTCGGTCGTTATGGTGCTTTTGTTGGCTGTTCCAATTATCCTGAATGCAAATACACACGCCAACTTGGTACAAATATAGAAGAAGATAATGAAGCAGTGCGCAATGATGAACCTGTTATGCTTGGAATTGATCCTGAAACAGGACAAGATATTTCTCTTCGCAATGGCCGTTTTGGTCCCTATATTCAACGAGGTGAAAGCAAAGAAGTTAAGCGTGCAGGACTACCAAAAGAATGGCAGGCAGAAAATATAACCCTTGAAAAGGCCTTGGCTTTACTATCCCTTCCCCGTGAAATTGGCATTCATCCTGAAACAGGAAAAATGATCACGGCGACAATTGGACGATATGGTCCCTACCTTAGTCATAATGGAAAATCTGCACGCCTTCTTCATGCAGATGAAGTTTTTGATATTGGTATCAATCGCGCTGTTACAGTATTGGCAGAACAACAAGAAAATAAAACCAAGCAAAGTAGAACAACATCTGCAGCATTGGCAACATTAGGGGAGCATCCAGAAGGAGGAACTGTCACTGTGCGTAATGGCCGTTTCGGTCCTTATGTCAATTGGGGTAAAATTAATGCAACATTGCCAAAAGAGAAAGATCCCATTAGTGTAACACTTTCAGAGGCATTAGAACTTATATCGGCTAAAGCATCGAGTAAAAAGACAACTTCAAAAAGAGCTTCTTCCAAAACAAAAGCGAAAACAAAAGAGACATAAATTTTGGCTAAAGGTGAAAAAAACGTAGAATATCTCTCCTCATTCAAGGAAGGAAAATTGCCTAATAGGGAAGAAATTCTTTCCTTTATCAACGAGAACCCTGATCGATCAAGTAAACGAGAAATCGCCAAAGTTTTTAACTTAAAAGGCGATTCTCGTATCTGGCTTAGAGAGATATTACGTGCATTAAAGGATCAAAATCTTATATCTAAAAAGCGCAAAAGGGCAATAAACAAAAGAAAATTACCTCCTGTTGCTTTAGTGAAAATTAGTGATCGTGATAAAGATGGCAGTTTTATTGCACAACCTCTTGAATGGGAAGAAACGCCAAAACCCAATATTGAAATATACTCTTTTCGTCACATAAAAGGAGAAAGCATTGGTGTTGGAGATCATGTTCTTGTAAAAGTTTTTCGAAATAAAAATTCTCAAAATCCCCCTTATACGGGGCGAATTATTCGTAAAATTGAACTATCCCCAAAGAGCACATTTGGTGTTGTACGAAAGTTGGAAAATAATCAATGGCGCCTTGATCCTATAGATCGTAAAACCAATGAGCTCGTGGTTGAAATATCTCCAGAAATAAAGATTGAAACGGGTGATCTTGTTGAAGTTGAAATAAAAAAAAATATTGGTTATGGACTGAAAAGTGCACGAATAAAAAATGTTTTAGGGCATATTAAGAGTGAAAAAACACTCTCAATGATTGCCATTCTCTCAAAAGGAATTCCTTATATTTTTCCTGAAAGCGTTCTTGAGCAAGTTAAACATATCAAAGCTGCCAATATGGATAATCGTGAAGATTGGCGACAATTACCATTTATTACGATTGATCCACCAGATGCCAAAGATCATGATGATGCAGTTTATGTAAGCAAGGATAAGGACCCTACAAATAATGGTGGTTGGATTATTATTGTGGCCATTGCAGATGTCTCTTACTATATTAAAACAGGAAGTGCTTTAGATAAAGAAGCATTGAAACGCGGAAATTCTGTTTATTTTCCTGATACTGTTGTACCAATGCTGCCTGAACGTCTTTCGCATGATTTATGCTCTCTACGTGAAGGAAAAGAAAGGCCAGCTTTAGCCGTTCGTATGATTTTTGATGCAAACGGTAATAAACTAAAACATAGTTTTCATCGTATTATGATGCGTGTAAGAGCTAAGCTCTCCTATCAAGAAGTGCAATTGGCAAGAAAAGGGCATATCCATAAAAAAAGCGCGCCCCTGCTTGAAATTTTGCACCCCTTATGGGAAGCCTATGCATGCCTTGAAGCAGCGCGGGATCGTCGACAGCCACTAGAATTAGAAATAGCAGAAAAAAAGATTATTCTTGATCAAAATGGATGCATCCAAGATGTTGTGAGTGAAGAACATTTAGAAGCCCATCGTTTGATTGAAGAATTTATGATACAAGCCAATATTGCAGCCTCTGAAACATTAAAAAAACATCATCAGCCCTTTATCTATCGTGTTCATGACAAACCCTCTCTTGCCAAACAAGAAGTATTGAAGAATTTCCTTCAAAGTTTAGGGATATCGCTCTCAAAAAGTGCAGAATTAACATCAGCGCGTCTTAATAGAATTTTAGAAAAGGTCGCTCATACCGAACAACAAGAACTGGTCAATCAAGTTATTTTGCGTTCACAATCACAAGCAGAATACAGCCCTAAAAATAGTGGCCATTTTGGTTTGAATTTACAGAACTATACGCATTTTACATCACCAATTCGCCGTTATGCTGATCTCATTATTCATCGAGCCCTCATTAAAGCTCTTAAACTGGGAAATGATCAATTAACGGACACACAAGAACAAAACCTTACAGAAATTGCTACGCAAATTTCTTTATACGAGCGTCGTGCAATGCTGGCTGAAAGAGAAACGGTTGACCGACTTGTTGCTCACTATTTAACAAATAAAATAGGCCGTATTTTTACAGGTCGCATCTCCGGAGTTACAAAAGCTGGTCTTTTTATCTCACTTGATAAACTCAATACAGATGGTTTTGTTCATATTTCTACACTTAAAAATGATTATTATCATTTTGATGAAGCACAACATATTCTTGTAGGACAGCGTAGCCATAAAGGCTATCAGCTCAGTGATGTTGTAGAAGTAAAACTTATAACGGTACAACCTTTTGCTGGTGCTTTAAGCCTTGAGCTCTTGACAGAGCCTCGTTCAATCAAATTTTCATCAATATCCTACCATAAAAACAAATTAAAAAAACAAAAGCGTAGTTCTTATGGAAGAAGAAAATATTAAACTTTTTATTCCCTCTTTAGTACTTAATAATAAATAAGATAATAACGATTTAAACTAAGAAATTGTCTATAATATTGAGACTCTATATTATTTTATGTATACAATATGCTTTCTTATATCATATAATAAACATGTATTTTATATTAAAAATCTTGCAGAGTTTTTTTATACTCACTGAAATGAAAAAAATCAAAAGTTGGTTTGATCTTTCTTTCATTTCAGCTCACCTTTTCGTTATTTGAATAAATAAAATTACCTTATACCATTCTCATGAAAAAAAAATTTGACTCTCAAAATAATTCTTTGCGTGCACTTATTGCCGCTATTGCAACCATTGGCACTGTTGGAACAGCATTAGCAATGGGAACACAACTTGTCACTCTTCTTATGGCAGAGAAAGGACTTTCCAACAGTACGATTGGCTATAGTGGAACAGTTGGTGGAATCGCCACAATTATTGCTGCTATTTTTACGTCTCGAATTGCCTTATGCTTAGGCATTACTCAAACAATATTACTCATGATGGCGATAGGATCTTTAAGTTTTTTAGGATTCTATTTTTTTGATCCCATATGGATTTTATTCATTTTAAAGTTTATATTACATTTTGCCGTGACAGTTATGTTTATCCTGTCAGAGTTTTGGATCAACAGTTATGCTCCCCCCAAAAAACGTGGTTTAGTTCTTTCTATTTATGCCATTGTCTTAGGATTAGGGTTTGTGATAGGTCTAGCGCTGCTAGCAAAAGTTGGAACACAAGGATTTATTCCTTTTGGCGTTGGCTATAGCCTTATTATACTTGCTGCTATACCAATTCTTTCTGCTTGGAAATTAAGTCCAGAATTTCAAAAAAATCAATATACACCATTTTTTCGTTATCTTTTTCGCGTTCCAAGTGCAATGATGGCGGTTCTTGTTTACGGAGCCATTCAAATGGGCGTATTAACTCTTATGATACCTTTTAGTTTATCCATTGGTTATAATGAGAATGAAGCAGCACACTTTATGGCAATCCTTGCACTTGGAAATATTTTCCTTTTAATTCCTATCAGCATGATAAGCGACTACGCCAAAGATCGGCGCTATCCACTGATAGGTTGCGCTATCTTAGGTTTTGTGGGAACTTTTATAGTACCATGGATTATTCAATATCCATGGATTTTGATGGTTGATCTGTTTCTTCTAGGGGGTGTATCAGCGAGCCTTTATACAATTAGTCTTGCACATCTAGGAGCCCGTCTTAAAGGCCAAGAACTTGCTGCTGCTAATTCTGCATTTATTTTTTGCTATGGAATTGGTATGCTCATCGGACCAACCTTTATCGGAAAATTCATGGATATTTTTAATCCCTTTGGTTTTTCAATCGCCATGGCTGTTTTTTTTGGTTTATATGTCATTTTAGTGTTTGTCCAACTTATGAGAAAATTAATCAGCTCTTGACTTTTTTGAGAACATCCGTACTGTTGCCGGAAAATTTGATGATGTCGGAAATAAGTTTTGACAGCGATAATATTTTTTTCAGTATAAATAAGGTTTTTACATTATGGCTAAAGCAGCAACCATTAAGATCAAGCTTTTATCAACTGCAGATACTGGTTTTTTCTATGTCACAAAGAAAAACAGCCGTACAATGACAGATAAAATGACCAAACGTAAATATGATCCAGTTGTAAAAAAGCACGTCGAATTTAAAGAAACAAAAATTAAATAAATGGACCAGTCATTCTTGATAGGTTTTATACTCTAAAAGATAATGTGGCGTTATTACTCTTCGAAGTTATTTTCTGGAGAGTGTTTTTTGGTATGTTAAAAAATTTACTTTGCAATCTGTACAACTTTAAATTTGGATGTTTTATACAAATTTAGCTGAGTTGATTTATTTTTTAAGTTGCTTACATATTATACTGCATGGGTATTTGATTGTTGTGATACTGATAAAAATTTTATCATTAAACGGGGTGTTATTTCATCGTGTGAATGAAATTTTTGAAAGAATTATAAGCGATACTCAATAGAATGCGTTATAATGATAGTAGCAGTTTCTTTGTTTCATGAAAAAATCTCTTTCTCATTTTAATCTGAGAAGCTTAAAAAAAAATATCGGTTTTAGTATTTTTATCGCTGCTAGCATTCTTATCATTGTGGCAACTTATTTTAAGCAGACTCAACCGTTGCCTCAAAAAGAAGAAATTTCTTCTCGAAATTCTGTTGAAGGAAAGGCATCAATTATTGATGGCGATTCCATCACGATTTCCTCCATTAAGATTCGACTGTTTGGAATTGATGCCCCTGAACTCCATCAATTTTGTGGAAAAAAAGATGCACGATACCCTTGTGGACTTGAGGCAAAAAAATATTTAGAACAACTACTCAAAAATCAAACTGTCACATGTCACTGGCATAAAACGGATAAATATCGCCGTATTCTTGCAACATGTCAAACAAAACAAGTTAGCAATATCAATGCAACACTTGTACAAAATGGTTGGGCTGTAAGCTATTATGAATACCCCAAAGAAGAGAAAGAAGCCAGAAGGAAAAAAAAGGGAATATGGTCATCAAGTTTTCAACGACCAAAAGAATGGCGCAAGGCAAATCCTCGTATAGAATAAGAAAAATATTTTTAAATTTTATTGATCAATGAAACAATGTAATCATATTATTAAACTTGAAAAAAAAATCTATTCCTGTCGGGTTTGTATCCAACAACCACATTATTTTCCTCCTCTTCCTCATGAACCAAATCCCGTTGTTTATTTATCTGATACGGCTTCGATTGCGATTGCAGGACAAGCACCAGGATTGCGTGTCCATGAAACATCCATTCCTTTTAATGATCGTTCAGGCGAAAGACTACGTGATTGGCTTAATGTCACGAAAGAAGAATTTTATAATAGATCTCTTTTTGCACTTGTTCCTATGGGATTTTGTTTTCCAGGATATGACAAAAATAAAGCTGATTTGCCACCAAGACGTGAATGTCGAGAAATCTGGCATGAAAAGGTATTTCAAGCGATGCCTCAAATAAAACTTGTTCTTGCTATTGGAAGTTATGCGCAAAAGTGGCATATTACAGAATTAAAACATAAAACTGTTTCAGCAACCGTTCGTGATTGGAGAAATATCCTTTCCATCCCCCAGCCTCGCGGCTATAATGTTATGCCTTTGCCTCATCCATCATGGCGAAATACTTCTTGGTTACAGAAAAATTCATGGTTTAGCGATGAGCTTATTGTATATCTGCGTTGTTTAGTACGTAAATTTTTATAAATTAAAATATTGAGAAAAAATATGGATCGTCTTGACCGAAAAATTTTACATCTTTTACAAGAAAATGCGACACTTTCTGTCGCTGATATTGCTAAAAAAGTTGGGCTTTCGACTACTCCTTGCTGGCGTAGAATTCAAAAACTTGAAGAAGATGGTGTTATTCAGCGTCGCGTTGCTGTTCTTTCTCCAGAAAAAGTAAATGCACGTGTCACAGTTTTTGTTTCTATTCGCACAAATACACATAGTCATGAATGGTTTAAGCGTTTTTCAAAAATTGTGCAAGAATTCCGTGAAGTCATTGAATTTTATCGAATGAGTGGAGATATTGACTATTTATTGCGTGTTGTTGTTCCCAATATTGAGGCTTATGATCTTTTTTATAAAAAATTAATTTCTAAAATTGACATCCGTGATGTCTCATCTTCTTTTGCAATGGAACAGATTAAATATACAACGGAACTTCCCCTTAATTATATTAAATTACATGAAAAGGTAAATGAGCAAAATTCTTAAGAGTTTTTTTATAGCTATCTCATTATCTTTTATGCATTCAAACTTTCTTGCTTCAAAACCGCCATTTGCGCATGTGTTAAAACAGCAGCTTTGACAATACCAGCAGCCATAGCGGCTCCGGCTCCTTCACCAAGGCACATTTCCAAATCTAGAAGTGGTTCTTTGCCAATTTTTTTTAAAAGTTTACGATGCGCTTTCTCAGAAGAAACATGTCCAACGATAACATGTTCAAGAGCTCTTGGATGCATTTTATAAAGGACCGCTGCAGCTGCTGTTGCCACAAAACCATCTAAAATAACGGGTATTTTTTCCATTCTTGCAGCTAAAATAGCCCCTATCATAGCAGCAATTTCACGTCCTCCTAAGCGACGCATTATCTCAAAAGGATCATTAAAATGCTCCTTATGCAAAGAAATTGCTGTCTTAACCGCTGCTATTTTACGCTGATAAAAATCATCTCCTTCCCCCATACCATTTTCTGTCCACTCTTCAACTTCTCCACCAAATAATGCTACACATAAAGCTGAAGCTATTGTTGTGTTCCCAATCCCCATTTCACCAATACATAAAAGGTCTGTTCCACCAGCAATAGATTCCATTCCAAATGCCATTGTAGCAGCGGCACTCCGCTCATCCATTGCGGCATCCTTTGTAATATTCATTGTTGGATATTCCAATGCTAAATCAAAAATTTTTAATCCAAGATCATAAGCTATACAAATTTGGTTGATAGCAGCACCACCAGATGCAAAATTTTCTACTATTTTTTGTGTCATAGATTGTGGAAATGATGTAACACTCTCCTCTACAATACCATGGTTTCCAGAAAAGATAGCAACCAAAGGTCGCGTTACAATAGGTTTTTCTGTACCCCTCCACCCCGCATACCAAACAGCAATATCTCCCAATTTTCCTAATGCTCCTCGCGCTTTTGTTAAATTTTCTTGCCGTTTTTTTGCCAAAATTATAGAAAATTCATCAGCAACAGGTAAATTTGTAAGCAAAGCACGAAAATCATCAAATGGACTAACGGTCATGAGGATACCTTTCAAAATCTACAATGTTTAATGAAAATAACGTCATATATATAGGGTATGAATAATTTATTGCTTTTTTAAACAGTGTTTTAAAAACGTTAAATATTATAAAAGTGATGATTTTGATATTCTATTTTCTACCCCAATAACAAACATGAAAAATTCAAAATGTTATTAATATCTTATGATTACTTTTACAGTGATACCCTTAACCTATTTTTATTTAATAGGCATAATCAGCATGCCGTTTAATATATAAACTCCAACATTCTTATTCATAATAAAAGCTATAAACGTCCAAAAACTATAAAATTGATAAATGCATCTAACTTTTAATATAATATTAAGTTGTCTCGTTGTTATTCAATGAGAGCGGAAAAAGCTTCTTTCAAAATATATATATCTGCGTTTGGTTTTGTCGCATCATTTGATAGTATTTGCCGCCATCGACGTGCCCCATCTCGCCCGTGAAATAAGCCAATCATGTGACGCGTCACATGAGAAAGCCGTCCTCCCGAAGCAATATGTTGAGCCGCATAATCACACATAACCTCAATAAGATCACTCTCATTCAAATGATTCTGCAACTCACCATAGAGTTCAAAATCAATATGCTTTAACAAAGTTGGATCATGATAAACTTGTCGACCAACCATAACAGCATCACAGAAAGCCAAATGCTCTTTGATTTCATCAATAGATTTAATTCCACCATTTATCCCAATGAATTTATGAGGATATTGACGTTTTAATTTATAAACTCTTTCATAATTAAGAGGTGGAATATTGCGATTTTCTTTTGGACTTAATCCTTGTAGCCAAGCCTTGCGGGCATGTATCCAGAGAGCATCGCAACCAGCATTCCAAACCTGATTAGCCAAAAGATCTAAGGCTAATTCTTCATCTTGTTCGTCCACTCCAATCCGACATTTGACAGTTACAGGTATAGTAACCACTTGTTTCATTGCCTCTACAGCATTTGCTACAATGTCTGGATGTAACATCAAACAAGCCCCAAATGCTCCTGCTTGAACACGATTTGACGGGCAACCGACATTGAGATTTATCTCGTTATAGCCAAAATCTTCAGCAATGCGTGCAGCTTCTGCCAGCTTGTTGGGATTTGTCCCTCCTAGTTGTAATGCAACTGGACATTCTTCACGGCTAAAAGCCAATAATTTTTCGCGGATACCGTTAATGACAGCATCTGCTACCATCATTTCCGTATAAAGAAGTGTTTTTTTCGTTAAAAGACGATAAAAAAACCTGCAATGTCGGTCTGTCCAGTCCAACATTGGTGCTACTGCAAATTTTACAGACGATGGAAGATTGTAAAATATCACGAGGGTACTACTCTCATATCCCCATAACTTTCCCTTATATACATAAAAAAATACTTACTTTTAGTTTTTAGAAAGCTTTTTATTCTTATACGGCCATAAATATAATAACAGCCCCATTATTCAATTGATATAAAAACCTACTACAATCAATCATGCTAAAATCCAATATCGCACTTCTCATAGAGAAAAACAACGCTCAGATATATGAATATGAAAAAAAGAAAATTTCTCATTGTAATAAAAAACTCATTTTAAAGTCCTTCTGACGCCCATTACACCTCTATCCATACATGATATAACCCTGTTTTTAAGAAAATAAATAATAAACTAAAACATTATACAATTTCTCGTAATAGGCTTAATTTTCTTTAGCTTTTTTCGATTTATTGTAAAACAAACGCGACAGAAAAAGCGCTTTTATTTCTTCTCGAATAAAAGACAAAGATTTTTTTGTTTCATACGAATCCAATTATAAATTATTTTCTCTCAATGAGTTTTTTCGCTGATATTTATTAGATTTTCCTTCATGGGATAGACAAGTTTTATTCTAAATATTCCATACAATTTTGCCATTTCTATTTTATGATTGTTACAGAGAAACTAAATGAGGGATATGGACAATTATTGTCTTTTCAACGTGGATGGCTTGTAGCAATATGTTTTCTGAAAAAAGCATTTTACAACATTGCTGATAAAATCTGTAGAGCTAAATGACTATAAATGTTTTTTAATTTCTTTTTGGCTTTGCATATAGGAAGAAAGAGTATCAACCTCTTGTTCATTAAAGAAAAGGCCAAGTTTTGAACGACGCCATAACACATCTTCACATGTTTTGGCCCACTCCTTTTCCATCAACCATTTTACTTCTACTTCATAAAGCCCATGCCCAAAATCTTTTCCTCTATCCGCCTTACCATCTGCAAATATCACCACTGCTTCCGTACCATAAGAGCGTGCAAGTCTGCGATGTGTAAAAGCATCTAAATCTGGCGTTAAAAGAGCAATCCTCTTTTCAATTGTATCTAATTGGTTATAAAGAAAATCCCCTCCTGGAAGTACTGCATTAGTCGTCCATGACGCTCCCTTTTGACCAAGCGCTTTTTCAACGAATTTCATCGCTTCTTCAGCCAATTTACGATAAGTTGTAATCTTTCCACCATAAAGATTAAGAATCTTTGGTGTACTCCCTTTTCCTATTTCTTTTAAAACATAATCCCGCGTAATTTCTTGAGCTTTCGAAGAACCATCATCATAGAGTGGACGAACTCCAGAATAAGACCAAACAATAGTTTTAGGCGACACTGGCTGTATGAAATATTCACTAGCCGCTGCGCAAATATAATTAATCTCTGTGTCAGTAATATGAACGTTGGCTGGATCTCCCTGATAGTCACAATCTGTCGTTCCAAGCAAAGTAAAATCTTCTTGATATGGAATTGCAAATATAATACGCCCGTCACCATTTTGAAAAATATAAGCACGATCATGCGTATAAAGTTTAGGAACCAAAATATGAGAACCTCTAACAAGTCGTACTGGTGGATGTTCTTTAGAATCTAATACGCTTGCCAAAACATGATCAATCCATGGCCCTGTCATATTCGCAACATAAGAGGCTGTAACACTATATTCTGTACCACTTAACTTGTTTTTTAGAGCAATACGCCATTTTTTGTCATCTTTTTTTAAAGAGAGAACTTCTGTCCGTACTTTTATATCAGCTCCCCACTTTTCTGCATCACGCGCATTAGCAATGACTAAACGGGCATCATCTACTCTTGCATCAGAATATTCAAAACCTCTCTGATATTCTTTCTTCAATGTAGAGCAAAACTCGTTTGAAAAATTAATCGTTTTACTGCGCCATAATTTTTGATTCCATTTCCCTAAATAATCATAAATAAAAAGTCCAAAACGTAACATCCAAGCAGGACGCAATCCTTTATGATAGGGAAGAAGAAAACGCAAAGGGCGTACAATATGCGGAGCCATACGTAAAATGATCTCACGTTCCTTCAGTGCTTCACGAACAAGTTTGAACTCATAGTGTTCAAGATAACGCAGACCACCATGAATAAGCTTTGTTGATGCACTTGATGTCCCCGATGCAAGATCATTCATTTCAGCTAATCCTACTTTAAAACCGCGCCCAGCTGCATCTCTTGCCAATCCACATCCGTTTATTCCTCCCCCAATAATAAACAGCTCATAATGTGTTGTGGTTTTCATAATTTCATTTTTCATTCATTTAATTTTGTTTCACAACACTCAATAAAGCAACAGTAAAAACATGATATCAAGTGCTCTTCATTGTATTATTATCAACGTGCTTTTTTCCAAAATAAATACGCGTAAAAAGTTTTTTGATCCCTTTATACATTAAAACAACATTTTACCAATAATTAGAGAGAATTTTTTTATCCTTTAGAAATTCAAATGTGCATCATATGAAATTCTTTTAGAGAAAAATTGATGTTTTTTTCATTCTTGAATACATGCTATAGTTAAACGCTTTATTGCACAGAGATAACGTTTTTCATATAGTTCACTCAATGACATAATAGAAAGCGTGAAGGTATACAGATGACTCATCAACCTCAGAACTCGAAAACAACACTTATTTCAAAAATTTTAATCCCAGTTATGTTGAGTATTTTAATCTTTTCACCTTCTTTATCAAAAGCAACATCACAGCAAAAAAATGCAAATCATTTAAACTTAGAAAAATTTAAAACACAACTTTTGGAAGATTCGAACTTTTTATCTAAGCTTAAAGAAAAAATGCCCCCCCATACTGATTCTCATCATATTCAACAAATTGTCAGAGAATATCTTCTTACTCACCCAGAAATTATGATTGAAATGCAGCTTATTCTTCAAGATAAGCTGCAAAAACAGAATGAATACGAAAGCCAAAGACAAACCTCAGTCATTCATTTATTAGAAAAGGAAATTTTTCACTCTCCTCATGACGCTGTTTTGGGAAATCCAAATGGCAAAAAAGTACTTGTTGATTTTTTTGATTACAATTGTCAACATTGTAAAAGTTCCTATTCAGATATAGAAAACCTGATAAAAGAATACCCAGATCTACAGGTTATTATCAAGGACTTGCCAATTTTAGGACCTGATTCTATGGCAGTTCATACCGTTGCGTACGCATTTCGAAAACAATTTCCAGAAAAATATCCTCAGTTTCATAAAACGCTTTTAATGTATCAAGGACGCGTAAATGAAGCTAAAGCTATAAAAATAGCTGTCGCATTAGGAGTAGATGAAAAAAAACTACGTAATGCGATAAAAGATCCTAATCTGAAAAATGCTTTTAAAGAAAACATTCAAATTGCTTCTAAACTCCGTATTACGGGAACACCTTCTTACATCATTGGTAATAAAGTATTTGTCGGTGCAGCCGGACAAGATATTCTAAAACAAGCGATAGATGATACACAGTGAATAGCTGTTCTATATCTGCTCCGTTTTAGGGAAGAATACTGTAAACGAAGTGATTTTATACTTTCTCTTTTTTGACAACAGGCTTATAAGTGCAATTTTGCGTAAAGCAGATACGAGTTTAAAATTGCAAAGTGTAATGACTTAAAGGAAATAAATATCTTCAAAGCCTCAAAAGATATCATCCCTAATCTGAGAGATGCTCAGTCATAAATGAGATAGTGACGATCTTCATTGATCAAGGAGTTAGAAATAAAATGGCAACAAAAAAAATAGATTCGGAAAAATATACCGCAATTGATACAAAAATTGTTCGCGATCTTGCTGAAATTTTGAATGATACAAATTTAACGAATATTGAAGTTGAACAAGGAGAACTTCGTATTTGTGTTTCACGCCAAAATATCTCAACTTCTTCCGCACAAACAATTTATTCACCTGTTGCTACTCCTAACTTTTCTGTAACATCTTCTTCAGTCCCAACACCCGAATCTCTCGTACAACCTTCCCAAGAAGATAAATCAAAAAATGCAATAACCTCTCCAATGGTTGGTACAGCTTATCTTGCCCCTTCACCAGGTGCTCAGCCATTTGTAGAAGTAGGGCAAAATGTTTCTGAAGGAGAGACATTACTGATCATTGAAGCCATGAAAACGATGAATCAAATTTCATCACCACGTTCCGGCAAAGTAACCACTGTTCTTGTCAAGGATGGCCAACCTGTTGAGTTTGGTGAACCACTTATTATTGTTGAATAAAGCGAGGGCCAACCATGATTCGAAAAATCCTCATTGCTAATCGGGGAGAAATTGCTCTTCGCGTTTTACGTGCATGTAAAGAACTTGGCATAAAAACTGTAGCTGTTCACTCTACTGCTGACGCAGATGCAATGCATGTTCGTCTTGCTGACGAAAGTGTCTGTATTGGCCCTCCTTCCGCTCGCGATTCCTATTTGAGTATTCAGCAAATTATTGCTGCTTGTGAAATTACAGGAGCTGATGCAGTTCATCCAGGTTATGGTTTTCTTTCTGAAAATGCAAAGTTTGCAGATGTTTTAGAAGCCCATGATATTACATTCATCGGTCCAACGGCTGCACATATTCGCATCATGGGCGATAAAATTGAGGCCAAAAAGACTGCCCAAAAACTGGGTATTCCTGTCGTTCCTGGTTCAGATGGAGCTGTCACAGAAGAATCAGATGCTTTACGCACTGCTTGTGAAATTGGCTATCCCGTTATTATCAAAGCTTCTGCTGGTGGTGGTGGGCGTGGTATGAAAGTCGTTCATTCTGAACAAGAGTTTTCTATAGCTCTTAAAACGACACGTTCAGAAGCAAAAGCTGCTTTCGGTGATGATGCTGTTTATATAGAAAAATATTTAGAAAGACCCCGTCATATTGAAATTCAAATCATAGGTGATGGTGCAGGAAATGCTATTCATTTAGGAGAGCGCGATTGTTCTCTTCAACGACGGCATCAAAAAGTATGGGAAGAAGCTACATCACCTGCACTTAATGAAAATGAACGAAAAAAAATTGGCAGTATTGTTGCAAATGCTTGTGCTCAACTCGGATACCGTGGAGCTGGTACTATTGAATTTCTTTATGAAAATGGTGAATTTTATTTCATTGAAATGAATACGCGTTTACAAGTCGAACATCCCGTAACTGAAGCCATTACAGGGATAGATTTAGTCCATGAACAAATTCATATTGCATCAGGCTGCAAGCTTTCAGTGACACAAGATGATGTTTGTTTCTCCGGTCATGCTATTGAGTGTCGTATTAATGCCGAGGATCCTGTTACCTTTACACCGTCACCGGGAACTATTACACATTTTCATACACCTGGAGGTCTAGGAATTCGTGTTGATTCAGGTGCTTATTCCGGTTATCGGATTCCTCCTTATTATGATAGCATGATTGGAAAACTGATTGTTCATGGGCGTACCCGTTTGGAGTGCATGATGCGTTTACGGCGCGCTTTAGATGAATTTGTCGTTGACGGGATCAAAACTACATTGCCTCTTTTTCGTGATCTTATTAATAATCAAGATGTTGCTGACGGTAACTATAATATTCACTGGCTAGAGAAGTATCTTTCTCAGCAGCAAGATTCTTCGGATTTTTAATTCAAAAACGAAAGTATCAGATTATCATCAGCTTTCATAAAATATCAACATAAGGACAGTTTCAACGTTTCTGTAAACGTTGTTAAAAAAGAGATGGGTTGAATATTATTTATATAATTTTCTTTTAATATGTACAAAAATTGATAATTTTCTGTTTTCCTTTTTGTGAGTTTGTGCTAATTCCTAAATTGTTATGCCCTTATAGCTCAGTTGGTAGAGCACCTGATTTGTAATCAGGGGGTCGGGAGTTCGAGTCTCTCTGGGGGCACCACTTTTTCTCTTTAACATATTGAAATATATAATTTTTTATTTGATTCGCTGTTTTTCAGACCACCTTTTAGACCACCTCTTGTGGTTTGTACAACTTTACTTAATTTGTTGTTATTTGCTCCGTATTTTTCTTTGGAGTAAAGGCTAAAATCTCTTTTTTTCTCCATCTTACTGCTCTACCTAGCTTATATGGCTCTGGAAATACACCTTGAAGCACCCAATTGCGAATCGTTG
>NZ_NAAI01000006.1 GCF_018155095.1 Bartonella queenslandensis | reverse complement strand
AGGCATTTTGTCATCGTGCTCGGATGAATCATCTTGCGGCTTTAGGACAATGGACAAAAGAGCAGGAAAAGGTGAGCGCTTGAATTGTCATAGAGCGGAATTCCCATAAGGTTGTGTGGTGATTGTCCTAGATGCTTTGCTTAGCAAGAAGGGCAATTAAAATGCACAAGCTCTTGCATGGTTCATGCTGCTTTATGTCAGGAACTTAAGATTGTGCCAATTGTTGAGCCGGAAGTGCTGATGGATGGACCGTCGTGCGGGCATTCCATTGCGCGTTGCTTTGAAGTGACACGCACTGTTTTACAGACTGTCTTTAAAGAATTGTTTGAAGCCCGTGTCGTTTTAGAGGGGATGATTTTAAAGCCAAATATGAAGCTTTTATGTATCAGGATAGCTTCCTCTTCAATAGGGAGCCTTTTTATTAACGAGCGGATTTAACAGCTTTTGCTAACAAAAATGGATTTGCATCTCAATAAAATGCATGTTTTTTTGTGAAAATGAATACATTTTTCTTGTATTTGTGATGCTATAATGGAAAAATAGCTCCTATTTATAGTAGAATGGCTGAAGAATAGAGGGGGGAGTCGTGGACGGCATATCTGCTAACAAGAGCGATATCAAAGAAGAAAAGCCAGACGCAAAAAAGAGCATTTTTTCAATTATAATACGTATAATATTCAATATAATACGCATTATATTAGCTGGGATATTTAGACTGTTTATTTTTACAATTTTTCTTATCATGTTCCAAGTGCGTGGACTGGTTCATACCGCACTAAGCTTCATTGCGGGTTGGAGTGCCATAGCGTGCTTTTTATTTTTTTTCGGATACCTCTTAGAACGCCGCGAAGCACCAGCAGATGAAGCTGGGATATCGTTCGCATTGCTCTTAACAATTGGTGAAGGCGTTTTTTCTGTTTGCTGTCTGTATGCTATGTGGGGTTACGACGCTATCTTATTACGTTTAGCACCTGCTGAGTATGAACTTATTCTCTTTGAATAAATAGAGCGCACTTCGTTTGCACACAAATTAAAATGAGAGTCGGACAGCCTCTCAAATTCTTAATAATCGCTCTCCAAAACATGACATAAAATTTGCATTTAATGAAGGAATTAACAAGCCTTTATCCTTAAGATCAAGGCAACCATTACAGGGACGCTTGACGGTACCTTTGATTTAAGATACAAAAACGGCTTGTTTTGTCCTTCTCACGCGGCTTTGAAATCATGATATAAGGGGAAAGCTTTTCATGGTGCCTTTCTTAAAATCGCCCATACAATACCGATGCACCCCTTTTGCTCCCCAGAAAGTATGGTTCCACCTTTTTCTCCTTGTGTCTCCAAACCATCGGGTAAAGCTTGAATAAATTCAAGTGCATTTGCCACTTCTGCTGCGGCGAGAATTTCCTCTTCCATAGCATTTTCAGTTCAAAAAATATGAACTGAAAAATATGAACTGTTTGCAATTATTTTATTGGAAGTCTTTATACTCTATGGAAGAGGTTTACCCTCGTATTTCAAAACGATTTTTGAATTAAAAAACGCAGCCACGATGATTTATAAAAAATTGAGCTCTATCTCTTTCTGTTGGATGCGTTTTTGAATGAACCTTTACAATGCACTCTTTAACAGTACAAAAAAACCACGCGCCTAATGGGGTAATCGTTTTGTTTAAAATCTTTGTTCCCCACGAGAATGAGGATTTTACATACCAATATTACCAAAACGATTTTTAAACTTAGAAAGGCGACCACCACGGTCTACAAGTGTCTGGGACCCACCTGTCCAAGCTGGATGCGTTCTTGGATCAATATCTAGATTGAGCGTATCCCCTTCTTTTCCCCAAGTGGAGCGCGTTGTATATTGAGTTCCATCCGTCATAACAACGGTAATTTTGTGATAGTTAGGATGAATATTCGCCTTCATGCGTCAAACCTTTTACGTTTATAGAATGAAAGAACACTTATTCGATTTTTTAAGTGCGCTTCCTTTGCCTTTTTGATACATTGATTAAAGTATTTATTCCTATAGCTGAGCACGCATAAAAAAACAAGTGTTCAAGATGCGTCATTTTGTCAAGTGTTATGATAGTGAGAGAAGTTTTATGAAATTATATCGTCATTCAGAAAAATCTAAAAAATCTTTCCTTCATAAATCTTCTTTTTCTTCGCTTTCTATTTTTTTCCCTTATCTGTTGCGCTATCGTTGGTTATTCATCTTTGCCTTTATTGCTTTATCTGTTGCAGCCCTTGTTACATTAGCTTTACCCATAGCGATCCGACAAATGTTTGATCATGGGTTTTCTCGCTCAAGCCATGGACATATCAATTTTTACTTTGGCATTTTGTTTTTATTAGCCTTGATTCTCGCATTTTCTTCAGCTTGTCGTTACTATTGTGTTATCACATTGGGAGAACGGATTGTTGCTGATTTACGGCGTGATGTGTTTGTCCATATTATGAAACTTTCTCCTGCTTTTTTTGATCGGTCGCATTCAGGAGAGATTGCTTCAAGACTTCTAACAGATACGACACAAATAAAATTGGCCGTTGGCTCGACTGCCTCTACCGCTTTACGTCAACTGATTATCGTGATCGGAGCTATTGTGATGATGGTGATCACCAATGCTAAATTATCTTTGCTGGTTTTGGCTGCTATTCCTATTGTGGCACTTCCTTTGGTGGTTTTTGGGCGTAAAGTTCGTGCGCGTACGCGTGCAGCGCAAGATCGCCTTGCTGATGCCAATGCTGTTGCGACAGAACAGGTCAGCGCTATTCGCACGGTGCAAGCTTTTACCGCTGAAAAACTTGTTGCGACACGTTTTTCACAAATGATAGAACACGCCTTTCAGACAGCGCGGGCTTCTGTAATTTTGCGTTCCTTTTTTACCGGTTTTGCAATTTTTTTGGTTTTTAGCAGTGTGGTTGCTGTTTTATGGATTGGATCGCGTGATGTTTTGAATGGGACGATGACGGGGGGGACATTAGGGCAATTTGTCCTTTATGCGGTTTTTGGAGCCTCAACCTTTGCGCAATTATCAGAACTGGGGGCAGAACTCATTCAAGCAGCAGGCGCTGCTGAACGATTGGCTGAATTGTTACAAGAACAGCCTATGATTTTAGCGCCTAAAAATCCTTTATCATTGGTGCAGCCTGTTCGAGGTGAGCTTATTTTTGATCATGTTGATTTTACTTATCCTTCTAGACCACAAGAAAAGATTTTAAGTTCACTTTCATTTTCTATCAAAGCAGGCGAAACCGTTGCTTTTGTTGGGGCTTCTGGGGCAGGAAAAAGTACTATTTTTTCTTTGATCCTTCGTTTTTATGATCCGACAAGTGGAAAAATTCGCTTGGATGGCTTGGAAATTGATCGTCTTTCTTTGCAAGATTTACGTGAAGCAATCTCTTATGTTCCACAAGATGTCGCCATTTTTGATGGTACATTGCGTGATAATATTATTTTTGGAACTGAAAATGCTCTGGAAGAGGAAATTCTTGCTGCTGCTAAAGCAGCCAATGCACTTGAATTTATTGAATCTTTACCTGATGGTTTGGATACGCAGGTGGGAGAACGTGGGACCATGCTTTCTGGGGGGCAAAAACAGCGCATTGGTATTGCACGGGCGATTTTAAGAAATGCACCGCTCTTGCTGCTTGACGAAGCGACATCCGCTTTAGATGCAAACAGTGAAAAGCTTGTGCAAGAAGCTTTAGAAGGGTTGATGCAAAACCGTACAACATTGGTGATTGCGCATCGCTTGGCAACCATTTTAAAAGCCGATCGTATTCTTGTGATGGATAAAGGCGCTCTTGTGGAAGAAGGAACCCATGCCGAACTTGTTGCCAAAAATGGCGTTTATGCTTACCTTGCAAAATTGCAATTTTCACCCGAATAAGGAATCTTGATACAGCAGTCCATGGGCGTGAATACCACGCTTTACAGACAGAGGATTATTACTTTAAGGGCTTATGGAAAAAAGAAGGACAAAAATTAAGACGAAAAAAGGGGGTAAAAATTGAGGCGTTTTCTTTTTGAATTCTGACTGTTCTTTTCTCTGCTTGAGACGGAGCATTTTTTATAAAAATACTTTCCTTATGTAGAATATAAAACGATGACAAGTTAATTTCTATGAATTGAAGGAGAGAGTTCTCTTTATAACAGCACCTTCACGTTGATTTATAAGGATAATTCATTGTTTTGAACGTTGGATGAGCACTTCTAAAGTCATAGGATTTTTTTATTTCAAACACTCATTGTGAATCAAACAAAATCACTGGTTTTGTGAACTGTCTGTATGCCGGTCGTTTTGTTGCAAATTTGGAGATTATCTTTCAAAAAGCCATTGGTTATTCTCGTGGTACATAAGTTAAATCAAAGGAGGCAGAGCTAAAACGGTGCAGTTTTGCGACTTCTATCATCACACTGCGCAATTTGATAAGAGAGGTTGCTTAATGAGGAATATTCAAATGGAGGCGCTCGTACTGCCTTTTAAAAGATGTCCTTTTGAGACTTCAATGTAAGATCTAAATACCTTTTTTGAGGTTTTTTTCTAACTTGGTGCGAATATGTTCATTGCCGGCAATGATGTTCTTTTTGCGGAATATATTATCACCGCCTTCTTTGTCGGTGACAAAACCACCAGCTTCACGAACCATCAATATTCCAGCAGCCATATCCCAAATTTGCAAGTTGTCTTCCCAATATCCATCAATTCTTCCAGCAGCAACATAAGCTAAATCAAGAGAAGCAGCTCCAAAACGGCGAAGTCCAGCAACTTCCATCATCATATTGCGCAATTCAATAAGGTAGGTTCCATGTCCTGGGCGTCCCAAATGAGGCATGCCCGTGGCAATCACACAATCTTCTAATCTTTTCCGTGCAGAAACACGACAGCGCCGGTCGTTGAAAAAAGCACCACTGCCGCGTTCTGCGGTAAAGAGCTCATCACTCACGGGATTGTAAATGACACCTGCAACGATTTTGCCTTGGCTTTCTAAAGCAATGGAAACAGCAAAAAAAGGAATGCCATGGAGAAAATTTGTGGTGCCATCTAAAGGGTCAACAATAAAACGATGTTGGGAATCTTCTCCAATGATTTCTTCAGACTCTTCCATCAGAAAACCAAATTTGGGGCGCGCTTTGCTCAGTTCATTGAAAATAATTTTTTCCGCTTTGCGATCAGCTTGGCTGACGTAATCTGATGGACCTTTTAAAGACACTTGCAAATTTTGTACTTCACCGTAATCACGCACGAGAGAACGTCCTGCTTTCATTGCAGCTTGCACCATGACATTCATGATTGCAGAATGGGCCATGTTGTATTCCTTTATTATTTATCTTTTTCATTTGCACGGCGCAAATAAATCAACTCGTTGGTGTCGACAATGATACGTTCACCGGCATTCATAAAAGGGGGGACAAGAATACGAATACCATTTTCAAGAATAGCTGGTTTATAAGAAGCGGTGACCGTTTGCCCTTTAAGTGCTGGATCGGCTTCTGCAATCGTGACAGCAACTTGATCAGGAAGTGAGATGCCAATAGGCTTTTCTTGATAAAGTTCAACTGTGACAGTCATCCCATCTTGGAGAAAAGCGGCGCGTTCACCAACAAAGTCCTTTTGGAGTTCAAGTTGTTCATAAGATTCTGAATCCATAAAGACCAAAGCATCCCCTTGTTGATAAAGAAAGGTGAAATCCTTTTGTTCAAGACGCACGCGTTCAACCGTTTCAGCCGCACGAAAACGTTCATTGAGTTTTGTACCATCAAGTAAATTTTTCATTTCAACTTGATTAAATGCACCACCTTTTCCTGGTTTAACGGCATTACATTTTACCGCAACCCACAAGCTTCCTTGATGCTCGATCACATTACCAGGACGAATTTCATTGCCATTAATTTTCATCGTTTCTATCCAATTCCATTCTTGCAAAAAGAGCTCTTCTGTTGTCCTTATGGCGCTTTTCTTTGCTGCCTTTAACACTGAGCGCTTTTATTATTTTGGGCTCAAATCCCCTTATTAGCCTTGCGGCTCTCTCATTGTTTCTTGCATGGTCCCTTTGTGTGCACTTCATCGTTTTTGCTCGAACTTCCTTGTTCATGGTTGTTGCAAAGAAAAAAACTTAAGTGCAAAAGGACCTTTATGTATTTTTATTTTTCAGTTCTTTGCAAGATCATAAAAAGCGCTTAGACGCAAGCTTTTTAAAAATTTGTGCAAAATTTTTTGGGACTTTTAGGAAACTTTTTTGGGGTTTTGGGAAATTTTATTTCATTGTATCGTAAAATATTATTGGGGTTAATGATAGAGGTTCTGTAAAACCATGAGGTGTTGTTTATGAGAATGCGTGGTGAATATGCGAGGGGGAGATTGTTCGGATAATCTTGTGCCATGAACACCATGAAATGGGAAGCGCAATGAGTCCTGTTCTGAGAAGTCATCTTGTTTGCTAACAAGATCGGGAAGGGGTTTCTTTCCGTTGAGGTGTGTAAGGCAAGAACAGAGTATGGTGTATGATATTAGCTTGCGTTCTCATCAGCGATAAGCTGTAGAATGGCTTTTTGCTTTATCGAAGTGAGTGTTCTAAATCGTTTGAGCAACAGATATTCCTCTATGCTGGAGATGACTTCATCGTGAGGGGAGATGGCATGTTGTTTTGTGATGACATCTGCATAAAAAAAGGAAACTGGAATATTGAGGATATCGGAAATTTCCTTTAACCGTCCCGCGCTTACACGGTTTAAGCCTTTTTCATATTTTTGAATTTGTTGAAAGCTTATCCCTAAAGCATGCCCTAAGGCTTTTTGAGACATTTTTAGCATTTGTCGTCTCAAGCGAATTTTTTTGCCAACAAAAAGATCAATATTAAAATTTTGAGATTGCATTGTTCCCCGCCAAGTGCGAGCGCCCTCGCATAAGTATTCCGGGAGTCTAAAACACTGACCTCGAATCAGCTTTTTGCTTTTAGTGCTAGAGCGCACCTGGACATAGCAAAATCTCCCGGAATTCCGGGATCCCCACAAAGTGGGGTAAATTTATGTACGAGGTTTCGGGTTTTAGAGCCCTATTGGTCGTTGCGTATGCGACCAAAACACCTTTTAACTCATAAAGGAATTTCAGAAAATTTACAATAAAAAATAGTTTTTAATGAGAGGTGATGTTTTTCTCATGCAATTGAAAAGAAAGCATAACTATTTTGATCCTATGCTACTTCCATAGCATGAGGATCATATTTTAAAGTGTGCGGATAGTATCGTTCGTTTGTTTGTTGGATAATGCTTGCTTTAAAAACAAATGATACAGAGTGTTTTTTTCTCATGAATTCTTCTTGCCAATGCGTTTTCCTGCCAATGAAAATGTCGTTATAAAGACCCTTTTGTTTGCATTGTTTCCCGCCAAGTGCAAGCGCCCTCGCATAAGTATTCCGGGAGCTTGAAAGTACTGAAACCTAATCAGCTTTTTTGCTTTTAGTGCTAGAAAGCACCTGGACAGTGCAAAACCTCCCGGAATTCCTATCAATTTTATCTTTTTTAAGCAAAGAAGAGCATTTTTCTCAAGCGTTTTTATAAAAATAAAATATATTTTATGAATTTTCTCAAGGGGTAAGGGGGGTTGCAATATTGAGAATTGGCAAAGCGTATGATGGTGCCAGTTATGTATTTTCATGAGGTAAAGAAAATAGCGGCATGAGGTAAAGAGGAAGAGCTCTATTTCAGGATCAGATATTTTTTGCCTGCTTTTTAGCAGGTATAGAATTTCTGTTATGGCTTTTTGTTTTCTTTTTCGCTCACACTTGATCAGACAGTTTGTATCTTTTTTTACAGCGGTTTTAAAAAACAGGAAGGATCTTTATGGCTTCTTTTTGAGCCTTTTCTCGTTGTGTGTTGTCCATACCTTGGAGCATTACTTCAAGATCAGGGGCTTGCATTTTTGCCTCCTTTGCAAGCATATACCATGCTGCTGCCATGATTATATCCCCTTTTGTTCCGATGCCGTCTCGATAAAGTCTTGCAAGAGAAATTTGTGCTGGGGCTATCATGTTGGTGGCATTGTGAAGCAGCAAATGAAAAGCACGGTCAAAATCTGTTTTTCCTCCACGACCCTGTATAAGCCATTGAGCTAAATGAAGTTGAGCTTTTAAGTGGTTGTTTTGAGCTGCTACCTCCATGAGCTTGCGGGCATTACGATCATCCTTTGGGCGATTTACAGTGCCTAAGGAAAGAATTTTTGCTGCCGCAAAAGCAGCTTCAGCATCCCCAAGAGCCGCTCCTTTTAAGTACAATTTTAAAGCTTGCTCGATTGCTTCATTTTCACGGCTTTGAAAAGAGACGCCGGGAAGATTTTGTTTTTCACGTGAGGCTTTATAAAGAAGAAGTTGTCCATAATAAAAATAGGCTTCTTTAACGCCTGCGTTGACAGCTTTTTGAATAAACTGTTCACCAAGTTCTTGATTTTGGTTGACAAAATGACCATCAAATAACATAAGCCCATAGCGGAGTTGGGCTTGGGGTTCCCCCTGTTTTGCTGCACGTTCAAACCATAAAGCAGCGCGCGCGCCGTCAATAGGAACAGCGCAGCCTTCCATATAAATTCGGGCAAGAAGCGTTTGGGCAAAAGGATCATTTTTTTCAGCACGACGGAGGGCTTCACGAAAAGCTTTTAAATAATAACCTTGGATGTAATAGTCATAGGCTTGGTCATAGTCGCCAGCTTTTAAGGGTTGAAAAGATTCTTTTGAGTTTGAAGTTCCTTGAACCGTATTGAAAGAGCGTTCAAAATCTGAGAGTTCTTCAATGTTGCCAAAAGAATTTACAACAGAATTTGCAAATCCTATTACACTTAGGATAAGCAGTTTAACGCTTTTCTTGATCATAAATCTTTCCTCCTCATTACCAATCAGAATTTTCACATTTTTCTTTCATCATTACAAGCCATATAAGAACTCTATCGCTATCTTATTTTTTCTCTCAGTTAAGTTAGATTTAAGCACGTTTATAAAAATAATATACACGTCGACAAGAACCAGACTGTTTTAAACAATCCTATTTTAAACAACTTTAAAACAACAATGATGAAAGAATTATCCAGAGAGGCTTTCTTCTATTATCAATGCTTATCCCCTTATCACCCAAAAAACGTCTCTGATGAAACTATCCTTTTCAAATATGCAATGAGTTGTTGATGAAGAAAACATATAGGCTCTATAGAGCGTGTCGCGTTATAAGAGCGTGGTGTGCACTATCGCATGATTTTAAGTTGCATTCTCATCAGAGAGTAATAGCAAAATGGCTTTTTGTTTTGCTATTGTTAGAACTCTAAATTTTTTGAGCAGCTGATATTCTTCTGTGCTGGAGATGATTTCATCATGATGATAAGAGGGGTGTTGTTTTGTGATGATATCTGCATAAAAAAAGGAAACTGGAACATTGAGGATATCAGAAATTTCCTTTAACCGCCCCGCGCTTACGCGATTTAAGCCGTTTTCATATTTTTGAATTTGTTGGAAGCTTATCCCTAAAGCATGCCCTAAGGCTTTTTGAGACATCTTTAGCATTTGTCGTCTCAAGCGAATTTTTTTGCCGACAAAAAGATCAATATTCAGATTTTGATTTTGCATTTTTCCCCGCCAAGTGCGAGCGCCCTCGCATGAGTATTCCGGGAGTCTAAAAATACTGAACTCAAATCAGCTTTTTTGCTTTTAGTGCTGGTAAGCACCTGGACATAGCAAAAACTCCCGGAATTCCGGGATACCCGCAAAGCGGGATCAATTCATGTTTGAGTTTTCGGGTTTTTAGATCCCTATTGGTCGTTGCGTAGGCGACCAAGACACTTTTTAACTTATAAAGGAATTTAAGAAGGTTGGCAATAAAAATAGTTTTTAATGAGAGTTGTGTTTTTTAATGAAAGACTATCCGCCTCTCAAGCTTTCTGGAACGATGATCAAAATCATGATATCCGAGCTGCACGTTTGTTGAGAGGGTTAAAAAGCCTTAAGTTTTAAGATCAAAAAACTTTGACGCTTAAAAGTTAAATATTTTCAATTCGCTAATATTGACAACATAACCAATAGCAATTATCTTCAATATTAAGGAATAGAAAGGACATATCACTATGAAGACCACCCTTTCTCCGCTCATTTCAGAGTTCGAAACTATTGAACAGGAAAGCAGCTACATTGCGTGGTTGCGTGATAAGGTAGCCGTAAGTCTTGCAAATCCATATCCTCCTATTCCACACGATGAGGTTATGGCTGAAATGGAAGTTATAATCAGTCAGCTTGAAGCTGAACAGAAAAAGTGATGCTTCCGGTTGTTTGGTTGTCTTCGGCGCGCGATGATTTGCGTCAGATTTTAGCTTACATTGCTCGTGAAAATCCATCCGCTGCGCGCCGAATGAAAAGGCTTTTGGAAGCATCCGTACTGCCGCTGGCTGAACATCCATATCTGTACAGACAAAGTGAGAAGGTATTAGGATTACGGGAGATCATAGCACATCCAAATTACCTTATATTGTATCGAGTAGCTGCAAATCAGATCGAAATTGTAGCTGTTGCACATGCCCGACGTGAATTTCCTATTTCTCTTTAAATTTAATGAGAGGCTGTCTTCTTCTCAATCTTTCTGGAACGATGATCAAAATCATAATATCAGACCCGTGTTTATCAAAAAGTCTAAAATGATTTTTTCCATGGTAATGAATTCACAGGCGGTTTCTTCATTAAAATTCGCATAATCGCTTGGCTTTGGCATTTTTAAAAGATGCGATTGTAAGCTTTCAGAAAGGTTATTCTCTTTAGCTTTTTTAAAAATCTTTTGCATCCACTCACGAAAGATCTCTTGAGCATCAGCAGAAAAACGCATGACAAGCGGGTGTTCAGGAGAACCAAGGGGTTTATATCATAATGAGAACGTATTAAGCTAAGAGGAGATGCCAAATTCTCAAAGGAGAAGTGCAATGCACCTTTACGAGTTTTTTGGACTTCATGATTTTTTCTACAACATTATGCCCCCCCAAGATTATGTGCCCTTAAGCAACTACAGTCGTTGATACAATATCCTCAGCAAGCATTTGTTCATCTTGCACATATATTATATTTTTTAGTATTTTTAATAAAATTTTTTGGAAGATTTCTTGGTACGGCACGCGATACATCAGTGCTAACGTTCTCTTAAAAAACACACAGATAATTAATCAGCTTCAAAAAACAACCTTACCAATGAAGTACTAGCTAGAGGGTTGCATGCACAACGCAATAATGGCACACTGATTCCCACCAGCGTGCTTCACATATTGTACGCGTAGCCTGTACAGAGTCTACCGCTCCTAAATACTCAGACGTAATGCTACTGGATCGTACAGTGACCGCAGTTGCACCCTTAAACACCGATTTCTACCATATCATAATGCTTGACAAAAGCATCATGCCATCATGGCAACCGCCTTGCGTAGGGGTTCCACAACATAGTTCTACAAATTGTTGACGCATTGCCAAGCTAACAGTTTTCTTGCCCACCTACGCCAATGAGACCATCACTATCCTCTTTTTGAATCGTAAAACAAAATGATTTCCCATGAGCGATAAACCATCTGCTCAAAGTCCAGCTAGCTCAAACTCATAGCATTCTAAACCTTTATGCTCGCTCTTTTCCCAAGGGGGCATAGTTAGATATACCACTTCCCTCACGTATTCACGCGCTGGAATAAAAAATCTGAAACTATGAGGCAACGCTGCATTTGTATGCAGCGTTGTTGTTAGGTATAAGCTTCTATTGAGATAGTTCTGATGGAAAGCACCCACAGCTAATGATATAGGGATTAATTTGGATTCTTTCGAAATGCTATATATAAATTTAATGTGCCGCCCCACAACACACCACCAGTAAACCCACTTAAAAGACCAAAAAGGAGGTTAAAATCAAATGCATATTTCAAATCAGGTACAACCTTGAGAAAAACAATCAATGTGAATTTTATGACAAAAGCGGTAAGAATAAATGTCAGCGTCAACCGTGTACCAGGCAGAATAATTAAATCTGTTCCCTCTTTGATTTTTAAACGCGGAGTAGCACGCCAGAGCAACCAGCCAACGCCAAAGCCGATCATCAGCCCTGCCAACATTGCGATTGCTCCCCAACGCGGGAAGGCCAGCTGGGTAATCACATCGCTTGCGCCCAAAAAAAGAAAGACTAACGGCAAGAGAAAAAGGCGGTAAACCTTCGTTTCCCTATCTTTCAATGCGATTATTCCCCTCGCGATGAGAAAAATAAGCAAAATCCAAGCCCATAAAGAGGTTCCGGTCAGAATGTTAAACAATGACATATTATGCTCCATGATGTTATGCTCCATGATGTTTGATGCGATAAAAATATTGCATGATGTTAGGAAGATATTTGGAAAAAAGAATACTAGCACAAATTACCCCCCTAGTGCCCCACCAAAGCTGGGGGACCATGCAAAAAAGATGATTACCCAAATCCATATAATATATTTATTGATGAGATAAAATAGGATATGTTTGCGTTTTTCTTCAGAAACACCAGCACTGGCATAAAAAATGGTAAAGGGTTTCTTTACCAGCAAGCTAATCAATGAAACCAGAGCAAGTGACAGATAGCAAAAAACTGTGGGGTAGTTCAGTAAAAGTGTAGACCATTCAGAGAAATAATTAACAAACAGGACAATAAATGTCAGAATGTTAGTAATCATCACGGGTTCTCCCTGTCGGATAATTTTAATATTCATAGCAATAATGAACAATAAAATCACAGTTAAGATGAGAGAGCATTCGACCAGAGTTAAAACGTTTCCATTACAAGGGGGTGTTTTTACATTTTTCTTGCATCATTTTTAGCAATATTAAGGGGTTGTCGTTCCCCAAAATAACTTCTTCCACAGCAATGAATTCACATCCAGTTTTTAAGGCTTCATCAAACATTGTAAAATCGCTTCCTGCTTGGATAATGGCAGGGGTTTCCATAATCTCTGCCCACCACGCTGCTAATTGGAGATTACGAGGGTGCGCCTCTGGTTTTTTATCAGCCCCTAATTTTCCAAACAGAAGATAGTCAACACCTGTTTCTGCTGCAAGCATGGCACTATGGCGATTGCGTAGATTGCCAAAGCCTAAGATTTTTTGTTCCTTTTGTTGATTTTTAAAGCCTCCAAGGGCGTTAAGATCATCTTCTATGTGCAAACCATCAGCCTTTATGCGTCCCGCAATGCGGCTGTCATCAGCGATGAGAAGAGCAGCGTCATTGTTTTGAATATCTTCTGCATAAATTTGCGCTTGTTGTTGTAAAAAAGAGCCATCATCTTTTTGCTTTTCAGAATCATAAAGAATGAGGCATGCAAAGGACTTTGTTTGCAAAATTGGACGCAAAAAGCCGTGCGGGGTGTTGCGTCGAACATCCAGTGTTAAAACCAATTGAGGAAAAAGAGGGGATTCAATCGGTTTATTTTTTTGTTGTGTCATGCCATATCTCTGATTTTTATAAAAAAATGATTCTTAAAAATTAAAGTTGCATCCTATTCATGCTTGTTTGCGATGAGGGTAACCACTATTTCCCCATAATTTCAAGGGGAAGCGTGGGGGAGTCCAGTGTTGAAATACTAAGGCGTTTGAAAGACCAAGCTGTTGTTCAGCATACGATACAGCCTTTTCGTCATGATATATGCATGGGTGTTTTTCATCTTTTTGCCTTAAAAAATAACACTTAAAAAGAAACTTGACTCTTCAAAGTTAAAGTTTCATCCTATTCATGCTTGTTTGCAATAAGAGTAACTACTCTTTTTATGTGACTTAGGGGCTTTGTGATGTGTGGAAGTCCATTGATGAAAGCTCACGCTGTTGTTGATCATAATGCACAGCCTTTTTATCGTGATACACGCATTGATGTTTTCCGTTCTTTAGCCCTGTTGACGATTTTCATCAACCATATTCCCGGCACTCTCTATGAGCATATAACCCATAAAAATTTCGGTTTTTCTGATTCTGCAGAAGTTTTTGTTTTGCTTTCAGGGATTTCGTTGGGGTTAAGCTTTCATGGTCGCTTACAGCAGAAGCCTTTTGCTTTTATTCTCCGAAAACTTTGGCAGAGAGCTTTTCAGCTCTATGGAGCGTATCTTTTGACTACTTTTGTCACGTTAAGCCTATTTTGGGGGGCCTTTTTCTTATGGCGGACAGAAAAGCTGCTAGCAATGAACAATATAGGGCTCTTTTTTACAGAGCCTGTTATCGCCTTTTTAAGCACCTTAAGCTTGGGGCATCAGTTAGGCTATAATAATATTCTTCCACTTTACGTCGTGTTGATGTTTTTTGCACCTTTTCTTCTGTATTTGAGTTGTAAACAGATCAAATGGCTGCTTTGGGGATCGTTTATACTCTATCTTACTTGCGGATTTTATAAAATTGCTCCTCCTTCTTATCCTATAGAGGGAAAGTGGTTTTTAAATCCTTTGTCTTGGCAATTCTTATTTGTTATTGGTTTGACCAGCACTCTAGCACTTAAACAAGGAAAAAAAATCGCTTTTCAGTCTTTTTGGCTGGTTTGTGCAGCAATGTATCTCTTGTTGGCTCTGTTATGGGTTCGCTTAAATTGGTGGGGCATTTTGGGATGGTTGGGCTGGTCTTCTCCGTTGGTCAATTTTAATAAAACCTTTTTAAGCTTGCCCCGTTTACTCCATGTTCTTGCATTATCTTTTCTCATTCTTTCTTTACCGCGCGTCAATAAATGGTTTTATGTCTCTCAGAAACATCCTTTAGCAATCTTAGGAAAATATCCTTTACCAGTCTTTGTAACCGGAACCATTTTTGCGATGTTTGGACAAATTGTAAAAACAGTGATGACAGGAACGTTTTTTTCCGATAGCCTCTTAATAATAATGGGTCTTGCTCTACAATTTGGAGTCGCCTATTATTGTGAAAAATGTTGGACTTTGCAGGGGGCTTTTTCAAGGAAACTGATCCGTTTATAAGAAAAACGCTTCCATGGTGCTTGTTCGGCTGCGTTAACCTTAGTATAAAAAGTGCGTTGCGCAAAAAATTTAAAAGAGGTAGTCATTTCAAAAAAAAGCATTCTATACAGCAACAAAAGAAACTTTTTAAGACTCTGTTCGTTGAGTGGTGTGGTTTTGTGCTGATACTTGGAGTATAAAAGCGTGAGCGTACATAAACGTCCCTATGATGAACCTATTATCATGATTGAGCATAATGCTTTTGAAAATGCTTTTAATCGCCTTTATGAAGAGACAATGGCGCTGATTGAAAAAACCGCAACCTATATCGATTCAGAAGGAAAGGTTGTAGCACGTACCCTTTCACCAGAAATTTCTACACTCTATGCGAAAGAGGCGATGTATTTAAGTACACGACTTATGCAGATTGCCTCTCAACTCCTTCTTCTTCGGGCAGAACGTGAAGGGGAAATGTCACCCGAACAGATAAAAAAAGAAATCGTCAAAGTTTCTCTTCATACACCAACCTTAGAACTTGAAACCTCTCATTGGGATGAGCTCCCAGAAATTTTCCGCCAATTTGTTGCTCATTCACTGCGTTTAGAGGCACGCATACAGTATTTACGGGCAGGATGGGAGACGGCTGTTGCTAGTGACTTGAGTGATGAAAATCCAGTAGGAAAACAAATCGAATTGCTAAAAACAGCCTTTGGGCGTTCTTAAAGGATGTTTTCTTGTTTTGCGTGAGGGGGCAATGTCACCCGAACAGATAAAACAAGAAATCGTCAAAGTCTCTCTTCATACCCCGACCTTAGAACTTGAAACCTCTCATTGGGACGAACTCCCAGAAATTTTTCGCCCATTTGTTGTTCATTCACTGCGTTTGAGAGGCACGCATACAGTATTTACGGGCAGGATGGGAGACGGCTGTTGCTAGTGACTTGAGTGATGAAAATCCAATGGACAAACAAATCGAATTGCTAAAAACAGCCTTTGGGCGTTCTTAAAGGATGTTTTCTTGTTTTGCGTGAGGGGGCAATGTCATCCGAACAGATAAAAAAAGAAATCGTCAAAGTTTCTCTTCATACACCAACCTTAGAACTTGAAACCTCTCATTGGGACGAACTCCCAGAAATTTTCCGCCCATTTGTTGCTCATTCACTGCGTTTGAGAGGCACGCATACAGTATTTATGGGCAGGATGGGAGACGGCTGCTTCCAGTGACTTGAGTGATAAAAATCCAATGGACAAACAAATCAAATTGCTAAAAACAGCCTTTGAATGTTTTGAGAGGATAGTACTGTTTCTTTCTTGCGCTATTTAGAGTGGTATTGCTATTTTTGATAACCAGAATTGCGTAACGAAAACCAATCTGGAGTGTTTTTTCTGTTTTCACTCATTTTGTATTTTCTGCCTAATTTCTTTTTGAGTATGAGAAAAGATTTTGAGCCTATGGGCGCTTGATTTCAAATTGCAGTATGGATTGTGGCTGATTTTGAGGGGAATAGGCTTTCGCTTGTTGTCGCTAGAACGCTTGTTTTTTATATCGTACGGTTTTTTTGGCTATGAGAATGATCAGGTTATGCTAGATATAGGCAAGCTCTTGGATATCAATTTATCTTATTCTCCCATAAAATACCGTTGTTTAAGAGTGTTTAGGGCAGGAGTTATCTTTAGCATCTATGAAGTGAGTCACATAAGTGGTCATCAGTAAGAAGTTATCGAGAGGCGTTTTTTTTTATAAGATAACGCTGGTAGGAATCTTCGTCCTTTGAGATGTGGGGAGAAGGGAAGACTCTATAATTTATGCCCCATAAAATGGCTGAAAGGCCTGTGTTATAATGAACGCCTCAAACGGAATAGCTTAGAATTGCCAATCTGCGCGCTTGCGCTTTAAAAAAATATCTCTTAAGGCTCGTCACACCTTTTTTCGTGACGGTCGTCCGTGAATGGCATAACGGTAAATCCCCTCAAAAAGTGTATAAAAGTCATTGTTTCTCCCTTTTTACGCTTCATAAAAGCGTAAACCAGCCTCATCATACAATTTGCCAACCTCTCATGTTTTTACAGTGTGTAACACTGGTTCATAAGAAGCATGTCTTTTCTTGTACAGTTTCATTCTTCGAATGTCTTTTCTGCTTGTAACGTGCAAGGGAATGGTTTTGATTGCTACAACATAAAACAGGTTTGGAATGAGAGAATCTTTCGATATTCTAGATTCTCATTTAACATGAATAATACGAGGGTATTTTGTTCAATCAATGCGTTCTCTTATAATAATAAGGCATTGTTTTAGTTTTGGGGGGGCTCTCAGTTTTAATAGGAGGAGTATAGGAGAGGGCTCTCTTCACGTTATCACAAAATAAATTGTCATAAAAATGCTTTATAGGGGCAAAATACTTTATAGAGTCTCTACGGAGTCCTATGCGGTTCCATAGGTAACCCCGTGTTGCTTAGGAAATGTTATTATGTGTTCTTGTGCTGCGATGGGCATGTTAAAAAAACATCTCTCAATGTTTGTGTACGTTCATAGCATGGGTAAGGTCTAACGTAAAAAGATTCCGTGAAGTATTACTCCCCATAGAGAAGTATCTTTACATTTATAAAGTACAATGCCTCTCTTTGTTTGCTTGTGGTGGTTTAGTCATTATGACATTGAAGATGTGAGATAGAAGGGGAAGATGATAGAGAGGGAAAACTTTTATAGGGTTCTTTTGCTTTCTTGTGAGGTGGTTTTGTTTGATTGTCTTCATGTCTCACATAAAGCTGCTGTTTGTTGCGTGTTATAATGGACAAATTCATGATGCATGATCCTCTTTTTTCTGGTTTTGTCTTTTACTGCTTTTTCTTTATGGCTTAAGCCTTTATTCAAGAGGGGGAAAAGTGTATAAACTGAACGCTATGGCAGAGACGATTCGTATTATAGGCATTGATCCGGGACTACGGCGGACAGGGTGGGGCGTTATCGATCTTGCGGGTAATCGTCTTCAGTTTATTGCTGCAGGAACGGTTGCTTCTGATGTACAGTGTGAGCTGGCTTCCAGACTATGCCAAATCCATAAAGGTCTTTCAGAGATTGTCCATCAATTTATGCCTCATGAAGCTGCGGTGGAACATGTGTTTGTCAATAAAGATGCTACAGCAACTTTAAAACTTGGGCAAGCGCGTGCGATTGCGCTACTGGTTCCTGCGCAAGCAAATCTTCCTGTTTTTGAATATGCGCCCAACAAAGTTAAAAAATCGGTTATTGGGGTTGGACATGGCGCTAAAGAACAAATTCATATGATGGTTAAAGTCCTCCTCCCACGGGCTGAATTTGATAGCAGTGATGCGGCTGATGCCCTTGCTCTTGCTCTTTGTCATAGCATGCATCGTAAGAGCATTGGTCAATCTTATCAGGAAAGGGTGGCAATATGATTGGGATGACACCATGATTGGTAAATTAAAGGGTACGCTTGAACATATCTTTGAAGATCATATCCTTCTTGATGTCCATGGTGTGGGGTATGTCGTTTTTATCTCAAATCGGTTGCGTCCTTCTTTGCCCTCTGTTGGAGAGGCATTAAGTCTCTTTATTGAAACGCATGTTCGCGAAGAGGCAATCCGCCTTTTTGGTTTTGCAACAAGAGCTGAACAGGAGTGGTTTTGTCTTCTACAAAATGTTCCAGGTGTAGGGGCAAAGGTTGCTTTGGCAATCTTGGGAACTTTATCGCCCGATGAACTTGCACAAGCTATCGCCTTAAACGATGTGGCGATGATTAGTCGAGCACCGGGCGTTGGTAAAAAAGTCAGTGAAAGAATTGTCGGTGAACTGAAAAGTAAAACACTTCCCTTTGAACAGGCGGTCAAGACTGTTTCAGTTCCTCAGCGTGAGATGATCGATCAACCTACGCATGATGCGCTTTCCGCATTGATGAAGCTAGGGTTTGAACGAGAGCACGCAGCTCGTGCTCTTGCTCTTGCGATGAATGCTCTTGAGGGGGAAACTGTGTCTTCTGCCCTGCTGATCCGACATAGTCTCAAATTGCTTTCTTCTCCTACTTGAATAAAAGGTAACAATGCATAAAGATGAAGATCAACGCCTTCTGGGTTCCACACCCCTTCCTAACGATCCTGATCGTTCCTTAAGACCACAAGTTCTTGATGACTTTATTGGTCAAGAAGCGGCACGGGCTAATTTAAAAATATTTATTGAAGCCGCAAAAACGCGACAAGAAGCGCTGGATCACGTTTTGTTTGTGGGACCACCGGGACTGGGAAAAACAACGCTTTCACAGATTATGGCAAAAGAATTAGGTGTTAATTTTCGCTCTACTTCAGGACCGGTCATTGCTAAAGCAGGAGATTTAGCAGCCCTTTTGACCAATCTTGAAGAACGCGATGTCTTGTTTATTGATGAAATTCATCGCTTAAATCCAGCAATTGAAGAAATTCTTTATCCAGCCATGGAAGATTATCAACTCGATTTGATTATTGGGGAGGGACCCGCTGCACGCTCGGTTAAAATTGATCTGGCTAAATTTACTTTGGTTGCGGCAACCACACGATTGGGGCTTTTGACGACACCGCTGAGAGACCGTTTTGGTATCCCCATTCGTCTTAATTTTTATACGATAGAAGAATTGGAATATATTGTTCAGCGTAATGCGCGGCTTTTTGCTGTCAAGATCAGTGATGATGGTGCGCATGAAATTGCACGCCGAGCACGGGGAACACCTCGAATTGCTGGACGGCTTTTACGGCGCGTTTGTGATTTTGCTTTGGTGAAACAAGCAAAACAAATTGATCGAAAAATCGCTGATGAAGCGCTTTCGCGCCTTGAGGTGGATCATCTTGGGCTTGATCCGCTTGACCGGCGTTATTTGCTCCTGATTGCGGAAACTTTTTTAGGAGGACCGGTAGGGATTGAAACAATTGCTGCTGCTTTATCAGAACCACGCGATGCTATTGAAGATATTGTGGAACCCTATCTGCTTCAACAAGGGTTTATTCAAAGAACGGCGCGTGGACGTATTCTCACTGAAAAGGCTTGGAGCCATTTAGGACTTTCTGCTCCTGTTTCAACAACGTCTATACAAAGGCGCGCTCAACTTTCTGATGCTCAAAACAATGCATCGCTTCAGACAACTTTATGGGATGAGGAAGATGACTAAGGCATCTTTTTAAAGAAACGGCGTGAATATTTTAGAGCAAGAGCATAACGGGCAAGAGATAGGCTCCTTTTCGTATATTTTGACCGAAAAGGTTTGGCACAATGAAGGGTTTTGTGCTTTTGCTTTTCATAACTTCAACACAAAAATGTGTTGAATGCTTGATAAACAATTTTCTATCTTAAATGATTTTATGGGACGGGAAGTCAATGACAGAAGTAACACCTTTCAAGAGCAATCATAAAAATGCTTTTCATAATTTTCAGGTCCGTGTTTATGTGGCTGATACAGATTTTTCCGGTGTGGTTTATCATGCGCGTTATCTGGAATTTTTTGAACGGGGACGTTCAGAATTTTTACGGGATACCGGTTTTAATAATAAGACGTTAGCCGCAGGGACTGAGGGGGAAAAACTGTTTTTTGTTGTGCGCCATATGGAAATTAGTTTTTCACGACCAGCCAAAATTGATAACCTTTTAGTTGTTAAAACGCGTGTTGATCATATCCAAGGGGCACGCTTTTTTATGGAACAAGCTATTTTACACGAAGAGACCACGTTGGTCACAGCGAAAGTTGAAATTGCTCTGATTAATGAGGAGGCAAAACCACGACGTTTACCCAAAGAGCTTTTTGCAAAAATGCTTGGTTAAAAGTGGTGTTTATTGAATATACGATATATTGATGTGTAAAGATAATGGAGCGTTATGTGATTTGAATGAGAACCTCGGGTGTCGTAAAATTTTTTCTTTTCAGGCTTTTTCACATTGAAATAATTAAAACCGTTTGCTTACACTTTCATAAAAAAGTAGCATATAATTCATTGAAAAATATGTGGAAATTTATGTATCATCTTTAATGCCATAGTGGTTAAAGATCGCAAGTGAGCCAAGAGAATGAAGGGGGTGGTTTTTATGAAGTCAAAGAGGGTGAAAAGGTTTTTTTGCACGTCACGGAAGTTTTGAAGCTATACCGTGGTGCCGGAGAGATGATGCGCATTGAAAGAAAAAAATTCACAGCACGATGAGATTATACGAGACTTACATCCGATTGTATGAGACGACATGGTGAGACTTACATGGGGGGCATTGGATGGGGGACATGGGGTGAGGCATTTGATGGTGATTTATTTTTAGGTTTTTTTGTGCCTGAGGGGGTACTCCTGTTAAGCTTAAGGGAAAATGAGAGAAACAAGAGCTTGAGGCAAGGCACAATTTTTCATGATGATAACATATTTATTGATCATGATCATTGAATGTGTTGCAATTTAAATGAAAATTTTAAGACGGGTAAAATTTTTTCTTTTCAGGCTTTTTTTACAGTGAACTCATTAAAAATATTTTCTTGCATATCACACGTGAGATTGAGGCGTGGGGAAAAAACACTTGAGAAAGGAATAACAATACCTCGTATGAACTTTTTAAGGGCTCAGATTTATCGCAATATTTTGTGCTGGAGACACCTATGATGATTTAGCGTTCTTGCCATAAGCATAAAGAGCGTCGTGCGTGTAGATTTGATATCATGCATTTTTATATCATGGGGGCTTTATCGTTATATCTTTCATGAATACCGTTGTGAAATGGGGATGGGGTGGTTTGAGAGATGCTTCTCATAGTCACTTTTTAAAGAAATTAAAAAAACAGGTCTTGTTTTAGCCCATAGATTTATGTGAAACTAAGATTTTTTACTTAAATTTAGAAACTATAAAACAATCTGTTTTATTAGAATTTTAATCAATGCACCTTTCATTTAGAGGGACAAAAATTATGCCGCATGTAGAACTAACGAATCCAGAAACAATGGGAATGTTGCATCTGTTTATGCAAGCGGGTTTCGTCGTTAAAGCTGTTATGGTTTTGTTGCTGCTTTCTTCCGTTTGGAGTTGGGCCATTATTTTTGATAAAATTTTTACATATCGGAGAATACGGCGTGAAATAAAGCAATTTGAACGTCTATTTTGGTCAGGTAAAGCGCTAGAAGATCTTTATGCTTCATGTAAAAGTCAACGCACCAATAGCATATCGGCCGTTTTTATGGCGGCAATGGGTGAATGGAAAAAATCTCTTGAAAAAGGAACCCATACATCGACAAGTTTGCAGAGCAGAATTGATAAGGCTATGGATCTGACACTGGGACGTGAAAGTGAAAAAATAGAATCAAAGTTAGGTTTTCTTGCAACACTTGGATCTGCGGGACCTTTTATCGGACTTTTTGGAACCGTTATTGGTATTATGGAGTCTTTTCTTTCTATTTCAGCTTCTCAAAATACATCTCTTGCCATTGTCGCACCAGGGATTGCAGAAGCGCTTTTGGCAACTGCTATTGGTTTGTTTGCGGCAATTCCAGCTGTTATCGCCTATAATAAGTTGACCCATGAAAGTGGTCGCATCGTTGCACAAATAGAAAATTTTGCTGATGAATTTTCAACAATTGTATCGCGGCGTATTGATGAAACACGTTCAGCACCTTCCTCTTGATAAAAAGGAGCTTATCTATGGGCGTTTCTGTTGTTTCTTCTTCTCAAAAAAAAACACGTAGGCGGCATCATTCACGAAGCCAACTGATGAGTGAGATCAATGTCACCCCTTTTGTGGATGTGATGCTGGTGTTGCTCATTATTTTTATGGTCTCTGCCCCCCTTTTAGTAAACGGTGTTCCTTTGGATTTGCCTCGTAGTCAAGCGGGACCCGTACGCACGCAAAAAATACCCCTTACGGTTTCACTTGATGCTTCAGGACGCTTTGCCATTAATCAAGATTATTATGAAACATCACAGGCGCTGATTGCACAGCTTAAAACTCTTCTGGAAGCCGATGCGACACAAAAAGATCAACGGGTTTTTGTGCGGGTTGCTAAAACTGTTGAATATCAACAAGTCTTAAAACTTTTGGCGGATATTCAAAAAGCCGGATTTTCTCAAGTGGCACTAGCAAGTTTGGCGCAATAAATAGTAAAATTTGCTTAAAGAGTTGTTTTTAAATTTTTTAAAAGAGTACAGTGTGATTAAAAATAAAAAAATACAAGGTATCAATTAAGGCATAAAGAATGAACAAAGACTCCTATCATAGCATGAAACGAGGCTTGGTTTTATCCCTTGTGGTCCATGTCATTTTTCTCAGTTGGGGAGCCGTTCAGTTTACAAACTTTGTCTCTTTGCCTCAACCATTAGAAGCAATTCCTATGACTCTTGCTCCTTTGATGGAAGAATTCTCCTCTCAACAAGGCGCTGTAAACGCGCCGCTTCGTGCAATCCCTGCCGTTAAACCAACAACTACCCCCCAAGAGAAAGAAGAGGCTCGCTATATTGGCGAGGGACAACGCGATAGTCTTGCACCTTTTCAACCAAAGGAAAAACCCCGAACCATTGAAACAACACCCTTGCCATCAAGCAATACGTCAGAAATATCCAAACTTACAGAACCAGTAGAAGCAAAAACAGAAGATGCGTCCAAGCTTGTGCCTGAGACGCTTTCAGAGACTTTGGAGGATATGTCCAAGCTTGTGCCTGAGACGCCTTCAGAGACTTTGGAGGATATGTCCAAGCTTGTGCCTGAGACGCCTTTGGAAGCACTGGAGGATGTGTCCAAGCTTGCGCCTGAGACGCCTTCAGAGACTTTGGAGGATGCGTCTAAGCTTGTGCCTGAGATGCCTTTAGAGGTGCTGGGGGATGCGTCTAAGTTTGCACCTGAGACGCCTTCAGAGGCTTTGGAGGATGCCGCCAAGCTTTCTCTTAAGTCTGCGCACAAAAATGAAGAGATGATATCGCCGAAAGAATTGGCTCCAACGGTACAAAAGGCACCAGCAGAGCAGGTTGTTCATCAAGCGCCCAAAATTGCACTTCCAGAAAAACCTCTTCTTCCACAGTTTAAACCAAAATTTGATGAAGAATTGCCAATGAAGAAAGAGGGGGATTTGAATCAAAAGACGTCAAAGCTTAACAAGAAAAATCAAGAAAAACAGACGATTGAAGATATTTTAGCCATGGAAGAAAATAATTTGCTCAATCGTGCGCGGTCACAGGGAGGGGGAGCAAAACGTTCTCATACACCAGAAGCTTTGGGGGCAAGAAAAAATATTAATGATACCACAAAAATGGCACAAACATTGGTCAGTATTGCGGGGGGATGCATTCAACAGAAGCTTAAACTTGTGGCGCTTGGTGGCGATTTAAAAAACCGTCCCGTCGTGCGGTTGCGGTTTTACTTAGACCGTGAAGGGATGGTTATGGGTGATCCTATCATTGATCCCGTAAGCGGTCTTGAGAGTCAACAAGTGATTATGATAAGGCAGGTATACGCTGCTGTCTTTTCGTGTCAACCTTATGAAGATCTTCCCCGTGATCAATATGACTTGTGGGGGCAAGGTTTTGACTTTAATGTTGATCCTCTCCGAGAAATAAGATGATAAATGAGAGACAATAAATTCGCTGAACGAAAGGACACATGCCATGATGACTATAACGAGACATAAAGTTTTTACGTGGTTTATAGTCACTTGCTGTTTGTGGCTTTCAAGTATTTCATCAGTTTATGCGCAGTTGAAAGGAACGATTTCGAGCGCTGACTTTGACCCTATTCCCATTGCAATTACAGACTTTATTTCAAATGATTCGATTGGATCTAAAATAACGGCTGTGGTAACAGCTGATCTTGAACGGTCAGGGCTTTTTGTACCACTTGATAAGGACAATTTTTTTGAAAAAATTTCTAATCCGAATAAACAACCCCATTTTGCTTCGTGGCAGAAGATAAAAGCGCAAGGTTTGGTGATGGGGCAAGTCATGAGAGAAATCGATGGACGTTTGAGGGTTGATTTTCGTTTATGGGATGTTTTTGGACAGCGGCAATTGAAAGGACGGCGTTTTTATACTGCGACAGAACGTTGGCGGCGTGTGGCCCATATGATTGCCGATGAGATCTACAGTGAGATGACAGGAGAAAGTGGTTATTTTGATACAAGAATTGTTTTTATCGATGAAACAGGACCTCAAAACGCACGTATTAAACGTTTGGCAATGATGGATCAAGATGGCGCAAATTTGATTTATATGTCTGATGGGAGTGAATTGGTGCTGACACCGCGTTTTTCACCCAAAAGACAAGAAATGACTTATATGGCCTATGAGGACAATCAAGTGCCTCATGTTTATCTCCAACAAATTGAAATGGGACAAAGAGAGTTGATTGGAACGTTTAATAACATGACAATTGCTCCGCGTTTTTCTTCTGATGGACAAAAGGTCATCATGAGTTTGTTACAAAATGATGGGAGTGCAAATCTTTACACCATGGATTTACGCACACGTACCATGACACGTCTTACAACAACTTCTGCTATTGATACATCTGCTTCTTATTCACCGGATGGAACACAAATCGTCTTTTCTTCAGATCGTAGCGGAAAGCCGCAAATCTATAAAATGAATGCGGATGGGAGTGATATTCAGCGTATTTCTTCAAATGAAGGGAGTTATTCAACACCTATTTGGTCACCACGTGGGGACTATATCGCTTTCACAAAACAATTAAATGGACAGTTTTCTATCGGTGTTATGCGTCCTGATGGACAAGGAGAACGAATTTTAACCACAGGATTTCACAATGAAGGACCAACTTGGGCTCCCAATGGTCGTGTGCTGATGTTCTTTCGTAAAAATCCTGGTATGGGACCCAAAATCTATACCATTGATATTACGGGACGCAATGAACGGCAACTCCCTACACCCAATGATGCTTCTGATCCAGCATGGTCTCCATTGCTCAATATACAATAAAAAATGCTTTAAAATAGAACGTAAAAAAATGCTTTAAAATAGAACGTAGAAGCAATGCAGTCTTAAGTCTACACAATTTCAATGGTTTTTAATCATTTCAAGCAAGGGATTTGTGATGGGGGACATGGGAGGTTCTATTGATTTCATCCATATCGGTTGTCGTTTGTCGATAATGCAATTTTCTTGGGAAAAATGCTGTTAAAAAAACATTCCTTGAAAAAATGCAGTTGTTTTGAGGTTTCTCGATGGCCTTTATTCTTCAAACGGTTGCTATAGGTATTTTTGACTTCCTTCCTGATCTGATTGGCGCAGAGTTCAGATCCTTGTTAAGCGCTTTGTCAAGTGGGTTTTCTCTACTGCTCCCCTGATGTATTTTCCTTAACTAAAGGAAACCCTGTGGGAAAGAGCCTTCTCTTAAGATTATGGATCACGTCTTTAAAAAATATTGAATATCTCCAAAAGTTTTTTGATGTTTCATAAAAGAGCAAGCCGGCATCATACAAATCCCTCATGTTGCAACAGCCCTATCGCCTTTGAGACAGTTCATAAGGGGCTATGTTCTCCTTTAAATTTTACGCTATACAGGCTTTTCTACTTCATGATGCGTAAGGAGATGATTTTGATTGATTCAACATACCCATAGATTTGGTACATAGATTTGAAATACGATATTTTACGATATCGAAGGAATTTCATTCACATTCAATAACACTGAACTCTCCTTATATAAATCGATGTGATGCGTATTGAGGGGGGAGGGTATTTTGTCTTCAGTTTCAAGTGAATCTTATGCATGATGATAGGAATGCGTCTAAAAAATCCACACTGTTTACAAACCAGATCGGGGCAAGATCTTCATCATTTGAGAAGGGTGGTGGAAAGGTTCATCTTAAAGAACAAAGAGAGAGGGGCTATAGGGAGCATGCTCAGAATATATTAAGAAAGGCGTGAGACGATAGAGTTTTGTACGCTTTTATCATCAAAATTGTTTAAGTGTTCAAAGGTATCTGCTTTATGCTTTTTTTATGCGGTTGATGATGGTTTTCTTGGGCTTTATAAATGATTAACCCCGCTCTTGATGCGGGGTTTTTATATTGTGAATAAAGGGCTGACAAATGCTTTTTCAATCCCCCGTAGATGAAAAGGGGGCTAAAAGGTGGAAATTATACGGACAATTTTGCCAAAATCTCATCGCTCACATCAAAATTAGCATAAACATTTTGTACATCATCATCTTCTTCTAATGTTGAAATCAGTCGTAAAACGGATAAAGCTTTTTCTTCATCAATTGGAGCAAGGGTGGTGGCTTTCCAAATTGTTTTAATCGATTCTGCTTCACCAAGTTTTGCTTCAAGTGTTTTTGAAACTTCACCAATATCTTCAAATGCGCAGGTAATGTGATGTCCTGTTTCTTCTGATTGTACATCTTCGGCACCAGCTTCAATTGCAGCATCCATGATATTATCTGCTGTTCCTGCTTCTGGCTTATAAATTATTTCACCAATCCGATTAAACATAAAACTTACAGAACCCGTTTCCCCAAGCGCTCCTCCTGATTTGGTGAAAGCAGCGCGTACGTTTGAAGCGGTGCGGTTGCGGTTGTCTGTTAAAGCTTCAACAATGACGGCAACACCGCCTGGTCCATAGCCCTCATAGCGGACTTCATCATAATTTTCAACATCGGTTCCTGAAGCTTTTTTAATCGCGCGTTCAATATTATCTTTCGGCATTGACTGTGCTTTGGCATTTTGGACCGCCAGCCTTAAACGTGGATTCATGGCGGGATCAGGAGCGCCTTGTTTTGCTGCTACGGTAATTTCGCGTGCAAGCTTAGAAAATATTTTCGAGCGCATTGCATCTTGACGCCCTTTACGATGCATAATATTTTTAAATTGTGAATGGCCTGCCATAGTCTTCTTTCCTGTTTGAGGGCTGTCCTTCCGGTTGGGTGCTTTGTTAGAATTTAAGGCGATAAAACACGCATCCCACCAAAAATAAATCCGCCACAGCATGAGGTGAAATAATCGAATAAATCCTTTATAAGAAAATTCATCTTAAAGGTAAAGATACCTTTGTTGAGGATCATTCCAAGAGAGATCTCTTGTCGTTGAGAAAAAATCACGCTATAACAGAGTTTAATCTCATGGCAAAATGGTTTTTTCCATGCCTCGCTTTATTTTAAGAGTGGGTAGAAAAAACGAATATATAATAAGAAGTTCCAGTGCTCTTGAGTGGGCGTAACCTGCCTCATAGAAGAGGCGCAAAAGAGGATTTATAAAAATGGCAACGCAACTTTTGATGCCCAAGGCGACAGCTGTTTGGTTGGTTGATAATACAGCTCTTTCTTTTGAGCAGATTGCAGAATTTTGTAAATTGCATGTCTTGGAAGTAAAAGCTATTGCCGATGGAGAGGCAGCTTATGGTATTAAAGGTCTTGATCCGATTAGTTCTGGGCAGTTGACGCGTAGTGAAATTGCACGGGTGGAGGCGGATCAAAACGCACGCTTGAAAATTTCTCAATCGAGGGTGCACATTCCTGAAAAAAAACGTAAAGGGGCACGCTATATCCCTCTTTCTCGGCGTCAAGATCGTCCCAATGGTATCTTATGGTTGGTCACCAACCATCCCGAATTGAAAGATGCACAAATTGCACGGTTGATTGGGACAACAAAAGCAACGATTGAACAAATTCGCTTGAGAACCCATTGGAATAGTGCAAATTTGTCTCCTCTTGATCCTGTAGGACTTGGCTTGTGTTCGCAAATCGATCTGGATTTTGAACTCCAGCGTGCCGCAAAAAATCGTCCTGTTGCTACAGAGGAAGATAGGTCATTGCTTCCCGCCTCTGTGACTGAAAACGCTGCTCTAGAGGAAAATGAGGGTGAAGAAAATCCACATAAGACTTTTGATGCTGATAAAGTTTTTGCAAAATTAAACGCGCTGCAAAAAAATCGTCAAGAGCAAGAGGATGCGTAAAAAAAACATGACGTATAAGGACAATATTGCTCAATTTCTCATGGAGAGGTGAGAGGAATAGATGGAGGGAAGAAATATTGGCAGAGACTGAAAATGATAACAAAAAAAACAGAAAAATTTCGTCTTCATTAGGAATTAATGGTTATTCTTAAAATATTCTAAGAATTGACCCTTCTTTACAAAACTTAAGGAGAAACGGACTATGCGCTCTACCAAGAATACCTTCTTTCATTCCTTAGCTATCCTCTTTTTTTTCTCACTGTGCTTGGGGGGGTGTGGCAAAAAAAATATCGGTGCACTTCATGGTATGCATGGTGCTTATATGAATGATGCTGGTTTGAATCAGGGACCAGGTTCAGGGCAGGAATTTACGGTTAATGTGGGGGATCGCGTGTTTTTTAGTCTCGATTCTTCTTCATTGGATGCAGAGGCTGAGCGTATTTTAACGCGCCAAGCAGAATGGTTGCTTCATTATCCTTATTATTCTATTATGATCGAAGGTCATGCTGATGAACGGGGAACGCGTGAATATAACTTGGCACTTGGACAGCGCCGTGCTGTTGCTGTGCGAAATTATTTGGTGTCTCTTGGTGTGTCTGAGCAACGGATTCAAACAATTTCTTACGGAAAAGAAAGACCTGTAGCGGTATGTGATGATATTTCCTGTTGGAATCAAAATCGACGTGCTGTGACAACGCTGGGTGACATGAACAATCGTTAAGAAAGCGAATGGTTTGTTTCAACCATTCAATGAGCTCTTAAGGGGAGAAAAGAATGTATCGTAAAATCAACTGGAAAACACTTTTTTATACGGCGGTTTTCATAGCTTGTTCTGCTTCATTTGCTGAAAGTGCGGCACGAAAGGCCTCTGAATATCCAGCACATGATACGGATAAAGTTGAAGCTGCTGATAAAGCTGCTACCGAAGGGGTAGAAAAAGCCACTGAGGCTGCCGATAAAGCATCTGATGCAATGAAGAAAGCTTCTGAGGCTGCTGATAAAGCCGCTACCGAAGGGGTAGAAAAAGCCACTGAGGCTGCCGATAAGGCATCTGATGCGGTGAAGAAAGCATCTGATGTTGCTGATAAAGCCGCTTCCAGTGCGATGGAAAAAGCTTCTGAGGCTGCTGATAAGGCATCTGATGCGGTGAAGAAAGCACCTGATGCTGTTGGTGAAGCTGCTTCCGGTGCGATGGAAAAAGCTTCTGAGGCTGCCGATAAGGCATCTGATGCGGTGAAGAAAGCATCTGATGTTGCTGATAAAGCCGCTTCCAGTGCGATGGAAAAAGCTTCTGAGGCTGCCGATAAGGCATCCGATGCGATGAAGAAAGCTTCTGATACTGTTGGTGAAGCTGTTTCTGGTGCGATGGAAAAAGCTTCTGAGGCTGCTGATAAGGCATCTGATGCGGTGAAGAAAGCACCTGATGCTGTTGGTGAAGCTGCTTCCGGTGCGATGGAAAAAGCTTCTGAGGCTGCCGATAAGGCATCTGATGCGATGAAGAAAGCATCTGATGTTGCTGATAAAGCTGCTTCCAGTGCGGTTGAAAAAGTTACTGAGGCTGCCGATAAGGCATCTGATGCGATGAAGAAAGCTTCTGAGGCTGTTGAGAAATCTGCTACCGAAGGGGTAGAAAAAGCCACTGTGGCTGGTGATAAGGCATCTGATGCGATGAAGAAAGCTTCTGAGGCTGTTGAGAAATCTGCTACCGAAGGGGTAGAAAAAGCCACTGTGGCTGGTGATAAGGCATCTGATGCGATGAAGAAAGCTTCTGATGTTGCTGATAAAGCTGCTACTGAAGGGGTAGAAAAGGCCACTGAGGCTGCTGATAAAGCATCTGATGTGATGAAGAAAGCTTCGGATGTTGCAGAGCATAAAGGGATTATTTTAGAGAATCAGCAGGCTTTATTTAAAGATTATGATTTAGATAAGCTTTTGCATAAAATACGGATGGTACTTGAGCATAACAATTTGCAAAATGTTAAAAAGCAGTTTCACCGACTTTTTGATAAAAAAGACTCTTCTGTTTATTCTTGTTCCATTGAAAATGCCGCGTTAGATGAAAAATCTCAGACTGTAAAAGAAGAGAGGGTGCAGGAGTTGAGCGCGGGTGATCAGACAAAGGTTGCTGATGTGAAAGACCATAATGTGGAGGAAACAGGGGATCATTTAGAAAAAGCACATGACGTAAACGCTCACAGTGAAGCACATCAGAGTGACATTCTTGCTGCTTCAAAAGCTTTGTATAAAGAAGGTTATGATTTTATTCGTTCTGCCAACTATGTTGATGCTGAAAAAAGTTTTTGTGTTTTTCAAAATCGTTACAAAAAAGATCCTTTGAGTGATGATGCTTTATTTTGGTTGGCTGAATCGTTGTTGGGACAAAAGCGCTATCATGAAGCAGCACAGATTTATCTTACCGCATGGTATGCCGATAAAAAAAAGCTCTATACCTCCGAAATTTTGCTGAAATTAGCGAGAAGTATGGTTGCTCTTGAGGCAAATAAAGAGGATTGTACTCTTTTTGCCAAAAACAAAAAACATCATCAAATGTTAGAGTCTGTGTTTTGTAAACCCGTAAAATAAGCAGCGAGGTTGTTTTGGGTGTGCGTTAGACTGGCAAGAGATCTCTTTAAAACATCGGATTTTATTCAGTGTCAGAAGGTGGTTCTTGCCGTCTCTGGGGGAAGTGATTCTTTAGCTTTGATGTTTTTGGTCAAAGAATATTTAGAAACTTTCTCTATTCCTCCGGAAATAATTGCGGTTACTGTTGATCATCAGCTGCGTAAAGAATCCGCGCGTGAAGCAGAAATTGTTGCGGAAATTTGTCGTGATTATCACATTAAACATATCACTGTGCGGTGGGAAGGCAAAAAACCAAAGACGCATCTTGCTTTTAGCGCTCGTATTGCACGCTATAATCTCTTGGTTCAGGAAGCGCAAAAACAGGGCGCCTCCCTTATTATGACGGGACATACACTCAATGATCAGGTTGAAACTTATCAAATGCGGTGTCAACGTCTCCAAAAGAGGAGGGGACCTTTGCATAGTGAAGTGGGTGGTATGCGCAGTGAGGGGCATGTGGGCGATTTTGCCGGTGCGTTGTACGGTGAAGTTGATGCTATACATGGCGAAGCTCATGCCAAAGAAACAAGAAAAAATATGACCGAAACAAGCGATGGGGTCCTCTATGAGCGTGGTTTATCCTGTATTCCGCGTGAGGCTTTGTTGCATAGAAAAATACGTTTGATTCGACCTCTCCTTGGGGTAAAACGCCAAACATTACGGAACTATTTACGCTTACAAGGAAAAACATGGATTAATGACCCAACTAATGAAGATCGCAATTTTGAACGTGTGCGTGTGCGCCAATCTCTTTCTTCACAAAAGCTTGCTGATCTTGCTCAAAAAATAAATAAAGCGGCATGGCAGCGTCGTCGACAAGCACAAAATATTGCCGATTTGATTTTAGCTCTGAATATTACTGTTCAATATGGACGTTGTTTTATCGAAAAACCTGCACCATTTTTACAGAAACATTCCTGTTTTCCTTTTGTTGTGGGGCTCTTTGCTGTGTTGATGGGAGGCGGATTTTATTTGCTTTCCAATCAAAAATTAAGCACCCTTGCTCAAAAACTCTGTCTCAACTCTCCAGAAAAGAAGCGTTTTACTTGTGCTGGCTGTGTTATTGAATATAATAAAAAGGGTATCGCTTTGTGGCGTGAAGGGCGAAATATGAAAGAAGCTCTTGTGGAGCCAGATGAAACTTTTATATGGGATGGGCGTTATCGCATTACAAATCATGAATCTGAGACTATAAAGGTTGGAGCAGCAAAGTTAGAACAGCTGAAATTTTTATTGCAAAACAGCAATTTCGATCTTGAAAAGCCTCATTTTCCCTCCTTACAATCACTGCTGATGATTTCAAATGATAAAGGGTATGATATTCCAGAGTTGATTTCTCAAGCAATTATTCATAAAAATGTTATTATCAAGCGGATTATGGCGCCTTTCGATTGGCTTTCCTCACGCGAGGATGCTGCACTGGTGAATGTTGTGGAACCTTTTTTTAATCTTGAGGTGAAAAGATAAAGAAAAATGACTCTAAAAGAGAATAAACCGCCTCTCATCTCTTGGCAAGGGGATGACAAGGTTATATGTTAAAAGGAACTGTTTGAAATATATATTTGATTAAGTGGGCTGAATATGAATTCCAATTACCGCTCTCTCCTCATTTGGGGAGTTATTGCTTTGATTTTGATTATATCGTTTTCTCTCTTTAATGGAGATAGTCAACGTTCTGGTGGTGGAGAACTCTCCTATTCTGAATTTTTGCAAAAAGTTGAGAATAATGAGGTGAAGTCGGTGACCATTCAAGGTCAAAAATTAACAGGACAAACTGTCGAACGTAGAACTATTTCAACTTTTGCACCACGTGATCCAGGTTTGATACAAAAATTGGAAAGCAAAAATGTGAATGTTAAAGCTATTCCTGAAAGCTCTGGAAATAGTATCTTCCTCAATCTTCTTTTTTCTTTGTTGCCTGTTATTATTATCGTTGGGGCGTGGGTCTTTTTTATGCGACAAATGCAAAATGGATCACGCGGTGCAATGGGATTTGGGAAGTCAAAAGCGAGATTGCTTAATGAAGCACAAGGACGTGTTACCTTTAAGGATGTTGCTGGCGTTGAAGAAGCAAAACAAGATCTCCAAGAAATTGTTGAATTTTTACGCGAACCACAAAAATTTCAACGCTTAGGGGGACGTATTCCCCGCGGTGTTTTGCTGGTTGGTCCTCCAGGAACCGGTAAAACTTTGTTAGCGCGCTCTGTTGCTGGTGAAGCCAATGTACCATTCTTTACCATTTCAGGGTCTGATTTTGTTGAAATGTTTGTAGGGGTGGGGGCGAGCCGTGTGCGTGATATGTTCGAACAGGCTAAAAAAAATGCACCTTGTATTATCTTTATCGATGAAATCGATGCTGTTGGACGCCATCGGGGGGCTGGACTTGGTGGTGGAAATGATGAACGCGAGCAGACTTTAAATCAGTTGCTTGTCGAAATGGATGGGTTTGAGCCCAATGAAAGTATTATTCTTATTGCTGCAACTAACCGGCCTGATGTGCTTGATCCTGCTTTATTGAGACCAGGGCGTTTCGATCGACAAGTTGTTGTGCCAAACCCTGATGTTTCTGGGCGTGAGCAAATCTTGAAAGTACATGTGCGCAATGTGCCTTTAGCCCCTAATGTTGACTTAAAGGTTTTGGCAAGGGGAACACCAGGATTTTCCGGTGCGGATTTGATGAATCTTGTCAATGAAGCTGCTCTTATGGCTGCGAGTCGTAATAAAAGAGTCGTGACAATGCAAGAATTCGAAGATGCAAAAGATAAGGTGATGATGGGGGCTGAACGTCGTTCAACCGCTATGACACAAGAGGAAAAAGAACTCACTGCTTATCACGAAGCAGGCCACGCTATCGTAGCTCTCAATGTGCCAGTTGCCGATCCTGTCCACAAAGCAACCATTGTTCCAAGGGGAAGGGCATTGGGAATGGTGATGCAATTGCCTGAAGGCGATCGCTATTCCATGAGTTATCGGTGGATGATTTCTCGTTTGGCTATCATGATGGGCGGACGTGTGGCTGAAGAATTGAAGTTTGGAAAGGAAAATATCACGTCGGGGGCTTCTTCTGATATTGAGCAAGCAACTAAATTAGCACGTGCGATGATCACACGGTGGGGATTTTCTGATCTGCTTGGAAATGTCGCTTATGGCGATAATCAAGATGAAGTCTTTTTAGGTCATTCTGTTGCGCGAACACAAAATGTTTCTGAAGAAACAGCGCGCATGATTGATATGGAAGTGCGTAAACTTATTGATGATGCCTATAAAAGTGCGACCAATATTTTGAAAACAAAAAGAAAAGAATGGTTTGCTTTAGCACAGGGCTTGTTGGAATATGAAACTTTAACAGGCGCTGAAATTAATGAGGTTATTGCAGGAAAGCCTCCTTCACGGACCCAGAAAGATGAGAGTGCTGCTCCGCGGACTTCTTCTGTTCCAAAAACGGGTACAGTGAAGGCAGGGGACTCTGTGGTTGATGAAAAAGACGCTAAAATAGCGCCTAAAAAAGTGTCCCATAAAGAAGAAACCGTTAAAGGTGAGGCAGGAAAAGCAGAGGAAGCTGTCGGGAATAAAACAGTAAAATCCAGTGGGACTCAATCCAAGAATGCTGAGTCTAAAAAAGCGCAATCTAGTGAAGCTGAGAAAAAGGCACAAGGTGCAAAAGGTACCACAAAATCAGTCAATCACTCTCAAAGTAAAAATAGTGCTGAAAAAAAGTCAAAACCTGCGGAATCTGATAAAGGAAAATAAGAACCTTTTAGTAATTCTTGAGTGACGATGTTTTGGAAAAAATTATAAATTTTTTGAGAAGGGCGCAAGCAAAGCTTGCGCCTTTGATGTAATATTTGTCAAAATATAGAAGCAAAAAATTAAGCAAAGCTGTTGTATTATAGCTATTATAGCAGCTTTAGCAGAGGACAAGGTGGTCTGTTACTTTGCGAATTATTTGTGCCAAGGGTGTGAGTTTAGGCGATGGGTTACCTTGCGGGTTTGTGCCAAGGGTGTGAGTTTAGGCGATGGGTTACCTTGCGGATTTGTGCTAAGGGGGTGAGGTTAGGCGATGGTTTGCCTTGCGGATTTGTGCTAAGGGGGTGAGGTTAGGTGATGGATTACCTTGCGGATTTGGCCAAGGGTGTGAGGTTAGGTGATGGGTTACCTTGCGGATTTGGCTAAGGGTGTGAGATTATCCTTTGGTTGTGTTCAAGGGATGTGTAAAGTCTTGTTAGGGAATGATATTACTTTATGTGTGAGATGTAGAAACATCATTGGTTGAGAGGGATTTAGATGTGTAGAGGGTGAATAGGATTTTTTATCATCTAAAAAGATGAGGGGCGAGTTCAATGGTCTCGTTTATATGGTGAGTATGGGTGAGGGGGCTATTGTACTGAGGGGACTGTTAGAGTTTTAAAGAAAAGCCCGAGGGAATAAGTGTAAAAGGAAAGAGGCATGGTGCAAAAATATTTTGGTACAGATGGAATTCGGGGAAAAGCCAATTCATTTCCTATGACAGCTGATTTTGCCATGAAGGTGGGTATGGCTGTAGGGGTTTTATTCCGTTCACAACATCAATCGCGTCGTGTGGTGATTGGCAAGGATACGAGGTTATCTGGCTATATGTTAGAAAATGCTTTGGTTTCAGGATTGACTGCTGCGGGGATGGAAGTTTTTTTATTAGGACCCGTACCAACACCTGCTGTTGCAATGCTTTGTCGCTCTTTGCGTGCGGATCTTGGGGTGATGATTTCTGCTTCTCATAATCCTTTCTATGATAATGGAATTAAACTTTTTGGCCCTGATGGTTTTAAACTTTCAGATGATATGGAAGCAAAAATTGAACAATTGATCGATACAGATCTTTCAAAATCTTTAGCAAGTTCTGCTGAAATTGGTTCTGCAAAACGGGTCGAGGGGGATATTTATCGTTATATCGAATATGCCAAACGAACTTTGCCCCGTGATGTTCGCTTAGATGCTGTGCGTATTGTTGTGGATTGTGCCAATGGGGCTGCTTATAAAGCGGCACCCCGTGCTTTATGGGAATTAGGGGCTGAGGTTTTTGCTATTCATGATGAGCCCAATGGGACCAATATTAATCAAAAATGTGGCTCAACTGATTTAAGCTCTTTAAAACGCAAAGTGCATGAAGTGCGTGCTGATGTAGGTATTGCTCTTGATGGAGATGGCGATCGTGTTCTTATTGTTGATGAAAAAGCACAAACGGTTGATGGGGATCAGTTGATTGCTGTGATTGCTGAAAATTGGCATAAAATGGGACGGTTACGATGCAATGGGGTTGTCACAACGATTATGTCCAATTTGGGACTGGAGCGGTTTTTGAACGGAAAAGGGTTGGAGCTTATCAGGACAAAAGTTGGAGATCGTTATGTTGTCGATGCCATGCGTAAAAAGGGATATAATGTTGGAGGTGAGGCTTCTGGACATATTGTGCTCAGTGATTTTGGAACAACCGGTGATGGGTTGGTAGCTGCCTTGCAAATTTTAGCTTGTATGAAAGAAAGCCAAAGTCCTATGAGCCAATTGTGTAAACGGTTTGAACCTGTACCGCAAATCTTAAAAAATGTAACGATTAAAAATAAAAATGTCTTGAAAAAAAATCCCGTCAAAACAGCTATTGATCAAGCAGAGAAGCAGTTGGGAAAAGAGGCACGGTTGGTAATCCGTGCCTCTGGGACTGAGCCGGTTATCCGACTTATGGCTGAAGGTGATGCACGAGAAGTGTTGGACACGGTCGTAACAGAGTTGATGGATATTATTACGCATCATGATGTTCTCATGGGTGCTTGAGCTTTAAGAAATTTTGAATGCTGTAATGCAATGTAGATTGTACAAGACGCTTTAAGCGGAGCACTTAAACCTGATGAAAGTTCTTTAATGTTTTCATTCATTATTTTTATGATAGGGTCCGTTAAATTACGCTCTATAAAGCTAAAGTCCGCAAGGTAACCCATCACCTAACCTCACCCCCTTAGCACAAACCCGTAAGTTATTTTGTCGAATGTTATTGCACGTCCATTCTATCAAATATGATCATTTCTGATTCAATTATTATCCTGTTTTTGTTTAGCTTTAGCACGCTCTTCTGCTTCTCTTTCGGCTTGTTCTTTTGCTTTTTCTTCAGCTTCTCTTTTTTCATTTTCAGCTTTTATTTCTTCATATGCAGCTTGCCTTCTTTTATGGTCAGCTTCCATTTCGGCTTTAAATCTTTCCATTGCCTTACGATTTTCTTCTTCGCGTGCACGTGCTCTTTCTTCAGCTTTTGCTTCATATTCCTTTTCAAGTTCAAGCCCTGCTAACCTTAGGTTTTCACAATTTTTGGCAGTTCCTGAGAATCCACATTTCGCATCCCATTCTTCCATCAACTGTGGATTTTTTTTAAATTCTGCGACGCTATAAGTTTTTTCACAACCAACTGTGATAAGTCCTGTGCAAAGCAGCAATGTTGTTATGAAAACTTTATTCATAGGATATTTCCCCTTTCAGTTTTTTAAGGTTTAAGCACAATCTTTAAATTATGCTTGTGTTATCGGTTGTTTTACAACCAGTGATGATAAATCTAGGGCACAGACATTTGCCATAAATGTATTATAAATTATACAGAGCTCTTTAAGTTGAGCAGCTAAAGCGCAATAGTGATATGCGGTGGTTTTACCCGTTGATCCTGTAAGTGGGGGCATCGAGGTACTTTCTATAGTAGTGGATATGCCTTTGGTTTCTATTTCCATTTAGATACTCCGCTATTCATTGTGTGTTTTTATTAATTTAGTCGTTATTTTGTTCTTTTGCTCTTCGTTCTTCTTCAGTTTGTTGTTTTGCTTCTTGTTCGGCTTCTATTGTTTAGCCTTAGCTCTCATTCTTTCAATCTCGGTTTTCATTTCAGCTTGAAATTTTTCATCAATTTTGGATCTTTTTTAAATTCTGCTACACTGCAAGTTTTCTTCATATCTAGCCGTTAATCGTGCTCTTAAAAAATCTCTATTGGCATAAGAGAGGGGAGGGTATCGTTTTTTTTAAAAAGCATCACGACGTTTGAAGGGGTCGTAATAGATTTCTGTTACACGAAATTTTCCTTCCAAACGTTTGCATTGGATGATGACATCTATCATAGAGATTAATAAGCCGCGGATATCATCCCGTGCTAAATTACCACCACCATCACTTTCTTTGACGAGAAGGGTCATTTGCTCAAAAGCTGAAAGTGCTGTTGAGGCATGGACAGTGGTGATAGAGCCTGGGTGACCGGAGTTGACATTACGGATATAGTAAAAGGCTGTACCATCACGCAGCTCTTGTAGGAGGATTCTATCAGGGCGCATGCGTAATCCAGATTCAAGCAGTTCTTTTGCACCAGCTTTTGCTAAACCTTGGTTATCTTTTGAATAAAAAAGTTGGACTTTGTTGGCGTGTGGAACGACGAGTTCTGGGGTGTCTTCAATGGTGAGAATTCGTTCATAGTCAGGGATTTTGGCAATTAAAGCTTTGGAGAGGGTTGTTTTACCAGAACCGGTTTTGCCAGAGATTAAGATATTTTGTTGTGTAATAACGGCGCGTTCTAAAAATGTACAAAAGTCCTTGGCAATAAAGAGATCTGTTAGTTCTTTTTCTGTATCAGAGAGTTCATTTTCTCGTTTTGCCATCTGCTCAAGGGGTGTGAAACTAACGTTTCTTGTTACAGAGAACAGCTGGTTTTCGTGTAAACTTTCAAGAGAAAAAGTGCGTGATGAGGGTTTGCGAATTGTCATGCTAATGGTATTGGGGGCAACAGCAGGGGGCATAACAATTTGTATGCGTTCGTTATTGGGAAGTGTTGCGGAGAGAACAGGGTTTTCGACACTGATTTTTTGGGTTGTGTAGGCAGCAACAACTTTTGCAATGCCTTCTAGTTCGCTGTAGGTCAATTCTTGTATGGTGTGGGTTTGCCAACCATTTGGACCTTCAACAATCACTTCACCGGGGCGGTTGACGACAATTTCAAATAAATTCTCATTATTGAGGAAGTCATCTAAGATCTTTAATTTTGTTAAAACGATGGAAGCGCGTTCTCTATTTTTTGCTGCTGGCATAATATACTTTTATTTACTTTATGGGGTTTACTGAACTTGAGAGTTAAAAAAAGGAATAGCTTGGCGTAGAACGCGAGAAAGTATTTCTCTTTTTTCCTGTGATTGTTAATTTATAGACAGAGGAGAAATCGAGATCTTTTGCTACGAAAATGTTGACCAGTTCGCCTTGAAATTTTTCTAAAGTAGGAGGGATATTGATTTGATTTTCAAGGGCAATACTGGCAGCCTCTTTTCCAGTGTTGTTTGCGCCTTCAAAACCGCTGCTTCCAGAGTTGTTTGAACCGCCTTTATTGGAATTACCTGCTATTTTATTTGTTAAAACTGTTGTGGCTCCATCAATAACGGTCAACAAAAGGGAGGAGCCAAAGCGTTCCCACCAATGGGTGTTAATGTTGCCATCAAAACCGGCTCTTCCTAAACTGTCGGTTGCTGGTGAGGCAAGGTCGATGATGACACCGGTTGGGGTTTTGGCTCTGGTCCAGAGCACAAAGAGGCGGGATTGACCTTGTTTTATTCCTCCGCGGTATTCGCCAATCACTTGTGTTCCTTTATCAAGTAAAACAACGCGGCCATTGTCGGAGAGGATATCACGGTTAATGATACAGCTTGCAAAGCCAGGTTGCTCACTGTTTAAGGCGGTTTCTAAGATACAGGGAATAGAGGTTCCCATGGCGATGATAAAGTTTCTATTGCCGATGAGTTTTGCTTTTGCTTCTTCTGTTTTGGTAGGTTTTAATAGGGTGGCAAAATTTTGTGTGTCTTGAAGGGCAGAAGAATTCTGCATATTCATATTGGCGAGATGTTCAAGGGCATTAAATTTATCAAGGGGGTTGAGAGTCGTGTTGACGATGTCTTTTAATTGAGATCTAGAACCTTTGGCAAAAGCTAAGACAGGGGCGCGTCTTGCGGCATCAAGTAAGGGATCATCTTTTTTCGGTTCTTGTGCGAGGGGTTGTGGGGGGGGTAAGGTTATGGGCGCCATTTGGGCGCGTGGGTCAGAGGGGGCTAACTCTAAAGGAGTGAGGGAATTGTGAAAGCTTTGTGCTTGTTTTTTATGCGCTTTTGCGGTGTCTTTTTGTTCCGTGGGGCTGGATAAGATGTTCCAGAGTACATAGCCACAGAGTCCTATACAAGCTATTGCAACAGCTATTTTTTTGCCAACGGTTTTGGATGCGCTGTTTTTGCCATCTCCAATTGATCCTCGATCTTCTATGGTTGTTGTATCACTCATATGTTGTCCCCTTCAATTCCCGCTTATTTAAAATTTAAAGATCTGATGCAATTTTACGTTCAACAGATGGTGAGGTTGTTCCGGTATCTGGATTGATACCTTTTGGTTGATAGGCTTCGTTAAAGATGCATAGGACATTCTTTCCTTGTCTTAGAGTGAAGCGCGCGCTAATAGCATGGACAATAACCATGTTGCCTTTTGTGGTTTTGGGAACAAGCGATTCTGTACCGTCGTTGCCCACAATATAAATGGCAGGAATTTCTTGGTTTTCAGGAAAAGAAAATGTTGTGGTTTTTCCATTGTCATAAACGGTAGACGGTTCAAGAATGCTTGATCCTTGTGCAGTGTAAGCCCAATTGCGTGGTCCGTAGGTTTCATAAGCGTTGAAGATGCCATCAATACGTTGGGCTTGTTTTTTTTCTTGGCGCAGAAGGGCGGCGAGTCTTCTTTGTTCTGCTTCTTCTTGTGGGTAGCGAAATTTCACAAGGAAATAGGTTTCTTGTCCAGAGGAAATTTCTCCATCTTTGACCATGAGTTCAAATTGATAGGAGCGTTTTGAGCCATCAAGCTTTGTGGTGACGACTTGGAGATTGGTAATGGGTTGGACTTCTCTTGCTTTGAGAAACAGAATATTGCCTGCTGGCGCTACTTCCCATGCAACGCTGTTGCCAATTGCGACATGAGCAATTTCTTCATTGGCAGAAAATTCTATTTGTACGGATGAACGTATGGAGCCAATAATTTTTGTGACATTATAAGCATCATAATTGATAAAGCGAATGCGGCTGTCGCTAGGCGCGCGGGTGGGAAAGACACTGGCATGGCCCAAATGAGCAGAAGAAAGAGCAATGGCGCTTAGAATGAGAAAAAGAATTTTTTTTGTCATGATCAGTTGACCACTTCCGGATCAGTTCTATATTCACTAACAATAAACCCAAGAGGATTTATCAAACGGTTTTCGACAGAGATAGGGGCATTGATATATTCAAAGGTGAGGGTTGCAACCCAATGGGTGATGAATTCTTTTTTGGTTTGATTGTCACGCACAGTTTTGTAGTAACGCACTTGGGCGACGTCTTGATTGATAAAGGAGATTGATTTTATTGTGATAGTGACACTGGCGTGTTTATAGAGAATTTGAGGACTTTGTGGATTTCTTGCTCCATACCAGCTGGCAAATCTTTCTTGCTCTTCAGGAGATGAGAGGAGAGAAACCGTTTGGAAATTATGTTGTACCTCTTCAGTTGCAAAGCCTTCACGTGAGCGGACGTATTTTGCAGAAAAATAGCGTGTGATGGCTTCATCAACATTGGTGGGCCCTTCTTTTAAAGCCTCTACGACTTCAACGATGCCGGTTGAATTGTCCACACGGATGACAAAAGGTTCCACGGTTTTAAGCGGTGTGAGGGTGATGACCGCCAGTGAAGAGATGAGCGCGACGATGACAGCTATGCCAGCAATGGCGAGTGAGGCGCGGGTGGTGCGGCGTGAGGCGAGCATGCGGTCTTGGTCAAAAGAGCGCGCCTCAGCAATATATTGTTCGATGTCTTGTTGTTTCATGCTTTTTGCCCGCAATTTTTGTAAGATTTTATTTCTTCATCGGTTAATTTTTGTGTGAGAAGCGTTTCCAACTTGCCCTCTTTTAGGGGGGAGGGGGTGTTGTTACTGATGATAATGGGCGTGGGTGTGGGTTTTTTTCCTTCCCAATTCCACATGGATCGGTTGAGTGGACGCTTAGAATATCCATCACATTTTGGCAGTGACTTCAGCGTGTTTGGTGATGACATACAGCCGCTGAGAAAAAGAAATGGCAAGATTACCCCAATTTTTTTAAATTCCCGCATTTTAAATTTAAACCTTTGCTAATAGTGATGTTAATTTTTTTACACCCTTCGCTATCGTGTTGCTTGTGGCTTTAGCAGCGCGAAAAGCTTCTTTTCCAGCACGTTGTGTTCCCGTTATTGCACTTGTAAGAGAAGCACCCCCAGAGGCTAAAGCTGATGCTATATCAGGGAGTTTGATGAAAAGGTAACAACCACAAAGACCAATAGCTGAGAAATTAAGCAAAGAAAGCATGATATCTTCAAGATTTCCTGAGAAGACTTTTGTTGCAAGTTCGACATACAAACCACCAAGCAGCACGACGAGTACCTGCAAAATGATGAAGTTTGCAACTTGTCCTAACCATGCTTCTGTAAAACGCCTTGTTGGGGAAAACAGACCAAGACTTATAAAAAGGGGTCCTATTGATAGGACAAGAAATAAACCAAGCTTAGCAAACATTGAGACGATAAAACCAATTGCAGAAACTACAATAGCATTCACTAAACAGCCAAGACCAGCAAGCCATGCTGCAAGAAATTTACCCGTTTCAGTCCATCCTGTGTACTGATCTGATGCGTCGAAAACGTGTGCCCCTGCTTGTCTTAGCATGTTATCCCATACATTTTTATCTGAGTGTGCGGCCCCTTGTGTGACATTTGCAATGGCATTTGGCAGATCATTGAAAAATATATCCCTAACCCACGCATTATAAAGAGCAGCGTTTGTGGCGAGTGTAACAATGATGCCCAGTTTGAAAGCTGTCGCTATAAATTCCCATAAGGGTGTGGAAGAACGCCCATAGATGATATTGTACCCCATAAATATAATGTAGATTGTACAAGACGCTTTAAGCGGGGTACTTAAACCCGATGAAAGATGATTAATAGTTTTGTTCATTACATCTTCAAGAGACGCTGTTACAAAACCATCCATCTTAGTAAATATGGTTACATTTTCAAATGCCATTGCATATCCATTCCATCAAATTTTTGCAAATATGATTTCTTCTGATTTAATTATTATCTTGTTTTTTTTCAGCCTGTTCTTTCGCTTTTTGTTCAGCTTTCCATTTTTCATTTTCAGCCTTTTTTTTGGCTATAAGTTCATCCATCTCTTTGTTAAAGCGCTCTGCTGCTTTACGACTTCTTTCTTCTGCTTGTGCCTGACGTTCCTTATCAAGTTCTAAAAATGCTAATCTTAGATTTTCACAATTTTTTGAAGTTCCTGCAAATCCACATTTAGCATCCCACTCTAAGCGTAAATTTTTATCTTTTTTAAATTCTGCGACGCTGTAGGTTTTTTCACAACCTGCCGTGATGAGCCCCGTGCAAAGCAGTAATGTTGTTATGAGAACTTTATTCATCGATATTTCTCCTTCTTCTTTTCAGTTTTTGATGTTTGAGCACAATCTTTAAATTATGCTTGTGTTATCGGTTGTTTCACAACCAGTGATGATAAATCTAGGGCACAGACATAATGTTGCCATAAATTTATTATAGAATGAGCAAAGCTTTTTAAGTTGAGCAGCTAAAACGCAATAGCGAGAGGCAATGGTTTTATCCATTGTTTTTGTAAGGGGCTCCATTAACATATTATCTATATCAGTAAAGATGCCTTTGGTTGCTATTGCCATTGAGATGCTCCGCTCTTCATTATGTCTTAATTATTATTCTGTTGTTCTTCTTCCGCGCGCTCTTTTGCTTCTAGTTCAGCTTTCCTTTTTTCAAGATCGTCCCTCATTTGAGCTTTCAATTTTTCCATTGATTTGCGATTTTCTTCGTCAATTTTACGACTTCTTTCTGCTGCTTTTGCTTCATACTCTTTCTGAAGTTCTAAAAATGCTAACCGCATGTTTTCACAATTTTTTGAAGTTCCTGCAAATCCACATTTAGCATCCCACTCTAAGCGCAAATTTTTATCTTTTTTAAATTCTGCGACGCTGTAGGTTTTTTCACATCCAGCTGTGATAATTCCAGTGCAAAGAAGCAATGTTGTTATGAGAACTTTATTCATAGATATTTCCCCTTCTTCCTTTCAGTTTTTGAAGTTTGAGCACAATCTTTAAATTCTGCTTGTGTTATCGGTTGTTCCACAACCAGTGATGATAAATTGAGGTGACAGACATAATGTTGCCATAAATTTATTATAGAATGAGCGAAGCTTTTTAAGTTGAGCAGCTAAAACGCAATAGCGAGAGGCAATGGTTTTATCCATTGTTTTTGTAAGAGGCTCCATCAACATATCATCTATATCAGTAAATACGTCTTTGGTTTCTATTGCCATTGAGATGCTCCGCTATTCATTGTGTGTTTTTATTAATTTAGTCGTTATTTTGTTCTTTTGCTCTTCGTTCTTCTGCAGCGCGTTCTCTTTCTCTTTGTTCTTCGAGTATTTTTTGAGTTTCAGCGTCCATTTTTTTCATCCTAGCGTCTTGTTCAGCTTTAGCTTTTTCCATTGATATACGAATACGTTCGTCATCTCTACGCACTCTTTCTTCAGCTTCTGCATCATATTCTTTTTCAAGTTCTAAAAATGCTAACCGCATGTTTTCACAATTTTTTGAAGTTCCTGCAAATCCACATTTAGCATCCCATTCTAGGCGCAATTTTTCATCTTTTTTAAATTCTGCGACGCTATAGGTTTTTTCACAGCCAGCTGCGATGAGCCCCGTGCAAAGCAGTAATGCTGTTATAAGAACTTTATTCATCGATATTTCTCCTTCTTCTTTTCAGTTTTTGAAGTTTGAGCACAATCTTTAAATTCTGCTTGTGTTATCGGTTGTTTCACAACCAGTGATGATAAATTGAGGTGACAGACATAATGTTGCCATAAATTTATTATAAAGCGCACAAAGCTTTTTAAGGTGAACAGCTAAAGCGCAATAGCGATATACGGGGGTTTTACCCATTGGTCCTGTAAGTGGGGCTATCGACGTACTTTCTATAGTAGTAAATACGCCTTTGGTTATTATTGCCATTTAGATGCTCCACTATTCAGTGTGTGTTTTTATAATTTAATCGTTATTTTGTTGTTTGGCTTTTTGTTCTTCTTCAGCGCGTCGTTTTGCTTCTTGTTCAGCTAATTTTTTTTGAGTCTCTGCTCTCATTTTTTCAATCCAAGCCTTTTGTTCAGCCATAAATTCTTCATCTCTTTTGCGATTGTTCTCTTCCGCTTGACGCGCTCTTTCTTCTGCTTGTGCCTGACGTTCCTTATCAAGTTCTAAAAATGCTAATCTTAGATTTTCACAATTTTTTGAAGTTCCTGCAAATCCACATTTAGCATCCCACTCTTCCAACAAATTTTTATCTTTTTTTAAATTCTGCGACGCTGTAGGTTTTTTCACAGCCAGCAGCGATAATTCCAGTGCAAAGTAGTAATGTTGTTATGATGATCTTGTTCATATTCAAATCCCTCTTTTTTTTCGTTTATTGACCACGGAGTTGTTTGGCTAAAGCTTTGTATCGTGCTTTAAATTCTTCCATTTCACGTCTTTCTGCCGCTTTTTCTTCTGCTTGTTGGATCATGGCAGCGGCTTGCATTTGTAGTATTTTTGTTTGGAGGTCTGCTTGTACCGCTGTTAATTGTGCTTGAATGCCTTGAATTTCACCAGCGTCTTTCGTACTGCCAAGTTTGTCGAGCAGCTTGTTAATGTTTTTTTGTGTTTCACTGGCTTCTTCGTAGACGTCTTGGCCTTTTGCCGCTTGTCCTACTACGCGCTGTTGGGCTTTTTTGACTTCCTCTGCGTAAAAAGCATCCACGGCCTCTTTTGATCCAGCACCACCTGAGGGCTCTTTGTAATTAAGTTCTTCTTGCCATTTTTGCGTGTTTTTACTGCCGCCACCGCCGCCGCTGCCACTGCTGCTGCCGCCACCGCCGCCACTGCCCATCGATTGTTGAAAATGATTAAAATCAGAAGGAAGGGCGCCATTGCTCCCTTGCTTGTTGAACATTTCTTTCAATCCGGAAATATCAGGCTTGACATTCAAAGAGTTATAAAGATTCTTCATTTGGTCAAGCTGACCTTTTAGTTGTTCAAGCTGTTGTTTGCCTTGTTGAACTTGTTCTTGCAATTTTTGAGCTTGTGTTATGTTTTGCTGTAGTATTTGCCAATCAAAAGGACCACCTCCAAATGCATTTGCTTGAGAGCCAAAAGAAATTGCGCAAAGAGTTGTTGCCAATAAAAGCTTTTTCATTGTTTTGACCTTTCTTGGAAAATGGGGAGCCATTTTTCTGGAGATGTACCAACTTCATCCATAATGGTCTCTAAAAGTTCAATGTTTTTGGTGGTGCCACTTAAAATGGCTATTTCATCATCAAAGCCACGTAAATTCAGTTCTGCTACCACAGAGCTTTGTCCTTGTTTGATGAGAAAACGCCGTGACTCCCGGCTTAATTCTGATTGTATCAGGTTAAACTCTCTGTCGGATAATTTAAAACCTTCTACATAATCCCCATGATTGCCCTTTTGATTGGGAAAATAAATCTGAGTGGGACATTGCTCTATAATGGTGTGCGCTATCGTCGAATTAATCGCATCTTTGGGAGATTGCGTGGCAAACAACATCAAACCATTCTGTTTACGAATGGTCTTCAGCCGGTCTTGCGCAAAAGCTTTAAAGGAATCATCCTCTAAGGCTTTCCAAAATTCATCAATGACAATGATAATACGACGCCCGTCAATCAGAGAGAGAATTCTATGAAAAAGATACATCATCAAGGGGGGACGAATTTCATCATTATCCAAAAAATCCGTCATATCATAACCAATAAACTTCGCATCAATGCCAATGTCATCATCAGGATTGTCAAATACCCACCCCAAGGCATTGCCTTTACACCATCTCTCTAAACGCCCCGCTATCCCCTCCCTATGGGTGGTGTCAAAAAACATTTGTAAGGCGGATATGGTCCGTTGTTCTTTTGGCAATAAGGCAAGCTGTTCAACAGCAGACGTGATATCTTGTCTTTCCGCTTCACTGATCTTTTGATCTTCAGAAGAAACAAGCTTTATAATCCACTGTCGTAAAAAGACCCTATCGGCTGGATTGTTATAGTCTAAACCTTTGAGCGGTGCTATGCCTGTGGGCTTTCCATTTTTCAAGGGCATATAGGTGCCGCCACCGGCTCTGACAAAAAGTTCTGCACCGCGATCTTTATCAAAAAAGACCATATGGGGATCATGCTTTTGAAGTTGTGCTAAAAGAAAATTAACAATAACCGTTTTCCCAGAACCAGAGGGTCCACAAACAAACGTATTGCCTAAATCACCAAAGTGAAAGTTAAAATAAAATGGTGAACCAGCAGAGGTCTTCATCAAGGCGACTGCTGGTCCCCACACATTGCCATCTATTTTGCCAACCGGAAAAGAATGAAATGGAGAAAGTGCCGCATAGTTGCGGCTGGTTATCGCACCAGAACGCGTGCGATACGCATAATTCCCTGGCAATTGTGCCCACCAAGCCGCTGCTAACCCTAAATCTTCCCGTGCAATGACAGCGCCACCATCTGTAAGACGAGAACGCGCTTTGGCAAGATTATCCGCTAACTCTTGCGGGGCATCCGCAAAAACTGCCAACGATAAATGATGTTCCCCTAAAACAAAACGATTCGATTCAAGATCATCAAGCGCATCATCCAGTTCCACAATTTGTGAGCCTGCTCGATCTCCCGCATTGACCATTTGGTTTTGTTTGCGCCCCATAATCTGCTTGGCAGCATTTTTGCTCTTGAAAACAAATGATTGGGTGAAAATAAACTCAAAGGGAAGTGTTAAAAGACCATCTGCCATGCCTACTCTGGTTTTTGCTGGATATTCTTTCCAACCAAACATGCCTGCAAATCGACGCCCTGCCTCAGTGCGTATTTCGATGATCTCTTTCCCGAAAATAAGACGGTCTGAGTAAACCGTCGAAGCTATCGTTCCCCATGTGAGGGGGATACGCTCACGACGACCTCCCACCAATTGATGGATAAACTCACTTTGCTGCGAATAAATATTGCCTTCATGTTCATAAAGACTCAACCTTCTTGCACCATAGCGTTCTAAATTTTGAATAAGATCTGTCGTAATATCTTCAAGTTTACGAATGGATTCTGCATCAACTTCTGTCTTTTCTTGCTTGGCTTTTCCCAAACGTTTGAAAAACTCCACTAATTTATCCGTCTTATCAACGTGGGGATTCCACAAAATTGAAAGATAAAGATCATTGCGATACAGCTCTTGAGAGACCATCCGTTCGCGATATTTATCATCTAATTGCTTCGCAAATGCTGATCTAAAAGTGCCATCCGGATAAATCGTTTCACGCTTTCTGATAATGTGGCTATAAAGCGCTATCCGTTCATCCGCAATGTTCTTAAACAGATTATTTAGCTGTTCATGAAGTACATTGAGATCAATAATATCCGCTGTCTCAAAGTTAAGCCCTTCAAGAGCAATAACGGACATGAGGGCTCGTGAATCCAGCGCAATGATATGCTTGTTAACATGGCGCACGTAAGGAATGATCGCCTCTGGCTGCTTTTCACGTTTGCGCTCTGTTGTTTTCATTATAATTCCTCATAATTACGAATTAATCGTAATGGAGAAATACTTCCCCCACCCCATAGACTAGAATTTCTGGCAAAAATATAGGTCTTTTGCCATGTCAGAAGAATACGAAATTTGTTATGGTCATGCTTGAGGATTTCCTTAAATATGAAATGCATCATCACACCAAAGGTTAAAAGAAAAATATTGCCTGACATAATAAACAATATCATCGTCCCCATCCCATTTAATCCCATAGCTTCCACCGTCACACCTGCAATCATTGCAGGGCGTGTGCAAGCAAGAAACAACGTATCTTCTGTTAGCTTCTCGCGCTCTTTCATGGCTTTTGAAAGGCTAAAGTTTAATTAGGAAAACATGGATACAATTTGCGATGCACCCATAACAATGCCGATGCCAACACAAACAAAAAAAGCTTTACGCATTTCAACATAACCAGCAATCCATGCTAGTCCAATACCAGCAACCGCAATCGTTGCTATCGATCTTGCAATGTTTCCTGTTAAAGCGTCGATTAATTTTTTAAGCGCATCTTCAACTTTTCCGAAGTCGCCTGCTGCAAATGCTGGCTCACTCAGTGCAATGAAGGCAATAAACAGCATCAATGCTGTTATTAACCATTTATTTTGTGGATTGGATAAAATACCTTTTTGTAAGGTGTGTTCACAACTGAACGAATTATTCATGTTTTTCATGAAAATTTCCCCGCTTTGATTGTTTCATCAATAATAAGATTAATATTGAATTAATCAGGAATCATATAAATGAAAAAAAAGAATTTTTCTACTATAAAATTACCAATATTTAATATTCTATAATTTAATGAACAATAAAATATATTAATATTCAAAATGAAACTTTTAAAATATTTTCGATTAGCGCCTAAATATCTTATCTTAATTTATATTATTATTTTTGGAATAATTTATTTAAGTAAAAATAATGAACAACTTATTCAAACAGTTTTTTTTCATGTAAAAGAAAATACAATAGAAAAACCAGTTCAAAATCTGAAGTTACAATCGACAGATTATAAAAACCAACAAGACGCGAACCAACAAAATGTGTCTTTGTATCCAGAACCATTGTCATCACAATTTTATGAAGAAAATGTACCAGTCTATTCTGGTTCTATACAGGTAACAAGTGGTGTGACCTTTAAAATGATTACACCGGTCGATGAGGGCTGGAGAAAAAAAATCGTCCGTGATATCCGACTATATGGTGTGGAAACCTGTGAAACACGGCAATTTGCTTCACGCAATGGTGTTAAGTGGCCATGTGGCGCTTTTGTCACGGCTTGGCTTGTCTCAAAAACAATCGATAAAAATGTTACGTGTCGGCAATCCCGTGTTATTCAACAAATTCATTATGCACAATGTTTTGTTGATGGAATTGACCTTGCACGCTTAGGGCTTATCGAAGGGTTGATGGTGTTAACAAAAGATCAGCATAATTTCCCATCACCCGCAGACTATAAAAACTTACAATCTGTTGCACAAAAAGCAAAAAATGGCTTGTGGTCAAGCCAATTTCAACAACCAGAAGAATGGCGAAGAGATCACGGGAGCTATAATCCTATTGACCATAATTGATAAGAATTATTCTCAGGTGCCATTTAAAAATAAAAACAATATTCCAAAACGAACTTTATTAGGTAAAAATCGACCACAAGCCATACAGGCTTTGGGGGACAATTCTTGTCATGGAAAATTGTTGTGTTTAAAACTCGCTTATTCCTATAGGGTGTGCACTACAGTGCAGTATGGGAGTGCGTGTTCCCTTCCTCTATATGTTATTTCACTTCGTTGTTGTGATAGGTTGTATTGACAAAAAAAGTCGTTTGAAATCTTTATCATATTAGAAATATTTTTTAAAACTATGTCTTACCTTGATATGCTTTTTGCAAAGCTATAAGTCTATTTAAAATAGAGGGAAAACACAATGACAGAAAAATAAAAACCCAACTGCGATAACAGAAGGGTTTCTAAAATACCTATACGGTGAATTAAATAACCAAGTATCTCCTAATTTAATTTATCGTGATGCATTCTGCAAGAGAAATTTTGTAGAAAAAGGGTGTTTTTTACATTTTTTTGCCTCTTATAGAGAGGTTGCAACAATTATGGTTAATAAAATTTCTGGAAGAAAGTTAAGTGAACATCATATAGAATATAGAAAATTAGCTGAAACTGCTGAAATTGGTTCCGTAAGTCGGGGGCAATTAATCGGACTGGCTAGAAAATTAGAGATGGCTGGTTTTATACGAGAGACAGAAGCAAAACTTCTCTTAGTTTTATTGAATACAGCTTCGACGTCTTCATTTGAAAAAGGTGGAGTGCCTATCGTTTTTAAAAGCAATTACTGTCTTGGTAATGAAATTTGCCGTAGTGAATCACGCGTGAGTATATTGCTTTCACGCCTTTATGATTATGTCTTGTTGTCATGCGGGATTCTAGCAATTTTAAACGCTATTCATCACGAAGCCGTAGTCATGGAATTATAACAGCTTGTGGGATTGATTTTATGTATTCTTGTTGCTCGATACCATGAACTTAAGCAAAAAATTGATGAAGTTTTAGAGGCTCAGAGTAAACAAAAGGATGCTTTGCATTGTTTTCAGGGATTGGTGCGACAAATTAAAGCTTCTTATGCATCAATTGAAACTACACCATTTACATCTTTGCTTTTTTCAAGAATGCAAAAAATCATTCATATTATTGGTCGACCAGCCAAACCTTCAGTGGAAAAATTGCATAAAGCAATAGGTCTTTTTCAGTGGATTTTAGAGAGATTTTTAAAACCAAAAACATCAAAAACAAAATACAGGCATTTCGCTGACAAGATACACATAGAATATACAACCCCTAATCTAATTAGTAATTGTAACAAAAACGAGAATTTAAACCTTAACGAAAATAACCAAAACGTAGAGACAACCGATAACTGTACAAAAATTGCTCATGAAAAAATAGAAAAAGGCAAAACTGAAAACACCTTACCTTCAAAAAACAGCAAATTGCTTCAAATCAAACCAGAACTTTTAACGCAAGCTTTGCCTCATGTTGCTATGTTTGTGAAACATGGACTGCAATCTGAAAGGGATTTGATAGGTTCTATGGAGTTTTTAGCCAAAATGAAGGGGATTTCTTCTCAAGCCGTTGAAGACGCTAAAAAAACTATGGGAATTAAAAAAGCTGCTCTAGCTATCGCTATCATTTTCGAAAAACATTGCAAGGAATTAGTTAAATCATCTGGAGGATATCTACGCGGTATGATTGCTAAAGAAAATCGAGGAGAACTCTATCTAGAACGTTCTTTCTATGCATTGCTGAATGAAGCTTTCGAGGAAAAATTGAACGATTGGCATGTGCAAAAAACAGAAAAAAACGATCTAACAAAATCAAATGATCAAAAAAGTTCTTTGTTTAAATCAGAATTGAATGAAGTCCTTAAAGCTTTAAACATGCAAACAGATTCAAAGCGACTTATACCATAAGTTTAATAAAAACTAAAAAAAGGGGTAAAAATGTCTAACGAAACAGATGAAATAAAGTTTCTTTACTTGAATGGAGAAAGAGATCTTTTACAACAACCCTGCGGGGGATATAGTAGGGTCCCTCCCTCCGAAAAAGAGATATACAAGACATTTTCATTTAGCAATTACTTTTTTAGTTTTTTATACTTTTTAAAGAAACATGAAAAATATTAAATATTTTCAGTTAATCCTTATTTTTAATGAGAGGTTATCCGCCTCTCAAACTCTCCGTACGCTCACCAAAATCATGACATCAGACCCGCGTTTATCGAAGGGATAACAATCCTAGGTTCTTAAGGTCAAGGAAACCCCTTTGGGGCGCCTAACGGCGTCCTTGACAAAGAACCAAACGGCTTGTTTCGTCCATCTCACGCGGCTCCGAAATCATGATGTGAAGGAGAGCTTATAGGGGCGCCTGCTTTCAGAGAGCAATGTAAAAACAAAGGTATTAAAATTTCCATTAAACTCAATAAAACATGGAACATAATTAAAATTATAGGTGTTGGTAATGCTCAATTATGATGATATCGAAAGTGTTGAATTTTATTTTACTGTAAATGGTAAAAAAAATAAAATTTGATAAAGAGACTAATGATAAATTAAAGGAAAATATAGATTGGGAGAAATTTTTATCGCAATTATTCGTTGATAAAAAATAATAAGCCCTCTGGGATAAATGCATATATTTTATAGGGGATATAAAAATGCCAAAAATTTTTATTATATATAATGATCATACTACTTTAGAACAAACTGAACGTGTTCTTTTTAAGCTTGGATTGGAACCATACGTTCTGAAATTTGGTAGTGATAATTTAACTACTATTGAGGATTTTAAACAAGAAATTAGTATGCAAACTAATTCTCCAAAATTTGGTATTGTGCTACTTACTCCCGATGAGATTGGATATGAAAAATCTGCTGATAAAAAAAGACGCAAAACCGCGCGCTAATCAAAATATTATTTTTAAAATGGGTATGTTAATTCCTAAAATTTCTTGCAGAAATATTGCTATTTTAAAAAAACGAGATGTTGAAGTGCCTTTAGATTATGAAGGGATTAATTACATTCCTTTTAATGAACACGTAAAAGAGACGATCCAAAAACTTGTTGAACTGTTAAACACAGCCGGATTCAATTTAGATACAGTTAACTACTGAAGTTTTTTTTGCATGAAGTATACGCAAAATATGCACTCTTCTTTGTTCTTCGGATAAGGCTTTAAGAGTATATGGGATAAAAACGTCCCGTACAGGTTTATTTTCTTGTAATAAAAGCATAAAATGATAAAATAATCCCGAAAGGGACGATTATGATTGAAAGCAGAATGAAGATATTGGGTTTTATTGTTAGAAATACACGTAAAAAACAAGGATTAACACAAGAACAGTTAGCAGCTACATCAGGGGTTGGTGTGCGTTTTATCCGTGATTTAGAAAGAGGCAAAGAGTCTTGTCATGTTGGAAAAACCATACATGTGCTTTCAATGCTTGGTCTTGATATTCAGATTGAAAATGAAAAATTATGACCCGTACACTTGATGTTTATTTACACGCAAAATTAGTAGGTCAATTACAACAACAAAAAAGTGGAGATCTCACGTTTCTCTACGATACTGATTATTTGTATAAAGATTTACAGGGCATCTCTGTCTCTCTACCTCCTCGTGTTGAAGCTTATAAAGGTCAAGCAGTAAAAGCCTTTTTTTCCGGTCTCTTACCCGATGATAATGTAAGATATCGTTTAGCAACTTATTTAGGTCTTTCTGAACGAAATGCTTTTGCTTTGCTTGAAGTTGTTGGGGGAGATTGTGCTGGTGCTCTCGCTTTATATCCACATGGACAAGTTCCAAATTTGCCAACAGATGATGTAGAAACTCTTGATGATACTCAATTGAAAGAAATTCTTGAGTGTATTAAACGTCGTCCAATGCTTGCTGGTGGAGATGGCTACAGATTGTCTCTTGCGGGTGCACAAGATAAATTAGCGGTTGGCTTTAGAGAGAATCGTGTTCAACTCATTAAAGGGGGTGCACCGACCACGCATATTTTGAAACCTCTCATTGAACATATTAATGATAGTGCGCATAATGAGCTTTTTTGTATGAAATTAGCAAAACTCGTAGGTATTAATGTGCCGGAAGTGTATTTACATTTTGTGAATAATACACCTTATTGTCTTATCACTCGATATGACCGTCAAATATCTTCTAATGGAACAGTTTTGCGTATTCATCAAGAGGATTTTTGTCAAGCACTTAGTATAGCTCCAGAATTTAAATATGAATGTGAAGGAGGACCTAGTATTGCTGCGTGTCAAACCGTTATTTTCCAGCATACATTGCGTCCTGCTGTTGATCAACTGAATTTCCTTAATATAATTATTTTTAATTATTTAATTGGTAATGCCGATGCGCATGGCAAAAACTTTTCACTACTTTACCAACAGAAAAAACCAGAACTTGCTCCTGCATATGATTTGTTAAGCACAGCTATTTATTCAGATTTATCTCAAAAAATGGCTATGAAAATAGGAGGAGAGTATATGCCTAAAAATACATATTTACGTCATTTTTATAAAATGGTTGCGGATACTAAATCTGCTCAATTTTCCTTAAAAAAGCAAATAAAAAGAATGACTGATTCAGTCAATGATAAAGCAATAAAATTAAAGAAAGAGCTCGAGGGTGAAGGTTTGCGTTCTGAAGTTTTTGATGCAATCGTTAATATTATTCAACAGCGTTCTCAACATTTAAAAATTTAATTTTATTGTTTATCTAAACAAATCATTTTTTACAATTTTGCGTTCTGTACTAATAAGTAATGATAAGTTATTGCTACGTCCAACATCACAAACATGATCATACAATTCATTCCACACACTACATAGCTTCTTAGTCGCTAATGTTTGAGCACGACTTTCTACATAGTTATTTTCACGGAAAAAAATCTTTTCTATCTTGTCGTCTTCTTCAGAAATAATCGCCTCCTATCATAACACCTTTGTCTAACCAATCTGGACCATATTTCTCATCAGCTTTTTTTGTAGAAAATCCCATATCACGAATAAATTGTGCTCCATGTTCAGATCTAAGAAACAAAAGTGTATGTGCTGGAGGCTCAGTCATTGCCAACCATTCCCATGCTGTGTTGCTATCACCAGCATGATCTGCTGCTTCTGACTCGGCAGTATAAATACCATCTTGATCTAAACCGCCTACTCGTAATTCCTCGCGTTCAGCATCAGTCATATAACTCTTGGGTAATGTCTTTTTCATAGGAAATTCCTTTCTGTAATCTATCTTTAAATATTAATCTAATGGTTAGATCTGGTCAATCAACGTTCCTATTTTATCATTGATAATTTTGATTATTCTATCAGTAAAAACGATCATTTTTTCTGATGCAAAAATATATATTTATTTGACATTTTTTTTGAATAAAAATATATTAGTTTAAATCTAAATTGATATTTTTACTGAATATGACAAAATTTTACGCATATTTACGAGTTTCTCGTGATGGACAAGATACAGAAAATCAAAAGTTTGGATTGCTAAAATATGCTAACAAACATGGCTTTGCCCCACTTCACATTGAAGAAGAAATTGCAAGCAGAGGAAAAGATTGGCGCAAGCGTAAGCTTGGTGCTTTAATTGAAAAAGCAGAACGAGGAGATGTATTATTAACTCCTGAATTTTCTCGTATAGCTGGTTCTTCTCTTGCTGTCCTAGAAATTCTCAAAGCCGCCAGTGAACGTGGCTTAATTTTTCACGTGACAAAACAAAATCTTATCATGGATGGTAGTTTACAAAGTGATATCATCGCAACTGTATTAGGTATGGTAGCGCAGATTGAGAGACATTTAATTCAAACACGTACAAAAGAAGCGTTAAGTGTTGCTCGTCAACGAGGAATAAAACTAGGGCGCCCAAAAGGAAGTACTGCTACGCAATTAAAGCTGGACAATCACATTGATGAAATTCAAGCATTTATAAATGTTGGTTTATCACAAAACCGTATTGCTAAGACATTAGGAGTTAGTGTGAATACCTTACGTTTATTTATTGAACGCAAAAACATAAAGCTTACAAAAATGAAGCCACTCATTACCATGCCAAGAACATTAGAGAATTAAGATAAACTGTGCAAAGTTGATAGTTCTTTTCTATGACATGATGCATTGAAGTATGTTTATTATTTACGTACAAAATACGTAATAAATAAATGATATTTATTTAGTATTTATTCACTAAATAAGTAATATCTTAATGTCTGTAATTACTATGTATTCAACAAAATGTGATATTGGAAAATCCACATCTATAGCTTGTTCTTTTATAGGTATTAGCTTACTCATTAAGAAAGGAGTTTTACTGATTTTCCGTTTTTCTTTAACAGGTCGATTGCTAATTTATCAAACGAAACAAATGTCTCGCCGCCTAGCCAATTACCTTCATAAGCTATAATTCCATCAGCAAAGTCTCCACCAGTCTCTAGAATAGCAAGCCCTGCTTCAACAGCTGGTCGATTCATCACTACATTACTGGTTGCTAGCAGATCTCTTAACATTCCAGCTACATCTTCTTTTGATAATTTTGCACCTCGACGAAGTATCCAAACAAGTTCGCATAGACAAGGTAAAGAAATAGCTATTAGAGAAGCTTTTCTTAAAATTTTACTTGCTACTTCCCCTTGCTTTTTATCATCTTGTAAAATAGCACGAGCTAGAACATTTGTATCTACAGAAATCTTCATTTTTTTCCAGCCCAACTAGAAGCCGTAATTTCGTTCATTTCTTCAATGGTTAGTGGTTTTTTTAGTTTTCCAGAAAATCGTCCAATAAAGCTTTCTATTGTTATTGTAGGCTGTGATGCTTTTATACGAAGTTCGCCACCTGGTAGTTTATCAAAGTCAATCTTTTCACCTGGTTTAACACCAAGGTGTTGTAGTAAATCCCGCTTCAGCGTAATTTGTCCTTTTGCTGTAACAGTTAATGAAGACATAGAAAACTCCTCTTACATATAATTATCCAATATATATCAAAGTAATGTAAAAATCAATTACTTTTAAAAAAGAAGTTGAAGAATGAACTCGTTTGCATATGCATACCGGAATGTACGCACCTAATTTAAAATTTGTAAATATTTATTATTTACGTATAAAATACGTAATAAATATTCATAAAATAAATTGTAATTATTTATTATTTTAATAAATACGTAATAAATAAATGATATTTATTTAGTGTTTATTCACTAAATAAGGAATATCTTAATGCCTGTAATTACTATGTGTTCAACAAAAGGTGGTGTTGGAAAATCCACAATGGCATTAGTATTAGCTAACGTTTTTGCTAAAGCTGGATCTAAAGTGAAATTAATTGATGCAGACCCAAATCAACCACTTGTGACATGGATGGAAAGATCTGTAGATACAATGCCACCAAATGATACAATGCCACCAAATATAGAAGTTTCTGGAAATATTACAGAACAGAATATTGTTTCTTGCATTGATGATGCTGTAGAGCAGTTTCCATTTGTTATTGTTGATCTTGAAGGTTCTGCTAATCTTGCAGCTTCTTTTGCTATAGGGAGAGCCGATTTAGTTTTAATTCCTATGAGAAAAAAGCAACTTGATGGAGATCAGATAGGAAAGATCATTGCTTTAATAAAACAGCAGAGTCAGTTTTTTAAAAGAGAAATACCTTTTCGTATCGTATTTTCTATGACCAATACCTTAAACAGTCGCGAAGGACAGCATATAGAGAAAACGTTAGAAAAAGCTAATCTTCCTATTTTACCTGCTTCATTAACTGAAAGAGGAGCTTTTAGTGCTATTTTTCAGATAGGAGGATCACTTTTTGATTTAACATCTGCCGATGTGAGTAATCCTCAAGCAGCACAAGAAAATGCAACGGTTTTTGCTAATGCTGTTGTGAAAGTATTGGATAATGAAAATTTATTAAAGGATAAAGTAGCATGACAAAAAGAGCTGAAATTCCATTACCAAACTTTGAAAATTTACAACCGTTTACAAAAGCACAGAAAGTAAAAGTAGATGAAAAAGAATTAGGTAAGATAAGTCAAAATAATGGTTTTACGACACGTCATGGCGTAGAACTAAAACGTGGTAGTGGACGCAGACGACGTAGTTTAAAAACAGCACGATTAACACTGGCACTTGAACCAGAAGTAAAAGACAGTTTTTGGTCTTTAGCGGATGAACTTAATGAAGATGGTGGTGATTTTCTTAATCGTCTTATTCAAGCTTATGTAAATAATAATTACATACAAAATAAATAATAAATATTTATTATTTACGTACAAAATACGTAATAAATATTTAATTTTTTTATAATTAAGGTGCTTATTTATCAAATGGTTAAAGCGTTTTATACTGTTTTCCAAACTTTTTATTCTATTCGGCAATTAACCACAAAATTGCTTTCTGTTTTTTAGAATTAAGTTGTCTAAAACCTTTTAAAAGGAAGTATTCTTCTTTACAGGAAATTCCTTCATCATAATGGTATGAAAAATTTCTTTTTTTGGAAATATCGGCATAAAAAAAGGAGATATCAACATCGAGTATGTCAGCAATTTGCTGTAAACGTCCAGCTCCTACGCGATTTAAGCCTTTTTCATATTTTTGGATTTGTTGGAAGGTTACTCCTAAGAGGTCTCCTAATTTTTGTTGAGACATTTTTAATATTTCTCTTCTGAGGCGAATTTTTTTGCCTACAGATAAGTCATTTACATGTTGATTTCTGGTTTGCACTTTGCACCCCCTCCAGTTGCGAGCGCCCTCGCATGGTATTCCGGGAGTAGTGAAGTACTGAGTTTTCATCAGCATTTTGCTTTTAGTGCTATTGCACTTGGACATAACAAAATCTCCCGGAATCCGGGAACACTCACATAGTGAGTTAATTTTTTGAAAACTTAGGGTTCACTATCCCTTATTGATCATTGCGTAGATAACCAATAACTCTTCTTGATAAGATAATCTTGGAAGATTAGCAATAAGAATAATTTCTATTTACAAAATTTATTTTTTAATGAGAGGCTACGGCCTCTCAAACTCTCCGTACGCTCACCAAAATCATGACATCAGATCCGCGTTTATCGAAGGAATAACAAGCCTTTTGAAAATATTATAAAAAATGTCAAAAAAGACAATAAAATAAAAGATACGGGCGCGTGGGGGCGCCTGTTTTTAAATTTATTAATGTAGATAATAATGGATTATAAGAGTAAAAAAGACGAGAATATTTGCTAACAAACTAGCTCCTATGAATATCATGTAATTTCTGATTTTTTTAAAAAATATTTCCATTTTTTCATCTACATTCGATTTTATGGTAGGTATTTTGGATAATGATAGTTCATATGATTTCATTTGTTCAGAAATGGAATTTAAGTTTTTCTGTACTTCTTCGTTTATTTCTTTTTGTATATATACGGCTGCTTCAGTTATTAATTTACCAGCTGCTTTTTTTTCCTCCTCTACCATATCATTACGTGCAGTTAAAATGTAATTAACTATTTGATTTTGATGTTCACGAAGTGTTTTTAAAGCTGAATTTAATACTGTATCAGACAAAAAAACAGTCATGAGAATTGGATCATTTGGTGGAATAAATTGATTAAATTCTAGAGCTATTTTTTGTCTAATGGCATCAATATCAATGGACATTTTATATTCCTGGAATAATAGCTATTTGATTAAATAACATATTTTTTACACGTGCTAATCGGCTTTTAGCCATAATACTGAATTCATTTGAATTTGTAATTTCATTAAAGGTTAGTTTTTTATCAAGCATTGTTTTGATATCTTCACCAAAAGTGCTCGATGTCTGCTGTGGAATTGTAATAATAGCTGAAATTCTTTCTTTAGTTTCTTCAAATATTTTCATTTCTTCAAAGTTTTTTCCATTGGCTGTGATGGGTCCAAAAAATTCATTTTTCCACACCACAATATTTGCTGTTTGTGGAATTTGGGTACATATAGAAAATAATCCAGATAATGTATCGGCTAATGCTTGTCCACCAGTGATAATTGTATGAATAATTACATTTTTTTTAGCAGTGGCTAATATATCAAAAGCTTCGTTTTCTTTTAAATAATAGGCTAGGGGTAAAAATGTTGTAGCTCCATTATCAATAACATATTGGCAATTAGAATTAAGCAATTCTTCCATAAGAGCATCAAAATTACGTGGAATAATTACACTTTGCTCGAGAAGTTTTAAATGTTTTACATTAAAATTTTTATAGTTAGCAAAAGTTTGATTAACAGGATCAGTGTCTATACCTTTTACGTTTATTTTGTTTTCGAGTAAATATTGCATCACAAGACTAGCTACAAAGGATTTTCCTACTCCTCCTTTACCTTGTAAGGTCATGTGAATATTTGTCATATCATATCCTCTAATTTTTTGTTTGTATCGTGTATAAATGTACGTGATTTTTGTTTTGTCGTAATAGGATTAGCAGAAGTAGCTTCTTTGGATTCAGTTTTTACTGATAAATCTGATGAAGCCCTCTCAAGATTTTTTCTAAAATATTTCCGCACATATGATGCTAGGGCATCATATGAAATATTTAAATTTGGATTTTTTCTTAAAATTTCTTTTAGGGAATACCCTTCTTCAATAGATTTTAGAATTAAATCTTTGTTGGCTATAAAGACTATTCGCATTTGTCCCCATTTAGTTTTTTGTTTCATTAACTTTCCATATTTTTATAGAATTTTCAAAAACTTTACAAAACTTATCAAATTTTTACAAAAAATGGTTATTATTGTCAATTAAAGAAATATTTTGGTAAGTTTTAGAAAAATTTTTCTTTCAGAAAATGGGAAAATGGCAAGATGTGTAATGTAGGACCACGCAACTACATTACTCAACTTATTCGCATAAATGCTCAACGTATCTTGCTCTACGAGGTTTGATTGCTACCGCAATTTAAGAGGATAAAAATGACACGACCACGAAAATATAGATTAAGTGTTTGGTGCGCATTTGAAGAAAAGGAAAGCATAGAAGAAAATGCCAAGCAGACGGGTTTATCGATTTCCACTTATCTACGTACCACTGGACAGCTTGAACCTGTAAAAGCTAATATAGATTATGAGGTAGTAAAAGATTTAACTAAGTTCCAGGGTGATTTAGGTAGAGTAGCAGGCTTATTAAAATTATGGTTAGTTACAAATAATGGAAAAGGTGGAGCGCCAAAAGATATAAATCAAATGATGGTGGATTTTCGTGCACTCCAAAAACAAATTTTTGAAAAAATATCCACTTTATGATTGCTAAACGTATTGAAAGAAAAAAATCAACATCAAATATAGCGCGATTGGCTCGTTATATTATGGATTTGGATGGTGGGGTTTTGCCAAGAGATTGGAAACTTACATCTGATTACATACTTGATAGCAATATACAAAACAGTAAAAAGGTAGCATCAGTAAGAGTTACAAATTGCCATACGGACGATCCAGTTATGGCAACAGAGTTTATTTTAAAAACTCAAGATCAAAATAAAAAATCAAAGACTGATAAAACATATCATTTAGTGTTATCTTTTCCAGCTGGAAAAATTCCAGATAAAGAAACACTTTATGCAATTGAAAATAAGTTCTGTGCAGCATTAGGTTATGAAAATCATCAACGGATTTCAGCTATCCATAAAGATACAGATAATCTCCATATTCACATTGCCATTAATAAAATAAATTCCGAAAATTTTCGTAATCATGAACCTTTTTTCGATAAACGTACACTTATGAAAACCTGTCAAAAAATTGAACAGGAATATAATTTGATCAATACGCCACATGGGAACGAAAAACAGTCTCTTGAAGATGAAGTCGACGATATTGGAAATACGAAACAGGAAAAAAGAAAAGATTTTGAATACAGAACAGGTATAGAATCTCTCACAACATATGTGAGAGGCATAATTAAAGAATTTAATTTTACAGATTGGTCAAAACTTCATGAAAGTTTTGCCGCTCATGGTCTCGTTATAAAAAAGAGGAAATGGATTAGTCATAGGATCTCCCGATCTTGATTTATGGGTGAAAGCTAGTAGTTGTGATAGAGGATTATCTTTATCTTCTCTTGAAAAAACTTGGTCCTTATAAAGACGTCAAGACAGCAGAACATAAACGATATGCACCATTTCCCTATGGAAAAAAAGTAAAGCTAAGACCCTTTTATACTCTCGGTATGAAGAGCAGAAAAAGATAAGTAAAATAGAACACCAGAGAAAATATCAAGCATTACCGATACAAAAGCGTGCTTTTTATAATGAGATTTTTGTTTGGTATAAACAACAGTGTTCTTTGTTGAAGTTAATGCCTAAAAGTTCACGCGCGACACTTCGAAATACATTGAAATTACAAAAAGTACTTAAACAGCAAGAGTTTAAAAAAACAGGAAAAAATTAAAAGGAAATTGGCAGAAACTAGGTTTCCAAATTGGCTCGATTGGTTACATCAGCAAGCAAATATCGGTGATAGAGATGCTATGAATGTTTTGCATTCCATGAATGAGAGTCAAACTATTTTGTCAGATAATTTATTAACTGTGGAAACGGCTTTGAAAACGGGTATTTTTCTACGTAAAAATCTAAATCCTTATTTTTTAAGAAATGGAAATATTCTATATAGGACTATTGATGGAGGGAGCATTATTGATGCTGGAGGGAAAATTCATGCGCAAAAATTCACTACAGGGTCTGCTTATATTGCGTTAAGTCTCGCTATGGAAAAATTTAAAGATCAACCTCTCATATTAAATGGTACAGAGGAATTTAAAAAAGAAGTTGCACGATTGGCTGGTATTCATGATATGAACGTTTTATTTTCTGATCCTACTCTTAATGACATTAAAAATGAAGTAAGTCGACATAAAAAAAATAGCATTAATGATCCAATTCAAGAATGGATAAAAGATCGCGATCAATATGCTGAGAATTTACCTCATGTTATGTGGAAAGGTGAAGAAGCTGTATTTAAGTATACAGAGCGTAGAGAAGTTGGGGGAAAAAACGTTCTTCTTTTTGAATTAAACAAGATTTTTGTTAAAGAAATCTCAAAAAGAGGCTTTATTCAAGCCGGATATTGGAAAAAAGGAAAAAAGTTAAAATTACAAAGAACAAGATCCAAAATCTTTCAGATAAAGAGATTTAAAGTTAGTATGTTTTTTCTTTAAAATTATAATTTTTTTGTTTGAGATAATTATTTTATGGATAAATGAAGATTGTTTTCTTCACAAAAGGAAAAAAATGTTTCATAAGAAAGTTAATTTATCTTTAAAGAATAGTAATTAGTTTTAAAATTGGGGGGTAAGTGTGAAGAAAACTGAAGATTCTACAAAGTATAAACCCTCTAATCCATATATTATAGCGCGCAAAGAATGGATGGAAAGGTATGGCGAATATGTTCAGGCTGCTAATAATTGGCGCTTAGCAACTTTTGGAATGATTATCATTACTGCCATAGCAATAGGAGCGTTCATTTGGAAAACAAATGAACAAACTGTCGTGCCTTATATTGTACAAACCAATTCAGTGGGTGAGGTAACACATTTATCGAAAGCAAATGTTGCAGCTAAACCGAACGCAACACATATTCGGGCGGCATTACGCAATTGGTTAATTGGGGCGCGTACTGTTTACGTTGATATGAGAGCAGAAGAAAGCCTTATAAATCAAACATATTCAATGACTTTACCACAATCACCAGCCTATACTATGCTTGTTGAATATCATAAACAAAATGATCCCTATTCTCGTGCTGCGAATGAGACAGTAGAAGTTCAAGTTAATGCAATTGTTCCCGTTTCTAGCGATACTTGGCAAATCGAATGGACTGAAAACAGAAGAGCGCGGACAGGTGCCCTGATTGATACTAAACTTTGGCAAGCTACAGCTACGATTGTTTTAGCAATACCCAAAACTGAACAGCAAATAATGATAAATCCAATAGGACTGTATGTTAAGCAATTTGCTTGGACATCAAGACTGTAAAAACAACCATAGTAAATGAGTAAAGCGGGGTTTTTATGTTTAAAAAAATTATTTTTTTGAGTTTAGTTGTTTTAAAGATATCAACAGCTATGGCAACAGGTATATCACCCAACGTTAAATTTGTTTCTCCTCAAAAAATACCTCTTACTGATAAGGAGGCATGGGGAATCAAATTAGCAAATCAATGGAAGAATAATCCAAAACGACCTATATATTCTGGGGATGGTAGTGTTAAATATCTTTATGGGGCTACTTTGCCTACATTGGTTTGTACACCATTAGAAATATGTACGATTCAATTGCAAGCTGGTGAAACTGTAAATTCTTTACATGCCGGTGATACGGTACGGTGGAAAATTAGTCCTAGCGTAAGTGGAACAGGAGCAGAAGAAACAACTTATATTGTTGTAAAGCCTACGGATGCTGGTTTAACGACAAATCTCTTTATTACGACTGATAGAAGAACTTACATGATTAAACTAGCTAGCACGCAAAGTTCTTCAATTCCTATCCTTTCTTTTATTTATCCGGATGATACAGATCAAGATTGGGCGGCCTATAAAGCGGCTACAGATAGGAGCCGTACTACGCTGCCAACAGGACAAAACTTAGCGGCTCTTGATTTTAACTTTCGTATTACGATTAGTGATCCAAAAATTAAATGGTACCCAAGACGTGTTTATACAGACGGCTTTAAAACTTACATTGAACTGCCTGGAGATGGGATTAGAGGAACAGCCCCAGCTTTAATTGCTATTGGTGATGATGGTGGTTTCTTAAAAAAACCTAGCGAGAGATTAATAAACTATCGCATGATTGGTAATCGGTATGTTGTGATACAGTTATTAGCAAAATTGCTCTTATTTCCGGTGTAGGAAGCTCTCAACAGAGAGTAACAATTATTAGAGGTAATTAAGATGTTAAAATATTTATTGCTATTACCTCTTTTGTTGACAGTTGGTTGCACATCTATGAACTATCGTTCATCTTTGAATTATGTTGATCAAAATGTTACTGAGAATGATGCAGCTTTAATTACTAGTGACTTCGTTAATTATCTCAGAGATTCTTTGCCACCCGCAACAACAACACTGATTGTAAAAACAAGTGATACAGAAGATAAATTTACATCTCCGTTGATCAATCTATTACAACGGAATGGTTATGGTGTTAATTATACAGATGAACCAGAAAAATATAAAAACACAGGTGTAATTTTAACTTACAAAGTTATGCCAATGGATAAAGGCATAGTATTGGTAGCGCGATATGGTTCAATTGAAGTAACACGTTATTATGTGCGTTTAACAACTGGAAAAACTGTACCGGCTGCTCCTTTTACTGCTCGTGTAGAAGATGGGGGAAAAGAGTGACAAAAAATCCAAAACTTGTTTCTTTTGATTCACCGGATTTTTTTACCATAAAATCCAAAGGGCGTAATATACGACGATTAAACAATCTACCTCTGATAGGGGCTATAGGTGTTTTTTTGTTCGCGCTTATTGGTATTACTTATACTTTTATGTTGCGGCAGCAATCTAACAGTGTTGTTTTAGAAGACCAAAAACGCTTGTTTGTGGATGAAACACCTTTGCCGATACGTCCAGAAGGAAATGATTATGTAGAACCTAAATTACCGGAGGTCTTACCATCAAAATCAACTGACGCAGGTACTCAAACTAAGATCAAACAACTAGAAGAAAGAAAACTAGAACAAAGCCAAATTGATAAAGTTGTAGATGAAGAATATGAAGAGCAGAAAAGGTTATTAAAGCGTATTGAAGAAAGACGTTTGGCTAAAATGGAAGCAGCTTTGGATTCTGAACCTACGATTTCTTTTACAATGGATTCAAAAATAAAAACGCAATCTCAAATACAGGAGAATAATCCTCAAAAAGTAACTCTTGAAAGTTTGTTTGGTCGTGGAGTAGCGTCTAATGCATCATTGTACAATGGTGATGGAGGACGTAACCCTAATATGCAAGAACAAAAAATTGCTTTTTTATCACAATCACCAGAAGCAGCAGTTTACTTAAAAAACACGCGTCAAGAAGCTATCAAGGCAAGCCTTGAGATTAAGGCTGGAACCATTATTCCTAGTATTATGATAAGTGGTATTAACAGTGATTTGCCTGGACAAATCATAGCTCAAGTAAGAGAAAGTGTTTACGATTCCGCTACGGGTCAAAATGTTTTAATTCCTTTGGGGTCGAGGCTAATTGGAACATATGATAGTCGTGTATCTACTGGTCAAAAAAGAGCACTTATTGCTTGGTCAAGAGTTATTTATCCAGATGGATCTTCTTTATCTCTTGGGAATATGCCGGGGACAGATCAGTCTGGTTATGCTGGATTTAAGGATAAGGTCAATAATCATTATTTAAAAATTTTTGGGAATGCTTTTCTGCTTTCTGTCATTTCAGGAGCTTCACAATTATCTCAAAAAACACATAATAAAGGTAATGATGATAGTAAAATGGAAACAGCAAAAGAAACGTTAGCAGCAGAGCTTGGTAGGCAATGGGGCGAAGTTGGGATTGAAATGACACGTAAAAATCTAGGTATTCAGCCAACAATTATTATTCGTCCTGGTTATAATTTCAATGTCATGGTAACAAAAGATATTATTTTACCCGCTTGGCAAGGTCATCCAATGGCTGCATTTCCTTAATTTCTTTTTTTGAAATAAAATATCAAATCTGTCATTACCATGTAAAAAGAGCAAATATATATTTTAGTACCTTATCGTATAATAAGATATAATATTATATCTTATAGTGTAAATGCTTAATCCTAATTGGATGTGTAGTACGGGATATATTATGGGAAAAAATAAAAAATCGCTAATGAAGATAGCATTTTTTAATCCGGAGGCCACTTTGTTAAAAGTTTTGGTTTTAAATCTTCTTTCTGTGTTATAAGCGGTAAGCTTTTGAAAAACTTTATCTTAAAAGAGCTGTGCTGTGGAAGAATAGCTAATGCGATTTGGTGGTTGGATTTTATTTTCCATCTTGCGAAGCGCCATAGTGCAGAACTTGGGTGTTGGCTAGTAAGCTTTATGATGTTGTGCTGTGTCTCGGAGAGGTCGAAAGAAAAACTATCAAAAGGTAATGATAAGCCCAAGCCCAAAGCTTTACTGTAGGCTTCTTTTAATATCCAAATGGTATAAAAACGTTCTAAGCGTTTTTTGCCGTTAACGTCACAAATAAAATTTGCTTCTGTGGATGTAAAGCAGCGATAAGCTAGCTCTTTTGCATTTATTGGACGGGTTATTGCTTCTACATCTATGCCAATGCAGCAATCGTTGCTGATTGCTAAGACAACTAAGCCGCAGCTATGAGAAATATTAAAGTTTAGTCCAAGTACTGCCCATTTTTGTGTCGGAGTAATTTCGGGACGGCCATATTTATTACTAATAAATTGCCACTCTTGGGGCGCAATAGGCGCCATTTTAGATAAAATGGTCCTGAGTAGGACTCTTCCTACAAGATACTCATTCTGAGCTGATTTTGCTTTGAACTGTCTAAATCGTTTATGTTCACATGGCGACAAGAGCGCTAAGTAGCGCAAATAAAGCTGCTGGTCAATTTTAGCCAGTGGGCTGTACCAAATTTGGATTTTATGCATATCTCATTTCATGGTTAATTATTTTAGAGGCTGTTTTGTTTCTAAATTAAAGAAAGCGGGTATAGGATAAAAGGTCAGTCGCATAGTTTGCCCTAGTGTGTGTGAAAGTTTTCATAAACACAACAGCCTGATTCCTAGCTTTGTAAATGAGGCTAATCGCATACCTAACTTGGCTTAATTCGTTTAGAGTTGCAAATTGGAGAAGATCTAATTTAGAGCTAAGCATTGCAACGTCGAGAAAGAACAAGACAAGGTAAAATTAAAGATTACAAGTGCGGGGATCATAACTAGTACTGAAAATAGTAAACTGGAGCAATGTAAACCGCTTAATAAGATTAGGTGATTCCACCTCACCCCCCATCTTGCGGTTTTCGTGTCTCAATCCTATAACGCAAGCCTTTAAAATACTAATTTATTGTCCATACAATAACATCAACTAACCCCAAAGCCAATAAGTCTCTATAGTACATAGCTTATAGATTTTAAAAGTAGATAATTATTACAATTCAGGCAATTAAAAATCAAATCTAAGACTTTTTAATCCAGTGGACAAACACGAATAATATGGCCGTCAGGATCTTTGATGAGGAAGGTACGCCCAAATACGTCGGTATACGGTTCTTTCAAAACATTTATCTCAACGGTGGTTTGCTCTTGCCATTCCGCATATAGCTTGTCTACATCTTCTCCAGTAGGCAACATAATGCCGATTTCTGAAAAACGAGGCACATTTTCCTTAGGTGCGTCGCCCCCAGACCAGAGTGCAAAGAGCGCATCACCCGAAGAAGCAAATGCAACATAGCGTGGTGATATGAATACAGGCTCTTTCTTGAAGATGAATTTGTAAAAAGTGATAGAATGTTCTACATTTGATACGTATACCAACTGTAGGTTTGGGGTGACAGAATAACTAGGGATATTACTCACGAATTCCTCCTATTTTAGTCGTGATCTTCGAACACTCTATATCTATGTAGAAAATATTTCAACAACAGTTTGTGATTTTTCTGTTCGGATATGCTTTACTTATATGTTTTTATTCTTTTATTGTTATATGCTAAAATGTCAAAACCGCTACTACATTGCTAATGGGACTCTTAAGAAGGGCTATCGCACCGATCAAGCGCTGCAATAAACACTCTGTGGGGCAGGTAAATACCTTTCAATCGTATAAGATAGGATTTAGTGAATAAAACAGTTGTGTAGTCGATGGGGCCATAGCGGAGATATTTTATAGTTCTATCGGGTTTTATTGGTTTTACATGCGGTATGAAGTACGCAAAAGGTGGGGCACCAGTTTACAAGAAGCAACAGTAAAAGAGCATATTAATACTAACATTTTGGTGCAAACGAATATAGAAAACTAGTTGAACAGCAAGAAGATTAAAAAATACGTGAAGCTACAACATGAGTACTGATTTTTTTACAGTAGTTAGTTAAAACCATAGTTGCTTTGTGTATAAAACTTGTTTATGTGTATACTAAGATTTTTTCTAATTTAAGTGATGTAAGGTCCTCAAGGGTTGTATTTACACATTAATATTAGAAGTTAGACCAAAAAGGAGGAGGAGGTCGAAAGTGTGTCAATGAGATAAAGATTTACAGACTCTGCGGGAAAAAAATCGTGAAACTGTTTTGGCTTATTTGTCGTCAACTCGTGGTAAAGCACGTTTAGAGAGGCATAAACTTTTTGTCGATGAAGGCGAGAGTGGGCTATGGACCACGGAAACTGGAGAGCCGATTATTATACGCGGCATTGAGAATCTAGAAAAGCATGCTGTATGGTCTTTAAAGTGTTTTCCTGATTGGGAATGGTATAATGTTCAAATATTCACAACGGATAACCCTAATCACATTTGGGTAGAATGTGATGGTCGTGGATTAATTTGTTTTCTTGGTTATCCTCAAAATTACTATAAAAATCACTTTATCCACTCATTTGAGTTACGGGATGGCTTAATTGTTCGTAATCGTGAGTTTATGAATCCAATCGCTCAATTAAAGGCTTTAGGGTTCAATATTCCTACAATTAAGCGTTTTGGAATTCAGTCCTGAGGCTTTATAATTAATGCTTATTGCATAAGTAGCGTCTAAGAAGTGATGGTACTTGAATTTGTGTCGGATGCTACGTTAGATCTAACTTACTGGTGTGCGAATTGTAGGGCAGTGTTTGGTGGTGTCTATAATACTTTAATAATATATTTTTAGTTTAAGTTATTTAGGTATAGCGGGGTAATATTATGCATAGAACATTGGAATCTGAATCTTATTGTTTTGGAGAACTGACTATCCCTGTTAAGCAGCCATTATGCTGGACTATAGAACCAGATTACTGTGCGGTGTTAGTTCACGATATGCAGAGTTATTTTGTTCATGCTCTGCCTGATAGTTCTGCGGTGCCAGTCATTTGTTCGATCGCAAAAATTTTAAAATGGGCGAGAAAAAAACATGTTCCAGTATTTTATAGTGCACAACCTGGTGGGATGACGCCGCAAGAGCGTGGTTTGCTTAATGATCTATGGGGGCCAGGCATGCGTACCACAGAAGAAGATCGCAAGATTATTGCTGAGCTTGCGCCTTGTCCAGAGGATACACTATTAACCAAGTGGCGTTATAGCGCGTTTTATAAATCTTCTTTAGCTGAGAGATTGGAAGAACGTCAGTGTAATTCTCTGATAATTACGGGAATTTATGCTTCGGTGGGAATTTTTGCCACTGCAGTTGAGGCTTTTACTCGAGATATTAAACCATTTGTGATTGCAGATGCGGTTGCTGATTTTTCTCTTGTTGGTCATCAACAAACTATAGATTACCTGGCAAACAACTGCGCTCGAGTGCTTTCAGTTAACGAGGTAACAAAATATGAGTGATTTGTTAGCAAAAATTGTGGCGCAACCTGAACAGCCTTTTGCCTTACTATATCGCCCAGATGTGTCAACCGAGAAACTTGAAGTGCTACAGTTATTGAGAGGGGAAACACATTCCCTGCAGGAGGCACTTTCCACTAAATTTACTGACAGTCATGAAAAACTAATTCTAGTGCCATTTTGTCAGGTGGCACGACGTGGTTATCAGGCAGTAGACGATAAAACTCCCATTCTTAATATGCCTGTTATTAGTCGCCAATGGGTGCCATTACCACAGGCACTCAATCTATTGCCGAACACACCAATCATAGTTCGAGACACACATTTTAACCTTGACGATATTCAGTTCGGTCAGCGAGTTAAAAATCTAGTTACTCACGAAATTGGTGAAGGTTTAGGTTCTAATTTTGTGCTTCACCGTAAATTGCACACTAGGCTGGTTGACTACCACTCTGCTCAACTTTTTAGTCTATATCGACGGCTTTTACAAACCGAAGTATCGGCGTACTGGTGTTTTCTGATTAGTACTGGAGAGCAGGCTTTTGTTGGCGCCTCACCAGAGCTACAGGTTTCGCTTCGGGATGGTGAAGTTTGCATGAATCCGATCAGCGGCACATTCAAATATCCGAAACAAGGTTTAATGATTGATCAACTTCGCCAGTTTCTTAATAATTTAAAGGAAATCAATGAGCTCCATATGGTAGTTGATGAAGAATTAAAAGTGATGTCGAAGTTATGCGCACTCGGAGCACAAGTTAGCGATTTGCATCTTAAGCAGTTGAGTCAAATTATTCATACCGAATACTTTCTGCGGGGTAGAACATGTTTTAGTGTGCTAGATGTCTTGCGCGAAACATTACCTGCACCAACGGTTACCGGTAGCCCTGTTCAGCAAGCTTGCGAAGTAATTGCGCGTTATGAACCGGAAGGGCGTCGATATTATAGCGGTGTGGTGGCTTTGGTTGATAATTCGCTTGAGTCCTCTAAATTAGATTCTGCGATTTGCATACGTACTGCGGAAATATCTGCAGATGGTAAAGTAGAGATTGGCGTGGGTGCAACCATAGTGCGAGACTCCGAGCCGGAAAAGGAAGCGGAAGAGACACGAATTAAGGCGCAAGCACTCTACACCGCGCTTACTCAAGATTCTACCCTGCTTGCGGATAAAAAAACGGAAGTTGTCCCAATTAGCGAAGATTTAAACAATCATCGACTTATTCAGCCTGTTCTAGTCCGTCGAAATAACAACATTTCGCAGTTTTGGCTTGCTAATCCGCAACAACGTTACCAACGTCAGTACCCCTTTGCACACAAAAAGATCTTGATTCTTGATGGCAATGACACTTTTACTGCCATGCTTCAAACATTGTTCAGCGCACTGGGGGCTTTGCTCATGTTGAAAAGGTCCAGAGCAGGGTCAATCTGCAAGGATGGGACTTAATTGTTGCAGGTCCTGGCCCTGGTAATCCGCTCGACAGTGATGACAAACGTGTTAACGCTATGCGCGAAGCCATTATACATATGAAGACAATTCAGCAACCATTCTTTGCAGTTTGCCTTAGTCATCAGTTGCTTTGTTTGGAATTTGGTTTGCCTATTATCCGTCTTTCTCCTCCAAACCAAGGAGTTCAAAAAACTATAATGCTTGATGAGCATGAGGAAACCGTAGGCTTTTATAACACTTTCTGTGCTGAAGCTAATGCTCAGGAAGTGTTTGCTTTGCAGCAACAAGGAATTACTCTTTATAGTGAGAGAGGAAGGGACCAAGTGCATGCACTACGAGCTCCAACATTCGCGTCTGTTCAGTTTCATATAGAATCCATACTAACTATTGATGGGCCAAGGATTCTGGATAGTTTTGTAACCCCTCTTTTACAAAAAAACTATTCAGAAGTGGTATAGTAATGGGAAAATCATCTATTGAGTATAGCGTATTAAATGCTTTCACCAGTTCGCCTTTAGAAGGAAATCCAGTAGCTGTTTTTTATGAGTCTGAAACATTTTCGGAGTCAGTGATGCAGGGTTTGGCGCGTCAGCTACAATTATCTGAAAGTACATTTATTAGTAAAAAGGCTCATAAAGGAGAGGCCCGCGTGCGTATTTTTACACCGGTTAATGAGTTGCCTTTTGCTGGGCATCCGTTGATGGGCACCGCCAGTGCATTTTCTCGCCGTTACGGGCTTAAAGCATTTATTTTCCATACCGATATCGGAGCAGTGAAAGTGTCTGTGGAACATCAAAGTACCACCTTAAGTACGGTTAAAATTGACGTTCCGATTGCCAAAAAAATACCTTTTAGCGCAGAAAAATACCTTCTGAAAGCTCTCGGACTAAAGCACAGTGTATTACCGGTGGTAATGTATGATGCAGGCGCTAGACATGTGCTTATTTCCGTAGACTGTGTTACGACATTGCATACTCTACGTCCTAACCATGAGATGTTAGCCGAATTAGAGAATCTAGCCGTGAATTGTTTTACATGGGATGGAACTCGAGTAGAAAATCGCATGTTTTCACCAGCTTATGGAGTAAAAGAAGATGCAGGAACTGGATCTGTTGTTGGTCCAATAGCTTTACATTTACTAAAATGTGGACAACTAAAAACTAATGAACGTTTAATAATTGAACAAGGAATTTTGCTAAACCGTCGTTGTGTGATGTATGGCGAGATTAAGGAAGAAGGCGAAAAAATAAGTCATGTTGAGCTATCTGGCCAAGTAAAATTGTTTTCAGATTGCTGCGCTTGGCTACAAGGAAGTTGTAACTGACGTATTAAATAATTCCTATTGTCTAATTGAAGGAATAAAAATGAATAGACTTGAATCTCTGAGCGGCATGATAGATTTACCTTTTCTTCAGTATGAGAACCCACCTGCTGCGCCATATAACATCTTAACCAGCTGGTTACAGTTGGCTCACGAAAAGAAGATTCGTGAACCAGATGCTTGGACAGTTGCTAGCCATAACAATAGTGGTATAGTGTCCATGCGTACAATTTTTCCTGTACACTTAGATGGCGAGAAAATGTGGTGTGCCACGCATATTTGTAGCCGTAAAAGTTTAGATTTTTGTGCCACTAAAACCGCTTCTTGCCACATTTATTGGCGTGAACTAGGGCGCCAAGTCAGCTTGACTGGTGATGTTGCGCTGTTGCCTGATCATGTTGCCGAGCAGATATGGCAAAGCCGAAGCGCAGCCTATGATCCTGTCTCAATTGTTTCTCATCAGAGTAAACCACTCCACGATTTTCATGCTATGTTAACCAGTATCCTTGAATTGCAAAATACAGGGAAACTACCTCGCCCGGAGCGTTTTGTGGTATGGGAAATTACTTTTAACAGCTATGAGTTCTGGTCTGCTGCGGCTTCGCGTATTCATAAACGACTATTTTATACACGCACGGATGATGGATGGAAATATGAAAAATTACAGCCCTGATATAGAAACTCTTATGCAAACAGTTGCCACTGGGGACAGCAACAAATTTGTGCAGATCTTGATGCGTTGGCACTTTTCGCCAGAAACTGGTTGTGATTTTTGGTTAGATATGCGGGGGAGTTTAAATTTTGATCCTCTCTCTGCTGTCAATACGCTGAATGATCTTAAATTGTTTACTGATATCTCAGGTCAATTGCGCCACGTCCCAGTTTCACAATTGATACCCCGCGGTATACCCCAACATTTTGTACCCCGTGTTTATGAAAGTGGAGGCACTACTGGTACTCCAAAATATGTAGTTGCTTATGATGAGTGGATCAAAGCACTGATCACTTGGCGTACATCTGGTTATCAGCATCGTCTAGAACGTCCTACAGGTAATACGCTTGCTGCTATTCCTACTGGACCACATATAGTTGGTGCAATTAATAGAGAACGGGCCGAACAACTGGGCGGTTTGTTTTTTTCTATTGATATTGATCCTCGGTGGGTAAAAAGATTGCTTAGCGAAGGAGATACAATTGGCGTGCGGCGTTATACTCAACATCTAGCACAGCAAGTGCAGAATACGTTATTTACTCAGGACATACGTTTTCTTGTGACCACGCTTCCCATACTTCGTGAACTATTAAAGCAACAAGATGTGGTAATGCAAATGAAGCATTCACTAGCCCAAATCACTCTGGGTGGGACAGAATTGAATCTGGATGAAGTGAAGTTTATTGCTAGCGAAATTCTACCTAAATGTGAGTTCAGCGCGAGCTACGGCAGCACTTCTGCGTTAGCCGTTTCGCGTTCTCTACTTATTACACTTGAGAGTGAGCATATTATCTATGATAGTTTTTCTCCTTTCATTCATTATGAGGTAGTAGATAGTTATACGCGGCAACTAGTAGAGTACGGTGAGCGAGGAACTGTGATTGTTACTCATTTGTCACCATATGCTTTTTATCCTCGGGTGGTGGAACGGGACACTGCCATCAGGTTACCTGGAGTATCGGGATATGTAGGTGACCGACTGGCAGATATTAAACCGCAATTAATAAGCGAGGGACGACCCGTGATTGAGGGCATTTATTGATGTCTGATGCTGTTCAAAAAAAACATTATTCTGGTGAGAATGTTCTTCCCATAATTAAGGCTATTACGCCATTACGCAATCAAATTTTTGGCCAACGTAAGGTTATCTATGATATCGCGGAAAAACCTGTGGCAATGCTGGTGCAAGCACCAGCAGCCTTCGCACACTACTTGATAACGCACTTGCGTCATGCTCCAGAACTTAGTGAGGTTGCTCGCGAAGAGGCATTGAGGCGGGCAGGCGAGCTTTTTACGGAGTCCACTCTTTGCGGGCTAACGCTAGCAGAGTATAACACACAAGTGAGCGCATTAACGGGGCTGCCACAGCAAGTAATCGAAAATGCTAGCACTAAAATAGCAGAGGCTACTTCTCAGGCGTTAGCATTTGCTTGGTTAGGCATATCCCGTGGCGTATCAAGGGAAACTGATGCTGAGGCGTTGAGTTTGGGCTGTGCACAGAGTGTACGACGTGGAGATGTCTTAGCAGTAGTTACACCCGGTAATGGCACTGGTGTGCATGCGCTCTGGCCACAAGCTGTAGCGTTAGGATATCGCGTAGTTCTACGACCGTCGGAACGTGAGCCGCTAACCGCACAGCGGCTGGTTGCAGCTATGGTTGCTGCTGGGCTAAAGCAATATGTAGCGTTATTGCCTTGTGATCACGAGGTAGTGGATGCCATGACGGAAAGTGCAGATCTCAGTCTGCTGTATGGTGGCGATACTACTGTGACACACTTTTCTTTTCGCAACGATGTATTGGTACAAGGCCCTGGGCGTTCAAAAATTATTATCGGCGCTGACTATCGACAGGAAGATGCTTTGCAACTTGTTTTTGAATCGGTAGTTGGGTTAGGCGGTGCAGCCTGTGTTTGTGCCAGTAGCATCTTGGTAGAGGGTGACGCCGAAAGCTTCGCGCAGGCGTTCTACCACTGGTGTTCATGGAAATTACGAGATGAAATACAGCGCAACATTTGGTTGACGCGTTTGTCTTCTCAACGTTTCAGCTGGTGGCGGGCGCAGTCAGAAAAATATGCCCAGTTTTTAATAGAAGAGCCACAAGTTTTTAATGCGGCCGACAACACATATCAGGTCACGCCCCTTGTGATGCTGGCGCCATCAATGACTGACTCGTTAATGCAGTTGGAACTACCTGTTCCCGCAGTAACGTTTGCTTCTTTTAATCGAAGCGACGATCTTAATACGCTTGCTCCAGCTCTCGTGATAACAGTTGCATCGGGTGATATACAATTAATTGAGCGTATAAGAAAGATACCTACCGTAAGCAACCTTTATATCGGTCAGATACCTACGGTGTGGATGCATCCGCAAGTTCCTCATGATGGATATTTAGCTGAATTTCTAATGATAACACGTGGGCATCGCGTTAGAGCGCCGGATGCTATTAGCACAGGAATAACCTAATTTGCTTCCATTTATTTACTTTGAATCATATAAAGATAGCTAAGGCGATGTAATACAATGAACAAAATCAATAACAATGAGTACGAGCAAGCTGATTTTCAAGGTGTATACAAAGGAAAAAGTCTGCTAACAAGTGCCGAGATAAAATCGGTGCCGTGGGATATAGGTCACGCACAGCCTGTGGTTTGCACTATATTAGACCAAGCAGAATCGGGTAAGTTACTTGATGTAGGATGTGGACTCGGGCATAATGCTGAAGCTGCAGCGCAGAGAGGTTTTCAAGTTACAGCAATTGATAGTGCAGCTGTTGCAATTATGTGCTGCAAAAAGAGCATGAAAGGTGATATTCGCTTTCTCGTAAGGGATGTATGTGCTACAAAACTGGATGAATCTTTTGATCTAATTCTTGATTCAGCTCTATATCATGCTATTCCTTTTAATACACGTATTCCCTATCTGCAAGAGATGAGAAGACTTTCTCACAATGAAACACGCTTGCATATAATCACTTTTGCTCCTGCAAAATATGGCATGCCGTTACCACTCGCAATTCAACTTTCAGAAATTTGTTACAATGCGGAAGCTACAGGGTGGAGTATTAATTCCGTATCGAGAGTGGAATATAAAGGTAATGCAGATGCTATTACGGATTTTTGTGAAAGGAAAAATCTAATTATATTAACTGATAATGCTGGTTTTACTCGCTTACCATGCTGGCATGTGGTGTTACAGGTTTTATCCCAATAAATAGGAAATTTTGTTTTGAAAAAAAAAGTTGCATTCTTTGGTCTCTGTCTTGGTTTTTTTGTTGTGATGATGGATACCACAACAGTGCCACTTATTTATACCACAATAATTAGAAAATATGAGGTTTCGCCGGGGAGCGCTGCTTGGATAAATAACGCTTATTTAATTATCTACGCCGGTTTTTTACTTTTAGGCGGCCGAGTAGGTGATGCATTTAATCGCCGTGTAGTACTTAGCAGCGCTTTGGTGATTTTAGCAATAGGTGCATTAATTAGTGGTTTGGGACAGACGTTATTACATGTGATAGCCGGACGAGCTATCATGGGAATTGGGGCTGGATTATTAGCGCCGCAAAGTATGGCATTTATTTCTATCCTTTTTGCCAAAGGTGGGCGGGGCGCTGCTTTGGGTATTTGGGGAGCAGTAGCCGGAATTGCCACAGCGACTGGACCGGTCATCACACAGGCTATTTTACAAGTTGCAGACTGGCGTTGGGTGATGTGGATTAATATTCCCATCGCGTTACTAGCGCTTTTACTTGCTTTTAGCTGTTTGCCTACTGTTACGGGAAATGGGGCTAAAACAATAGAGCTTGTGATTAGTGGGTTATCGGGACTCGCTTTGATTGCAATCGTGTTGGGCTTAGAGTTTTTGAGCAATGGTGGCGCTGCAGCACTGGTAGGTAGCATTTTTTTTCTGTTAGGTATCTTAGTAATGGTTTTGATTATCCGGTATGATTTGAAATACGATACACACTACTTGCTATCTCCAGATCTTTGGCGGGATCGTCCTTTTCTTCGTGCCTGTCTTATATCTGGGTTACTTGGATTTAGTTTAACAGCCTTTTATTTGCCGTTGGCATTTTTATTTGAACTGCGGATGTTGTTTGGTCCAGTAGAAATTAGCTTTGCTATGATTACTATAGCTTTAGTTAATGCGATTGTGGGACCGTTTGCTGGCTACTTTTCAGACAAAATCGTACCGGAAATCATCGTCCGTGTAGGAATGGGTTGTTTTGCCCTTGCCACGTTAATTATCGGTAGTGCCGGGTTTGTTAGCTTTAGCGTAAATAGTGGATTTATCATTATAATAGCGGGCATGTTGCTGGCGGGGATTGGTACTGGTCTAGCTTTCGCACCGTTGGCAAATATCGCCTTTGGGCGCGCTTCTTTCACTACTGTTGGGCGAGCCGCGGCGTTCTTTAATGTGATACGTCAAGTGATGAGTGCACTAGGTAGCGTGATAGTTGCCCTGTTGTTTGATCATTTGGTCAGATTTTATCGTATTTCTACGGAAAGTTTGGCACTAAATCTAACATCATCCGCGGTAGCTTTTGCAGCATTTTGTTGCTTCATGCTTATAGCCTTCTGCTTAAGTTTGGGGGCGTGGCTCTCACGCAGTCAGAAAATTATCTAAATTCGTTATTGGAGAATAGAAATAATGAATACTTGGCTTATTAGTGGTTGTTCAAGCGGTTTAGGGCGTTGTTGGACGGACGCAATTATTCGTGAGCGGGAGGGGCGCGTGATTGGTGTTACCCGTTCTTTTAAGGTTGCACGAGAGATGGAAAATCTCTACAAAGGTAACTTTATCCCTTGCGTCGCAGATGTGCGTGATGAGCAATATTTGGCGGTTATATTACCAAAATTGGCACAAAAAGTAGGAACCCCCAGTCGAATAGTTGCGGCCGCCGGATATGCCCAATTTGGAACCCTAGAGGATCTCTCTACAGAACATCTGCGACAGCAGTTTGCCACAAATGTAGAAGGAACATTGAATATAATTAAACCAATGTTGCCGCTGATGCGGCAATTGACAGAAGCACGTATTCTTTTGGTTTCTAGTATGAGTGGTTTGGCGTGTTGGCCATTACTAGGAGCGTATCAGATGAGTAAATATGCAATTGAAGCGATGGGGCAAACGTTACGCTTAGAATTGGACGACACAGCCATACAAGTTGGAATTATACAGCCGGGCCCTTACCGTACAGGCTGGGCCACAACTTCTGCTCAACGTCAGGCAATTTCCGCAGCCTACAACTGTGAAACTCTAAGCAAACGAGCGATGTGCGGTTTTAACATTGAGGAACCACAAGCCAGTCTCCCTTTTTTTTGGAAAATGTTTGATACCCCTACGATGCCGGTAATGCTCGCTACTTCATCAGTATTTGTTGATTTTCTCTGTACGCAAATACAAGAAAAAATTCATATGTGGAGGACTGCTTTTGATTAAACCAAAAAAATGTTTTCAGTGCTGGCATGAACCGATTGCCGTCTTATTGTCTAGTTGGGCTGAAAAGAAGCAGCAAGATCAACAGGTATCCGGTGCAGTTGAAGCACTACAAAAATCCGCTTTATTACGTATTCTCGATGAAAGTAGTTTGCAACCCGCAGGCACGATAAGTGAATTAGTAGTCGTATGCCGTGAACTGGGAAAAACTGATGCATCACTGGGTTGGCTGGTTAGTGTAGCTAATTCTGCTTGGTTAATGCGCGCCAATTTTTGTCTATCAGATGCGGTCTGTACTGATATGAACGTAAATTCCATGATAGCTATGGTCTTAGGGCGTCCAGGTAGCTTGCAGCGCTCCTCTTCAGGGGATGGATGGTTGTTGAGTGGTATATGGAAATATGCCTCTGGATATCCTTATTCTTCGTATTTTTTTTGCTTGGCTGAAACTATAGAGGAAAATGTCCAAGTCGTTCTAGTACCCTCTCATCAGCTAAAAGTAGTGGATGAGTGGAGATCTATAGGGCTGATTGCTACTCAAAGCGTAACTATACAGGCGGAGAATATCCATATTCCAGATTCTTTTGTTACGCCATATGACCCCGTGTTAGCTGGTCTTACCGCATCCTATCCTAGCAGTGGCCTCTCTTATGTGCGCTACTTCACTGGTGTACTGATGAATTGTCTTCCAGCTACATTGTTAGGAGCAACAGAGAGTGCTTTAGCATTGGTATTAGAGGAGTTTGGTGTGCCTATAACTGGTAGTACTTACAGCTCTATGTACTCCTCTGGACCGGCGCGTTATGAGATAGGACGCCTTTGTTCTGTACTCGATCTACATATACGAGCTGCAGAATACAATGCTAGTGTTATTGATACAGCGGCGTATGAGGGGCGAACGTTGACAGTGGGTGAGCGGGTTGCAATACGTGGGCGAGCAACACAAATTATGCGTGGTTGCGTCGATATAGTACAAGATTTATTATGGTTACGCGGCTCTTCATCTTTTGAAAAAGGTAACCCGCTAGAAAAAATCTGGCGGGATATAAACGTAGGAGCTCGACACGGCGGCTTCGCCAAATTGGTGCCTGAAGAATTGGTTGGGCTGATGGCCTTAGGAGATGATCCTGCTTCTTTGACACGGATGTTTTAATACGCATACTGAGGAGCTGTACGATGATAGTTAGTTAGCTGAAATAATATGCAAAAGTGAGAGAAGAATAATGATACGACAAGCAAAGAACAGCAGGGTCAAAACAAAGTTAGCATTTCTCAATCCAGTTTTGATCCGCATCTTAAGTGATAGCCCAGATTCATTAGCAGTATGGGATGGCTATAACCAGTTAACATATAAGCAAATGTTTGATAGCGCTTGGCAAATTGTAAAGCAATTTAAAGAAGTTGGGTTGGGTGCTGGACAGCGTTTAGCTTTAGATAGCTGCCGTTCTAGCGAGCTCTATGTAATGGTACTAGCCTGTTTACTATCTGGAATTTCCTTTATATCGGTGCCGGCTACCATGTCAGCTAACCAAAAGTATCAATTTACAATTCGCAGCAGGTGTATAGGTATCTGTTCTGATTTGACAGAGTTTAGTGAGCTACAAAGCGTTAAGGTCGGTGTGTGGCAATTATGGTTAATTCCTGAGAATGAAAGTTGTGATATTTCTGCTGACGAAGTCTATTGTGTTCGTACCTCCGGTACCACCGGCGATCCTAAGCTGGTGCCGATTCACGTGGAGCAGTTAAACGCATTTTTGCAAAACTGCCACAAAGAGCTGGCAATTCCTACAGGACTAACTTGGTCATGGTTTCATGATCTCTCTTTTGATTTTTCTATCTGGGAATTGTTTGGGACACTTAGTCACGGTGGTTGTCTCGTAGTGATTAATGAAAAGGCAAAACGTGATCCAACTTTAGCGTGGACGATATTAAAAAAATGCCAAGTACATCTATTATCAGTAACACCTTCAGAATTTCGCTATTTGTTCGTTTACAGAACCTTGCAGCAGTTTAATGAGCTGATGCTACAAAAAATAGTACTTTGTGGAGAAAAGTTGACCACTAACACTATACTCCCCTTTTTTGATATTCTAGACGAATGCAAAGTGCAACTGATAAATACTTATGGTCCTTCAGAAGCAACAGTTTTTTGTTCTGCTTGGTTTATAAGTAATAAAGACTTTGTTTACGATACGGTGCCAATTGGAAAACCTTTTTCGGATATGAGCTTTTCTCTTGAAGATAAAATAACGGAGCAAACCGGTAATCTGAAATTAGAAGGAGTTCAAGTATTTTTAGGATATGATGGATTAAAGCCTTTAGATTCAGGGTATTTAACCGGAGATATTTGCCGATGCGATGATAATGGTATTTGGCATTTTATGAGGCGCAGCGGAGGGTATTACAAAATTAATGGTTTTCGTGTTGATCCGCTAGAGATTGAGAAATTTTTACAATCTATTTTTGGCGTTTGTGAAGCGGTAGTTTGGCTGGAAGAGAAAGCAGAAGGACCAGCAATGCTTATAGCTTGCGTAAACGTAATGAGTGGTATTACTTTGACTACGCGCGAGCTGAGAAGCGCTAGCATAAAACTATCGCCGTGGCTACGCCCTTCCCGTTATATAATTATTCCGCAAAGCGAGTGGCCAATGAGTTCTCGCGGTAAAACTGATCGTGAAGAAATAAAAAGGAGGTACTATGACGCATGATGAAGTTGAATTATCGCCATTAGTGGCAGAAATAAAAAACTTATTGAAAGAAAACGATGTCAGACTGAGTGATAATTTCATTGAGCTAGGGGGAAACTCGCTTTTGGCAATGGCAATAGTTGAAAAGCTGCAAAGATGTAATGGAATAAAAATTGATTTAGCGCAGTTACTCAGTAAGCAGATCGGCGAGGTTAAACTTTCTTTTTTTAAACAGTTAGATGCAGAATGAAAATTTTAAGCATAGAACATACCTTATTGCAAAGAGCGAGCCTAAATCATGTGACGCATCCCAATGGCTTGCAAATAGACGCACTAAAACGAGCGGGTTATAACTATTTCTGGACTAGTCGGCAGAGCGTAAGAGAAATGGCTGCATTTGCTGCACGAAAAGCTCTAGAAAAAGCCAATATTCAAGAAAAAGATATAGGATTTATTGTTGCTGGATTTTCTGGTATACCTGATTTTATTGGTATTGATTTTGCCTGTCAGGTAGGGAGCGAATTACATTGTCAATGGATTCGTACAGTTAATTTAATCGAAGGATGCGGTAGCGCCGTTACAGTTTGGAGGCAAGCTGCTTTACTTGCAGCTGAATTGGCTGTAGGAAAAAAGGGGTTAGTGGTGCTGGCTCAGCGCATCAGTGATAAACACCAAGACCGTTTTGGTTTGATGAATGCCGTATTGAGTGATGGTGCAGTGGTTGCAGTGGTCGGAAACTCTGTTCGAGGAAAAGGGCAGGGTGGATTTAGATATATCGCTGTGGAGGATATTTCTGACTGTCGCTACGTTGATATGATGCGCATTGAATATGGTGGGGGATTTTTGCCGCTATTACCTAAAGAGCGAGATAGCCGATATGATAAGTTGGGGCGTGAAAGGATGATGGAAAACTATCGTTTTTCTTCAGCAGATTTAATAGCCTTTTTGAATCTACGTATAGAAAATAGCGTGAATATTATTCGGAATATTATAGCAAAAAGTAATAAACGGCATGGCATACCCTTTTTACTCCATACCCTTGAAGGCATACAGAGCATTGAAAAATTGTGTCTGCGCACCGATATACCCATTGAAAAAAGTAACCTTAGCCTATTGGCAGAGTTAGGACATGTTGGTTGCGTCGATCCTTTACTATCGCTTCAGATTCTGACAGAACGCGGCGTAATCCAATTAGGCGATGAGGTTGTAATGAGTACTATATCTACCGGATTGAAATGGGGAGCTGCTCTTTTTAGATACGAAGGTGAGCTATAATCAGCATTGGAATATTTAGAGTAAGAAAAAATAAAATTAGATTGTCATACGCGCCCAGCAGAAGCAGGTTGGGGTACCGTGTTAAGTGATTTGAGGGTAGCACTTCAAAGACCTAGTAAACAGATAAATCATATCCTTAGTGGTAAGGTCTAGAAATCGGTATTATGGTTCTGTCAGCGGGCAGCTTTTTGCCTGCCTATCTCACTTCTCCTTAATCTCTATTTTTTCTCATTGCTACTGAGTATACAGGTATTTTTTGGCGTTATTTGTTTGATTTACATCGCGCCTAGTTGTTGTTCAATTTCGCGGATTTTTTTGAGTTTATTGGCTTAGTTGTTCTAAGTTTTCGATAACTGTTGATGTTGGAAATTGGAGAGATGGATCTTTAAGAAAAAATTTAATCACGTTCACTAGTGATTTTGAGAATTTCTCAGATACCAAAAGAAGAACCAATTATAGGAGAAAACTTAGCTGTTAACAACAGGTCACTTCGTCCTGGTTATAATTTCAATGTCATGGTAGCAAAAGATATTATTTTATCTGCTTGTCAAGGTCATCCAATTGTTACACTTCCTTTTTTTGTTGATATATCAGTATAAAAATAGTCTCTTAGCGTTTGATAGGCAATAACTTTTTAAAAGTCAGGTTGGGATTGAAAATTCACGGCAAACATGTACTACAGAGGTGATTTCTATTTGTTTTTCAGTTACTCTGTACAATATAAGATAATTTTGATGTGCTAAAATTTCTTGTAATCTCGGCACTCTCTCATTTTGGCGGTATAAGTATGGATGTTTAGCTAATGGTAGTGCAGAATCTCCTAAAAGCTTCTTCATTTGTTGTGCAACAGGCGCACTTTCATAAACAATGTAAGTTAAAATTTTATTTAAATTATCGCGAGCACAAGCTAACCAGATAGTGAGTAACATTAGGACTTCTTTTTTTCAGCTTCAATTTGGTCTATTATATTATCCATTTCAGCCATAGCTTCGTCGTGTGAGATAGCAGGATGAGGATTTGCAAGGCTAACTCTTAACTTTTCACGCAACCACGCGGTATAATTCGTTTCCTCTTCCACGGTTTCAAATTCTGAAATTAGCGGAGAAAGAATAGTCTTCATGGTAGTCTTCCCTTTTTATTCTCTCTATTAAATGTAATTACTCTTAGTTGTGTTGTCAATTTCAACTCATTAAGAACAGTTGTTTTTATCCGTCCTGTGGTAGAAGTTTGGATTTTAGGACAAATAGTAAGTTAATATGTCTCAAATTTTAGCTGCTGTAGCAGAAGCTGAATGTGCACGTATTTTGGAGCGTACCAATGAAGGACGAAATGCTGCTATGAAAGCAGATATTGTGAAATTTGGACGAAAACCTCATCCAAAAACAGAACTGGTGAGATCATTGATTAAACAAGGAGTGCCATTCAAAATAATCAAGTAAAAAACAGATGTTTCTCGTTCTACTTATTTCAGGCTGAAAAAGTAGGCTTATATAAAGGAGCCATAAGTATTTTGATTGATCAGATTCAACCATTAGATTAGTATTTAAATATAATAATATATACAAGGAGTTTTCTATGGAAAAGAAATTACCAAAAAGTTATATGACTGATGCTGAACGTGAGGAATTACGAGTAGGCGGTTTAGATCAAGACTGTATCTACCTTGCTGAATCAGAAGCAGCAGATCATGCTGGTGATGACAAAGCAGCATGGGAGTGGTTAGCAATGGCTGATTTACCAGCTCACACACTCTTATTTCTTAGATCTCAAAATGGAGCGCAATTTATACGTGATATGGGATTTTCTACAAAGAATGCGGATGAGGAATATGGTCCAGATTGGTTAGACAAAGGCGTTATGATAGGAGGTCATTATTTCTAAAGAATTAGAACGGATTTTGTCTCGCGAAGAAGGCTATGTGAAAAAAATCAATGATACATTAGCCTCTAAGAGATTATGTGATATACGAAATAATTTGTGTACACATATTCGTAACGTTGGAAAGAGGGGGGATTTATCATCGCTTCTTGATATGGAGCGTAGCATAATAAAAAGTGACTTGTTTCGGTATTCCAATAGTAAGGCAATGTCAAATAGCCTTAAAACGGCATTGACTGAAATAGATGTTGTTAAAAAGCATGTTGTGCTTGTTGGTGATCCTGTCCAATATAAGGTGATAAATGAGGCTTATAGTTTATCCAAAAATCGGAAAGGTGGTTTGCCTTATGACGAAGCACGACAAGCAATGGCATCTCACTATACGCGTTTGGGAAATCTTGACAAAGCTCGTTTAACATCAGTTGAAAAATCAATCATTGATGTGCGAAGAGATAATATGAAGGTAATGCGAAAACTTTATGAAAAAATGCAAGCTAAAGCTATTGGTATAGATCTTTCACGCGATAAAGGCCATTCTCTTTAAGAAAACAGGCGTAAGATTCTTATTTTCCAAACATGAGAGATTTTGCTGATATGACTTTAAAAGGTGCTGGACATATGGCTTCTTTTTGTATTCCAGGAATGGAAAATGCAGCAAATCTTAGTCTTAATTCTCCACCGACACCACCGGAATATAACGATATCCAATTTTATACTGGTAATAAATCTCAGTCCGGTGAATTTAAAACAGACCTTAGTCTTAATTCTCCACCTACACCACCAGAATATAACGATATCCAATTTTATACTGGTAATAAATCTCAGTCCGGTGAATTTAAAACAGACCTTAGTCTTAATTCTCCACCTACACCACCAGAATATAACGATATCCAATTTTATAGTGGTAATAAATTTCAGTCCGGTGAATTTAAAACAGATCTTAGTCTTAATTCTCCACCTACACCACTAGAATATAACGATATCCAATTTTATACTGGTAATAAAGCTCAGTCCGGTGAATTTAAAACAGATAATATTTCTGAAAATACAATTTCTGGAGCAGAATCTACAATAGATAAAAACTAAAGAAGCTATGGTTTTCTTTTTAAGAAAGAGATAGTAACTTCTTTAGTTAGAGTTCGTACTCATATTTTATTGTCATAGGGCGTTTTTTTAAAATGCATGTCCCCGATCTGTATCTGGCGATTTTGTCTCAAAAAACTTTTTAGCTTGTTCTTCTTGTTGTGCTTGACGTTTTTCCTCTTCACTTTTACCACAGCCCGTAAGGCTTAATCCTATAGTTAATATAGCCATACATATTAAAATCAGTTTTTGCATTTTATCCCTCTTTAAATATCATAGGTATTAATAGTATTGTCCAATACACAAAGTAGTTCTTTATTGTATCAAAATACATGTTCAGTGATCATGATTGCTCGTTTTTTAATGAGTATTGTGAATGCAAGAATGCGTTAATAATTATTGTAAATATCTTATAAGTCTCTCATAATAAAACATGAGAAGAAAAGATCCAAAACTTGTCATAAACAACAGAATCATAGGATAGGTTAATGATATTGACCAACCTATTAATAATGCCATAATAGGAATTATAGTAAATCCTACAAACCCTATAATTGTTATAACGCTTAGTATTAATCTTAATGGAGCACGAAGCCATAAAAGAAAAAGGAACAATCCCTTTTTACCTATCTGTATTGTTGTCATCAATATCCCCCCTCTAATATTATGATTGATTAAGTCTCACAATATGCATATAATGATAAGCGATATATGCATATAATGATAAGCGATACAAGTCATATTTTTGTAAAATCTTCGAGATCTGTTTGATATTCATTAGATGAAATATCTGATTTGGTAGAAGATAGTTCTATTTTATCTCCTTTGAATAATAGAATTGGATTAACCCAATATTGATTAGGTGAGTTTAGTTTTAAAATCCCTTTGTTTGTGAGTTTTTTTAACCACTATAAAATGTTCTATCGGTTATATCCAGTTTTTGTTCATTAACTCCTCCCTCATACTAGACAAGAGTGAGGCTCCCGTCATGGTTTCCTTTATTGGTATGATATGTTTGCAAAGCTAAGACAAGAGCCCTATACTCAGTGCGAGATAGATCAAAGATTGCTTGAATCTCGGCAGTAAATACCTTTATGAAATTTTTTTCATCTTCTTTCTCAATTACGTGAATTGTAGGTAGATCAATTATTTCGTCAGTATCTGGATTTATCAGTTTTTGCTTGATAATATGTGTTTAATAACCTGATTACCAGTACAAATTTCAAGTTCATTGAGGAAAGGATTTTTATATGGAGAATACCATTTCTGTCGCAACTTAATTTCTTTCATTTGAATATCCATCTGCCTACGGAAATATTTTTTTTCATAAAAATATAAAAATAAATTTGGCAATAACCGAATAATCATTTCTTATATCAAAGAAAACTTTTTTATATATGGCAATTAAGTTAGCACAAATGACCGTTAGTATATCAACTAAACCAAGAAAGCAAACCGTTAGGTACGATCAGTGTCCTTTCATGGATGGCAATAAGGACTCAGAAGAGAAGATCATTATTAATGTTGCGCTCATGTTTGAGCTCAAAGCAGCAGGAATAAAAGTTTTTTAGTTTTGGTTTGGATACTCCGGAGCAGATTAATTTGCACTGATACAGTAGTTTTGGATAAAGCTGTTTTGAAAATGTTTCTTGCGTCTCAAGATAAGAAACTGGCATTATCATAAACAACCTTTTTATGTGGTGTAGCTGAGTTAGAAAAAGCTGGTATTATTGCTAAACAAAAACATAGAGCTTGGTATCTTATCAATCCAAATTTTGTTTTTACGGCATGCGTGTTCTTTTCACAAACGATACTGGATTGAAAAATAGAGATACGGAAACCTAATTTTAACTATGTTAAAATTTTTATTCTTTTCAGTACAGTTGCACTTTGACTTATTGTGTAATGTCGTGAGTCTACTCAAATAGAGGGAAAACACAATGACAGAAAAATAAAAACCCAACTGCGACAACAGAAGGGTTTCTAAAATACCTATACGGTGAATTAAATCCTAAAAATTTCTTCTAATTTAATTTATCGTGATGCATTCTGCAAGAGAAATTTTGTAGAAAAAGGGTGTTTTTTACATTTTTTTGCCTCTTATAGAGAGGTTGCAACAATTATGGTTAATAAAATTTCTGGAAGAAAGTTAAGTGAACATCATATAGAATATAGAAAATTAGCTGAAACTGCTGAAATTGGTTCCGTGAGTCGGGGGCAATTAATTGGACTGGCTAGAAAATTAGAGATGGCTGGTTTTATACGAGAGACAGAAGCAAAACTTCTCTTGCCTTTATTGAATACAGCTTCGACGTCTTCATTTGAAAAAGGTGGAGTTCCTATCGTTTTTAAAAGCAATTACTGTCTTGGTAATGAAATTTGCCGTAGTGAATCACGCGTGAGTATATTGCTTTCACGTCTTTATGATTGTGGTCTTATTGTCATGCGGGATTCTGGTAATTTTAAACGCTATTCATCGCGAAGCCGTAGTCATGGAATTATAACAGCTTGTGGGATTGATTTACGTATTCTTGTTGCTCGATACGACGAACTTAAACAAAAAATTAATGAAGTTCTAGAGGCTAAGAGCAAACAAAAGGATGTTTTGCATTTTTTTAGGGGTTGGTGCGACAAATTAAAGCTTCTTACGCATCAATTGAATCTACTCCATTTACATCCTTGCTTTTTTCTAGAATGCAAAAAATTATTCATATTATTGGTCGCCCAGTCAAAGCTTCAGTGGAAAAATTGCATAAGGCAATAGATCTTTTTCAGTGGATTTTAGAGGGCTTTTTTAAGCAAAAAACATCAAAAACAAAATACAGGCATTTTGCTGACGAAATGCATATAGAATATACAACCTCTAATCTAATTAGTAACTGTAACGAAAGTGAATGTTTAAACTCTAACGAAAATAATCAAAATATAGAGAAAATCGAAAAGACAAAAATAGCTTATGAAAAAATAGAAAAAGGCAAAACTGAAAATACATTACCTTCAAAAAACAGTAAATCGCTTCAAATCAAACCAGAACTTTTAGCACAAGCTTTGCCTAATGTTACTATGTTCATGAAACATGGATTGCAATCCGAAAGGGATTTGATAGGCTCTATGGAATTTTTAGCCAAAATGAAGGGAATTTCTTCTTAAGCCCTTGAAGAAATTAAAAAAATGACCAAAAAGTGCTTTCTTTTACAATAAAAGAAAGCACTTGGGGGGGATTAGAGTCATAGTCTCACATATTTTCATCTGAAAAGCGGTCTTTTTTATCTTTTTTCCACAGAAAATAAGTTGCTAGTCCGAGAATGGGGACACTCAATTTGGCAAAAGGAAGATGTTGACTGAGAACGGTAAGGCTGGAAACGGTTGCATCTGTCATCAATTTGTGGCGTTGTTCTGCGGTCTTTTTTTGTTGGTCATAGCGTTGATAAGCCTTAAGAACCCGATTGATAATAAGACTTAAGAACCCAAGAAAAAGCCAAATTAAAAACATGATACTGGCGGCGGTAAGAGGCTTTACAACAGTACATAACGAAAGAAAACCGATAACACATAAAAAAAGCAAAGCCATAAAAAATGAAATACCAATAAACCCACAGCAAATGGCTTGAAGGCGCACTTGCTTGACTCTGCTTTTAAGTCCTCCACCGACAAGATGGTTTAAAAGAGGTGCGATAAATTTATGCATTGTTTAACGACGCAATAATTGAGAAAGAATAAAACCAACACCTGCCGCAAACAAAACACTTTTACCAGGATTTTTGCGAACGCATTGATTCATGGTTTGTTCAAGTTCACTGATTTTATCTTTTGCCTGAGACATGATGTCTTCACTGCTCTCTTTCGCGGAGTGGTACAGCTTTTCTGCTTTATCTTTGGCGGCATTGAATTTTTTGGCACCAAGATCTGTCAGTGCTGAGGTCATATCTGAAATTTCATGGCGTAACGTTTCTAACTGTCCTTGGAGCTCATTTTGTAGGTCCTTTTCTGCGGTTGTTTTATTCTTTTGTGTTGTTTTATTATTGGCCATGATGTTTTTTCCCTCTCTTGTATATCTGTGTTGATATTTTGTTGGTGTGTTCATCGTAATCATTTGCATTGGAGTGAAAATTTTTACTGCTTGGGTAACGCTCAAAGCTTTTTGGGGTTCCCTTCATTTTGTCGAATTTAAAATTATTTTTGATAAAATAAATTTCACCTATAATTTCGTCTATAAGATGTAATTGGGCTTATAAGATTGGATTTTGTCGGTAAAGGACCCTCGTTGTTGAAATTAACTTAATTCTTCAGTTTCTCGTGGGGCGGTTTTGTTAAGTATGTTGAAACTGGTTTTTTAAAGACTTGTGACAAATCAAAAAATATGGTTTTGGCGATTTTGCAGGAAAAATTTTACAAGAGAAATTATACTATTGTTATATTTTTGAAGCAGAGAAGAAAAATAATATTGCTTGTTCTTTTTCTCTTATGCATTGGAGGGGCCAAATGAACACGCCTCATTGTATTCTTTATCTGTTTAAAAGAGTGCGATCGTCCTTTTTTAAAGATGTATGGTATATGTTTAATTGTGAGAAGAGAAGTTTAAAGAATTGAGTTTTTAAAAGATCAATATCTTTTCTTAAAATACTTCATCTTTGCTGCTTATTTCATACAAATTATTCCGTATAAGGAGCTGTGTTGTTGGGTTTATTCAAGAGCCGTTATGATAAATTATTATTATAAATCAATGTGTTATTTTTAAAAATTAAAATATTATATGGGATATTTCTTACAAGTCTATCATTTTGCCAAATTTATGGTGTAAATCGGTTGGGGTAGATAAATTTTTTGAAGGATTATAAAATTTTTTTTGAATGAATTTCCTAGAATAAAAGAGAATTGAGTGAAGAAAACTATACTTGATTTATCAAGTTTTCTTTCTTAAGAGAAATGTGAAAGTGACGTTGAAGGAAAGGTGCATTGCGGAACAGTGATGCTGTGCGGCGGGATGGTATGCTGCGTCAAAAAGATTAAGACCACAAGAGTGTGAGAGAGAAATGGAATCTGAAACTGTCCCTTTAGAGAGTCATTCTGCTGTATTGACAGCGCATGATTTTTCTCCTTTTTCTATGTTTATGGCTGCTGATTGGGTGGTGAAAGCTGTTATCATTCTTTTATTGCTTGCTTCTTTGATGTCTTGGACAATTGCTTTTGTAAAAATTATTGAGATTACTTTGGCAAAACGACGCGTGCGTCATGAACTACAATTGGTTCTTAATGCTCAGACTCTTACGCGTTTGGCAGCAAGCTTGAAAGAAAGCAAAGGAGCTGGGGTGTTTTTTCTCAAAGAGGTTCTTAAGGAAGTCTATCTTTCTACACAACAGGTTCATTTTGTTACTTCTGAAGGGACAAGTGAAAGCTTTGGTGAGAGAGCTCATACAAGAAAAAGTGCACAAACACTTGAAGATATTCTCTTTTATGAAGAAAACGATCAATATGAAGGTACTTCTCGCGATGGTTATATCCGCGATGTTCATGAAGGTTTAAAAGAAAGAGTTCATTCACTTTTGTCGCGCTGCTTGCTGGCTGCGACACGGCGTGTTGCGTATGGCAACGCTGTTCTTGCAACCATTGGTGCCATTGCACCCTTTGTGGGGCTTTTTGCAACGGTTTGGGGAATTATGAATTCTTTTATTGGAATTGCTCAATCTCAAACAACGCGGCTTGATGTGGTTGCTCCTGGAATTGCTGAAGCCTTATTCGCAACGGCTATGGGGCTTTTTGTAGCTATTCCCGCCGTTGTTATGTATAATAGTCTTATGCGTGCTTTGAATGGCTATCGCAGTGATTTAGGGGATATCGCTGCTGCTCTTGAAAGGCTCTTGAGCCGTGAACTTGATCGACAAAAACAACAGAAAAGTCATACAAAATGAAAGCAAGCTTTAATGATGATTGGGATACTGATGAAAGCGGGTTGCACAGCGAAATCAATGTAACGCCTTTTATTGATGTTGTGTTGGTGTTGCTGATTGTTTTTATGGTTGCTGCACCACTGGCAACATCTGTTATTCCTGTTCAGCTTCCTTCTATAACGCAAGAACCTTCTGCGGTTCAACCCGATGAGCCTTTGTATGTCACTTTGCAAAAAGATCATTCTCTTTACATTGCCGATCATCTTATAAAACAAGCAGCTTTGAGAGAAACTTTGTTAAGGGAAACTAAGCAAAATTTAGAGACAAAAATTTTAATTAAAGCGGATAGTGAAATTGATTATGGCATTGTCATTGATTTGTTAAACCAAATACGTATGGCTGGATATCGTAAAATCGGTCTTGTCGGATTGCAAAGTTCTCCCAATCTTGATGCAAGAGGTGTGATTAATCATAAAACAGCTGATGGGACAGAGGGACCTAGTGTGGCAGACGGTGTTATTGAGAGAGCGGACGCTAACATGGTGGGGCAGCAGGCAGAAACAACGAGCGATGCCTTAAACCCTCATATTTCTGCAACTTCTGGAACAGCTTTGGACCCGTGATAAAAAAAGCCTTTTTTGAAGAAAATAAAGCAATTTTATCACAGTCATAGAGTGAAATTAATGATGGCATTCTGCTTATGATGTGCAAGCGAATGGTTTGGGTTGATTCAATATAAATGGGCTTGGAATGAGAAAATCTTACGGTATTAGGTACTCTTATTCATCAGACAATACAGTGAATTATCATTATAAATCAATGTATTGTGCAAGGTTGTGACAGTCTTTGGCTCATGGGGGGCATAAGAAGCATTTTTTCAGTTTTTATCTACATGGTCAGCAGCGCTTGTTACGGATAAGAGACTTGGCTTTGATGGGGGCAAACAGATTTGCAATGAGAAAATCTCATGACATTTGGATCTCTTATTTTACAAGGAAATGAATTATTCTTATCAATCAAGATGATGCGTCTTCCGGATCATCATCGTCAATCGTTTCAGGGGTATTGAGGCGTTTCAGGGGTATTGAGGCGTTTCAGGGGTATTGAGGCGTTTCAGGGGTATTGAGGCGTTTCAAGGGTATTGAGGCGTTTCAAGGGTGTTGTGGCATGTGAAGGGTGTTGTGGCATGTGAAGGGAGGAGGCTGAATGAGAAGCCTAGAAGGATGTGTACTTTAAAAGTTTTAAAGCTCCAAGTGATCAATGAAAGATGTGTTGGAATAAGGGCACGCTGCTCTGGCGCAAGAACGAGAGTTCCTTCTTCTCCAAGGGCTGTATGTCATCAAGATCAGCAGAAACAGCCATATAAGGACGTTGCATTGTTTCAAACGCAAGACACTGAATTGATAAAGTAACGGGATTGTGAAGCTTTTAGAAGAGATAGGAAAAAAAGATGCTGCTCTCAAGCTTTTTTAGGGGTATGTCTAGCGAAGGAGTCTTGGGCGTCAATGGGCGTTATGCATGCTCCTACGCTTTAAAGCCCAAAGACTCTCAAAAAAAATCAAGGATCCCAGAAGTGAAAGAGTCGTGTGAATGAGCCCGTGTTCCTTTAAAAGCAAATTTTTCAGAGCTATTTAAGTATGCCCTGTTGAACCAAAACCGCCTGTTCCACGGCTTTCGTTATGGTTTTGGTTGTCTTTTTGCTCTGGTTCAATGGCGCAAACATTGACTTGGGATACGGGGGCGATAACTGTTTGGGCAATACGCATTCCCCGTTGAATGGAAAAGTCTTCCTGACCACAATTAATGAGAAGGACTTTGACTTCACCACGGTAATCACTATCAATCGTTCCTGGGGTGTTGAGACACGTGATGCCGTGCTTTAAGGCTAAGCCAGAGCGTGGACGTATTTGTGCTTCATACCCTGGTGATAAATGAAAAATGAGGCCCGTTGGAATAAGGGCTCGCTGCCCTGGCGCAAGAACGAGAGTTTCTTCTTCTCCAAGGGCTGCACGGAGATCAAGACCGGCAGAACCCGCTGTCGCGTAGTGAGGAAGTTCTAAACCTTGTCCGTGTGCAAGACGTTGAACAAATAAAGTCACAGGGTGTGAAGCGTGAGAAGAAACACCATTTTCTTGGTTGTTGAGAGGGGCGTTGGTTTCAGTATGCGTCATGATCAAGGTATTTCCGAAATATGTGTTCTAGAAAAAAGAGCACTTTAACAAAAGATATCCATAAAACAAGTCGATAAAGGTTTTTGATACAGGTTGTCCCCAGAGCTTGCTTATCATCTCTTGTTGATTCATAAGCTTCCAAAGCACTTCCAATGCAATTTTCAGAAATGGCATTATCAATGATGGCTTATGCCTATGAAGGAGAACGTGTATTTGAGATCTCAATGATTTATTATAGGTAAGATTTCTCTACAGGTAAAAATATTAAGGCACCATAAGAGCACTTTTAATAAGGGCATTGCCAATGATGATTTGATGTTTCGCTAAAAGGGACAATCCATGAGAGATCGAAATTATGGGGTATGCGTTTTTTTAAATACTCCCGATAAGAATCCCAGTGGCAAAAACCAGAGCGCCCCCAATGATGACCTGTAAAGAGGCGCGCCAAAAAGGGGTCGACATGTATTTGTTCTGAATCCAAACAATGGCGCCTAGTTCGAAAAAAACAATAATACAGGCAATCACTGTTGCAAGGTAAAAAGAGTGGATCAAATAGGGAAGCGTATGACCTAACCCCCCTAATGTTGTCATAATGCCGCTGGCAAGACCTCTTTTCAATGGTGAACCACGCCCTGATAATTTTCCATCATCATGGGCTGCTTCTGTGAAACCCATTGAAAGCCCCGCACCAATAGAAGCTGAGAGCCCTATCAAAAAGGTTTGATGCGTTTCTCCTGTGGCAAAAGCTGCGGCAAAAATGGGGGCAAGGGTGGAGACAGAGCCATCCATTAATCCTGCAAGACCCGGTTGAATCCATGTCAAAAGTGTTTGTTTTTGTGCTTTCGTGGGCTTTTTTAGGGGCTGATTTGCCGCTGTTTTTTTCTGCGAAGGTTGACCCCCCTTGCTTTTTACAAAAGAAGTTTGCTCACACAGTTCATTAGCAGTGTGGGCACGATTATGGCAAGAAAGACACAAAAGTTGCTTATAATTTTCAAGCTCTTGAAGCCCCATGGCGGTAAAAACCGCGGCTTCTCTAGAGGAATAAGGCTCTAGAGCTTTTGCATATTTTAAATAAAGCGCGGCATGTTGCTCTTTTGCTTTGAGCGCTTGAAGCATTAGTTTGTGTGTTGAACGAAAGAACAGAGCTTTACGCTGTACAAATGAAAAAAACGATTTCAACATTCTCTGTTCCTTTGCACTTTAGAATAATTCTAAACAATAAGAAAAATAAACGGAAAGTCAACCTAAAAGTTAAAAACTGAAAAATTGCAAAAAGGTTGCGCTGCAAAACAAAGAGTGTTGGGATGCCATGAAAATAAAGCTGGCAAATAAAGGAAGTACAAGAACATTTATCAGGTGGGAAGATTTATCAAGTAGGGGTATTTATAAAGTGGAGTCGAGAGGGGGCGCGTGAAAGAATTGAGAGAAAATATGCTTTATTTTTCTAAAGGGGCGTTTTCAATGGAGTCTTCTCAATGTATTGAAGCTTGAAAATATATGGAACGAAGATTGCGGTATTATTTATTTGACGCCTTTAAAAGACGATCATAACCGTTGGAATTTGAGATCATTCTTTAAAAGAGACTTTTTTCAAGAGACAAAACCCTATTTCATAAGGGCGTCCGTGAAGAGTATATGTGAAGAATATAGAAGAGTAGAACGGTCAAGTCTTCATACAATAATATAAACTCCATTGAGTTTTCTTACTTTCAAGCTGCATAAAAGAGCAAGCCGGATCATCATATATCTTTGCTCCCAGTGTTGCGACAGCCGTTAGCACTTGAGAGCGTTCATTAAAAGCCATTTTTAATCCTTTCTTACACAGTTTTTACCCCCATGGTTCATCCACTTATGACGTGCAAAGGAATGGTTGTGATTGATTCAACATACACAGATTTAAAATGAGAGAATCTTACGTTATTCGGGACTCTCATTCAATATGCAAAACAGTGATTTATTATTATAAATCAATGCATTGCTTACTATCGGATAAGCTTCTTCATTGTTTCAGTCTGTTATTGCTTTTTTTGCGTGAGGATGATTATGATATTGTTGGATATCTTAAGTCAAAGGGAGAACCTCAATGACGAAAGGAGCGGTTTCCCACTCCTTCGTTCCTATCTCCCCTTACGGGGAAGCGGCCACCATTGCTGATGCCGTATATGCTTATCTATATACGCTTATTTTTTGAAAAAGTCAATGGTGTAAACGAGGTAAATGTTTAAGCATAAGAGAAACAACTTTATGAAATTCTTCTTCCGATAACCTTGGAATGCTCCGTGAACAACTAAGACGGCTTACCGAAACTGTTGTCACATAATTGCAGATAATCCATGCTTTTTTATGTTCTATTGGAGATTGTAGGGGATAAGCCGCAGGATTATTCGGTTGCGATTTTGTCGAAAATGGCAAAACCGTAACATTACCGTAGAGTTTTGCATTCTTAGAGAGCACTAAAACAGGACGTTTTTTCCAGAATTCCGGTAAGATCGAATCATGAGGAAAATCACACCAAAAAACTTGTCTAATGCGAGGTGCCGATTTAAGCCGAGGTTTTATATGAGGGGGTTTTTTGTAAGGAGCATTTAAATCTCCCAATTTCTCATGCTCTCGCCATGCGGCATGATCATGTTCCATCCCAATATGCGGTGCTTCAAGGTGACAGATATCTAAAGGAGTGAGCAAGGGAGGTGCTGTATTTTTATCCTCAGGCATGGTTGACCATTCAATATTTATTGGTCCCCTCACTCATTTTATCTCATCGCTTTTCTACGCCTGCTTCTATCAAAATATTGCTTATGCGTATAGAGAAGCAAAACAATAAAATACAAATATTCGTTGCTTTTTTTGTTTTGCTTCCCTTTGGAGAGGAAAACATTGATAACAACATGAAATCTGCAAATGTATGAAAAAAGAAATACAGGGATATTTTACAACAAAAAATTGTTTCATCTGTTTAAAAGTTAAAGGGAAGTTTGATGAGGAGATGATGTTTGTAGGCTGCCGTATTAAAGGGTTAATTTTTGTGCTCTGGAGGTTTTGTGATGGGGGCAAAACAAAACGTTATCCAGCTGCCAATTCACGGGCTTTTTAAAAGAAACATGTCTTAACGCTCGTCACATCCATTTCACGGTGCCGACGATGAATGGTATAACGATAAAGCCATTGAGCACCTCCATTTTTACGCTTATGGAGAAGCAAGCCAGTATCATCACACACTTTGCCAATTGCCATATTGCGATAGCCCTTGGCACTTGAGAGCGTTCATTAAAAGCCATTTTTATTTCTTTCTTGTACAACTTTTACCCCCACATCAGCTGCGCTTATGTCGTGTAAGAAAGTGATATTGATTCATATCTGAGATGATTTGAAATGAGAAAATCTCACAGTATTCGGGGTTATGATTTAAGTTGTAAAAGAATAATTTATCATTATAAATCAACGTGTCGTATGCTTGTGGAGACCCCATGCCCTATGAGGCGTTTTTAAGAGCAAGCAATGCTCTGTGTGTGGGAGACAGGAATTGTTATGTTTTGTGGTCTGAAAGAATGCCTTTTGAAGTAATATAGAGGCTTATAAGGGTGAAAAATAGGCTTGAGACGACATTCCAACCAGCAAATGAGAGAAAAAGAAAACGTACGGGTGCTTCAGAACAAGAAGGAGGGTGAATGTTGTTTAATTGGTTAAGCAGTTGGTTAACGTCTGAGGCTTTGCGTACGGCGGTTGAACCACAACTGAGAGGAGCTGTCCAAAAGCCATATTCAACACCTGCATGATAAATGGCTAAAACAAGGCTGATGCTCATTAAGACAAAAACACATAAAAATAAAAGTTGTATCCAAGAAGACATGCGAAAAAACCATGCCCCAAAACCTGCTAAGAGCAAAAAGGGTATGGCACCGTAATAGGGAAAACGCTCGATAAGACATAAATCGCAAGGAAGATATCCTCCAAGATGTTCAAAGCCAAGGGCAATACCTATGGTAGCGGACAAGCAAAAAGCGAGAAAAAAAGCCCATAAACTTTGTTCTTTTCTGCTGGGTTCAAGATGAAGGTGTTTCTTTAAAAGCGAATGGGAAGACAAAACATAGGCCATTGGGGTTGCTCCTTATAAAAGCTGCTGGTTTAAAAAGGCAATAAAAATCCCATAAATTAAAAGGAGACTAACACACACCATGAGGACAATCCATTTGAAATGCTGTCGTAGAAAATTCATTGTTTTTTGTCCAAAATGTTTAATCAGCCATGCGAGAAGATAAAAACGAGCGCCTCTGGAAAAAATACAAACGAGAATGAAAAGTTCAAGACGTATACTCATGACACCAGCCAAAATTGTGACAATTTTGATGGGGGGAAGATGAAAAAAGCCTGATGTTATCAGTAAAATAATCAGAAATTGCAGGGTTGCACTGTTTTTTAGAGATTCAAAACTTTCAACTTTACCGTAAAATTCTAAAATGGGTTTGGCGAGGGTGTCATAGGCAAAATGTCCGATAAACCAACCGGCAATGCCTCCTAAAACGGAACAGATCGTTGCAATTAAAGCATAGCGATAAACATGCTTTTTACGGATAAGCAGCAGCGGGATATATAAAACATCTACGGGAATTGGAAAAAAAGAACTTTCAATAAAGGCAATAAAACCAAGCCAGTGTGGTGCTGTACGCCGATTTGCTAAAGAAATCGTCCAAAGCTTTAGTTTGTTTAATATCATGCGTTTTTTATAAATTTAAGAGGTAAAAACTTTACAAATAAGATTGCTATAAACCCGATAAAGAAAATATTCCATAAAACAGAGAAGAAAATGATGGGAATTCTTAAAAAAGAAGAAGTCTGGTGTTGACGAATCTGTTCTTCTTCATATAGTGCAGAGGAATAATCGACAAGTCTGTCTTTTATAACACAAGTGCGGGTGTGGTGGAACTGGTAGACGCGCCAGACTCAAAATCTGGTTCCGAAAGGAGTGTCGGTTCGAGTCCGACCACCCGCACCACTTCATGAGTATTTCCCTTTATCCTGTTGTGTCACATCACGTTAATTTAAAAATCTTGGGATTTATAAAACCCTAGGATTTATAAGACATTGGTGTATAAAGAGCGCTCTTTAATTTTCCTCGTGAATAAATGACCTCGAATATCGTAGGATTCTCTTAATTTCATATCTGTTTATCGTCAATCAACTAAACCCATGTTTCTTGCGCATTGCAAGCAGGAGGCGTTTGCGTGGTGTAAAATTGTATAAAAAAAGCATGCCTTTTTATGAATCTTATTAAGAGTGAGGGTATCATGAGGGGAGAAAAGTGTGTGATGGGGTGTGTTTGCTTTTTGACTCACGTTTTTGTTTCTCACGCTCTTTAATGGGGGCACGACCTTCATGTAAAACAGAACGCCATTGATTTGCACATTCACGTGCTTTTTTTAAAGAAACGTTTCTTAAGGTATCCAATCCCATTTCGCGACGACGTCCATGAATGGTATAATGATAAAGCCATTGAGCACCTCCATTTTTACGCTTATGGAGTAACAAACCGGCGCCATCACACTATTTGCCGCCCTGTGGGTGTTGCAACAGATCTTGCATGAAGACGGTTCATAAGAGCCATTTTTTAATCCTTTCTTATACAATTTTTACCTATACGCCAGTCCCGCTTGTGGTGTGCAAGCAAGTGATTTTAATTGATTGATGATAAACAGATTTGAAATGAGAGAATCTTACGTTATTCGGGATTCTAACTCAATATGAATAACGCTAAATTATCCATATAAATCAATATATTGTCTGCTTTTTGATGAAGTATAAAGAGGGTGCACAATAGATTTTATTCTTTATCGCTTCTGTTGCGAAATGGGTTTACAGGTTGAATGTTGCTTAAAAATAAGCCCGTGAATAAGCCCGTGAATAAGCCCGTGAATGAGCCAGTGTATTGAGGGAGGCGTGGTTTGGTTTTGAGCGTCTCCTATGACATGAAGGGTGTGATCACAAACAGGTAAAAAACAAAAGCGTGCGGTCCATGTGTAATCTTTATTTTTTAAAAGACAGTGCTTGTTAAAAGACAGTGTTTGGCTTTTGATGGCTGAAGTAGAAGTGAAAGAAGAGAGGTGGGATGGAAGAGGGGTTTCACAAATGGTTTTTTGGGTTTTTATAATTTCATATTCTCCCCAAATGAGATTAATTCTCTCGTTTTAGAAATTACACAAACAGAATCGGTAATATCCTTGCTCCATTCTGGCATAAAAACAGTTTGAAACCTCGTCGCTTGAAAAGTATGGTGATAGAAGGGAGCTTTTTTTAAAACATTCAAGTGTGTTTTTTTCAGTATCTATTGAATATTCAGGTTAGGGTTTGCCTATAGCGTTTTAAAAGTTAAGTGAAGCCCTATGAAATGGGAAGTCAAGAAAAAACTGCCCCAAGAGTTGTCGTTTCTTTACAAACCAATATCGGATTTTAGGGGGGGCAAGTAGGGGGTAAAATGGGGTTTAAAATCTTTGTTCTTTGAAATGTAGCGAAAAAATCAATTCTTGTTCGTTTATAAAGTGATCTTATTAAGAAAAATAAAGGTGAGAGGTGAAGTAACATTGAAAAAACGGATTGTTCATCAATGAAGAAGCTTTATTTAGGGCGTGGAGAAGAGGTTGAAAAATGAACACATATCATCTTCTCTATCATCATCCGCTGCAATTAATATACATTATCCGTATTTACTTAAAAAAAAAATCAGTGCTCCCCCTTATTTCATAAGAGCGCCAATGAACCAATGGGGTGATGGTAAAGCTCTTGCTATTGCAAATGTATCCTCTAAAAGAATGAGAGAATAGAAACTTGCTAGAAGTGGGACTTTTTCACGATCCTTTGTTGATAGTCGCGTGCTGGTTTTTAGAGTTTTTGTTTTTTTAAGGGGTGGAATCACAAAAAAACCCTGTTTTAACAGGGCTTTTTTAATGTTTCATTTTTTCTAAAAGATATTAGAATTTATAAGCGACGCCAAGGCGAAAATTATGCGTTTGGGTGCTCATTTTAAGTTCATCATTTGCAAATTTCTGTTTAAAAAAATCTGTATAACGATATTCTGTACGCATGATAATGTCATCGGTCATGGCAAGGTCAAAACCACCACCCACAGTATAACCAATCATTGTTTTTGTTTTATTGAATACATCACCAGAAGCAAATACCGTCGAATCTTCTTGCAATTTTGTTAAAAGTGATAAGATATATTGCATCTGTGTATAGGCAACACCCCCTGCAATATAAGGCATAAGGCGATGGGAAGCAAAACCAATACGTGCGCGGGCAGCGCCAGCCCATTTTTCTTTCAACGTTACACTGCTGACAATAATATCACCATAGTTGGGGATCGTTTCATTCTGAGCGGCTGGTTTTATAATAGGAATCCCAGCGTCGTGAAAGGTAGCATTGACAGAGTCTAATTTATCGAGAATTTCTTTCCCATTGTCTGTTTGGGTGTTTTTCCTCCCCGACCAGATCATATCCGTATCAAAACTGACAACAAGGTTATTTCCTAAATCAATATTAGAACCTGCATAAAAACCGGCGACAAATCCTTTTAGTTCTGGTGATAAATCTCTATCGACCAAAGCCCATTTTCCGTCTCGCGCTTCTGGTGGGTAATTTAAAGTGCTTTTACTGGAAAGATGTCCAATTTGTCCACCAAAATAAAAACCAGACCAAGAAAAAGGTACTGGAACATTAACCGGCGAGATCCGCGCTGATAAACCACCTGGCGCTGAAACATGTGGTTTTGATTGCTGAGAGATGACCGTATCGGCTGCTTGCGCTGTTGAAGTGGCCATAAAAGTGAAAAGAGATAGTGCAATTAAACATTTTTTATTCATAAAAACGTCCCCAATTTATTTCAATAACGTAACTTATTATGCATGAATTGGTTAAAAAAATCTATATATAATTATCATTATGAAAAATAAAACACTCTAAAAATCTATAATTTTTCATGAGCTAAGCTTTTTTGAAACATGTTTGTCTTGCTTATTTCCCATATAATTCTTAGTTCTCATGATTTTTTTGGGGATTTATTTCCTTAAATATTCTCTGTGTTTTATAAAACATTATGGCGTAATAAATAATCTTTTAAATTATTAAAAGAAACATTTTGTGTAAAATATCTTTTATTATTTAGTTATAACTATATCATCCATAATGGTGATTATGTTGATGCTTAATATAATATGGATGTGCCTCGTGTTAAAAAAGTTCATGGTGTTTCCTCATATGCTTGGCCCGTTTTTAATATTGTGAGTGCTTTTGTATGGCGAATGTCTTTATATGGCGATAGCCTTGGGGAGGTGAGAAGAAGAACAATTTTCTTTTTCAATTCTTTTTATCGATAGGCTACGTTTGCTTGCGATAATCCAAACGCATCGTTTGGATTGATTCAATAAGATATGAGAAGGGGGGATATGAGAAATAAGCAGGGGGAAGCATGAAAAATAACAAGGGGCAATAAAAAGAATAATAAAGAGAGGCGTGGGAGAGCATTCTTCTATGAAGATTTCTTATTCATGTACAATGATAAACTATTCTTCTCGTTCGTCTCAGTTTGGAGCTAAAAACCGAATGTCATTGGTCATTTTAAAGAGAACAGCGCATGGATTTAGGCTTTTGGGAGTAATGCGCAAGAGCACCATGATGGGCAAGTGACTCAAATGCTTCAAATTGATTACGCACTGTCAAGGATATATCTCTGTGAGGGCGCTGATTGTTTTGAGTAAAAGCAACGTCAAAGCTTTGCGAGGTGTTGCATTTTGTTCCAACCGTTGTTTTTCTATTGAGCACGCTCATCTTTATGGATCATAAAAGAGCAAGTCGGCACTATCATACACTTGGCACACGCTTGGGGATTGCTCTAACGTGCTCTAAAATATTGTGAGCCCCCTTCGTTCTTGAGACGGTTCATGAGAGGCATTTTTGAATCCTTGTCTTATACAATTTTACGCCATACACTTAGCTTGCTTATGATAAGCAAGCAGGTGATTTTGTGATGCAACATAAAGGGATTTAAAATGAGAGAATCTTATCGGTATTTAGGACTCTCATTCAAGATTAGATTTTTTATTGGGGTGCGATCATCTTTTTGGGATCAACCGGCCGGTCATAATCTTCTCCAGAAACGCCTGCTTTGAGGGCTTCAGTGTGCAGCGTTGTATCATTTTTGTGCGCTGCTTTGGTAATTTCAGCGGCTTTTTCATAGCCAAATTATAAGAGTTGGAATGGGAGTGAGCGTTTAAAATAAACACTGGGGGGAATCATCATCCAATATAATCGAGGTGTGGGTGCCCCGATTATATTTGATGGATAAGGTTTAAGAAGTTTGCATCTTCTTTATCGGATTTTTTATTGGGGCGGGATCATCTTTTTGGGATCAACCGGCCGGTCATAATCTTCTCCAGAAACGCCTGCTTTGAGGGCTTCAGTGTGCAGCGTTGTATCATTTTTGTGCGCTGCTTTGGTAATTTCAGCGGCTTTTTCATAGCCAAATTATAAGAGTTGGAATGGGAGTGAGCGTTTAAAATAAACACTGGGGGGGATCATCATCCAATATAATCGAGGCGTGGGTGCCCCGATTATGTTTGATGGATAAGGTTTAAGAAGTTTGCATCTTCTTTGATCGGATTTTTTATTGGGGCGCGATCATCTTTTTGGGATCAACCAGCCGGTCATAATCTTCTCCAGAAACGCCTGCTTTGAGGGCTTCAGTGCGCAGCGTTGTATCATTTTTGTGCGCTGCTTTGGCAATTTCAGCGGCTTTTTCATAGCCAATTTCTGGGGCAAGTGCTGTGACTAACATGAGTGAACGCTCCATGAGCGCGTGAATATGAACACGATTGGCGCGTAATCCTTGAATGCAATGCAGATCAAAAGAACGCATGCAATCACCAAGAAGGGTAATGGATTGTAAAACGTTATAGCCAATAACAGGTTTATAGACGTTGAGTTCAAAATGCCCTTGGCTTGCAGCAAAGGTTACGCTGGTATGATTGCCAAAGACTTGGGCTGCAACCATGGTCATAGCTTCACACTGGGTGGGGTTAACCTTGCCAGGCATAATAGAAGAGCCCGGTTCATTTTCAGGCAGGGTGAGTTCCCCTAAGCCGGAACGGGGACCGGAGCCTAAAAACCGAATGTCATTAGCAATTTTAAAGAGATCAGCAGCTAAGGCATTCAAACTGCCATGAAAATGCGCAAGAGCACCATGATGGGCAAGTGCTTCAAATTTATTGTGCGCCGTTTTAAAGGATATGCCTGTGAGGGCGCTGATTGTTTCCGCAAAGGCAACGTCAAAACCTTTCGGGGCGTTGAGACCCGTTCCAACAGCTGTTCCACCTTGGGCAAGCATTTGAACATCAGAAAGGGCTGTTTCAATTCGATGACGATTAGCTTCTAAGGCGACTCGATAGCCTGAAAATTCTTGGGCAAGCGTTAAGGGCGTGGCATCTTGCGTATGGGTGCGTCCGATTTTGATGATGTCGGCAAATTCTTCTTCTTTTTTCTTGAAAGTGGTAATAAGGGCGTCAAGAATAGGAAAAAGATGTTGGCGCGTTTGCAGCGTGGTGGCAATGTGAAGCGCCGTGGGAAAGGAATCGTTGGATGATTGACTCATATTGACATGGTCATTAGGATGAACGGGCTTTTTGCTTCCCAGTTTTCCTCCCAAAAGCATGCTGGCATGGTTGGCAATCACTTCGTTGACATTCATATTGCTTTGGGTCCCTGAGCCTGTTTGCCAAACAGAAAGCGGAAAATGTGTATCGAAGGCGCCAGAGAGAACTTCATCGGCAGCAGTGACAATCGCTTTTCCAATCTTGGGAGAAAGTTTGCCTTTGTCCATATTCACAAGAGCAGCCGCTTTCTTGATAAGGCTTAAAGCGTAAATGATCGTAAGGGGCTGCTTTTCTGTGCCAATATTAAAATTATGCAGAGAACGTTCAGTTTGTGCTCCCCAATAACGATCTTGGCGTACCGAAATCGTTCCAAAGCTATCCGTTTCCTGACGTGTTTCAACCATGATAAGATCCTTTTTTGTTCACGGGTTCTTAAAAAAGCTAAATAACGCGAAAGTGCAAGAAGAAGCAAGTCGTTGAAGTCTCATTTATAGAGAAATTATTTTATGGCTATCCTTGACATTGAGAAAAGCCGATTTTATATCTTGCATAGTGTTAGCACTCGTGACTTAAGAGTGCTAGCAAGAACTTTCTAAGATTAATGCAATTGTGTTCAGTTTTAAGGATTTAAAACATGGCTAATATACAATTCCGTCCACTTCACGACCGTGTCGTTGTTCGTCGGGTTGAATCTGAAAATAAAACCGCTGGTGGGATTATCATTCCAGATACAGCAAAAGAAAAACCACAAGAAGGTGAAGTTATTGCTGTGGGCAATGGCGCTCTCGATGATAACGGAAAGCGCGTGCCTTTAGAAGTCAAAACAGGAGACCGTATTTTGTTTGGAAAATGGTCTGGAACTGAAGTCAAGATTAATGGGGAAGACCTCTTAATCATGAAAGAATCTGACATTATGGGAATTATGGGCTAATTAAAGAACGCTCAATTTTTCATTGTGTACTATTTTGAAAAAACTCCAAGGAGAAATTAAATGGCTGCTAAAGAAGTCAAATTTGGCCGTGAAGCCCGTGAGCGTTTGTTGCGCGGTGTCGACATCCTTGCTAATGCGGTTAAGGTGACACTCGGCCCTAAAGGGCGCAATGTCGTGATTGATAAATCATTCGGTGCGCCACGTATCACAAAAGATGGTGTATCCGTTGCAAAGGAAATCGAACTGGAAGATAAGTTCGAAAATATGGGTGCGCAAATGTTGCGCGAAGTTGCTTCTAAAACCAATGATATTGCTGGGGATGGAACAACAACGGCAACTGTTTTGGGACAGGCTATCGTACAAGAAGGCGTGAAAGCTGTTGCTGCGGGCATGAACCCTATGGATCTTAAACGCGGAATTGATGCTGCTGTGGATGAAGTGGTGGCTAATCTTTTCAAAAAAGCCAAAAAAATCCAAACTTCAGCGGAAATTGCGCAAGTTGGAACCATTTCGGCCAATGGTGCTGCTGAAATCGGTAAAATGATCGCGGATGCCATGGAAAAAGTCGGCAATGAAGGCGTCATTACTGTGGAAGAAGCTAAAACGGCTGAAACCGAATTGGAAGTCGTGGAAGGAATGCAATTTGACCGTGGCTATCTTTCCCCTTACTTTGTCACGAATGCTGAGAAAATGGTTGCCGATCTTGATGATCCTTACATTCTCATTCACGAAAAGAAATTGTCCAATTTGCAATCCTTACTTCCTGTTTTGGAAGCGGTTGTACAGTCTGGCAAACCCCTTCTTATCATTGCTGAAGATGTTGAAGGTGAAGCTTTGGCAACGCTCGTGGTCAACAAGTTGCGTGGTGGTTTGAAAATTGCTGCTGTAAAAGCACCAGGGTTTGGTGATCGTCGTAAAGCAATGCTTGAAGATATCGCTATCTTGACATCGGGACAGGTGATTTCTGAAGATGTGGGCATTAAACTTGAAAATGTCACTTTGGATATGCTTGGACGTGCTAAGAAAGTGAATATTTCTAAAGAAAACACCACAATTATTGATGGTGCTGGACAAAAGGCTGAAATTACTGCACGCGTTAATCAGATTAAAGCTCAGATTGAAGAAACAACTTCTGACTATGATCGTGAAAAATTGCAAGAAAGACTTGCTAAACTCGCTGGTGGTGTTGCTGTTATCCGTGTGGGTGGTGCAACTGAAGTTGAAGTGAAAGAAAAGAAAGACCGTGTGGATGATGCGTTGAATGCAACGCGGGCTGCTGTGGAAGAAGGTATTGTTGCTGGTGGTGGTACTGCATTGTTGCGTGCAGCAAGTGCGTTGACCGTTAAGGGAAGTAATCCTGACCAAGAAGCTGGTATTAATATCGTTCGTCGTGCTCTACAAGCTCCAGCGCGCCAAATCGCAACAAATGCTGGTGAAGAAGCTGCGATTATTGTGGGCAAAGTGCTTGAAAATAATGCTGATACATTTGGTTACAATACCGCGACGGGCGAATTTGGTGATTTGATTGCTTTGGGAATTGTTGATCCTGTGAAGGTGGTGCGTTCTGCTCTTCAGAATGCGGCTTCAATTGCAAGTCTTCTGATCACAACAGAAGCAATGGTTGCTGAAATGCCAAAGAAAGATGCTCCAATGCCTCCAATGCCGGCTGGTGGAATGGGCGGAATGGGCGGAATGGATTTCTAAGCTCTTTTCCATAGAGATAATCAAGAAACGGGTCTTTTCGACCCGTTTTTTTTGTCTCTTTCTTTTCTTCTTCTTGTTCTTGTTCTGGAAAGCGGTTTCCTTCACGTGGAAAAGAAGCTTTCCTCTATCCTTGTTCTATCCCCCTTCATCTCTAATCGTCTATCCTTATAGCTCCCAATATATCACAGCTTTGATGTCTCCACGAGCAGCACGCCATATTTCATCCCTTTCATTTGTGCCTTTTTCCCAGCTTTCCTTACTACACCTGTCATTTTTCTTGCAAAGTGCATATTCTTATGGTTTGTTTTACAGATTCACGCTTTTACGATTTTACAAATTTACAGAAAGAAGTAGAGAAGAGCTCTTGTGCTATCAAGCCTATTTCGTGATGGAGTTGGTGCGTGGGTACGGGGTGGTGCGTGATGCGAGGTTGGTGTGTGGTATGGGGTTTAAAGTGCATATTCTTATGGTTTGTTTTACAGATTCACGCTTTTACGATTTTGCAAATTTACAGAAAGCAGTAGAGAAGAGACATTGTGCTTTCAAGCTTATTTCGTGATGGAGTTGGTGCGTGGGTACGGGGTGGTGCGTGATGCGAGGTTGGTGTGTGGTATGGGGTTTAAAGTGCACATTCTTAAGGTTTGTTTTACAGATTCACGCTTTTACGATTTTGCAAATTTACAGAAAGCAGTAGAGAAGAGACCTTGTGCTTTCAAGTCTATTTCGTGATGGAGTTGGTGCGTGGTACGGGGTGGTGCGTGATGCGAGGTTGGTGTGTGGTACGGGGGGTGAGAAGTGGCAGTTCATTGCTGGTGTCTCGTAAAAATTTTCCAATAAAGGTTGCTTTGCGTGTCATCATTTTTTTGCTCTTTTGAGAAAAGGAGCTATGGTGCGAAAAAGTAAGTTGTGTTGAAAGAGAAAGTGGGTTGTTTGTGCTGGTGTTTTTCCTTGGTAGATGGTTTATGTTGGCTTTGAGATCTTGTTTTGTATTTTTGATAGAATTTTGTTGGTGGAGGCAGGGGGTGGGTTGATGCACAATAAGCGTGGTTTATTGCGGTTGTTTTGAGGATAGAGGTATGGTGTCTGTCGTATAGGGGGTGGTGTGTAGTACGGGGGGTGTTGCGTGGTGCGAGGTTGGTGTGTGGTATGGGGGCTAAAGTGCACATTCTTAAGGTTTGTTTTACAGATTCACGCTTTTACGATTTTCTAAATTTACAGAAAGCAGTAGAGAAGAGACCTTGTGCTTTCAAGCCTATTTCGTGATGGAGTTGGTGCGTGGTGCGGGATTGGTGCGTGGGGATGGGCTGGTGTGTGGTATGGAGCTGATGTCGTGGTATAATGCTCCTATGAAGCGTATGGAACTTATAGGAGCCCCCCTTTATGCTTCATAAAAGATGGAAGAGAGTATCCCATAATACGATCTTTGTTTGCTTAACTAATGCGTTTATTTAAAAGAAAACTCTTTGAATGGTTTTAATGGTATGGATGATGAAGATAAAATTCTTCACATATCAATATGTTATTTAAAAAATGCACGTTGGCATATTTGTTTTCCAAGATTATTCTCTTGTGTCAGCTTAAGTTTCGTCCGCGTGATTTTTTTTGAATCTCTTTTCATGCCGATAGAATTAATGTCGCTATAATGCTTGAAAATTCATTTCATCATGGCGTTTGTGCAGCGTGTAAGGTCCATGAGACGTGAAAAATCATCAATAAAATCTCCGTGTTATTTTTAATAACGGATGTTTTTTTAATTGAACACGTCTCATGTTTCATCGTTTATTTTAGAACTGAATATTCGATTTTTGTGTAAAAATATTTGCTAATGCATCCAAGATACGTGAAAAATCAAGCACTAAGAGGAAAATGATGAATATAACCCACTTCGTATAGCGTGACATCACTTTTATACTTTTATAAGTCATGATGATTTCTTGGAGAATTTCTTTTTCCTTTTCTGTAAGCTCTGTTTGTTTTTCTGTTTTTTTTCTAGCCATGTTTCCACCCACACAAGCCTTCCCCTTGTTTGTTATGCTTTAAAATATCTCTGGCGAGATTTGAGCTGATATTCTTGAGATCTTTTTGATCTAAATAAATGGGCAGCCAACCAATGCAAGATGAAGGCTCATTGATTGTTTTTATTGCGCAACCAGTGAGTAAGACCAGCGCGTACATCAGCATCACTTTTTTGATTAATTTCATTTTCCACCTCTAGCCGTGTTGTTGATGACTTTAATGTTTTTTCTGTTTGCTTTTGCTGTTCAATCTTTTTTCCAAGCGTAAAAGCTTTTGCTAAAGTGATAAAAAAAGCGGTCAGAACCGCTCCTGTTATCGTCAAATTTTTTTTCATCCACCCCATCATAAACGTTGCTCCCGAAAGCGTTTTACCACAAAGAAAATGCCAGCACAGGCGGCTAAAACCATAATGCTTGCTAATGCCCATTGGATGGGGCCATTGCCTGCCAATAAGCCTCCAAGTCCAGAAAAAGAACCTATAATGGGTGTTAGTGCTTCTGCTTTGAAAAAACCCATTGGTTCTTTTGTTTCCACAGTTTGATAATTGGGAGAAACATAAGCGCCTTTTGCCCATAATCCCGCTTCTGCTGCACGACGGTGGACAAGACCGTAAAGACGTTTTCCTCCTGCTTTGGTCCACTTTTGTAATTCAGAAGGTACAGCTTCATATTCGCCATTATTGAGTTTCTTGAGCAGGGTTGATTTGCAAAAAGCTGCTGTCCCTACATTATAACAAAATGATACGAGTGCGGCGAATTGTTCATCTGTTAAGGAAACCGTCACATTTTTTTCAACGGTATTCTCAAATTGTCTTAAATCTTGATAAAGAACTTCTTCGGCTTGTTTTTCCGTGATGATCATGCCCTTATGAACAAACGGTTTGCCAGCCGTGCTGGTATGACCATAGCCGATTGTCCACACGCCGATGGTATCTTTATAGGCATGTAAACGCAAGCCTTCCCATTGTTTAATGAGTGCAAGCCCTTCAGATGATATTTTTCTCATTTACTTCTCCATAAAATAAAGCCCCACTTTAAAGTGAGGCTGGTTGACAGATTAAAAATGAATTTTTTTTACGCTTCAAGAATAGAAGAGACGTGAAACTTTGATGAAATCAAAAGATTGGTTATGAGATGCTAAATGGATAATGGTTGGTGATGTTTTCCTTAGAAAATGGGGTGTTTGTGGGAGTGTTTCCTTTGGTAGATGGTTTGGCTTTGAGATCTTGTACTGGTTTTTTTGGTAGAGTCCTGTTGGTGGGACAGGTGTTGGGTTGATGCACGATAAGCGTGGTCTATTGCGGTTGTTTGGTGGTAAGAGCTCTGGTGGGGCTATGGTGTCTATCGTATAGGGGAGGTGAGAGTGTTGCCGATATCGTCGTTGACGGGGGCTGGTGTGGTTATCATGGGGACGGTGGTTTGGGGGGTATAAGTGGCTGTTGATTGCTGGCATCTTGTGAAACTTCTCAATAAAGGTTGCGGTGCGTGTCATCATTCTTTTGCTCTTTTGAGAAAAGGAGCCGTGGTGCGAAACAGTAATGGTGCTAAACAGTAAATTGTGTTGCAAGAGAAAGGGGGGTTGTGTGTTTCCCTTGTGGTCGATAGTTTGTGTTGGTTTTTTTGATGGAGTCTTGTGGGTGTGGTAGGTGTTGGGTTGATGCACGATAAGCGCGGTTTATTGCGGTTATGTTGGTTATACGGCATGGAGATGCTTGAGATAAAGCGGACACTCTCAAAAGAACAAGACGTAGGATTTTATTAAAGGGCTTTTACTAAAGACAAAAGCATTTTATGGGTTCAGTGTTCTGCATACCCAAATAGGATCATTATTAAAAGAGCTTTGAGCGAAGAAGAGCTTTGGAATTTCGATACAATTTTAAGAGGGAGGAGTCTTTAAGAAGCGAGTTGTTTGCTATTTTTGTTTTACAAACACAAAAAACAACTTGCTTAGAGAAATCTCTGCTGTAAAACAATATCACTGCTTTCTTTGTTGAAGAGCGAAGAGAGAAAAAATGTCAATTACATTGCTAAAGATTTGTATTCCGTAATCCTTTTTCTGTGTTGTGAAACAGAAACAGTTTTTTCTCCTTCTTTCTTTAAGTTTTTTTCAAATCTCTCGGTTAAAGTTTCACCTTTTTTGTTGACTTTTTCATGTTCAGCACCTGGATTGGCTTTTAGATATTGGTCAAGACGTCTTCTTCCTTGCGCATGTTTGTAAAAAGTGGTTGGAAGATAGGAATCTAATTTTTCAGCAGATAAAGATGCATTAGGTTCACATAATACACCCTTAACATTATCCTTATGAAGTCTTTCTAATTTCTCAGATTCAAGATGAAGCTTTTTGGCAAGGTTTAAGCTGAACATCCCACATTCAGAAGGGCTTCGTTGAATATCCATTTCCGCCATGGTAAAAGAATAAGGAGGCAGTTGAAGACATTCAAGAGTTTGATTTATTTTTATCCCTAATTTGCAAGCAGCGATATTCTGGAATGTTGTAGGTTCAAGCATGATCAAAGAGATTTTGTCATCAAATTTTTGATAATCAATGGCTGCAAAGTGGATTTTGCTTCCCGAATTGACGATAAATCGGGCAGATTTTGCGTCGCTCTCAACGACTTCTTTGAGTGCGTGAGAAAACTCTTCTGCTGTAAGAGCCAATTTAAGATTCATGTCCGGATATTTGCTGTTGGCTTTTTCTACGAGAGATGGCATCACTCTAATATCGGTCTCTTCATAATAAGCATTCAGCCAACGATCCGTGGCGAGATCATCTTCTAAGCCTGTAATAATATCTTTTAATTCTTTGGAACTAGGTGCAACATGTTCTTCTTCTTTTGGGACGGAAGTCTGCATTAAACGGGAAATAAGATCTTCTAAGGATTCTTCCGCGCTTGCCCCTTCGGGTGTTTGTGATGAACGAGGAGAGATGTCTTTTGAATCTTGTGGCTTCATATTATTAGCCTCCATATTGATAATCGGTAGATGATTATTTGCTTACATTTTGGCTAAACAATGTTTTGAAAAAAAGCCTTTGTCTCTTGAACATTAAGGAAAAAATCATCTTTGAGCTATTTTTATAAGAAAGTGGGGTGGGTATTTTCAAAATTCTCGTGTGATTTTTGTTTCTTCAAAATTTTAACATACGAGCTTTAAAATGGGCTGATTTTGATCGAATAATGACGCTTTGTCTTTAAAAGACACATCGCTTACCTCTTGATTTCTTTCAAATAGGAAAACCAATGTGCTGAGACAATCTTAACCATAAAGCAACATCACTTCATTCTTTGTGGATGTGCAATAGAGCTATGGCTAAAATGTTTATTACAGCATCAGAGATTTGTATTCCGTTGCTCTTTTTCTGTGTTGCGAAACAGAGGCCATTTTTGTCTCCGTTTTCACCAAGTTTTTCTCAAATCTCTCGACAAGAGTTTCACCTTTTTTGTTGACTTTTTCATGTTCAGCATCCGGATTGGATTGTAAATATTCCATAAGGCGTCTTCTTCCTTGCAGGTGTTTGTATAAACGAGCAGGAATATACGGATCCAATTTTTCAGCCGGTAAAGGCATGTCTGGTTCACATAAGACACCTTTAACATTATCTTTGTGCAGCCTTTCTAATTTTTGAGATTCGAGATAAAGTTTTTTGGCAAGGCCTAAGCTGAACATTCCACATTCAGAGGAGCTTCGTTGAATATCCATTTCGACCATGGCAAAATGAATAGGAGGAAATGGGTAATATCCAAGAGCTTGTCGCGTCCTTAATGCCAGTAATGCGGGAAGCGTGTCACGCAGTGAGGTCGATTCAAAAAAGATCAAAGATATTTGATCGCCAATGGTTTGATGATCAACAACCGCAAAATGGATGCCCCTATCTTGTGCATTAACAATAAATCTGGAAGATTTTATACCGTTCTCGAGTGTGTCTTTGAGTGCAAGAGCAAAGCCGTTAGGGGGGCTGGTTAGTTTGAGATTCATCTCTGGATATTTACGATTTGCTTGATCGACCAAGGCTGGCATCATGTAAAGATCTAAAATATCATAATAGTTTTTGATCCAACTTCCATCGGCATTATGCTGTTCTAAACCTGCGATGATATCTTTTAATTCCGCACGATTGAAAGGGGTATAATTTATTTTTTCGATATTGAGCTGCTCTAAATGTGTTGCAAGGTTTTCGAAAGCTGCATCTGCACGCGCTCCTTCTGGTTCTGTTGCGCTTGCCCCTTCTGGTTCTGGTGTGCTTGCCCCTTCTGGTATTTGTGGTGAATGAGGGAGGGCGTCTTGTGAATCTTGTGGTTTCATCATATCAACCTTTGTATTGATGATCGATAGGCCATATTATTTTCTTACATTTTGACCAAATAATGTTTTAAAGGAAAGACTTTGACTCTTGAAAATTAAAGAAAAAATCGTACTTTTGGTCTTTTTATAAGAGAACTTTTAAAACCAAAAACTTTCTTAATTTTAAAAATGAGCAGATTTTTTACAGCTGTAAAATCTGGAAAAATTGTAAGAAGTTTGGGGGACGATGTTATCTTTATATTCTGAGTTATTTCTATCGCATGGCTCATTTCAATAAAGCGATGACAACCTTTTTTCAAAAGTTTTACGGATGAAACAATGACATCATCCACAATAGATGTTGGGTGTAAAACAATGCTTATTTTTTAAGAATATGCTTTTGATTTTTTCCGGAAAAAGATATTCATCATCTGCTCTCAAATTATCTACCTCTGCTTTAAAACATCGTTATGCCGTACGATACTATCCCTTGAGTTGTTGTAATATCAGGAAAACCTCCCTTGATACATTTTTAGTATTTTTTTAAGCGTGGTGGTTATTTTTAGGCTTATGTATCGCACTTTTTAGTTCTGAGCAAATAACATGAGAAAATTTTAAGAGGAAAGGTTTGTAGATCCCAAGCACGCCTGCCCAAGAACTGTCATTTCTTAACAAAGTGATGTGGGTTAAAAGCTTCATTCTTTGAAGTGTGGAGGGCTTTGAGAGATGTGGGGCTTTGAGATGTGAGGCTAAAATGTGTCGTGTATCAATAGAAACAGCTGTATTCATCTTATTGCTGTTTGTGTATTGCTTACTCTTTTTGTGATGTATTGAAACGTTGTGATGTATTGCAATGAGGTTTTGTTGGGGATGTTTTTTTAGAGAGGGGCGGGGATACTATTTTCTCTCAATATCTCAAAATACGGGTTTGGATGATGCAAAAGAAAAATGATTTAAAAAAGATAGAAAATACCATCAGACAGTAAACTTCTGCCCCCTTTAACAGTCAAAGCGCAATCTTCTCAAACCGCAAAATTTCATATAACTCCATACATTGCTGCAAAACACACCGCTTTATAATACGCAATGCCCTCTAACAGCCTATCGCAATACAAAAATTTAATGATGAAATCTAAACGCAAAAACCCCTCTACCGCATTTGTCATTAAATACGATTTTTCATATTCTGTCAACAGAAAAACAATTATTTTTCCTTTTTTATCGCGGAAACAAATCTATAGAAAAAAGTGCATTCATTGATTGTGCCGTAAAATATGCTTGTCTTCATGGGAAGTTTCTTTGAGGTGGCAAAGAACGTTTTTTCTTTTGAAAAAGGAAAGGCAAAGGGGAGGGTAAATTGTGGCTTTAAACTTCGTGGTCCTTTATTGATGGAACGGTGTGGTTGGGAGATGTTGAGATTTGGCAGCTGTTGGTGGGGATTACGGTGAGATCATTGCAATGGTGTGGGGGATTGAGGCTTGTGGTGTGGTGTGTGGAGAAGGCGCGTGGATGGGGGATTGTGGTCGATATAAGGGGGACAGGGGATGGATTGTTGGTAGAGATTTTTGGGGGTTAAAAACATTGCTTCTTTGTAAAAAAGTTAAGGTGTTGTTTTCAAGATCAATAGAGTGATTTATAATGATAGATTATCTTTATTCATTTTGAATGAGAGATCTCAAGAGCGTAAAATTTTCTCATTTAAAACGTATGTTGAATTACAATCATGTCTTATCTGTTATGAAAGAGTGGAAGTTTTATTGACCTATAGAATTGTACAAGAAAGAACTTAAAAGATCGATAATGAATAGTCTAAAATCGTAAGGTTGTTGCGATATCAACATTGGGAGCATAAAGTGTATGAGGCGTGTGGTTTATTGCGACAGAGAGAGGTGTGAAGAGGTGGCTCGTGTTATGCCGGAAATAGTGTCCTTTGAGGGTGTCTGTTTCTTGGATTGGTTTAGGGGGTGGGGACTATTTTTAGGCTTGTTTATTGCGCATGCATTTTAAGTTTGAAAATCCCTATGACAAGGGCAAGATTTTTGTGGATCTCAAGAGATCCTATTGAGGGGAGGAAAAATCCAGCGTGGGGTGTCGAATCTTTGTGCTTTTTTGAGGGGGAGGAGGGGTTTTTAGCGAATGCGCTTTTGGCGAGAACAGTCAAAATGTTTATAAAGAGCATCAAGAATAATGCGCAACGAAGCAACAAGCGTTGGCAGTGGTTGATCTTCACTCACAAGATATTGTAATGCCGCATGAAAGTTGTGTTGACGATGAAGATATTGTGCTTCTTTAATTGCTTCTTGCATCTCTTCATAGCGTTGTGTGGCTCTTTCAATCCATTGCTTTTTGGCTTTCTCATCGGAGGCACTGTGCTTAAAGCCATCATAATAGCCGTTTGGTAAACCTTTGGCACATAAATAATCATTTCTGATTTGCAAGTATTGTTGCGCTGTGTCATATTGCTCTTTACTGATGCCTGATGAATCCTCTTTATAGCCAAGTAAACAAAGACGCCCAATATAAGTTCCTACAAGCGGATTTTTTGCTTCTTCGAGGCTTATCCCAAAATGTTTTGCACGCATTTCAATGGCTGATTGAGGTGCAGATTTTCCCTGACCTTTGGCTCGTGAAATACGGCCATTGGGCTCTCTCAGTTTGCTTGTTATTTTCGGTCTACCGCGTTTTTTACCTATTTTCATGAACTTACCATTTAAATGAAAAAGAAACTGCCTGTTGTTGGGGGACAGTGTTGTAAAAAGCACTTGAAGCAAAGAGTGGGGGAAAATACTGAGGAGGAGGAAATTATTTGGAGGAAGATAATATTTTGGGGGATATAAGCCGTTGCAGAGCAAAAAAAGAAACGATACGCACTCTTTTGTAAAGAACAGCAGCGGTATGGAGTGAAAAGATCCTCTGGTGTTTTCTCCTCTTTTCTTGATCCTATCAGTGTTATTTCTCCCCTATCATGTTTATCCTTATCTTTTAGCATCGATAGCGGATGATTTACTTGCTACAGATCTCTCAAACTCTCTGGAAAAAAAGAAATTTTTGTCACATGTGAATGAAAAAATAAAATCCTATCGCTATCCCCTTTGTCTTTTCTCATAAGATTGTTTGGCTTTTTTCTTATGAGCGCTTTTGCGGAAACTTTTCAATTTCTCCTTTAAAAAGACATTAGTTTATTATTGGGGTTTATTATTGAATTTTCTTAGAGGGGGCATGCTTTGGAGCGCTGGATAAAAATATCTGATTTCTATCACGCTGTTTAAGCGTATCTTATTCTTTGTGCGTCGTCTGTTATGATATCGCTTATCTTATAAAATAGCCCTTTACAGAGAAACTTTGCCGGATGTTGAAGGAAAAGAGCATGATATAAAGAACTTCTCCACCCCCATTATTATAGCATAAGATGCCCTCTATTTTCAAATAAAATATCGTTTATCGGCTCAAAATAAACTGTAAAGGATTAAGCGATTTGGGGTAGAAAGTTCCTTTTATCTCTCCTTAGTTAATGGAGAGTAAAAGTTTCTGTTGCGGTTTTTAGGATGAGCATGAAAAGGGCGATATTGTTTAAATGGCGTGATGCAAGACCCAAAGAAGAATTATAAGAACATACCTTGATAAAAGAGGGATTTATAAAAGAGGATTTTATAAAGCTGAGGGACTTGTGAGATACGAGACAGTTCTTTGTAATTTTAAAAGAAGATCTTCTTTAATTTAAGAAATTTAAAGATGAGAATTGCAAAACTTTAAGGCGGCTGTGGGTGCATTTTAGATTATCGATTGTTTTTTTTTGCCAGTGGAGTGTTCAGTGGGGTGTTGTTTCTTGGTTTTTGTGAAACGGCGTCCTTTAGGGGCGTGTAATTGATAAGGGGGAAGAGGGGCATTCAGGCTTGTAAGCATGAGAGAGTGTCTGTTGTCATGGATTCAAGGAATTAAAAACAACACTTAAAAGAAATTATTAGTGCTTGCTTCGTGGTAAAAAGAGTGTTAGGCGGATTCGTCACGCTGGTTGCGTGGTATCAAGTATTGAAGCGTGGGCATTTTAGACATGGGGGAAATCCGTATGATCAAAGATCAATCACAACAGCAATCTACCGATGAGGGGAAGGGTTTTATCTCGCAGTCCGTGTTGGATCAATCGGCTGCTTTTAAAAAAGGAATGCTTCTCTCAACAAAAGATTATGTCATCATTTTTTGCTTAGCTATCCTCTTGTTGGTGCTTTTTGTCGCGATTACCTATATGCAGCCGTGGGATTTTTTCCACGTTATATCTAAAGAACAGCTTCAAGAAATGGGGAAACAAGGTTTTGATAAATTACTTCAGGAAAGTTTAATACGATCTTTTCAAAACAATCCTGCGATTGAATATCTTCGTAACGTAGGGTGGAATAGTGTTTGGGCTTTTTTATGTTTTGTACCGCAAGTGATTTTTGGCGCTCTTATTCTGTTCTTTCCACTCTTTTCTATTTTTAACGCCATATTGAAACGGGATGTGAAGGAAATGATGCTGCTGTGGGAAACAGTGCCGGAGCAGCAACGGTTAGATAACCAATCTCTCGACAAAATACGATAGGGGGAGGAATGACCGCTTCTTTAACGACTTTTTTAATAATTCTATTCTTGATATCCTTAGGGGTGAGTATCTTTATTTATTCTGCATGGACCATGATACTCTTTTCTACCGTGAAGATTATCTTGGCGCTTTATTATTCTTTGATAAAACGGGCAATATTGTTATGTAAGATGCGAAGGAAATTTAAAAAGGCAACAGCGCAGAATTTAAGACATTATCAGGCAGAGGGTCGAGGGAAGAATACAGTTCCTGCAACACAGTTCAGTGTTCTTTCTTTTAAAGAATCTTTAGAACTTTCAAAAAAAGATTATAAAATAATATCTTATATAACTTTTATTGCGGTTGCGCTTTTCACATTTGTTACGTTTCTTTTATCTTTGATCACACGATATACGGCTGTTCCACACAGTGATATATTGCCTTTGTTTTTTATTGGTGCGCTGCCGTTATTGTTTATTTTGGCATTGAGTGTTTTTAGTTTGCCTGTCATTTTAATTCTTCATAGTCTCCTTCATTATGGCGTGAAAAAAGTAGTGAAGAAATTAGAATCATTGGCTTGAGTAGAGAATAAAAATGATGATTTCATATCAATACGATAAGGGGAAAAAGGGAGCGTTATGGTAGAATATTGGGCTTTTTTAGGGGGCATGATTATTGCCATTTTAATGTTTATGGTCATGATCAGACTTCCTTACCTGTTGATCAAGCATATGAGGTTATCCTTTAAACTTGCTCAAGAATTGAAAAAGAGGACGACGCAACAAAAGCAAGCCATACAACAATTGTGCAATGATCAGGGAGAAATGAAAAGGCAGAATCTCACGCATAAGACCCTTGATGCAAAAGTGTGCTTTCTGAACTTTAAAGAATCTCTGCCTCTTTATGCAAAAGAAGGGAAAATAATTCTTTTTGTCTTTATTCTTATTTACCTTCTACAATTTGCTTTCTCTATCGCAAATCTTGTATGGTGGAAGGGGTATATGATTGACTTTATAATGCCGCCGCTTTTAGGAATTCGCATGCTTATATGGTTAGGAATTTTTCTCTTGTTTCCGATCATTGGGCTCATGTGCATAAAATTAACGAGAAAATTGAGAGAAACACTTCAACAATTGGAAGTAGCCATAAAACAACGCGATCAGGCAATCCGTATGCAGAATGTGCAAGGGGAACAAAATGACGAGTAGTATGATAGCATTAGCAGCCTGTTCTTTCCTAGTCTTTATGCTCATAAATGTTGTAATATGGGTGCCAATTTTTATCATTTATTACCTGTTTATCAAGCGTGCGCGGCTCTATTGTAAGGTGAAAAAAGAACTGAAATGCGTGCTGAATGAACGTGATATCGCTTTAAAACAGATCTCTCAAAAATGAAAAGCAGCAGCGTGTTTGATAAGAAACAGCTTTCGCTTGTTTGGCAAGACTATAAAAGAATATTCTATCTTTCGACCATTATGGTGACACTTCCGACAGTTATAACGCTTCTCGTTAAGATATGGAGAAAGAAGGACTTTTTTACTGCGGCTATATTAGAGCCATTGGCATGGATTCTTGCCGGTGCTTTTTTATTCTTACCCATTGTTTTTATGATGCTTTTTATTGTAACACGTCAATTGAAGAAAATGATCCGACAATTGGAAGAAGAGGTTGAACAGAAAAAAGTACCGATGATCCTCTATCATGAAAATGAAGGGGAAAAGTGAAGAGGGGAGCTTTTTGCCTTTGCCGTGTTCTTGAAGAGAGAATGGGGGTTCTTTGCATTTTATGCTTTTTTAATGCTTGTGTTGTGTTTTGAAAAGAGTTGGGGTTCTTGAGATAATAGAAAGATATCTCTATCAAAAATAGCTTGAAGCGATAAAGCAGGCATTAAGACAACAGGGATGCATTGTGAGAGATAAAAACATGCTATTTGAAGTTGATAAAAAACGCTTCTCCGATTTTGTCTTCATAAAAGATGAAAAAAGACAAGCGATTGATTGAACAAGCGATTGATCGTGAGAATTGAATTTATTGGGAAGGACAAAAGTGTCGATTCATACAAATGGCTTAAAGTTTTAGACAAATGAGGGGGAAAAAATGAGGAGCGATGAACAAAATGCAGCATTGGACAGGAAACCACGGTCTTTTTCGATTGAAGAAACGTTTCTGACAAGCAAAAATTATAAAGTCATCTTTTGCATTGCTTTTATGATTGAGGCTTTTAAGATAGCACTTATACTGTTATTTGAGTGGGATTTGACAGGGTGGTGGAATTATAGCCTATTCATTCTCACATTAATATTGGGTTTTATATCAACGCTTCTTTTTTTATTGATCCCTGTTGGCTTTTTGGTCCGTATCATCTTTACACGTTTGTTGCAAAAAAAGATCGATCAGTTGGAGCAAGTAATCTGGCAGCAAAGAAAAACCATTTATTAACAAAATAAGCGCGTGAGGGAGAAGGGCAAAACGAATATTGATATTTATGCATTATAGGCACGCTTCTATTGGTGTGATGTTTAAAGTCAAGGGAAAAGATGCTCTCTCGCATAAAAGATGGAAAAAGACAAAGTGATTGATTGAACAGGCGATTGATCGTGATGAATTGAATTTATTGTAAAGACAAAAGGTTGGATTCATGCGAATGGTTTAAAGTTTTAGACAAATGAGGGGCAAAAAATGAGGAGCGATGAACAAAATGCAGCATTGGATAGGAAACCACGGTCTTTTTCGCTTGAAGAAGCGTATCTGACACGCAAAAATTATAAAGTTATTTTTGGCATTACTTTTATTTTTGCTGCTGTTAGAACGGTTTTTTGGGGATCATTGCTGCTTGGGTGGAAGCTGACAGAGTGGGAAGTGACTATTTTGGTTTCTTTCTTTTTCGTCGCGCAGTTGATAACAGGGTTTATTTTTGTGTTCATTCCTGTTGCCTTTGTGGTCCGTATCATCTTTACACGTTTGTTGCAAAAAAAGATCGATCAGTTGGAGCAGGCAATCTGGAAGCGGATAGCTGCTCCGTATCGACAAAAAAGCACATGAAGGGGAGGGGAAAATGAGAGATATCATTGTCGTATTTTCATGGGGTGTGGGGGTGACAATCTTCACGCTGCTTTCTGCTGTGGTTATGATGTTTATTTGGGCATTGTATTATTCTGCTTTCAAGCGGGTGAGGCTGTATTGCCAAGTGACAAAAGAATTAAAGCGCGTGCTTGAAAATCCTATCGCTTTTGAGCAGCCCAGTGGAAAAACACCGATGATGAAGCCATCATTTGAAGACAACGCTTTGAACGCGTTTTCTCTTTTTGATGAGGATATTCTAACGATGGACAGTGCAACGGCACTTTTAAAGAGTTTGGGATGGAAAGTGGAAATTGAAGGAAAAGGCGATCATTTGGCGACCTATTATTTACCAGATCGTGAAGTACAGTTTCTTTATCATGCTGAGAAGGGGTATCCACAATTTGATTATGGAATTGCGGTGGTCTCAGGTATTCATGCGGCGGCTTGCCAAACGATCGACCCTTATAATTCTGGAGGCTTGATTGCTCTGGAATTGAGTTTTGATGTGAAGGGATTAGAAATTTTTGAAGAAAAGGTAAGCGCAACGCGTTTATGCCATGCGCTCGAGACAGCTTTAGAAAAGGCAATGGGCGATGTTGATCTTGGCAACATGCTTCGTACTCAATATCGCACTCTTCCTTGGGAAAATAAAATTGTGGTCCCTCAATTGACGCCTTATTCGCTGCGCTATCTTGCCGCTCTAGCTTTGCTGGGAGATGTTGAAACTTTACACGCTTATCACAAAAGCTTTATGGAAGGTGAAAGGCTGGGCTTTGAAACAAGCATCGAAGAAGAGCACTTGGCACACGCGATGGTGATCGCTAAGGCGGTAGAAAAGACAAAGCAACCCAGTTACGATTTGCTTCAACAGGCGGCAAAGACCTATTCTCTAGAGGTGGAGAGTTATGAATATTTTAGAGCCACAGATCCAGATTTATGCAATAGAAGGCGCTTTATTTACGAAAATTTGATCGAGGAGAAAAGACAAGAATTAAGGCAACAAGGATATATTGTTTACGAAAAAGACACGGTTTGTGAGATTGATGGAAAAAATGCTCGTCCCCATATTCTTTACATGAAGGATGGAAAATTAGAATATATGGATGTAAAAATTGGGATTGAGGAAAAAAATTATTGAGAAAAATAAAGAGTTTAGATACATTAAAGAAAGCTTAATACTAAAATTAAAATGGCGCGTAAAAATGAGAAAAACAGAGGGGATCAATGCAGGAGAAAAACGCAACATTTGAAGAGTCTTTCTTTTCTTTTAAGAAATTTAGGATCTCTTTAGAAGAAAGCCGTAAAGGGGGGAAAAGGCGTAAAATGATAGGAAAGTCCTTTTCCATCATGTTTTGTGCATATCTTATCATGATGGCTTTAAAAGTTCCTGCGGGTGCAAAGTCTTTTGTACAGCCGTTGCAGTGGGAAAGATGGGAGGGGATTGGTTCTCTGATTTTTCTCTTACCGGTGTTGATTTGGTTTTGTCTTCTCACACCTCTTCCGATCCTTTGGGGGCTGCGCAGTTTTAAAGAGCGAAAATTGAGAAAAATAAGGCAAAAACTGGAAAAAAAACAAAGCCGCTAAAGATCAATCGATGGGGCGATCGCCATGAAGAATGAGGTCGCGCTTTTTATTGTTTTTCTGCCGTTGGGACTTTTTCTGCTCGAGTTCGTGACGGTTTTTGCCATTTTTATCAATATGCTTATCGTGGCGCCTTATTATTGTTTAATTAAGCGTTTGAGGCTCTATTTCAGAGTGAAAAAACAAAGACGCTTGATGAAGGAACAGCCGCAGCATTTTTGTTTCTCTAAAAAAAGCCTAAAAGAAATTGTGCAGCAAAATTTAGCACTGGATACAAAAATAAGTTTCTATTCATTTAAAAAATGGCTCGCTTTTTCAGATAAAGATTATGTCATCTTCTCATGCCTCTCTCTCATCATGATGGTTTTTAAAGTTTATGCCTATGTGATTTTTTTTAATGTTGGGAATTTTGTGGCAGATGAGAAGAGATTTGTCTATATTACCACTTACTTTTTTTTCTTTGTTCTTTTATGGGCATGTATTTTGGCAACAGTTCCTGTTATTATCATCCTTCATGAAATTTTAACCTCTCGGCTCAACAAGAAGATTCAGCAATTGGAAGAGGTGAGTAAATCACCCCAATCAATCAATTTATAAAAGGAAGAGAATAAATGCATTACGGGATGGCGGCTGCATCCACAGTGGTTTTAATGGTTCTGTTGGGGGGGATTTTTGATTTGTTCTTAACAATACCCATTGTGGCACTGTATATTTCTTTTATCAAGCGTCTGATCTCGTATTATAAGGTTACACGGCAATTAAAAGCAGCAATGAAAAAGCGCGTGTAGCCTTCATTCACGCCCTCTTTTCCCCACCATTCTTCTCACAACCTCTATGCTCTTGATAAAGTACACACCCTTGTCTTTACGTTTACACGCTTTTACGATTTTGCTTATTTACAGAAATCTGTAGAAACGAGATAACCATTCCAAGATTATCGATCACCAGCCTTTTCCCCAACTCCCCCACACCATTGTAATCTTTCCACCCGTGCCGTGTCCAAATCTTTATGCCTTCATGTCATAGTGAGATGCAGAGGGCATATTGTTTCTTTTCATTTCAGGTTGACCTGTGTTTGAAGAGGCTAATACCAATCAATAGGTTTGGACAATGTGCTTGGATGGTTATCTGATCTCTGCTCTTTTCTGTAAATAAGCAAAATCATAAAAACGTGGAAACGTAAAGCCAAGGATGTGTGCTTGATCAAGAGCATGGTGGTTGTGAGAAGGACGGTGGGGAAAAGAGGGCGTGAATGAAGCACAAAGGTTTTGACATGGCACGGGGGTGGAACGGTTGCAATGGTGTGGAGGAGTTGGAGGAAAGGTTGGTGATCAATGGGCTTGGACTGTTTATCTCGTTTCTACAGCTTTCTGTAAATAAACAAAATCGTAAAAACGCAGAAATGTAAAGATAAGGGTGAGTGGTTTGTCAAAAAAAAACAAAAGCAAGGATTGAATTACAAGCTGTGTTGTTTCATATGATTTTTTATGGCATCCAATACCTGTTGGCTTATCTCCTGATGGGTTAGCCATCGAAAACCTTTTGATGTTGCTTTTTGTCCTAATTGAATGGAAATGAAATCAATCTTGTTTTTACGTGCGCATTCAACAATCATTTGATCATGAATGTTGGAACCAAAAATATGAAGAATACACGGTGGGTGAGGCAAAAGAGCCAACTGTTCAATTAATGCGCAAGAAAATGCATGCGCGGGTGAATGAATCCATAATACGCAATATTTTAGACCATGCCATTGCTTCACAGCTTCTAAAAATTGTGCCTGTGATGCCGCACAATCATAATCCAAGGGGACGCACAGATGTTTATTTTGTAATGCCTCAAGCTGGGTTTTATGAGAAAAAAAACGTGCAGCAATAATGACCTCTTGTGGTTCTAGTGATTGATACAAAGGAGCAAGCATCCCCGTACCACCTACAACTAAATAACGATATTGCGTATCTTTTTTTTGCATATCCCCTCCCCCTTGGCTTTAAATGCCACCTCTTTTCTGTAAAAATGTGCACATTTCATCAGCAAGCTGTTCACAACGTGTTTGTATCTCTTTACTGATAATTTTCCAAGTACGACCTTCCTCATTCGAGGAAAAATCTTCGTTGGAAGAAGAAATTTGACATTGAAGTGCATAACCATAAAGCGTGCGCACCTCCGGCAATAAATGCTCACACGGTTGTGTACATCTTTTGGCGGAACTTCCATGCGAGATAAGCCCAACAGGTTTATTTAAAAAGGCATTATAGGATAAATTAACAAGAACATTTTTTAAAACACCTAAATAAGATCCTTGAGAAAGAGGACTTGCGAGAATAATATCATCAGCGGCTGCGATGGTTTTTACAAACTGTTTTACCGCGACGCTTGGATTAGCTTCGACTTGGTGATGATAATCTGGATCTGTTATTGGCAAGGGAGTGTCACGTAAATCAACCCAATGAAGTGATGCTTAACGCTTCATTAAGCAATCTGCTAAATAACGGGCTAAAGTTTTTGTTAAGGAAGGTTGACGCACCGATCCCAAAATAATTGCTATCTTCAAAAGATTTTCCCTGTTTCACAATATGGAGATGAGAACTTGAAATTTTAGAGTTTTCATCATTTAAGATGTGGAGAAAATTAAATCAAAGTGCTGTTCTTGAGGGCTAATATAAGGCTATTAAAGGGCTAATATGAGGCAAGTAAAAATAAAAAAACACAATAAAAATAAAACTAAAAAAGGCCCCGTTTCAAAAGGGCCTTTTTATTTAATTTTGCAATGTATACAATTTTATTATAATAACTTTTTGTATCTTATATTCTAGCAGCAATGAGCTGTATGAAATATATAACAAGTGAGCCTAAAAAACTAGCGAAGGCGTTTAATAAATTTATACCTTTTTCATATATATCATTTATTGATGCTTGTTCTGATGCAGTTCTACCGCTTATTCTCAGTATATTCAATGTATCCGAAGAGCTCTTTACTTGTTTAAAAAACTCTAAATGTGTTTTTTCAACAGTATAAGGAGCAACAATAGGAGAGGGCTGTTTATTGACTATACCATCAGATTTTTGAATTGCGAGAGCTAAACCACTTGTGATTGCCCCCGCTATGAAAAAATATCTGATACTCATAGTTTTTCTCCTATATTTATTTCTATAAATAAATATCGATACGTATCATATATAGATTCAATTTAACTGACTATAGTAAAAATACAACAGTCATAAAAAAGAATAAACTTTGTCTACATTTTGACAAAATTTTACTATTAATTGCCTCAATCAATTCTGTCAGATTCTATTTTATGGATATTTTTTTAAAGCTCTGTCCGGAAGTGGAATCCCGTAAGATGGGTGAAAAGAACGGCTGACAAACTTCTTTTTATGCCATTGAGCGAAGATTTGTAAGAATGAGGGTTCAGTAAAATTAAAATGCGTTGTGGTGAAAGTTGAGTAAAACCCTTGAGGGGAAGGATGCACTCTTTTAGAAGGCAGAGTGCATCCTCTATGAGATTGGGACCATGCCTTATGAGGGTGAGGCTGTATCCCTTGAGGGGAAGGATGCACTCTTTTAGAGGGCAGAGTGCATCCTCTATGAGATTGGATACATGCCTTATGAGGGTGAGGCTGTATCCCGTGAGGGGGAGGATGCACTCTTTTGAGGGCAGAGTGCATCCTCTATGAGATTGGGACCATGCCTTATGAGGGTGAGGCTGTATC
>NZ_NAAI01000005.1 GCF_018155095.1 Bartonella queenslandensis | reverse complement strand
CAAGTAATGCTGATAATCTATGAATCCCCCTCACTTAATTTCCCTTCTCGTCCACCTTTTCATACATCGCTCGTCCACCTTTTTAGGTCCACCTTTTAGACCACCTTAATTTTTTGATTTGAGATTTTTTCTTTAATTCTTAATTTTTTTATTGGAACATAAAAAATTATAGACATCAATATGCTCTTGCACATATTTACATAACTTGATTCTCGTTGCTAAAGCCTGATTCGCTCTCTGGGGGCACCATTATATCTTAAAAAATTAATTGTTAAATAAGTTAGATACTCTGATAGTTTTTAATCCGTCAGTTATTTTTATTATATGATGAGATCTTCTAGCTAATATGAAGGCATACTAGTTTTTTATTTATCAATGTTAAATTAATTGTTGTGGTTTCCTCCATTTCCGTATTTATCTCTTAAAAAAACAGCTTTTGTTATTTTATCTTAGTCAACTATAAAGGCAAAGTTTTTTAATAAATATGTTTTTAGAAATTTCATCTGTATTTAAGTATTTTTTTCAGAAACTTTGTTACTACTTCGCGTTTTCACAGACTTGAAGTTCTCTAGTTTTTATAAATTTGATGTTTCTGTGATTAATAGAGTTGAGCTGTGTTTCAGTTAAGAGAGCTACTTTTTTACACATTATTGAAAAATAAAATAGGCGGTTTAACGTTATATTTCAAAAACAAAACCGCTACAAAAAACTATTCTCTCGTATGTTCCTTAATCCTTTTGTAGAGGAATTCATAAAAATTACTTGCATAATACTGGACGTCTTCGGAGGAAAATCTGAGATAGAGTGGGCATTCGCCATCTTGAAATTGAGCATAATCAAAATAAAACATCTCACCAAAATCAGTTGTACAAACAACAAGCTGATTTGCCTTTATAAACCCCATCTCTTCTATCGAGTAAGTTTCGATAAACAATATCACCAGAAGGAATATCCGCACAGACCTCGTAAATGCTGAATATTTCTTCGCCACCGATTTCTCCTCCTCCATAATTTTTTAAAAAACTTTTGGAGGAAGATGTGAATTGTAAAGCTAGAGTTTCCTCAGCCTTTTCAATCAATATATCATCAGGTGCATCCTCTGCAGTGCCAAAATCGATAATATCATCATCGTATTTATTCACTTTATCAATTAATACTGTAACATCATCTAAAGTATAAGTTTTCATAATTTGTGCTCCACAAATTGTAGAAAGTCTTTGCTTATAAACCTTTCTATTTATCAAATACTAATCTGTTGATACACTTACTGGTTTGGTGTTAAATTGATAGGAATAAAAAGAGCTCTTTTCTTGGTGAAATAACTGGATAATCTCTATTACAAACTTCATACTTGCAGCGACAATAGGCCACTCTATCTGCTCCAATAGAAGTGTTTTCTGATTCCATACTTTTAATATTGGCATTAATTACTTAAAATTTGTGTTTGGATGAATATAAATAACAGAGTTCTTTTCTTGATAGAACGAGTAGAGAATCTCTACTATAGGGCCATTTTGTTCTTGTGTTATAGGATACAACATTATAGGCTTGCAATCGATACCAATAGGACTCTTCCTGACGCCATTCTCTCAAGATTTGTACCTGTTACTATCTGTCCTTTTTCTTTCCAAGAAGAAATTGTCTCAGACTCAAAAAGCTTATCTTCTTGATAAACCCTTTTACCGTCAAATTCAAAAGGCTCAGTCAACCTGTACTTTCTTTATCCATTTCATGATCTATAATCCCCTCAGTTCAACCCAAATAATTATGGATTTTTTTTGAACAGCAACTTTCCACTAAAGCATTTTAATTGGCCCCCAAAAAACCTTTTCCCCTTCTCAATCAAAGCACAGCCGACGTAATTTAGATTTTACCACTTCTTTAGCTAAAGTCAGTGCACTTTCAAGATAAAGCTATTGGATACTATTTTTATCTAGATAATTCCCCACTCCAAAGATTTTGTGATAAGGTTGTAAGATCTCAAAATCACCGAATAAAGCCAACGTACGAACACGAAGTAGAGCATAACTCTTATGCAAAATTAATCTTTTTGACTGCTTATTCTAAAACATCATCAAACATCTATTTTAAGTAATTATCCCCCACTTCTGATTAAAATATTTTTTAAACCCTTTACTTTAAATTAAGCTCGTAATCTGATAAATATTCAAAATGCGTAGGATTAATCGTTTTACAAGCGGCAGCAAATATCGATACTAATTAAAAAATAGTTATCACATTGCAAGAAATTTTGAGCAATTTCATCATTATAAAAAATTACACTTCACGATTAAATTAATAAAGTACCATATGCTCATCTCCATCGAGTTTGTTAACCGACCAGCTTAGATTTTTCAAAACTACTTTTACATTCTCCATAGCCAATATTACGATTCATTTCATCCATCCTCCCTGTCACATCAATAGATACTGTTTTAGGGATAAAAAATATAGTTGGAGAAACAATGGAGAAAATCGAAACGTTTTGGAAAAATCTATTCGATAATGATAAGCAAAAGTAAAAGCATTATCAATTGTGTATTTCACAATACCGTCCATAAATCCTAGACAGTTCTTCTTAAAGTTCTCCTGATAAAATTTAATCTTTTTAATTAGAGCGAGAGCAACAAAATGGCGCATTACAAGATTAGGTTTACTGTCTGTATAAGCAAAATAAATGATATGATTTTCATTTTGGCTATGAGTCCAGTCAAGAATATCTGCACAAATCTATTTTTATTTGTCTTCATTCACTTCAATAAGAGAAATTATATAAATCTCTTCTGCTTCTTTGAAAGTTATATATTGAAATAATCGAGAAAAGATATCACGATGGACAGTGAAGAAAACAAGTCTTGAGAGCAAAGCCTTGAAAGTAACTATTGGCATTTTTTTTCTGTATAAAGGCTCTACATTATAGTGATGAAACAGTATTTATCTATAAAATAAGCATTGCGATCGTGATTTTTAGCATGATAAAACTGTCTAGACAGTTGTTTTTACTTTTTTTAAATTGGATTAAGGAGAGCAAGATCTTGTAAACAAGCGCATATCTATACTGACTCTCACTTCTTTAAAGTCATCAGATGCTCTTCAGCACATTGAATGACTACCATCTTTTCTTCCTTTGGAATCGTACTTAGAGTGCCCTAGAGCTGATATCGTTAAAAAACAGAAGGAAGATAAAAGTAACTCCAATCTAAATGCATTGTTTGCGCGTAAAAATGAGATATTTTTATCAATGTGTTTGTTTTAGAATTTTTTTTTGGCTTTAACATTCTTTTTCAAAAAGGTGCGGACTTTCAACAATAAGTTTTTCTCGAGCCTTTTGTAACTGCTTAATGACTTCATCAATTTTTGATGGAGAACAAAGAGATTCTTCGCTATTCAACAAATATGCCTTCTCCTTTCCCTCATATAAACATTGCATCTGAGATTGAAGTATTCTAACTTCTTGAAAAAAAAGACGTCCAGTTTCTTTAAAACCATTGTTAAGTGAAAAAAGTTGATCGGAAATGGAGAGCAAAATTTGTTTTAAAAAGCGCTCATTTTCTTGGCGTTTACGATATTCCAAAATAAGAGCATGGCTTATCTCATCTAATTGTTTTTTTGTAGAATCAATTTGACGCAATAAATTTGGTTTTTCCCCCATATCACCTTTTCTCACCTTCACAAGCATAGCATGAATCTCTAACAACTTAATTGCGGAATGAGATAAATAATCAACAACTGTAGGTGTATTGACATAGCTTTTCTGTGCAATCATTACAAACTCACCTAATAACTGTTTTTTTAACTCAGTCCGCTATTTCTTTTTCATTTTACAAAGTCATTCTAAAGAAAGTGCTAAAAAATACTCCTCCAATACATTATTCGATAGTCTCCTTTCTTCTTTTCTTGCTATCGATGTAGAATTCGTGGAGAAAGAAAACGTAAAGGTGTATAAAGGATAAGATGTGTTGTTTTTTCCAACACACTACTACTATCTGCAAGAAGAGCTTGACTAGGTGATAATTCTGTACCTTGCATAATTGTTGAAGCCAAAGAACCTTCTCGAGAAAGAGCCATTAACGTTGGGGAAGACGCAAAGACATTGTGTGCCCCCCCATCCACATGAGAAAAATCAAGAACGGTTATTCCATTTTTACGCAACATTTCAATATCTGAGCCATCACCCACGCGGTGATGTCCACCCGTAAGACGCCCTGAAACCGCAAGGGCTTTATCTGCTCTGGATACTAAAATTGCTGTTGGCTGTGGAAGTGTTTTTATATCATTAAGTTGGCGTTCAAACACATCAATATCAATATCTGGTGCCGCCATTAATAAACTTGTAATACGACGAATAGGTTTATATTTTCCCTGTAGAGCTAAGGTTCTAAATGCCTCCATTATAACAAAATTGCCCATAGAATGTGCAATAACCGAAATTTGATCAGCATCGGTTTCACTAATAAGTGTTAAGAGTTCTATCAATCCGTCACGGGCAAAATTAGCACTGTCACGATCATAAATATAAAGAGGAACTGATCCAGCAGAAGGCCAAGAATAATGTACAGCAACAACATTTAAAGAATAATCGTGTGTAAACTGCGCTGTACGAAATGTACCATCTGCAAAATTATTATTATATCCATGGATAAAAAGAAAAATTTCTTTTTTTCCTTTTGGCTTTTTTGCTAAAGCAGCATTTAATTTCTGTTTAAACTGTTCTTTATTATCGTATTTTTGCAATGAGACTGCCGCAAAATACTTATCATGTGTAGGTTTATACGCATTGATTTCAACAACCCCCTTTACATGTTGCTGAGGAATTCCCACGTCAACGCGATTATAATGTACTTTATTTGATCGCTCTGCGCCATAAGGTTGAGCATAATTATTTTGCATCTTACGACTTGTTGCAACATATACTGGAACAATGGCTTTTGGAGAAATCGGTTTTCCTTCAACTTCTCTTTCTACTGCTGTCATAGAAGGAGTTGCATGCACCCCATGCCAAAGGACAGCACGCGAATCGCTACACGCTGATAATAAAGAAATACAAATAAAAAGTGTTAAATACCTTAAAACTCCCATACTTCTCACTGTAACTCAGCCCCACCTATAAAAAATATAATGTTTCAAATGAACAGATTAAAGTAAAAAAATAAAGCGTTATAAAGAAAAAAACAGAAGATAACACGTAAAGAAAAAATTTTCTATAATTCGCACAAACCACCCTTTTCTGTACAAATTTCTCGTTACAGAGAAATTAATTGTCAATGGTGCGGTCGAGAAGACTCGAACTTCCACGGGTTGCCCCACAGCGACCTCAACGCTGCGCGTCTACCAATTCCGCCACGACCGCACGTGGTTAAGCAAAACATTCTGGCCTTCAGCCTTTAACAAATCAGAAAGAAAGGTACAAGCCAATTTTCTCTTTCCCATAATTTATTTTATTCATATGATTTATAACTTAATAAAGACGACTAGAAATATAGGCTTTACTATGATCTTTGAAACATCATCATAAAATCTGCTTGTGCAGCTTGATCTTTTTCATAATAACCATGAAATTTTTTTGTAATTGTTGTAGATCCCTGCTTTTGGATTCCTCTCATAGCCATACACATGTGTTCAGCCTCAATCAATACTGCCACACCACGCGGTTTCAGATGCATTTCTAAAGCATGCGCCACTTGCGCTGTCATAGCTTCTTGTGTTTGTAAACGACGAGAAAAAATATCGACAACACGTACAATTTTTGAAAGGCCAACAATTTTTGCATCAGGAAGATAGGCTATGTGCGCTTTCCCAATAATTGGGATCATATGATGTTCACAGTGCGAATAAAAAGGAATATTTTTTACGATTACCGATTCATTATATCCTGAAACCTCTTCAAAAACTGTTCCTAAAGTTTCTTCAACTGATTGATGATAACCACTAAAAAGCTCTCGATATGCTTTGGCTATACGTTTCGGAGTCTCTAAAAGCCCTTCTCTTCTTGGATTCTCCCCTACCCATAAGAGTAATGTACGAATCGCTTCTTCCACCTCTTCAATACTCGGACGCTTTTCTTTAGATAACAAAGAATCCTTTGCGCCTCTTTTAGGAACATTACGCATTCAAAAACTCCAACTTTACTCTATACAAAACATTTGCGACAAACCTATTCCATTTTGTATAATCTCTATATAAGCGAATTAAAAGTTTAAACAATCACGTCTCTCAAAATTTCAGGCAATAGTGCATGATTGATAATATCTATAGTGATAAAATACTTGAATATGCTGCGCATATAAGCAGAATTGGGCGTCTTAATAATCCTGATGCAACATCAAAAAAATATGCACATCCTTGCGGCTCAACAATCACTGTAGATTTAAAGGTGAAAAATCATATCGTGACAGATTTTTCTCATGAAATACACGCATGTGTACTAGGGCAAGCCTCAGCGTCACTTTTAGCATCTCATATCATCGGACAAACAACACAAGATCTTAAAATATTACGTAAAGTTATCTATCAAATGCTAACGCAAGGTGGTCCTTTCCCTCAAGCTCCCTTTGAGGATTTTTCTTGCTTACAGCCCATTAAAGACTATAAAGTGCGCCATGCTGCAACACTACTACCCTTTGATGCAACGATAGACTGCATTCAACAAATTGAAGAAAATAAATGCTCAAAACACAGCTTCAACAAAAAAAAATGAATCGAAATTACACCGGTGCTTGGCAAAAAACACCTGGACGATTACTGGGTATTGCCCTAATACGTCTCTATCAAATAACACTTTCGAGCCTTATAGGCAATCAGTGTCGCCATGCCCCAACTTGTTCAGAATATATATATGAAGCAATTGCACGCCATGGACTTTGGGCTGGTGCATGGATGGGACTCTTTCGTATCATACGTTGTGGTCCCTTTGGAACAGATGGCTTTGATCCAGTTCCTCCCTCGCTTGGACACTCTTGCTGTTTTTATAAACCTTGGCATTACTGGAAAGTTTCTGACAAACACAACAAATAATTCTTTTCTTTTTTCACATGTATTGATAGAAGAATAAGTCTATAAGTTTTTTACTCAGTTTTCACGAAACCATCCGCAATCGTTGGCGGAATTGGATTAAAAGGGTGTTTTTATGTCTTGCTCTATTTCTCTTTCTTTTCCCGATGGTTCAAAACGTAATTACCCCGCCGAAATGACAGGCTTGGAATTAGCAGAATCGATTTCAAAATCACTCGCAAAAAAAGCTGTTGCCTGTAGTCTTGATGGCATCACGAGAGATCTATTGGATCCATTAGGACAATCTGGTCAAGTAGAAATTATTACCCGAGAAGATTCACGTGCTCTTGAGCTCATAAGGCATGATTGTGCCCATGTTCTTGCTGAAGCAGTGCAAGAACTTTTTCCTGAAACGCAAGTAACAATAGGTCCTGTGATTGAAAACGGATTCTATTATGATTTTGCACGCCAACAACCTTTCACATTAGATGATCTCACCGTCATTGAAAAGAAAATGCGTGAAATTATCCAACGCAATAAACCTTTTAGAAAAGAAATTTGGTCTCGTGAAAAAGCCAGAAGAGTTTTTTCTGAGAAAAAGGAATTTTATAAAGTTGAACTTATTGATAGCATCCCTGATAATCAAGATTTAAAAATCTATTATCAAGGGGAGTGGTTTGATCTTTGTCGCGGACCGCATATGCAATCTACAGGACAAATTGGAAATGCTTTCAAATTAATGAAAGTCGCGGGAGCTTACTGGCGTGGCGATGCCAATAATCCAATGCTCACGAGAATTTATGGAACAGCATTTGCAAATGAAAATGACTTAAAAGCCTACCTCCATATGCTAGAAGAAGCTGAAAAACGTGATCATCGCCGCTTAGGACGTGAAATGGACTTATTTCATTTTCAAGAAGAAGGCCCAGGAATGATTTTTTGGCACCAAAAAGGCTGGAAAATGTTTCAAAATTTAATCAACTATATGCGTAGACGCCTTGATGATCATCAATATGCCGAAGTTAATGCACCACAAGTTCTGGATAGATCACTTTGGGAAATATCGGGGCATTGGGGCTGGTATAAGGAGAACATGTTCAAAGCAATTCCGGCAGCAGAAGATGCAGACCATGGGACTGTTTATGCCCTTAAACCAATGAATTGTCCTGGTCATGTGCAAATTTTTAAACATGGTTTAAAATCTTATCGTGATTTGCCTATTAGACTTGCTGAGTTTGGTCTTGTTCATCGTTATGAGCCTTCAGGTTCTTTGCATGGTCTGATGCGTGTGCGTAGTTTTACACAAGACGATGCGCATATTTTTTGTACTGATGAACAATTAGCCGATGAATGTCTCAGTATTAATGACCTTATTTTATCGACTTATGCGGATTTTGGTTTTAAAGAAATCAGCCTTAAGCTTTCAACACGTCCAGAAAAACGAGTTGGATCTGATGCATTATGGGATCATGCAGAAAGTATCATGGAATCTGTCCTTAAAACAATTGAAACAAAATTTTCCGGACAAATCAAAACAAGCATCTTTCCAGGTGAAGGAGCCTTTTATGGTCCAAAATTTGAATATACATTAAAGGATGCTATCGGCCGTGAATGGCAATGTGGAACAACACAAATAGACTTTAATCTTCCTGAACGTTTTGGGGCATTCTACATTGATAAAGATTCAGAAAAACGTCAGCCTGTTATGATCCATCGTGCTATTTTTGGATCAATGGAGCGTTTTCTTGGTATATTAATTGAAAATTTTGCTGGACATATGCCGCTTTGGCTTGCTCCTGAACAAATTGTTGTCGCAACAATTACATCTGAAGCAAATGAATATGCCCAAAAAATAACGGCAAGACTTAAAGCTGTTGGGCTTTCTGCAACAACAGATCTTCGTAATGAAAAAATTAACTATAAGATACGAGAACATTCTTTACAAAAAGTTCCCGTCATTTTGGTCTGTGGAAAACGGGAAGCTGAAACAAATAGCGTAAATATGCGTCGCTTAGGTAGTCCAAATCAAACCTTTTTATCTGTAGAAGATGCAATTAAGCAACTTTCAAATGAGGCGTTGCCTCCAGATTTACAGCGTGTAATAAATGCATAACTCCATAGAAGATGGTAAAATATTAGTTTTTTTACTATAAATCATAAATTTTTGTGCAAAATCAAACGATTTGATAGGTTTTTCGATTTGATACATGATTACCAATTATTCGTAAAAATCACGTGATCACACTTTACGAGGGCGGTTGCTAAAAAAGTCGAATATAAGAGCTATAAGCTCTTAAAATGCAAAAATTGTAAACAATTGAATATGAGCGACTAACTTATAGCATTAATCTTTTATCTTTATAACAGGAAGATGACTCTATTATCACAAATAGATCATTGTGATAATGATACCAAGTAAGAAAACTAAGAACAAGATTATCATAAATACGTCAATTAGCCGAATAACGATGTGTCTTATTCATAAGATACACCTTTATAAAAAAATACAACACTTTGATTTATAATGATAATATACCATTATTCATATTAAGCAAGAATCTTAAATATCATAAGGATTTTCTTATTTTAAATCTCTTTATGTTCAGCAATCAAAATCATTCGTTTGCACATGACAAGTGGAGAAGCTCGTGTGGATAAAAAACTATTTAGAAAAGACTAAAAAATACTTAAACTGCTCAAATGCCGATGGCTTGTTGCATCATTGAGCGCTGACAAAATGCGTGTTGCTTCTTCACAAGCGAAAATAGTACTTACTGCCCAATGAATTTAACGTTATAAGTATTCATTTATGAGCACTATCGCGAAATGGGCTTAAGAAGTCTTAAGAAAGATCTTTTAAAAACAGATATGTAAATGGAAACTCAATAACGTTCTATAAAAGCAGCATGCAATATACACTGATGAGATATACCGCTTATAACTTCCCTTGAGAGTTATAAAGCTAAATCAAAAGAGTATGATAAAATTCGAGGTTCTTTCTTTCCTCTTTTCATATTTGATCAAATGAAGAACCTTTACTAAAAAATTAATCAACTACACAACATGTTAGGTCTGCTGCTCGTTTAACATATAAAGCTCGAACCACACTTAAAACGTCTAAATATCTATAAAACACATTGCTGCACTAAACCTAAATATTGATTTATAAAAAAACGTTAAAACAGGTTTTTTACTAATAAAAAGCAACATAAAATATTATTGTTATCGTGCTCTATCAAGAACACGCTTACATTCAATGAGTTCAAATAGGATTTCTTGCAACAATGCTTTATCGGTTTTATCTTTGTAAAGATTCACAGAACCAACAGAGGTTTCTCCCTCATTCCTCATAAAACTCAAAAGTCCAAAAGAAGACTTCTTAGGTTTATTGCTCGTATTTTCAAAAGTTTGTCCTGCATGTTTTTTCTCTATAACAACATTCATGGCATCAAGATCGCCATTACCAAATGCAGTCACAAAAGCAACACCATTTTCTTTCAAAAGGCGCTGCACACCTTTTATTGTATAACCCTGATCGTACAACAACTGCTTAATACCATTGAGCAAATCAACATCAACTGGACGATAGTAACGCCTTCCCCCCCCACGTTTCATTGGCTTAATCTGCCTAAAACGTGTTTCCCAGAATCTTAAGACATGCTGTGGAAGCTCCAATAATTCGGCTACTTCGCTAATTGTGCGAAAAGCATCAGAGCTTTTATCCATTTTGCAACACCTTACCTAAAATACGACGAATGATTTGATGATGATTCATTACGTCTCAATTTCTCAACAAGATTAGTCAAAAATAGGACTTTGACTACTTACTAAACAGTCTTTTTTTTAAAAAAAACACAGATCTTTATTTTATATATTTCTTAATAACTACCAAAAATTACCATGGCGCTTATTTATGAGAGATCTTTTTTCTGTCTTGCACGATGCGAATCTAAAATTCTCTGTTTAAGGATATTTGCAGCCTTAAACGTCACAACACGTCGCGGTGGAATAGGTGCTTCAACACCTGTTTTTGGGTTGCGTCCAATACGTTCATTCTTACTGCGAACCTGAAAAGTTGCAAAAGAAGATAATTTAACCGCTTCACCTCTTACAAGTGAGTTGCAAATCTCATCCAAAACCATTTCGACCAAAGCTGCTGATTCAGTATGTGACAAGCCCACTTTTTTACAAACTACGCTGGCTAAATCTGCACGCGTTACTGTCTTACTTGTCATTATAACCACCTATTCAAATATTAAAAATTACAAAATGACTTATATGTTTTATTCAAATATGGTCAAGTAACCATAATTTACCAACGAATAAGGATTGCTCCCCATGTAAATCCACCTCCCATAGCTTCTAACATGATAAGATCTCCTCTTTTTATTCTCCCATCGCAAAGAGCTGTTGTTAAGGCCAATGGGACTGATGCTGCAGATGTATTACCATGTTTATCAACAGTAATCACAACTTTATCTGATGAAATTTTCAGTTTTTTAGCAGATGCTTCAATAATGCGCTTATTAGCCTGATGAGGTACAAACCAATCTAATTGTGAAGAATCCATACCTGCAGCTGCAAAACAATCATCAACCACATCCGTTATCATACCCACAGCATATTTAAAAACTTCTCGCCCTTCCATACGCAAATAGCCTGTCGTTTGTGTTGTTGAAGGTCCACCATCGACATACAACTTATCGATATAAGCACCATCAGAACGCAGTTTTGCAGACAATATACCACGCTCAAAAGCAATCCCCCCCTCAATTTCTTGTGCTTCCAAAACAGCTGCTCCCGCACCATCACCAAATAAAACACATGTCGTACGATCTTCCCAATCTAAAATTCGAGAAAATGTATCCGATCCAATAACTAAAATTCTTTTAGCTGCTCCACAGCGTAAATAAGAATCTCCTGTTGTTAAAGCAAAAATAAAACCAGAGCAAACAGCTTGAATATCAAAAGCAAATCCATGGCTCATTCCCAAAGCATACTGAATTTCAACAGCAGAAGCAGGAAAAGTGCGATTTGGTGTTGAGGTTGCTAAAATAATACAATCAATATCCTTTATTGTAAGACCGGCATTTATAAGGGCTGCTTGCGCAGCCTCAACACCTAAAGAAACCGTTGTTTCATTTTCATCGGCAATATAACGCTGACGTATTCCTGTACGTTGAACAATCCATGAATCTGACGTTTCAACAAACTTCGCAATCTCATCATTTGATAAACTTCTTTTCGGCAAAGCACTTCCTACACCACGTATAATTGATCGAATCATTCAGCTCTCACCTTTTCTTCAGATTTTTCACTTTCATTATAAGAGCCCATTATAAGGATTCTCCACTCATCACTGTTTCATCTTCCTGATCAAAAAGTGTTTCTTTATTTTCATGAAATCGCCGTAAGTCAGCCGTTATTTTTTGTAAGAGTCTATTATTAACCACTTCATAACCAACACGGATAGCAGAAGCAAAACCGTTAGCATTAGCACTGCCATGACTTTTTATGACAACACCATTCAAACCTAAAAGCACTCCTCCATTCACCCTATCGGGATCCATTTTATTTTTCAGTGTACGAAAAGCACGCCGCGATAAAAAATAACCCAGAGATGTTAAAAAAGAACTGCGCATTGCGGAATTTAAAATCTCCGCTATCTGCCGCGCGGTCCCTTCTGCAGTTTTTAAAGCAATATTACCAGAAAACCCTTCTGTTACAACAACATCGACCGTTCCTTTTCCAATGTCATTGCCCTCCACAAATCCTTTATATTCTAATCCTTCTAATTGCACTTCACGCAATATCATTCCTGCTTTTTTTATTTCATAAAGTCCTTTAACCTCTTCCACCCCCACATTTAAAAGCCCAACACTTGGTTTTTCAGTGTGGTATAAAGCGCGAAACATACCCGCTCCCATAACCGCCAAATCAACCAACTGACTAGCAGATGCACCAATCGTTGCTCCAATATCTAAAACGATACTCTCGCTACGAAGTGTTGGCCATATACCCGCAATACCAGGACGTTCAGCCTCTGCCAACATTTTTAAACAAAAATAAGACATGGCCATAAGTGCCCCCGTGTTACCAGCAGAAACGCAAGCATCAGCCTCACCGTTTTTTACCGCTTCAATGGCATACCACATTGATGATTTACCACGACCATTGCGAAGTGCTTGGCTTGGCTTTTCATCCATGCGTGTATAGCTTTCTGTAGGACAAAAGCGCGACACAGAATCCAGACAGGGATATTTTTTTAAAACCGGCTTAACGACCTCTTCTATCCCATAAAACAGAAAATAAATATTTGATAAATATTTTTGGACAATTGCTGCTCCTGCAATAGCTGCTTCTGGACCGTAATCACCGCCCATGACATCCACAGAAATTCTAATCACGCTTGCATATCCCACATCTTTTCATTTACATTTTTAAAAGCACATTATAATTTTTGGTGACTAAACACTTATATAAAACATACCTTGCGAAAATAGCTCCGCAGAAAATACCGTTTTTATCATAGTATACAATAGATAATTTTTTTATTTTTTTACAATCACTTCCAATTTTTCAAAACAGAAAATGGCGAGAATTTTTGCCCCGCTCCTTCTAAATTTTTAACCACATGCATCTCTATCCCCTCTTTACGTGGATAACGATTAATAGACAACTCAAAAAATTCTTCCATGATTGCACCAATATCAATTTTATCATCATAAAATACTTCTGGCGTATCAAGTCCCTCCACATCCAAAAACAATTCTCGTGTATCTTCTGATATTTTTGGCTTCATCAAATTTGAATCTTCAGGAACAAAAACAACTTCAATATTTTCACGGAGAATATTTTCTAATCGTTCTAATGTAACAACACATAACTGTACTATACGTGCTTGCAACAAACCTTTTATACGCACGCCGCGTTTTTTCCACGGAAGAATATGGAATTTTCCCTCACAAGATTTTACTTCAACTAAATCATGGTTCTGAGCTAAATGTGTACATTCTTTTTTGTTTGCACAAAGATGAACTCTTATACCTTTAGCAGGTAGAGAACGTACGGATATCGGATAAACCAAAGCGAATGCCATTTGAGAAATATTTTGAATATTCATTGACAACTCCCAAACCTGAAAACCTATGAAATACTGTGCTTTTATTTAGCTCAAGTACATTTCATTCATTTTTTTCTTTTCTAAAGAAATTCTATATGGCATAATTTGCCTTATAACAGGGAAACTCAGTGTAAGCTATGGTAGATTAAGCTAAAGTTTAGAAAAAACTTGAGATTGCCTTCTTATCATACATCTCAGTATAAAAGGGAGATATCATTGTTTCAAATACCTCACATAATGGCCTTAATCAAACGTAAATTGTTGGTCGGTCTATCAATAGCGGGCATCGTAACACTTACGGGGTGTAGTCTTCTTGACTCTTCAGGGACAAGCCAAATTTATAGAGAGGGCTATATTCTTGATAAAAATGCTCTGAGTTCTATTTCTGTTGGCTCAAGTCAAGAGCAAGTTCTTTTGACTCTAGGAACCCCTTCATTAAAAACAAAATATGATAATGAAGTTTTTTATTACATCTCACAAACACGTTATCGTGGGATGCAATTTATGAAAACAAAGATTATTGATCGAAAAGTTTTAGCTATTTACTTCAATGGGAATAATCAAGTTTCAAGAGTTGCTAACTATGGTCTAAAAGACGGCCAAGTATTTGATTTCATTACGCGAACAACACCGACTGCAACAAAAGAACACCCTTTCTTAATTCAAATTATAAAAGGTCCTGCAAATCTACCAGCCCCTAACTAAAGTATATTGTCTACTTACTGTTTCAACATTATTAGGTCTGAAGTTATCAGACCTAATAAAAATGTAACGATTAGAGGCGGATTTTTTTTGCCATACTGTCGAGAACGGCATTAACAAGTTTTGACTCATCACCTTCAAAAAACGCCTTGGCTATATCAACATATTCATTTACGACAACCGCAACGGGAACATCTTTACGGTTGATCAGCTCCCATAAAGCTGCTCGTAAAATTGCTCGCAATATAGAATCAAGACGTGAAAGAGACCATTCTGCAGAAAGCTGTTGATGAAGCAGGGGATCAAGCTGTTTTTGATCTTTTACAACACCTGTTATAATCGCCAAAAACCATTGAAAATCAGCTTCAAGATACTGGTCTCCATCAATATCTTTTCCCAAACGATAAGCCTCATATTCAGCAGCTGTTTCCATCACTCCCGAACCCACAATATCCATTTGATAAAGAGCCTGAACTGCAGCGAGTCTTGCTGCTCCACGTTTATTGGCTGAACGCGGAAAATGTCTGCCTTTTATATCAGCCATATTTAACGATTATCTCCAAATCTCTTTTTTAGAGCGATCATACATAGAGCAGCTTCAGCCGCAAAACCACCTTTATTTTTGTTATCTTGTTCTGCACGCACCCATGCTTGCTCTTCATTTTCAACAGTTAAAATACCATTTCCAATAGCTAAGTGTTTATGGACAGTTAAATCCATTAATGCACGACAAGAATCATTGGCAACAATTTCAAAGTGATACGTTTCACCCCGAATAACACAACCCAGTGCAACATAACCATCATAAGATATTATCTTATTTTGTTCAGCAAAAGCTATTGCAGCTGGTATTTCTAAGGCTCCTGGAACTGTTATAATATCATAACTGACTTCAGCTTTTTGCAAAGCACTCACAGCACCTTTCAAAAGCGCATCAGAAATCTCTTCATAAAAACGTGCTTCAACAATCAATACGTGAGGCTTTTTACGTATCTCTTTCATCATAATGGAATTCCACAAAAAACGAATCAAAAAAACTCAAAGCTATAGAGCATAAAATTCTAAAAACGATCAATAGAGCTGTAGCTTATTCATCTTCTCCTTTAAAAGCAAAAAGCTTCGCAGCATAACGAGCAAGTTGATCAATTTCTAAATTGACCCAATCTCCAATTTTAGCTTGTCCCCACGTTGTCATTTTAAGTGTATGACGAATAATAAGAACATCAAAAACACAATCTTTAACACCATTAACAGTCAAAGATGTTCCATTCAGTGCAAGGGATCCCTTAGGGACAATGAAAGGCATAAATTGTCTTGAAACTTTTAAATAAAAACGAATTGCATCCCCTTCATTTTTTTGTTCAATAATTTCAGCCAAGCCATCAATATGACCAGAAACCAAATGCCCTCCCATTTCATCACCCAATCGAAGTGAACGTTCTAAATTAACAAAAGTTCCTTTTTTCCATTGGGCAAGATTTGTTAAACGTAATGCTTCTTCCCATGCTTCAACAAAAAACCAATTGGAATCTTCTTGTTTAAATCCTCGTTCCACAATTGTCAGACAAATTCCTGAACACGCAATTGATGCACCAATTGCTAAACTTTCTACAGCATAGCGTGTAGAAATCTTTAAACGTATCCCCTGTTTTAAAGATTGAATATCTTCAACACAACCAATATCCGTTATAATTCCTGTGAACATAATGTCTTACGTCTCCATTTATAAAAACGGTCATTTCCAAACATTTTTGTCTCAACCTCATGAAATTGCGAGAGATAATTTCCAAAATAAGGAGCTTCAATACGTTTTTTTCCTAAAACAACAGGACTATAAAAACATATCAAATGATCAACACAACCCGCATTCAAAAATTTTTCTCCTGTTTTTACGCCCCCTTCCAGTAAAACACTATTAATCCCATGTTTATAAAGTATCTGTAAAAGAGCAAAAGGTTCTACATACCCATTATTCATCTCTACCGAATAAACAGACACACCATATTTCTCCAACGCATTCTTTTTGCTTTTCTTTGAAAAATCCATATCACAAATAACCCATGTAGGAATTTTTATGGCTGTCTGAACAACTTTTGCATCAAGGGGGATAGATAAGTCGGCATCTAAAATAATACGAATTGGTGAGCGCATTTCCATTCCTGGTAAGCGGCAATTGAGCTGTGGATCATCTGCTAGTATAGTACCAATACCAACGAGAATAGCATTGTTTTGAGCCCGTAGAATATGCGTATGGGTATGGGAAAGTGCTCCACTAATCTTTATTCTCCCCTCCCCTTTTTTTCCCACACTATTATCGGCAGAAACTGCCATTTTGAAAGTGACAGCACAGCGTTGCATCTTTCTTATACACCAATGCGTCCATAAAGATTCAAACGCCTCTTCAGCTAAAATGCCCTCAACGACTTCAATACCAGCCGCACGCAAAAGAGCAAGGCCACGACCATCCACACGCTTATCACAATCAGTAAGAGCAACAACAACCCGCGAAATACCTGAATCAATAAGTGCGTTGACACACGGAAAAGTTTTTCCATAATGGGCGCATGGTTCTAAAGTCACATAAGCAGTCGCTCCTTGAGCCAAAGAACCAGCCATGCGTAAAGCCTGTACTTCCGCATGAGGACTCCCATGAAGAGCTGTAATGCCATAGCCAACAATAAATGCCCCCGCATCGTCACTATTTTGTACAATTAATGTACCAACCGAAGGATTCCCACCTGTAAGTCCCACATGACGCTCTGCCAAACGGATAGCAGCAGCCATAAACCGCTCATCTTGCACTTTTTTATTCATAAAAACGAGATTCTGTATCCGCTATACCCTTTGACAACTCATCAATAATATCGTGAAAATCGCTTGCATTACGAAAATCTCGATACACAGAAGCAAAACGGATATAGGCAATATCATCAATTCTTTTTAGTGCTTCCATAACAAGATGTCCAATTTTTTCTGAAGCAATCTCTGGTTCCCCCAAACTCTCAAGCTGGCGTACAATGCCAGAGATTGCCTGTTCAATACGATCAGGATCAATATTGCGCTTACGTATAGCCACATCAACTGATCGCATTAATTTATCACGATCAAATGGCTCACATCGTCCACTTTTTTTAGTAACCAAAAGTTCACGCAATTGAACACGTTCAAACGTTGTAAAACGACCACCGCAAACAGAACAGACACGACGGCGACGAATCACCGCGCCCTCTTCTGCTGGACGTGAGTCTTTAACCTGTGTATCCTCATATTGACAGTAAGGACAGCGCATCTCTTTTTTATCCTTAAGGCGTACTAAGATAAGAGTAAAGAGGAAATTGATTCGTTATATCTTCCACCTTTTTCTTAACAGCCATTTCAACGTCATAATTATCTTCATCGCTTTTTGCGTTTCGCAAACCATCAAGAACTTCTGCAATCAGATGTGCAACTTGAACAAACTCTTTTTCTGAAAACCCACGCGTTGTAGCAGCAGGTGATCCCAAACGAATTCCTGATGTTATAGAAGGTGTTTCAGGATCAAAAGGAATACCATTTTTATTGCAGGTAATATGAGCGCGTCCTAAAGCCAATTCGGCACGCTTTCCTGTTAGATTTTTCGAACGTAAATCAACCAACAATAAATGATTATCTGTACCGCCAGAAACAATATTAAAACCATTACTCTGTAATGTTTTTGCTAAAGTTTTCGCATTAGCAACAACATGAGCACTGTAACTCTTGAAAGAAGGCTGCAAAGCCTCTCCAAATGCAACAGCTTTTGCCGCAATCACATGCATTAAAGGCCCCCCTTGAAGACCAGGAAAAATAGCAGAATTAATTTTTCTGGATAAAGCCTCATCATTTGTCAATATCAAACCACCACGCGGACCTCGAAGTGATTTATGTGTTGTCGTCGTTACAATATGCGCATGAGGAACAGGTGAAGGATGTACGCCACCAGCAACAAGACCAGCAATATGAGACATATCAACGAGGAGATGAGCACCGATTTCATCTGTAATTTCACGGAATCTCTCCCAATCCCAGAATCGAGGATAAGCTGACCCCCCTGCTATAATAAGTTTTGGCTTATGTTCTTTTGCAAGCCGCTCAACCTCATCCATATCAATAATCTGATCTTCTTGACGCACACCATAGGAAACAACATCAAACCATTTTCCTGACATATTGACAGATGAACCATGCGTAAGGTGACCACCAGCATTTAAATCTAATCCCATAAATGTGTCACCAGGCTGGAGTAAAGCCAGAAAGACAGCTTGATTCATTTGGCTACCAGAATTAGGCTGTACATTTGCAAAAGCAGCACCAAAAAGCTGTTTTGCTCTTTCAATAGCTAAATCTTCAACGACATCTACAAATTGACACCCACCATAGTAGCGCTTTCTTGGATAACCTTCTGCATATTTATTGGTTAAAACAGATCCCTGTGCTTCAAGAACTGCTCTTGAAACAATATTCTCTGAAGCAATCAATTCAATCTCATGTTGTTGACGTTCAAATTCCCCTTTAATGGCATTAAAGATTGCACCATCAACTATCTGTAAATTATCATTAAAAAAGCGCTTTTGTGCGTCATTTTCTTGCTGAGTCATAAAATACATTCCTAACATTAAAAAATAAAGTCATTAAACGATAACATAGCAAACCATGCAAACCAAACATTTTAAACCAATTACACTCAAAATACTGATACAAATATTTATGTTATTCCTTAATCATAGAAACAGCAAAAACTTTCCTTACAAAAATAGTGAAAAATAAAATTAAGTTTTTTCTTTTACTTTCTTCATTTAGACCTTTTACAAAAAATATCTATAATTTAAATAAATTCAATAAGTTAATAATTATGATTTAAGTTGGTAATGATTTGAAATAATTTATAATGAGAAAAGCTGGATATGTAGGGAAAATTAAGATAAGGCGTTTAAGAATGGCAACCAAAGTTTTTATTGATGGTGAACACGGCACAACCGGACTACAAATACAAAAACGCTTAGAGAAACGTTCAGATTTAAAACTACTTTCTCTTGCTCATAAGGATCGCCATAATGTTCATCTGCGACAAGATTATCTTAATCAAAGCGATATTGCTATTTTATGTCTTCCAGATGATGCAGCACGCAAAACCGTTCATTGGCTTAAAAAGAATAAAAACATTCGGGTTATTGATAGCTCAACAGCTCACCGTGTTGCACCAAACTGGGTCTACGGTTTTCCTGAAATGACAGCAGGACAAAAAAAACGCATTCAAGCAGCCCATTACGTATCTAATCCTGGATGTTATCCCACCGGTGCTATTAGCTTGATTCGCCCACTTCGCGAAGCAGGATTGCTAGATGCTGATTATCCCATCTCGATTCATGCAATCTCCGGCTATACAGGTGGTGGAAAAAAGCTGATTACACAAATGGAAAATCAATCTCAAGAAAATATTCAGGAAAATTATTTTATCTATGGCCTCAATCTTGAACACAAACATGTACCAGAAATTAAACTCCATGGACAAATCAATCAAACGCCACTTTTTATACCCAGTGTTGGTCGTTTTCCTCAGGGAATGATTGTGAATCTTCCACTGCACCGCTATTTATTTACAAAATCAGCAAACTGTTCTGATATACGTGAAATCCTTGCAAACCATTACGATGGGCAAAACATCATTTCACTTGCATCACAAGAAGAAACCGCTTCACTTCAAAGACTGAATCCAGAATGTTTAGCCAATAAAGATGGTATGAAACTGTTTGTATTTGGAAATGATCGCGAAGGCATTTTTAATCTCTGTGCCCTATTCGATAATTTAGGAAAGGGCGCATCAGCTGCTGCGATCCAAAATCTTGATTTAATGATTTCAGGCAACTAAACTCCATCTAGATACAAACTTTTATTCAACAGCACGATAGGCTCCTTTTGTTGCTCGCCAGTGTGCAACTGTAAAACACAACACGACTAATGCCATACTTTGATGAATGAGTCCCAAACTTATTGGAACTTCATGTAACAGTGTCAAAATCCCTAAAAGTGCCTGGATAATGATCATAACACAGATAAGAAATGCACGACGAGAGTGGGTTGAATGTGGAACATTTTTTCGCACATAGAAAGCATGAAGAGCCGAGACAATAAATAAAAAATAAGCAAAAAACCGATGAATAAATTGAACCGTTAAAGGATTTTCGAATAAATTAACCCAATAAGGGCGATGCTGCAACAATCCGTCAGGAATAATCTGACCATCCATAAGAGGCCATGTATTATAGACCTTTCCCGCATGAAGTCCCGCAACCAAAGCACCCAAATAAATCTCTATCAAAACGAGAATAACAAGCCAAGCTGCAAAATGTTGCACCTTGTGATTGGCTGGTTTTTCTGAATATTCTGCAAGTCCTCGAGATAAATAAGTAACAAAAATAATAACCAAACATGCCGTTATAAGATGAAATGCCAAACGATATTGGCTCACACTTGTTAAATTACTTTGTCCAATCCCTGAAGCCACCATCCACCAGCCAATAAAGCCTTGAAAGGCGATAAGGATCGGTACAATGATAAGCGGGAATAAAATATTTTTTTCAATACGCTTCGTTGCCCAAAACCCAATTAACCCCAATAAAGCGACAAGACCAACAAGGCGCCCGAGAACACGGTGCGCCCATTCCCACCAAAAAATAACTTTAAAAGCACTTAAAGTCATATCACGATTAAGCAGCTTATACTGTGTTATTTGTTGATATTTTAAAAACTCCTCTTGCCATTGATCAACACCAATCGGTGGAATAATACCGTGTATTGGCTTCCATTCTGTTATCGATAATCCTGATCCCGTCAAACGAGTTGCTCCCCCCACTAAGACAATGGCCAAGCAAAGCAATAAAATAGAGTAAAGCCACACCTGAATTTGCTTTCGATTTCTCTTTTGTACAGGTGTTAAAAAGGTATCGTTTAATCTCTTTACTGCCATCTCTGATTGCCCCACGCTTCTCTCCAACTACAATGCATTTTAAAATTTAAACATAAAATCTCCCTTATTCTAGTATGTACTCAAACTTTAGCAAAAAACAAGTGCAGCACTATAACACGTGATACATATTTCTTTTTTACGAAGTTTATAATGCAACAACGCGATAAACAGTCTTTGGAAAGCAGCTGACCATCCGCATCATCCAATCCTGTTCACTAAGAACAGTATGACAAATATAATAATCCGTTAGCTCTGCAAATTGCTCAAATCCATATTTGGGTTCGCTTGCCATCTCTAAAATGATAAAATCATACTCTTTTTTAAATTCTTGTAATATATGAGAAATATTATTTGAAAAATCTTGTGCAGAAACAGTACTTGTTAATCCCTGGGGGAGAATATCAACCCCCGTATCATAATCACGGTAAATAACATCATGCAACTGAGCATTGCCCGTTAAAATATCACTCAACCCTCGATGTGGACCAATGACTTTCTCTATTTGTTGACCAGAGATATCAACTAACAAAATTGTTTTGTTTTCTTTTGTAAGATGAAGAGAAAGTTTTGCTGCTGTCCGTGCAGCCTCTTGTCCAATGATTGAAATAATGGTTGAGGCACGCCATTTCAACACATCAGATAATCCCTCTATTGTAATAAAAGCTTCAAGATTTTTCATTTCTTGAGAAATTAGAATACTCTCATTCTTCTTGAAAACATTTTCTTTTGAGCTCAAGTCCTCTTCTGAGGATTGATCTTTTTTGTCTTTAAAGCACGGATAAAATAACACTATTCCAAGCAAAAGAGTAAGGAAGCTCACCAATGCGCTCACAAGAATATTTTTTCCATAAAGAGCCATAAAAGAAATTGGCGTTAACGTTGTTGGCATAACCACGTGGATCTTTGTATTTTGCAAGAGAAGAGAATCATCATTCAATCCCCGATATGAACCAATAACTTTTTCTCTCCCTTGAGCAAATTTACTCATCGCTTTATTTTGTGCATCGATCTCTACTTTTATTTTATTTTCAAACTCGTTAAATATTTGATTCCAAGATTGGGACTGATCTTTTACAAAAAAGCTTACCCTTTTTTTGAGCTGTTTTTCCAACTCCGTTGCAATAATCTCATCTGAATGGACTTGATAAACGATCTGTAAAATTTTATTTTTTAATTGCTGAGAAACCGCCTCTAATTCCGCAGTCATGGCCTTAATTTGAGGATGATTCCACCCCAATTGTGCAGCCATATGTGCTCTTTGTGTTTCCAAGAGATCACGTTTAGATTCCAGAGAAACAATCGCTGAATTGTCTGCAATAAACGATAAGGACAGTAAAGATTGCCCATTTTCACGCATCATGTTAATTGTTGAATTCAAACTTGTTAAGTGAATACGCTTTAAAGTTGCTTGCGTTAATTGCATCGAAAGATCATTCAGCTCTGTTTGTTTTACACCATGCTGAATAAAAGAATCAACAGAGGCACGAAATCCCTGCATGATATTAACGATTGCGGTATTATCATATTGTTTGTCTTCTAATTTCTCATTTAACAAAGACTGTTTCTGTCTTATGATTACTTGTGAAAATGCAGAAAACCAAGTTTCTACTCCCCGTTGAGCTGCTTCAAGTGTTTCAGCTTCAACAGTCAGGTTGATAAGATCACCATGACGCGATAAACGAATATTTTCTTGTTTTTTTTTCTTATAAGAAGCACTTAAAGAAAAATACGAATCATCTAAAAATATAGGCTGTGAAAGCAAAAAGGCGATAATGTTGTCTTGTTTTTCAATGGGTAATGGCTTTCCTACAGAATCAGATAATGAAAATACTAAAGTTGCTTGGTAACCACGGGGCTGAATAAAATAATAAAACCAAATCAAAGAGATAAACAGCATTTGTAACAGCAAAACAATCAAAATGTTTCGCCATACTGTACGTACGAACAGTCTTTTATTACATTTAAGACTCATCTTTATTTTAACCAGCAAAATACTTCTTCATATCGTCTTATTAAGAGAAAGTAGTAACTATCCTCTTAACTTGCTTTCATATTATTTTGAGATAAGAAAAACATAAAATTTAAGCAAAAACATTCAACAATAGCTTTAAAAAACTTAATTCATATTTTTTTTAATATTCTCTAATTGTTTTTTTGCTTCAGAAGTAAGAACAGCTCTAATGGTAATAGACCCATCATCATGCCCTTCCTGCTTTATTTCCGCAGAGTTTTCATAAAACCAATCAATAAGTGACATTTCATGAGGTTTTAAAAGATATTCAATGCTTTGTACCTCTCCAAAAATTCGCTTTTCAATGGTTCTTAGTAATTGATCGAATCCATCCCCTTTAAGGGCTGACACCATGAGAGCAGGATTTAACCGTGTCTTTGCGCTCGTTTGTAAAACATTCAATGCTTGCTCATCTAACATATCAATCTTATTCCAAACTTCTATGATATGCTCTGTATCATCAATATCGATATCAAGACTTGAAAGCACTTCTAAAACATCTTGGACGTGGGCACGATGATCAAGATCTAACATATCTCTTACATGAAGAATGAGATCCGCTTCAACCACTTCTTCAAGAGTTGCTCTAAAAGCTGCAATCAAATTTGTTGGCAAATTAGAGATAAAACCTACAGTATCAGACAAAAGAATAGTTTTTCCATGAGGAAGAACAACTTTGCGTAAAGTCGGATCAAGGGTTGCAAATAACATATTCTTTGCTAAAATATTAGCACCGCTTAAACGGTTAAAAAGTGTTGACTTTCCTGCATTCGTATATCCTACTAGTGCCACAACAGGATAAGATGTTTTTTTTCTTTTTGCTCTATGAAGTGCACGTGTTTTAACAACCGTTTCCAATTCGCGGCGAATACGAATAATTTTCTCTTGCAAAAGACGCCTATCTGCTTCAATTTGCGTTTCACCAGGTCCACCTAGAAAGCCACGCCCTCCCCGTTGTCTTTCCAAGTGCGTCCAACTCCGCACAAGACGCCCTTTTTGATAGGACAAATGCGCCAATTCTACTTGCAAAACCCCTTCTTTTGTTCGTGCACGATCACCAAAAATTTCAAGAATCAAAGCCGTCCTATCAATAACTTTACAATTCCATAATTTTTCTAAATTGCGCTGCTGTACTGGCGTTAAAAAGTGATCTACAATCGCAAGCTCGATAGAATATTCACCGATATAATCGGCAAGCACATCTGCTTTACCTTTTCCAAAGAGAGTCGCAGGACGAGGTGTTAAAAGGTTAATTGTTTCGTAATTAACAACTTCTAACCTTATAGCACGCGCCAATCCCAATGCCTCTTGAACACGAGAAGATATAGAACATTCTCTCAGAGAGTTTTCACTTCTATTCTCTTGAAAGATCGGTATCAAAACAAGTGCGCGTACCTGTTTTACAGTTTGCGAAAATACCCCTCCTAATCTCTCATTTTCATTTATCATAGCAATCTAAGTACTTTTAAAATGGGATAAGAGGTTTATCTTAAAATAATATGTTTACTCAGGACTTTCTCCTTCAAACATCTGCACAGGCTGCCCAGGCATAATCGTAGAAATAGCATGCTTATAAACCAGTTGCGCATGTCCATCTCGGCGCAAAAGGACACAAAAACTATCAAATGAAGTTACAATCCCCGTAAGTTTAACGCCATTAACAAGAAAAATTGTAAGAGAAATTTTTTGCTTACGCACCGTATTTAAAAACACATCTTGCAGGTGTTGTGATCGCTCTGCCATTATTCCTACACCTTCATCTCGGTTGCATAAAATATTCGTGCATGCATATCGACTGAAAAATATTCAATTGTCAACGTAGAAGCTTCAAATTTTAGCAACAAACAACTGAAACTGGAGAAAAAACCGCCCTTTAAGGCAATAATAAAGTCCAGCCTCTGAAAGTCTACCATTAAATTCAAAATTTTTCCACGTTTACTTTTTTATGAACTTACAGTTAAAAGACGGATTTTTATACATTTTAAACTATTATAGACTATTTAATTAAACTATTACAGACACTATGTGAGATAATGAACTTCCTTTGTTTAGAATCAATAAAAGTAAGCGGACAACAACATTTATTATTGATCATCATTATTCAAAAAATGCATTTACACTGCACTATTTTTTTTACATTGATATATAACTGCCATTAAATTGTCTTTATCTCAAAGAGAATGGATTGATAGAGCTTTTTATAAGCACAAGTTGTAAACAGTATTTTTGTTGTTTGTTAGAATCAAATAATAAATTGTTTTTATTATATTTTATAACATTTTTAAACAAAGTATAAGAGACTGCGTTAACTTTATTTTGATAAGTTTTCAAAATTTTTCTCTCGGCATATTCCTTTCTAAATAATTAACAGCTAGTATGCAGAAATTATGTGGAAGAGGACGTATCCCTTTTTCCATCTGTAAGAGTACGAGGCGAGTATGGCACGCAGAACCAAGTTGCAAACGTTTGAAGTTGAAGTTGAAGAAGCCCTCACAAAAGCGATGAACTTTGATTTCGATAACACGGCATTTGAAACGATATCATCTAATAATTCTGAAAATATCGTTAATGTTGATGATTTGATTCAAAAAATTGCAATGGCAGAAGAAGAATTTTTTACTGAAAATGGTAATTCAACTTTTGTCTCTAATATTCATGATGACGCTGTTATTGACAAATCCGTTGTTGGACAGCTTTTTGCTCCAAAATCTTCAGCTGATATTTCAGGGGGAACGGTTCACAATACATTGCTGTCAACAAAACCTCTTCCTGCAAATGATGATATAACAACCCCTGTAAATTTTGGGCTCTTAAAGCAACGTTCTTCCTCTCGAATTTACTGGTATACAACAGCACTTAGTGCTTTATGGGCAACGGGGGGGGCTTTTATTGCGCATAAGCTCGCTCCTACCGGACTCGGCTCTTTATCCAATATCAGTACTTTTGTGACATCCCCAACAGGGCTTGCTGTAGCAGCTGGAACAGCAATTCCTATCCTTATATCTTGGGGCGTTGCTCAATTAACAAAACGTTCCAACGAATTGCATAATATAGCCATTCTTATGACAAATGCTGCACAACGTCTTAGTGAGCCACAACATCTCTCTGAAAAACAAGCCATTGCTATAGGACAAACCATTCGTGAAGAAGTAGCAGCAATGAACGAAGGTATTGAGCGTACGCTCGGACGTGCTGTTGAACTTGAAGCAATCATACAAGGTGAAGTTCACAATCTAGAACAAGCCTATGCTGAGAATGAATCACGCATTCATACACTGATCAAAGAATTGAGTAATGAACGCATAGCTATTTTGAATCATGCCGATCGCGTACAATCAACAATAAAAGGAACCCAAGAACAACTGAGCGATGAATTTGGCTTGGTTACCTCTAAAATTGTAACCAATGTTGAAAAACTTGCACAAACCCTTTCTCAAACTTTACAAAAACAAGGTGAGGACCTTGTTGAAAAACTTTCCTATGCCGGTGAAGGGGTAACAAATCATCTTGTTGAAAAATTTAACAAAACAACGACACAAATTCAGCAGAAAAACGCAGAATTTTTTGATGAATTAGGAAAGAACTTTGATGGTTTTGCAAAACGATTTGATCATAATGAGAAACAAATAGAAAAAACCTTTAATGAAACAGCAGTAAAAGCGGAAATGCATGTTGCTAAAATTGCAACACATATACAAGCTGTAACAGATCAAACTTTGCACGCTGTCGATGAAAAGTTTAAAGCCCTAGATAAAGCTCTTATTGATCGCAATAATCAATCCCTACAGAATTTTGATGAAAAAATCTTAAAGCTAGACGACCAAGCACATAAACTCTCTTCTCAATTTGATAACGTAACCTCGCAAGCAATTGGAGCCTTTGAACAACGTTTGGCAACTGTTGATCTTTCTCTTAAAGAACACAGTAGCTCTATCATTGATTGCTTTATAGAGCGCAGTCAAGCTTTAGAGGATAATGCTGAAAAACTTGGTAACTTCTTGGAATCTCATGTCTTGAAAATAAATGAAAACCTCCAAGAAAAAACGGCAGACATTACCCATGCGTTTACAAATGGACGTGAAGCTATTCTGTCTGCAATCGATAAAAGTAAAGAAAGTCTGAGAGAAGAAATTCAACATGTCGACAATGCCATTGTTGATATCATACAAGAGCGTTCACAAGATTTTAAATTGCAACTTTCTGATCAACGAGCTCTCATGGCAGACATGCTCGATAACGAGAAGAATAAAATCGCTGATGCATTAAGAAATCAGATTGATGTTTTAGCTCAAAATACTTCTCATATCGAAAAAGTTTTGATTGACAATGCTCAAATCGTTGACAAACAAGCTGAAAATCATATTGCAAATATCATTCAATGCACTGACAAACTACAAGAAGTCATTGTACAAAGCTGCAATACAACGCAAGATGCTTTAGAGGCACAAGCGAGAAATATTGATATCCGTGCTGATGCTCTGCGTGACTCTTTAGCAATTAATAGTTTTTCTCTCAACGAAGTTCTTGCTGATCAAGCACGCACACTCGAACAACGTATGGAAACAATCCATAATCTCATCGCAAAAAGTGATATACGTGTTGATGTTGCATTGAAACAACAAATAGATTTAGTTGAAAGCGCAATTGCCGCCAATAATAAAAACATTACTGAAACGGTTCAAGATCATATCCAAAACCTTGAAAGCCATGCCGAAATTTTAAAAAATACTCTTTCTCAATCAAGTGGTGTTTTCTTTGAAACCCTTGAAACACGTATGGAATCATTCGATACAAATTTAGAAGATCGTGCACACAAAATTTTTGAACGGACAACAACGCTAGAGGAAATATTATCTGAAAAATTTGGCCAAGTCTGTGAAGCCATTGATATGCAAACATCTGTTATTGAAGAACGTTCTGACACGTTAAAAGCGTCTCTTATGCTTAATAATGAGCAAAGTCAGATAATTCAGCAAGCGTTGGAAAGTAGTGTTGACAATATGCGCGTTAGCTTAGAAGATTCTGTTAATACAGTCACAGATAACCTGCATAATAAGATTATAAAAGCTTCTGATATTCTTTCTTCTACGACTGAACAAATTCTCTCATCTGTTACGAATGTTACCGCACAAGCTGAAAATATTCTCTCAGAATCAGGCAATCGCATTGTATCAAACGTTAAGAAAACAGTTTATGATACCAGTGAAAAAGTTCTGTCCGTTCTATCTGAACAAACAGCACATACTGTCGAAGCTTTCGCAACAGCCAGTCATAATGCACAAGCGTTATTGAATGAAACAATTCATACATCAACAACAGCAATAGAACAAATCCTTAATGAGCGTTGTGATGTTCTTCATCACTCTATGCAAAACCTTAAAAACAACTTAGGATATCAGCTTTCTGATGTAACAAGCCGTCTGGAAGACGCAAAGAATCAGACAGCAACACAAATTTCAGAACATGTTGAAAAAATAACAGAGCTGACAAATCACTTAAATCAAGCAGCGCAAAATACAACAGAATCAATTGATTCTTTAACGCAGCATATTGGTGAACAACTCTCTCTCTCCACACAAAATGCTGAACAAAGAATTTATGCACATAATGAATCTTTAGTGAATAGCTTGAACAAAGCAAACTCTGAAACACTTCAAACAGTAACGGTTATGAAGGAAGAGCTTGTTAATAATGTTTCATCCATCTTAAAACAATTGAATCAATCAATTGACAACTTCCAAAAAAATAGTCATGTTTTATTATCGGCTGTTCAAAATATTGATGGTCAGTTTAATGAAACTGCGAACAATTTTTTCCGCAATACGAATCAAGTAGCAGAGTGTTTATCAGCCTCCAATCAAGCACTCAATAATAATGTTGAAATTCTGCAAGGACTCTCAAAAAATACTTTTGAACAAATTAATCATATAACAAGCAGTTTTGGTGAACATGCAAGAACACTTTCGCAAACTATTCAGGTTCTTGAACAGTCTGAAAATTCACTAAGTTCAACACTTGAAGAAAAAAATACGACACTTTCTGTATTAAGCGATGCTCTTGTTTCAAAGTCTCATGAAATTAATCAGATGATTGAGCATTATGAAAAAATATTCAACTTAGCACTTGAGCGCTCTGATAAGAATGCGCGTAACGCTACAGATTCATTCGAACAATCCCTTAATAGGCTCATTAGTGAAGCGTCAACACGTTTTTCAGGAGCAGCAGAAGATATACGTCGCTCCGCAGATGAAGTTCGTTTAGAACTTTCAAAGATTAACAATGATATTCATGAAAATGCTAAAAAGCTTCCAGAAAGAACAAAAGAAACAACCCAAACAATTCGTACGGCTTTGAATGAACAAATTACAGCATTAAAGGATCTCGTCAGTGTTGTACAAAATGATCAAAAGAGCACAAAAGAACAATTAATATCGGCATTTCCTACATCATCAATGCTTAATAAGAGAAGTGATAGTTTTCCTGAGTCCATTAAAAAGATCATCCCCCCTAAACCTGTTTTACAACAAGATCAAAGCAAAAAAAGACCTAGTAAATGGGTATCGAATCTCTTAGAAAGAGCTTCACGTGAAGAATCATTTTATGATGAAGCCCTTAATGATGCTGTTTTAACATCCGTGCAAACAAAACCGCGTCCTGCAAACAGTTCTCTTAACGCATTAGCATCAGGTATAGTGCAAGCTATTAATCACAGTGCCATTGTTGAGCTATGGGATCATTATCAACGTGGACAAAGAAATATCGTAACAGAACACCTTTATACCTTGAATGGAAAAAAAATATTTGAAATGATTAAGAGAAAATATTTGAGCGATTTCGAGTTTAAAAGTTCAGTGAATCAATATGTTGCGGATTTCGAAAAGCTCTTGCGTGATATATCGCGCAGTTCTGGTTCTTCTAGCTCAGTTCGTAAATACCTGATATCAGATACAGGAAAAGTTTATACCATGCTTGCTCATGCAAGTGGGCGAATCCAATAGACAATAAGCAAAGTGGAAAAATGTTTTTCCACTTTTCTCTTTCCAGTTGTCTTAATCACCCATCTAAAGTGCTCTGCTATAAACTAGAGCTGTGGACTTCAAAGACTAATAATTGACATGAGATTTTCTTATATCTTCAATTATAATTCTAAAGAAGAATTTTTTCTTATCCTTCTCTTAATCCCTTTATTTTTCATAGTTTCATAAAAATAAAAATCTGATAATATTATTCTATTTGCTCATTCTCAATATTGTTCGTGCTTTTGTAAAACACTTCATAAGAAAATTTCTACTTCTTTCTTAGCCTTGAAAGGTATAAATAAATACTTTTATTATTATAGGTGTATTTGAAATAAATGAAATCGTATTATATTCAAATTTTCCACTCAACATAATGAAATATATGAATTTCATGTATAAAGTGCGTAATGACAACTGTTTCGGATATACCTTGCGTTTATAAAAACACCAATTTGTCAGTATATTAAAAAATATACAGCGCGCATTATTAAACGTTCAATTGAACAATAAATAAAATAACTTCCATTTTTAAAGTTCCAGTTTCCTTTTAAATAGTTGCAAAAACAATTTATAAATTGCAAATTGTTATTTAAAATTTTTTTCTACTTTCCTATAGAAATTTAAATAAAGAAGATGAAGTTAATAGAAAACTCTTTTATTTCCTTAATTTGTAAGCATTGCAAAACAAATAATGGCTTGGTAATGTAATTATGAGTAAATATTTTATTTGTTTGCAGACTAATCAATTTTTACGCGTTTTATTAAGGATAAGAAAAACAAATGTGCTGCTATCAATGAAATTTATTCATGCGCACAAATGGAAAAGAACATCAAACTGGTTTTACGATCCAGAAGAATTTTCTCATACTCATGCATTTTGATATTCAGAGAAATGAGGATCTATTAGTGGACAAAACCTAATCGTAGTAGATGGAACATCTCATATAAATATACACTAACTTGGGTATCATAAAAATGTCTAGAGAACGAAATAATGATTTCAGTTCACCAATAGCTGAACTTGACAGTGCTGCACTTTTTTATCACCAACATCCAAAACCTGGAAAATTGGAAATACAAGCGACAAAGCCTCTTGATAATCAACGTGATTTAGCTCTTGCTTATTCCCCAGGCGTTGCTGCACCATGTCTTGCAATCCATGAAAATCCCAATCTTGCCGCTCAATATACATCTCGTTCTAATTTAGTTGCTGTTATATCAAATGGAACAGCTGTTCTTGGTTTAGGAAATATTGGTCCACTCGCTTCAAAGCCAGTTATGGAAGGCAAAGCTGTTTTATTCAAAAAATTTGCGAATATTGATGTTTTTGATATTGAAATTGATGCATCCGATATAGAGCAAATGGTACAAACGGTATCGAGCCTAGAACCTACATTTGGTGGTATTAATCTTGAAGATATTAAGGCTCCAGAATGTTTTGAAATTGAAGAAAAGCTGCGCACTAAGATGAATATCCCAGTTTTTCATGATGACCAACACGGAACCGCCATTATTGTTTCTGCTGCTGTATTAAATGCCTTAAATCTTTCAGGAAAAAAAATTGAAAATGCCAAAATAGTTACCTCAGGCGCAGGCGCTGCCGCCCTAGCTTGTCTTAATCTTTTGGTCCGTCTTGGAGCAAAAGTTGAAAATATTTGGCTTAGTGACTTAGAGGGCGTTGTTTATGAAGGTCGCAAAACCCTTATGGATCGTTGGAAAGTCAACTATGCACAAAAAACTGACGCACGAACTTTATCTGATATTATTGATAATGCAGATATTTTTCTAGGCCTATCTGCGGGTGGTGTTTTAAAGCCTGAATATCTTAAAAAAATGGCTCAAAATCCATTAATTTTAGCATTGGCTAATCCAGTACCTGAAATTATGCCTGAAAAAGCACACTCTATACGGCCCGATGCAATGATCTGCACAGGGCGGTCTGATTATCCCAATCAGGTTAATAATGTCCTTTGTTTTCCCTATATCTTCCGTGGTGCATTAGATGTAGGTGCTACTGCAATTAATGAAGAAATGAAAATGGCTGCTGTTCATGCAATTGCTGCTCTTGCTCGTGAAGAAACTTCAGATGTTGTAGCACGTGCATACTCAAAAGAACCGCCTAATTTTGGACCAGACTATCTAATTCCCTCTCCTTTTGACCCACGTTTAATACTACGTATTGCTCCTGCTGTTGCTCAAGCAGCAATGGCAACAGGTGTCGCATTGCGTCCCATTGAAGATATGGAAGCCTACCATGATACCCTCAATCGATTTGTCTTTCTTTCTGGCCTAACAATGAAGCCTGTTTTTGCTGCAGCAAAAACAGCAAGACGTAAACGTGTTATCTATGCCAATGGTGAAGATGAACGCGTCCTTCGTGCAGCGCAAGTTGTCATTGAAGAACAAACAGCAACACCTCTCCTTATCGGCCGTCCACACGTCATAGAAGCAAGATTAAAACGCTTTGGTTTGAAAATTCGCCCTAATATAGATTTTGAATTAATAAATCCTGAAGATGATCCACGTTTTCGTGACTACGTTAATTTATTTTTTCATTATACAGGAAGACGTGGCGTTACGCCTGAAATGGCAAAAACAATAGTGAGAACATCAACAACGGCTATCGCAGCCCTTGCCGTTATGCGTGAAGAAGCAGATGCAATGATTTGCGGCTTAGAAGGACGTTTTGAACGTCAACTTGAATTGATTGAACAAATTATCGGACTTGATCCTCATGTTCACCGTTTTTCTGCTATGAGTTTGCTTATCTCTCAACAGCGTACTCTTTTTCTCACAGATACTTACGTCAATGAAAATCCTTCTGCAGAAGAAATCGCTGAAATGACTGTATTGGCAGCTCAAGAAGTTGAAGCATTTGGAATAACACCCAAAGCAGCCTTATTATCCCACTCAAACTTTGGTTCTAAAAATACAGAAAGTGCACGTAAAATGCGACGTGCAACAGAAATTCTTGCCAAATTACACCCTCATTTAGAAGCAGATGGTGAAATGCATGGTGATGCTGCCCTTTCCAAAGTTTTTCGTGATCGTGTTTTTCCTGATTCTCGTCTCAAAAGTGAAGCGAATTTGCTTGTCTTTCCAACACTTGATTCAGCCAACATCACGCTCAACACTGTTAAAATCCTTACAAATGCACTCCATGTTGGTCCGATTTTAATAGGGGCAGCACGTCCCGCCCATATACTCACGCCTTCAGTAACTTCACGCGGCGTTGTTAATATAACAGCTCTTGCTGTCCTTGCAGCAAATAGAAAAAATAGCCCCGTAAAATAAATGTGCAATAAAACTTCAAAGTTTTTTAAATATTGAGGTATAGTATTTTACACACTGTAAAGCTCTTTTCTCTATAAATAAGGACAGTTATATTCTAGATTAAAGCTTTTTTTTAAATAGAAAAAAGGCTAGAGGAATGATATTAAACGTATTTTGAATTTACTAACTCTATAATAAGGAATCCATACATTGCCTTCCACGTTTGATAAAGTTGCTGATATTATTGCAGAAATCAGTGAAATTGATCGCAGTACAATCACACCAGAAAGTCATACAATTGATGATTTGGGAATCGACAGTCTTGATTTTCTTGACATTGTTTTCGCTATTGATAAAGCCTTTGGAATAAAAGTTCCCCTAGAACAATGGACACAAGAAGTTAATGAAGGTACAGTTGCTACGGAAGAATACTTTGTTCTTAAAAATCTTTGTGCAAAAATTGATGATCTCGTTGCCTTAAAACAGGCGGAGTAGTTTTTTACTATGCATGATCAATCTGTATTCATTACTGGTATAGGTCTCATAAGCTCTCTGGGGGAAGGAAATGATCAACATTGGAATCTCTTAAATAATTCGATCTGTACACCAAACCTAGATTGTACAACTTTTTCGCCCTACACAGTTCATAAGTTGCCTGAAATTGATTGGAGTTTACAAATCTCTAAAAAAAGCGATCAACGGCAAATGGGAACATGGCAACGTCTAGGGACCTATGCGGCTGGTCTTGCTCTTGATGATGCCGGCATGAAAAATAATGAACAATTTACTTCAACAATGGACATGATCGTAGCAGCAAGTGGAGGAGAGCGTGATATTACTGTTGATACGCAGATTCTTTCTAAAGCGCGCACAGTCACCGATCATGCTTCTATGTTAAATGTTGCGCTTTCAACGGAACTTCGTCCAACATTATTTTTGGCACAACTGTCAAATCTTCTGGCGGGAAACATTTCAATCGTTCATAAAATCACTGGATCATCTCGCACATTTATGGGAGAAGAAGGAAGTGGACTTTCTGCCCTTCAAATTGCTGTAGCCCGTATTAAATCAGGACAGAGTACTCATGCTCTTGTAGGCAGTTCCTATAATGCACAAAGTTATGATATGTTGTTGGCCTATGAGCTTGGTGGTCTTTTAACCCATAATGGGTGGAGCCCAGTGTGGGATCGTAAGATGTGCCCTGGTGGTGGTATTATCACCGGTTCTGGCGGTGTCTTTCTGGTTCTTGAAAGTAGAGAACATGCAAAAAAACGTAACGCACGTGCTTATGCTGAAATTAGCCAAATTATTACAGACCAAACAGATAGAACCAAAATACCACTTAAGGAGTCAATTACAACAATGTTGAAAACGGTGGACGCTAAAGATTCCTTAGCCATTTCAGCAGCCTCAGGTGCTCACGAAGCAACAAAAGCAGAACAAAGTGCTCTTGATGATGCTGATCTATCTTATCGAGGCATTACAACATTATTTGGTTATATGCGGGAAGCACAATTTCCTTTAGCACTTGCCCTTGCAGCACTTTCAATTGAAAAAAAACACTGTTTTCCAGCGTTAAGTCCTCATGAAAAATCTTTTTCTAAAGAAATCCATGAGATATTTGTTACAACGATTGGTATAAAAAGATCTGAAGGTATCGTACGTCTTACTGCTGTTTGAAGGGAAATTTCTATAGTGAAATATCATGATCATTTTGGACGTCCACTTGTAGCAATAACTGGAGCAGGCGTTGTCACATCACTAGGACAAGGAAAACATGAAAATTGGCAGAAATTAACAAGCGGTATAAGCGGCATCCACAAAATAACGCGTTTTCCCGTTGAGGGATTAAATACATATATTGCTGGAACAATTGATTTTCTCAAAGAAAGTACGCTTGGTGCTTCAGCTCTTTCTGAAAAACTTGCACATCTTTCTGCTGAAGAAGCTTTAGAACAAGCTGCTCTTGATAAAACAAATTTTAATGGACCACTCTTTCTCGCTGCTCCCCCTGTTGAACTTGAATGGCAAGCACGTTTTAGTCTTGATCAAGAGGAAGAATTCAATAATGAGCCTTCTTATGCCCATCTTCTTAAAATTTGTAAGCATAAACTCCATGAAGCACTTTTTGAAACCACACAATTTGGTGCCATTGCAGAAAAACTGCAAAAAACCTTTGGCACAAAAGGACTTCCCGTTACACTTTCCACGGCTTGTGCATCTGGTGCAACAGCAATTCAATTAGGCGTTGAATCTATTCAACGAGGAGAAACAAATCGCGCTCTCACGATTGCGACAGATGGATCAGTTTCAGCAGAATCTCTCATTCGCTTTTCATTATTATCTGCTCTTTCCACTCAGAATGAACCTGCAGAAAAAGCAGCAAAACCCTTCAGTCGTGATCGAGATGGCTTTGTTATGGCAGAAGGTTCAGGTGCCCTTGTTCTTGAATCTCTTCAAAGCGCATTAAACCGTAATGCTACAATTTTAGGAATTTTAGCGGGCTGTGGAGAAACAGCCGATGATTTTCACCGTACACGTTCAAAACCCGATGCATCACCAGCGATTGGATCCGTTCGCAAAGCCTTAAATGATGCACAAATAACCATCCATGAAATTGACTATATTAATGCCCACGGAACCTCTACACCTGAAAATGAGAAAATGGAATATCTTGCGTTATCAACAGTCTTCGGTGACATTCTAGAGCATATTCCCGTTTCTTCTAATAAATCAATGATTGGACATACCTTAACAGCTGCTGGTGCCATAGAAGCTGTTTTTTCGCTTTTGACCATTCAATCGGGGATACTTCCACCTACAATAAATTACGATAATCCCGATCCTGCTATTCCTTTAGATGTTGTTCCTCATCATAGCCGTAAAGCCAATGTCAATGCGGTTTTGTCAAACTCATTTGGATTTGGTGGTCAAAATACGAGTCTTGTTATCACGGCCTATAAAGGATAATCCTTTATAGAACAAAAATTTTATAACGCTAACTTAATAGTATATATTTAAGGGGATGATAATGCGTGCACTGCAACTCTTCGATGATCGTCGGCTTGAAATCACTAATATTTCCCCACCACCATCTCCACGCCCCGATGAAGTAACAGTACGTATAAAAGTTGTTGCTCTGAATCATATTGATGTATGGGGCTGGCGTGGGATGGCTTTCGCGAAAAGAAAAATGCCCCTCATCATTGGTGCCGAAGCTTCCGGTGAAATTACGCAACTGGGAAGCCATGTTAAAGATTTACACCTTGGACAAATCGTCTCAATTTATGGTGCACAAACTTGCGGAGTATGTCAAGCTTGTCATGAAGGACGGGATAATCTTTGCTCTGATGTAAAGGGAGTCTATGGTTTTCATCTTGATGGATTTGCTTGTGAGCTTGTCAATTTACCAGCGCGTTTATTGGTTCCAGCCCCTCCCCAATGTGATGAATTCCAAGCCGCTGTTGCTCCCATTACTTTTGGCACCGTAGAACATATGCTTTTCGATAACGCAAAATTACAAGCTGGAGAAACAATCCTGATACAAGCTGGTGGTTCCGGTATTGGCTCTGCAGCCATTCAACTTGCAAAACATATGGGTTGCACCGTTATCACCACGGTAGGTTCAGATGAAAAAATTGCAAAAGCACACTCTCTTGGAGCCGATCATGTGATTAATTATCGTCAAGATCGTTTTGAAGGTGTGGTACGTAAATTAACTCAAAAAAAGGGTGTTGACGTTGTTTTTGAGCACGTTGGTGTCGATACATGGAGCGGTTCTCTGTTATGTATGAAAAAAGGAGCACGCTTAGTGACTTGCGGTTCTACCTCTGGTGTTTCAGCACCAATAAATCTCATGCAATTATTCCAGCAACAACTGAAGATATTCGGTTCATTTGGCTGTCGTATGGAAAATATGAAAAATGCCATGCAAAAAATGGCACAAAAAGCCGTACACCCTGTCATTGATACAATTGTTGGACTTGACGACATAAATACTGCTTTAAAACGAATGGAAAGCCGTGATGTTTTTGGTAAAATTATTCTTAAAATTAATTAAATCATGATGAAGCTTTTTCTTAAAAAAATCATATATCGTATTAAAATTACAGCTAAAAAAATATCCTACTTGTTGTGGGCATATCTGCTCTTTGGTTCTTTATTTATTTTAAAATGCTTTCCAGCCCAAATGGGAATTTCTTTTTTTTCTTGGTTAGCAAAAAAAATTGGTCCCCTTACCCACCGTCATCAAATAACACTTGCAAACCTTAGGAGTGCCTATCCAGAAAAAACCGAGAAAGAACACCATGCGATTGCAATAGAAATGTGGGAAAATATAGGACGCTTGCTCGCCGAATATATTTATCTTGATAAAATTTTTGATTTTGATCCTTATGCGGATAAACCCGGTTTTATTGAGGTTAAAGGAGTTGAAATCTTTGAACGATTAAAGAATGAAAAAAAGCCGCATATTTTTTTCACAGCACATACCGGAAATTTTGAACTTCTGCCTATTTGTGCACAAAGTTTTGATCTGAATGTTACGGTATTATTTAGACCACCTAATAACCCTTATGTTGCCAAACGAGTCCTTAAAGCACGACAAACTTCTATGGGACATCTTGTTCCCTCTAAAGCCGGTGCAGCATGGGCATTAGCAGGTAAATTAGCAGAAGGTAAAAATGTTGGTATGCTCGTTGATCAAAAGTTTCGCCGCGGTATCATGGGAACATTTTTTAACAAACCCCTTAAAACAAATCCCTTAATTATAAAGCTTGCGCGACAATATAACTGTGATATTTATCCAGCACGTTGTATTCGTCTGCCTGGAGGACGGCATCGTTTAGAATTATATGAACATGTAGAACTTCCACGTGATGCAAAAAATGATATTGATATAGCTGCTTCTACACAAAAATTAAATGATATTGTTGAAACTTGGGTTCGTGAATATCCTGGACAATGGATGTGGTTACATAGACGTTGGGATATCTAAAACATAAGCTTTATTGCTTACAGCGGAAATATAAATGTTAGCCTCAAAAAATATCAAAGATCTCACCACAATTATCACTGAATTACGAAGTCCTGATCATGGTTGTCTCTGGCATAAAAAACAAACTTTTGAATCCCTCATACCCTATATCCTCGAAGAAGTTTACGAAGTCATCGATGCCATTGAACGAAAAAACCGAAAAGATCTCTGTGAAGAACTTGGTGATCTTCTTTTACAGGTTGTTTATCATGCAACTATTGCACAAGAAGAAGGCAGCTTTACTTTTGAAGATGTTATTTACGCGATCACGGCAAAAATGATTCGCCGCCATCCTCATGTTTTTGGAAATGCCGAGCAAAAAAAACGAGGATTTATAAAAGAAGAGTGGGAATATATAAAAAAAGAAGAACAGGCTGAACAAAAGAATTTTTGCAAAGAAAAAAACACCAATTCAAGCATTCTTGCAAAAATAAAATCAATCCAGCCAGCAAACCAAGAGGCCCTTGCTTTACAAGAAGAAGCAGCGAGAGTAGGTTTTGATTGGCAAGAAAGTGATAAAATTTTTGCCAAAATAGAAGAAGAACTCGAAGAGCTCAAAGAAGCCATCAAAAATAAAAAAAATTCAGAAATAGAAGCAGAGTTTGGAGATGTCTACTTTGTTCTTCTTAATCTGGCGCGCCACTTAGCAATTGATTCACAAAAAGCATTAAAAAAAACAAATACAAAATTCCGAAATCGTTTTGCCTATATTGAAGAAAAGCTATCCACTCAATCTAAAACACTCACTGATGCATCCTTGAACGAAATGGAAGTACTTTGGAAGCGAGCTAAAAATGAACGATAAAAAATATGAGGTTCTTGTACTAAGAAAACAAACCTCCTAGAATTACTCAATGATAATTTCCCTAAGCTTGGATAATCTCACGAAGCTTGATTCGTTTTATATTGATCTTGGGTAGCAGGACGAAGTTCCACTGACTCGCCACACCCACATGCTGAAACTTGATTAGGATTTTTAAAAACAAAACCAGAACGAAGCGTTGTCACTTCATAATCCATCTGTGTTCCTAATAAAAATAACACCGCATCATGCGCTATGAAAACACGAGCACCATTCACTTCAACAGCATCTGCCTCTATTCCCTCTTCTTTGACGAGAGTAATTGTATATTCCATCCCTGCACAACCGCCTTTTTTGATCCCAACAAGAATACCTCGTGCATCTTTTGCATCCATAATTGCTTTAACGCGACTCACAGCGGCTTGTGTTAAACTTATTACCGAAAAACGATTCATCGTTTACTCTTTTCTTGGTTCAATAGATACTTTAAACGTTTTTTCTCTACCATATTCTATCTGGTACTTTAGGAAAAAAACAACAAAACATAAATTAAAACATCCTAACCTTTTTATAATGCATCCTCATAAAATGAGATTTTTCATTGTAAAGTCTAGGATTTACAATTTTTTGCTCACATAAAACGTAAAAACAGCTCTGCTATAAAAACTCTAAACGAAAGAAAACATTTCAATGCCATACATTCAATGATAACCTTTTAAAAAATATTTATTTTTAATAAACGATGAGATAAAAAAACACACTTCTCGCACTTAATTAATGCTCCTCTTCTTATCAAATCCCCCTAAAATTATAAATCTTCCCTCGTCATAATCAGCAAAAGAAGTTAAATGAATAAAGTCTATTAACTATAGAGCTCAAAATTTAATGATAACAAAAAACTTTACAGATTCATTACTTACCCTAGACGAGGAACGGTATATAGATAGAAAAAAATTTTCACTTTCAAAAGCTGTCAATGTAAGAGCATTTTAGATTTTGTTCTGTTTATTTTTTCTCTTGCCTTTAAAGAAACAGTCATTTAATCGTTTCACACAGACTCGGAGCGTAGCGCAGCTTGGTAGCGCACTTGACTGGGGGTCAAGGGGTCGTGGGTTCAAATCCCGCCGCTCCGACCATTTTTAAAACGCTATAGGACATAGCTTATTAAGAGTTTTTTTATTTCAATTGGCACATACATGTTTTTTCTTCAACGTAGAGTAAATGTGCAATGAATATTTTATCGTTAATTTGAAAGACACCATCTTTATGAGAAACATCTTCGCTCTCACGAGGATACATAGGAAACGCGAGACCTTTGCCTCGCGTTACTTTATTCTTTTAAATATTTACAATTATTTTATTCTCATATTTTCTAAATTTTTTTATGCGATAATGCTGCTCTTATCATTTTTTGTAATGGAAGGTGACATTTGCACAGCTATTTTTTTGGGTTTTAATTCAGCTGGCATTTCCCTTTTAAGCTGAATATGAAGAAGCCCATCTCCAAGCTCTGCCCCAATAACTTTCACATGATCAGCCAAGTGAAAACGCCGCTCAAAAGCACGCGAAGCAATCCCTCGATAAAGAAACTCTCGTTCTTCATCCTCCTTTTCAGGCTTTCTATCTCCCTTAACGATCAGCTGATTACAATGTGTTTCAATGTCAATTTCATCTTGCGAAAAACCAGCAACAGCCATAGAAATTCTATAAGAATCTTCAGTTAAACGTTCGATATTATATGGGGGATAGGAAGAAATTTCCTCTGGTTGTGTTCTAGAATCAAACCAGTTAAAAAGATGATCAAAACCTACTGTGGAACGATAAAATGGTGAAAAATCTACTTGACGCATAATATTGCCCTCCTTTAGAGCGACTATAGTTTATAATTGACTCACAAAGCTCCCAAATGGCGAACTTACTTGTGAACCCGCGGCCCCATCATGGCGACCTCACTATATTATTTGGTAATCATTTTCCCTTATTTCAACTCTTTTGTACCTGAAATTGACAAAAACGATTATCTAAAAAACAACATACCCCTTTCTTAATCTTTCTTCTTCATTACATAAATATCAAAGCTCTCTCATTATCTCATGTTGTGCTAAGTTGCAAAAATACACTTGTAAAGGATGTCAATTGGAAACACCTCTTTATCTCACAAACCGTGAATCGACACCTTCTAATATTCATTATAATACCCTAAAAATAGCAATAGATCGCGAAATTTGTTTTGCGATAACATATCCTGAAGTGAAAAAATCTAAGGGAACAATTGTTATTCTTGAAAACGATGCAAATACTTTAGAAACATATTTTTTAGCCATAAATGAAATTTCTCAACGCGGCTTTCATACAGCAATATTTGACTGGTTTGATCAAAAAAAAACATCCTTCAAAACAAGGAAAAAAAGCCGAAAATATTACTTTGATATAAATAATGATATTAATGACTTACATGAATTTCTTAAAAATATTGTTTATCCTAATTGTCCACCCCCTTACTCTATACTCGCCTATGGTATAGGAGGATTGATAGCACTGAGCGGATTAGATATCATTAATCATCAGTTTAGTAGATTGCTCTGTGTTTCTCCCGTTTTTGCTCCATTTGGCAATAAAACGAATGGTTTTCAACATAAATTAACACAATTTCTTTCTGATATAGGTCTTGGCTTTATACCAGCAAAAGATGGAAAAAAATTTAAAAAAATACCCCCAAAAAATATGCAATTGAGGCCCATGGATCAAGGCTCATCCCCTTTCACTAAGCCTCCAACATCCCGATGGATAGCTTCCGTATTTAATGTCATTGATTCTGTGAAGAAAAATATACGCCACGGACATTTACAAATCCCAACACTCTTTATTCTCGCCAATCAAAACAATCTTGCCAACAATATTGAAGTACGGCAATTATGCCAATACACACACCTGACAGAAAGTATTACTATTACAGGTGCTGAGCTTGATACAATCATGTATAATGAAGATCACAAAAAACAATTTTGGGCTGCATTTGATGCATTTATCCCCGATAATGTATCTATAAAATAATATGAAACTTTAACTTCCATTTTGCTCCACTAAAAACGAAAATTTCTATGAGCGATGCCGTTCTATAAATACTCCTTATATAATGGATTCCATCTTCTAACCACTCATATGATTAGTTTTATAAACTCTACAAATAAGCCATAAAAAATATTCACTCACAATTCATAACAAAAATAACAAATATATAAATAATATCATTAAAATACTGATAGTTTAATAAAACAAATATAAAAAATTATCTTAATACATTATAATTCATTTTTATAAATAAAACATCAAACTACTATTTTTGATATATTATTAAGGAATAATTTTATAGTATATCTAAAAAATAATATTTTTCATTCATTAAAATAAAGCTCTGAAAATAAACATTGTTGATAATATTCATTTCCAAATCTCTACAAAAAGCCAATAACTATAAAAATTCTATTTTTTTTAAGATAATCTTTCAAAAACAACAAATTAACATAATATGATTCTAATTCCTTGATACAAGCAACCTTGCAGTAACAATTTTCATAATTTTTTTAATGGAATTCTGATAAGAATCATACAATGTAAAAAAATAGCAATGAATCACCTTAAAAATTTTAGATCGTCCCTTCTTTTTTCAAAATCACATATCGTTTGAATTTAACCAACTCACAACGAATATGTTGTATTTTAAATAAGAATATAAGAATTAACCATTTTGCCATTCATTTCAATTATGAGTATTTTACCATCTTTTTTATAAATACTCTGTATTGTATAATCGATGCGGCAAAACCCTGACAAATGGAGCCATTGGAACACAATCATGAAACGAATCCTGCTCGCAGAAGATGATAACGATATGCGTCGCTTTCTCGTAAAAGCCTTAGAACGTGCAGGCTACGAAGTCGCCGATTTCGATAATGGTATTAGCGCATATGAACGTTTACAAGAAGAACCATTTTCTCTTCTCCTGACTGACATTGTGATGCCGGAGATGGACGGAATCGAACTTGCACGACGCGCGACTGAAATTGACCCTGATTTACGCGTAATGTTCATTACAGGTTTTGCAGCGGTTGCGCTCAATTCAAATAGTGATGCTCCTCCTGATGCAAAGGTTCTCTCTAAGCCGTTTCACTTACGTGAACTCGTCAATGAAGTTGAAAAGATCCTTATTGCTGCTTAAGGGGATGTTTTCCTAAATTATTTGCATATGTTGTAAGAGAAAATGAAATTAAGCATTGACGTTTGTTATTCTATATGGTGTATGCATCATCGATGAATGGGCGTGTAGCTCAGCGGTAGAGCACTACGTTGACATCGTAGGGGTCACAGGTTCAATCCCTGTCACGCCCACCATTCGTACTAAATAACTTATGGTTTGTCATATTCTTTTCAGAGTACGGGATACGTAAGAAGGTTGGAGAATAGGGATTTTTGCAATATACCTCTCCAAGGGGCATACTCTACGGGGTGTTTTTGATATTCCTTGAATTCTGATAACGTCTCTCAGGATGAGCTATCTGAAAGCATCATAAATACAACAACGGTTTCAATTGCGATGGGTGAGAAGGTTTTATTGTAAAATTCTTTCGACAAAGATATGCTTTTTTCTAAAAGACGTTTTTTATAAAAGACATTGTTTATCTTTTGATCTATCCTCTATTTTTTGATTTTTTCTTCTCTATCGATACACACCTGTTTCAAAATAGTGAGAGATGTAACAACAAATCTCTTCGGTATGTAAAACATTTGGTTTTTAGAGCGGTATTTTAAATTTACCAATAATACGTTGTCATAAAATATTCAAAAGAATAAAAAAACAACAAAAGCAAGTTTTTATTCGCTCAACACTTTGATTTATAATCATATTTATTACTTGACATGTTGAATAAGAAATCTGGATATTGCAAAGTTTTCTCATTTCAAACTTCTCCCATATTGAATCAATCAAAACCATCTCTCTTGTACGTCACAAGAAGGATTGGCATGCAGATAAAAATTGTACAAGAAAGCTCTAAAATACCTATAAGGATCTAAAAAGCTAAAGTCTATCGCAACATTGTCGGCTAGCAAATAGGCAAAGTGTATAATGTTCCGGCTTATTCCTTCATGCGCGTACAGATGATTGTACTCAATGGATTTAGCGTTATACCATTCACAAGCGTCAGCGTGAAATGGGCTTTTGGGAGCTTTAAGGGATATATTTTAAAATAAGTGCATAAATATGCAATACAATAACGCTTCGTTCTTCACACTATAGTCCTATTGAAACAATAATCCCCTTAAATCATATGCGTTTAGAACATCAGATCTCATCCGCATAACATTTTAGTGTAATCGTTACTCAATACTCAAAACTCTCGCATGAGGTACAAACTATAAATATGCAGTCTATATGTATGCTTAAACTGATAAAATTCAGAAAACCATAAACATTCCTGAAATCTATTGCCCTACCCTGAGAAACAGTGACAACCATGTTAAATCAGATTAGCAATAAATATATCACATTGAAAAAAACAATATCTTATCTGGTCAGCACATACACAACATCTTTTTATCCAAAAAACTCTAAAGTTGTAACGCGTTATAAAGCACAGATTTCAATACAAGAAATACCTTTCATCCCTTCAGAGGCTGTTGTCTGTAAACTCTCATCATACACAGATACTATTTTTATTCTTCAATGTTCCATAAAATATTTAAATGGAATCTACCATGTCTTAAAAACTAATCTTACCCAAGATCATACTGAAAAACATCATAATATTATTCATAAAAAAAATTTAAAGTAGGCATTTTTTGCAATTTTATCGGTATTAAACGCAATGCTTAAACCTCATCTAAAAAAATAGCGCATGTAACTTTTTAAAAAATGAAAAGAAGCTTATAAAGGGAGGTTTTAGCAATCTGTTTTCTAAAGCATGAAATGCAGCTGTGTTAAAAGAATAAACCAATGGGTAAAAAAATGATCAGCAATACGTGGCAAGAAAATGCAGAAACGACCATATCACAACTTAAAACGCTTTTGGGCAAGCAGAAAACAACATGGCATCACTTTATACCCAAACAAGCCAGCAGAAAACGACAATAGAATCTATAAAAAACATTAAAAAGGCTCAAAGCGCACAAAAAAATTAATAGAATCAAAGGAAAAATCCCGAACATTTTATCCATTAATTTTCTTAAATATGGCGATCCCGACAGGATTCGAACCTGTGACCCACGGCTTAGAAGGCCGTTGCTCTATCCAGCTGAGCTACGGGACCCAAATGATTATCTTCTCAATTCACAATAGCATCTTTAATTCAATGTGTCCAAGATTGCTGCCGATCACTGCGAAAATTATCAGAATAAGAAATAGCACGCCGAATCGATGTATGTGTCTTTTCTACACGATAAGGGATAGCGTTCTTGCGTGCAAAAGCAATTGCTTCTTCCCTCCTATTAAAACGGATTCTTACTTGACTATTCATATCAGATGTTGCCGTGTAACCCATAAGAGGCTCTAGCATTTTTGCTTTCATCGGCTCATACTGTAAAATCCAAAAGCCTGTATTCCCTTTACCTGACTGCATAGCTGTTTTAGCAGGACTATAAATACGTGCGATCATGCTTTTTCCCTTCAGGTTACACAACGCTTGAACGATCGTTTTTCACCACACGTACCCAACTGGGTCATTATCATACACTTTATCAAATATGGTCGGAGCGATAGGATTCGAACCTACGACCCCCTGATCCCAAATCAGGTGCGCTACCAGGCTGCGCTACGCTCCGCCATTTAATATTCATTTGATGCACATTTCCTAAAATTTTCACAACGGAAGTGCAAGAGAAAAACACATTTTTTTTCAATTTTGTTGCATTTCTTTACAAAAAAGAACGTTTTTAAGTTTTCTTCCTAATCAATAACATATTTATTGATGAAAATAGGAAATAACATCTGTATAAAAATCTAATTGATATAAAAAATTATGAAATTCTTTATAAGAATTCCATAATTTTATCCTGCTTTAAGTAATCCCCACTGTATCAGAACAGATTTTACAGGTAGAATTTTAGAAAAAAAACGCTCGTTTCTCCTATAATCTAAGTCCATAAACAACAAACATTTTCAAATTATAAAAGTTTTATTATCAATAAAGTGAAGGACTCTTTTTAGAAACGTTTTCAAATACAAAAATATACAGCCTATACAAATGATGAAAAGAATATTCATCCAATAAAATATCAAAGCTATTTAAACGACTTGTCTTTCCTCATATTCAAACGACAATAAAAGGAACATATAAAGCCATATAAGGAGTGTTTACATTTTTTTTCTATTTAAAACTTCAGAAATAACCGCACGCGTTATTTTTCTTTTTCTTTGTAAAGCCAGCTGATCAACAGAATCAATAATATGCTTCAATGAAAATAAAGAACGTTCACAACGGCTGATAAGATAATAAACTGTATCTGGATTGACAATAAGCTGCCTATCGGAAAAAAGCTTAAAGGCAACAGCAGTTAACAATGCATCATCAGGCTGATTAATTTCAACGAACATCACCGAATTAAGACGACTTTTTAGATCACTTAACTTTAAATTCCAAGTGGAAGGAAGTGTCCGTGCTGTCATCAATAAAGTAGCTTGTCGTACATCAACATTTGCTTGCTTAACACTGTTAATTAAATGAAAAAGTTCTGTCTCATTAATTTCTCCTGCATCAATATCCTCTATTAAAAATGATCTCCCTAAAGAAGCCATAGCAACAGCCTGATCAATTTTATTGCGCTGAATCCTGAATGCATTTGCTTTTTGGAGCCATATACTCGAAAAGTGTGTTTTTCCAGATCCTTCTTCTCCGACCAAAACTGCAATAGGTAAGCTCCAATTGGGCCAATGATCAATAAGCTGAAAAGCCATACGATTGCTATCCGTCACGACTAAATCGTCAAAGTGAAAAATTGGCTCATAAGGGAAATTTAAAGATAATTGCGTTTCTCGCCCATTCATTTTTGTGGCTCCGAATTTCCACTTCGCGAATACATCTGAGAACTAAGATAAATATGAAGAGCAAAACGAACTAAAACGCCCACAGCAGCCGCGGCAGGAACAGCAACAAGCATACCAGTAAAACCAAAGAGTGAAGAAAAAGCAAAAAGCGAAAACATCAACCACACAGGATGTAATCCCACTGATGAACCAACAAGTTTTGGTTGAAGAATATAACCTTCAATAAATTGACCAATTAAAAAAAGTGCCATCACAACGATGATTCCTCCCCAATTATTGGGATAAAACTGGACCCATGCAATCCCAACAGAAAGAACCAAACCACTCATTGTTCCGATATAAGGAATAAAACTAATAAGGCCAATAAACATACCAATCAAAAGAGCAAAATTGAGTCCTGCAATCGTTAAACCAATAGCATAATAGCCTCCCAATATGAGACAAACAGTTCCTTGCCCACGAACAAAGCCTGCGATAGCTTTATCCATTTCATGAAAAATACTACGAACAGTCCCAAGATGATCACGCGGTATTAAAGAATCAATTGCAGTCACCATACGTGGCCAATCTAACAACATATAAAAAGCCACCACAGGCGCCACAACAAACAGGCTAACGATATTAACGATAGATTTTCCTGATTTTAAAAGTGAATTCAAAAGAGATGTAATAAAATCAGAACCTTCTCCCAAAAGTCCTTTAATATTACGCCGTAATTCATTTGGATCACTTCCAAAATAGCGCCTTATCCAATCAAAATCATGCTCAACAAAAAAAGTTTGAATACGATTAATATAAACAGGTAAGCCATCACTCACAAATTGCTGTATTTGCCAACTAATAATAGGAATCAGAACAACTAAAGCAGCAACAAAGGTAATAACAATAAATAAAGTAATGAGGACAGTACCAAAAACACGACGAATACCAAACTTTTCAAGTAATTGAACAATGGGATTAAGAAAATAGGCCAATACAATCCCTGCCACAAAAGGAAGCAAAATTGATCCAAAAATAAACATAAAAAGAATAAAAAAAATCAGCGTCCCAAGCCAAAAAAAGATTTGTCTTTTCATATTACTCGGCAACGGTAATTGTGTATATGCTGGCATATAAGTCTTATAACGGTCATGAGATGTATTCTCACTTACTTTTTTTTTCATAAAGTTCCAAGAAGACTGTTCGTGATTATCTGATATCTTGCTCATAAAATATCCTAAAAAAAATTCTTCACAAAAATTATAAACTTCTTAAAAATAAGGTACAAGCAAAGCTGCTTATTTTCTTATCAATATCTCTTGCAGAGAAAACTCTATCATGGCATTGCATAACATCAAAACCTGATTTTCCATTAAAGGAAGGCTCCAATGAGCAATCAAGATCTTACAAATAATAAATCCAAAGCTAGTCTTACCTACGCAAAAGCCGGTGTAAACATTGATATGGGTAATGCTATGGTAGAAAAAATTAAACCCTTTATACGCGCAACAAAACGAGCCGGAGCAGATGCAGAAATTGGCGGTTTTGGTGGTCTTTTTGATTTAAAGGCAGCGGGTTTCACAGATCCTATCCTTGTTGCTGCCAATGATGGTGTGGGAACAAAACTAAAAATTGCCATTGAAGTGGGGCACCATAACACTGTAGGTATTGATCTGGTAGCTATGTGTGTCAATGATTTACTTGTACAAGGGGCGGAACCTCTCTTTTTTCTGGATTATTTTGCAACTGGAAAACTTGACCCTGAACAAGGCGTCGCTATCGTTTCTGGTATCGCAGAAGGATGTAAACAAGCCGGTGCTGCCCTCATTGGGGGAGAAACTGCAGAAATGCCAGGAATGTATGCAGAAGGAGATTATGATCTAGCAGGTTTTGCTGTAGGCGCATGTGAACGCAGCATGCTACTCCCTTCAAAAGACCTAACAGAAGGTGATATTATCTTAGGTTTAAGCGCCTCTGGAATTCATTCCAATGGCTTTTCCCTTGTTCGACGAATCATCCAGCAAAATGATCTCAAATGGAATGACCCTGCTCCTTTTTCTCCCCAAAATAGTCTTGGTACAGCACTCCTGACACCAACACGCATTTATGTGAAATCACTTCTTCCTATCATGCGAAAGTGCGAAGGAATTAAAGCTCTAGCGCATATTACGGGTGGAGGATTTCCTGAAAATATTCCACGTGTCATTCCTTCTTCTCTCTGCGCTGAAATTAATCTTTCTACCATCAATGTTCCCTCTGTCTTTTCATGGATTGCCAAACAAGGTAAAATAGAAGAAACAGAAATGTTACGAACATTCAATTGTGGTATTGGCATGATTATTATCGTGGGACAGCATGCAACTGAAACAATTACGCAAGCTCTTGAAAAAAATGGAGAGACTGTGACTCCTCTTGGCATTTTAACAAAGCGCAAAGATCAAAATAAAGGTATACTTTATAAAGGGATACTGCATTTATGAAAAAAAAAATCGTCGTTTTCATTTCTGGTAATGGCTCCAATATGGTTGCCCTTGCTCAAGCGAGTCAACAAAAGGAGTACCCTGCTGAAATTGTCGCAGTTATTTGCGATAATCCATGTGCAAACGGTATTGAAAAGGCACAAAATCATAACTTACCCATTCATGTTGTTGATCGCAAAATCTACAAAACGAAAGAAGAACATGAAAAAAATATTTTCACGATTTTAGATCAATATAAACCGGATTTTCTCTGCTTTGCGGGGTATATGCGTCTTATCTCATCACGTTTCGTAAAACTTTATGAGGGACGAATTTTAAACATCCACCCTTCTCTTTTACCTTCATTTAAAGGTCTAAACACGCATGAAAGGATTTTACAAGCAGGCGTAAAAATCACAGGTTGCACTGTTCATCTTGTTACAGAAGACATGGATGCAGGAAAAATCCTTGCCCAAGCAGCCGTTCCAGTCTATCCTCATGATACCGTTGAGTGTTTAGCACAAAGAGTCCTTCAAGCAGAGCATAAACTCTACCCCGAAGCGTTAAAAGCATTTATTGAAGGAAAGAGCAAAACGGTCGATACGCAACAACAACTCTTATCCTTTTGAGTATATCAACAATCTATAGAATCTTTAACATTGTACATGCAATTTATCTTCAGCACCTATAATTAAAAACCTCTAATGTTGGCAGAATAAAGTCTATTTCTTCATGAATTTTTGCGTAGAATGTGCGTTTTTTTGAATTTTATTTTAAATTTCAAAATTTTTCTGCTTTAATTTATTTTTCTAAACATTAACATGAGCTCTTTTTATCAAAATACTCTCGTACTTTCCCTAAGAAATCTTAAAACACGCGATTTTTCTATTGCATCAATTTTTACGTTATGACGAAAGTGTTTCTTTAACTGTTAGAGCTAACTGTTTGAGTGTAAAAGGTTTAGATAAAAAGCCAAAAACGGCATCTTGTGGAAGATTCTTAGCAAAAGCATCTTTTGCATATCCAGAAACGAAAAGAAATTTGATATCAGGATATTTTTTACGGACTTCCTTCAATAAAGTGGGCCCATCCATTTCTGGCATGACCACATCGGAAACAATAATATCAACAGCTCCTTTTTTTTCCTCAAGAATAGCAAGAGCTTCCACCCCGCTTGCTGCCTCTAAAACCGTATATCCTCTCATTTGAAGAGCCCTTACCCCCCCCATTCTGACAGCATCCTCATCTTCAACCAATAAAACAGTGGCAGACCCTGTTAAATCTATATTTTTATCTTTCTCTTCATTTTTTTCAATCTGCTGAGAAATTTCTCCTTTTATATCGGAAATATAACGAGGAAGAAAAATATGAAATGTTGCTCCTTCTCCCTCTTTACTTTCACAATAAATATATCCACCACTCTGCTTGATAATTCCATAAACCATTGATAAACCAAGTCCTGTTCCTTTTCCGACTTCTTTTGTTGTAAAAAATGGCTCAAACATTTTTTCTTGTATAGCAGCAGATATCCCACTCCCTGTATCTGAAATAATCAATTGCACATATTCACCAATTGCTAAACCAAGATGATTAAATTCAGCACTTTGTTGTTTTGTAATATTGTTTGTCGCAATCGTAACAATACCTCCATCGAACATGGCATCACGCGCATTAATAACCAAATTCATAATCACACGCTGAAAAGATGCTTGATCGACTTCAACGCTCCACAAATCTCTTCCATGGATAATTTTTAACTGAATATTATTTCCCAAAAGTGGTAAAAGAAGATTGCGAATATCTGATAAAAATTCTGTAAAATCAACCTCTTCAGGTCGAAGTGTCTGCTTTCTCGAAAAAGCTAATAATTGCTGTACAAGAGCAGCTGCACGATTAGCATTATTTTTAATATTGATCAGATCAGCATGAGCAGGATCAGAACTACGATGCGTATTTAAAAGAAGATCACATGACATTAAAATTGCTGTTAAAACATTATTAAAATCATGAGCAATGCCGCCTGCCAATTGTCCAACAGCTTGCATTTTCTGACTTTGCATTATTTTATCTTCAAGTGTTTTTTGTTCTGTTGTTTCAATGACAGAGATAATGATCAAATCCTGCAGCCCATCACCATGATAGGGTGGCACAGACATAACATGAAGACGTAAATGGCGTTCTTCATTCTTTTCTAAAACAGTTTCCAGAGAAACAAAGTAATTTTTATTAGTCGCTATTTTCTGAAAGGCACGCTCTAACTGCACACAATCACGACGAGAAATAATATCATAAAAATTGATCGTTTTATCTCGACATTCCATGAGTGATGAAAAAGCATTATTCATGTGAATCAATTGCCCTTCCTGATTTACCACGGCTATTGCAAAAGGACTCGCATCAAAATATTCACCTAATATGCTAGGTAATTTTAATTGATCATCCTCTTCTTTTTGTATTTGTTGTGGAATAACCACAATACGATAAATGGCTTCTTCCTCTAAGAGAGAAGAAGCAGAGATAAAACAATGAAATATTTTCTCACAAGTCGTCTGTGGATTTAAACATAATGAAAAACTATAGGGTAAAGAGTAACCTGAACTTTGATATCTGTTGGTTTGCAAACAAATATCACTCCATGAGCTCTTAGCGCCAACGCTCTCAAATAATGGATCAAAATGATATTGACCAACCGAAAAATTGGCTAAATCAATTGAGAACCATTCGGCAAAAACCGCATTGGCATAAAGAAGAGTGCCTTGTGTATTAACTGATACAAAACCAACAGGAGCTTGATCCAAATGATTAATCGCCTCTTGAAGGTTAGAGAAAAAAATTTCTCGGGTTTGTTGTAAATGCGAAATATCAGTAATACGCCAAAGTAAAAGCTTTTTCTTCCGTTTTGTAATAGGTTGAACAGAGATATTATACCAAACAGATTTTTTGTGTGTAGAATCGGTAAAAATTGCTTGCTCTACTCTTAACTCTTCTTGCGCTGAACGATTATTACAGGCTGCAACTTTTAAGCGATAGGAAAGTGCACCAGCTCCTGGAAGATCAGCAATAACCCTATAACAAGACTCTTCAGGCTTATAGGTCAGAATTTTTTGATAGTTTTGATTAGAATAATAAACAAAACCAGAAAGATCAGAGATTACAATTGCATCATCGCTCCTATTAAAGATGCTAAAATCAAAATCTTCATGCAACCACAATGCACGGATTCCAATTAAAACGAGTGTTGCAACACCGATAATTGCTAGAATCAAAAAAGATCCCAGCACCACTTTTTGCAAATAACTTTGTGGATAAAAAAAATCTAAAACGCCTACAATGAAAAAGAAAACTAAGATAAAAACAACACCTAAAATCACAACTCCCTGACGAACAGAAGACGAAGAAGCTAATCTTTCATTATTCTCAAAACCTTTATCCATCTCTCTTTGCCTTAGATTTAGCTGTTTCTTATACGAAGAAACTTCCTTTATATTCATTGTTATAAAATATATACTATGATATCATCTTTTTAAGAAAGCTCACTTAATGTTAAAGAGTTTATTTCTAATCTTTGAAGTAAATCTTTTAAGGGTATATTTATAAATTTATCTCAATAAAAAACGATAGTTTCCATACGAAAATGGGAGAAAAACCATGTATATCTGGTTATCAGACCAAATCGGTGTATCTGCTGCCGATATAACGATAAATTTTTTGTTTTTTGTAATAACAATCATAGCTATTATCATAATTATCTTGTTTTTACGCCATTTAAATAGGAGAAGATCCAACATTAATAGAAAAAAAAGTCTATCACGATTGGCATTATGTGAAGCAATTTCTATAGATCGTACCCGCCGCCTTGTTTTAGTCCGTTGTGATAATAAAGAACACTTGCTTCTTATCGGTGGGTTAACGGATGTGGTTGTAGAATGCGATATTACTAATACATCCAAAATACAAAAGAGAGACATCTCCCCCTATCCCACTTCCCCCTTTACAGAAAGAAACGATACGCCAGATAAAGGCTCTTCTTCTTTTACGAATCAAGCAATAAAAGATTCAGCAATCACAGCTGAAATTGAAGGGCGTCAAGAACCATCTTTGTTTATTCCCACCCCTCCAAGATAAAATATACAATTTTATCACAACGAACTTCGCTTATTTATCGCTTTAATGACCTTAATCATCGCGATAAACTTTTTCACGCCGTTCGTGACGTTCTTGTGCTTCCAACGACAAAACAGCTATCGGCCGCGCCTCAAGACGTTTTATACTAATGGGTTCGCCGGTTTCTTCACAAAAACCATATGTCCCATTATCAATTCGCTCCAAGGCAGCATCTATTTTTGAAATAAGTTTTCTCTGACGATCACGAGCACGTAATTCAATTGTACGATCAGTTTCACAAGATGCCCTATCGGTTAAATCGGGTTGAGCAGCGTTTTCTTCCTGCAAATTTTCCAAAGTCTCACGCGCCTCTTTTAAGATATCATTCTTCCAAGAAACCAATTTAGCGCGAAAATACGCCTTTTGCCGCTCATTCATAAAAGGCTCATCTTCACTAGGGCGATATTGACCATCAATCTCTTCGCTCATGCAATAAAAAACCTCCACATCTGCTCTGTGGGGTCTATATATTGTGCAATACTCAACAGCACAAGAGTAAAATGTTTTTTCATAACAATCTACAAATATGTCTAAATACACTGTTTAGTCTTGATATCTTTTTTGATCTCAAGTTGGACTCTTGATCGAAGATCATCAAAAAATCATCTTTTTCATGTATTGAAAAGCCTCAAAAGAAGAGAATTCACAAATATCAGAGCCATCTCTTTCCTCCTTTTTCAGCGCACTAAAATTTAAACGGAGCCTCAATCAATCGTTTCACCAATGCAAAAAAAACCTCATAAAGGTAAAGTATGATATCCACGATTCAAATACATCAAAGCATCTTTTCCATGACTACAGTTGATTGCAACAACTTCACCAATCAATACACAATGGGTTGCATGCTCATGCCAACAAATCAAACGACAATCAAAAGATGCTAAAGCATCTGAAAGACTAGGCGCTCCTGTCTGCAAAGTTCCCCATTGTGCAACATTAAAGCGCTCATTTTGTGAAACATTGCAGCGCCCTGAAAAAATATCCGCTAGTGGACGATGTTTTCCTGCCAAGCTATTAACACAAAAAATCCCATTCTCCATAAATACGTGATTCTTCAGATTATGGCGCATGAGACAAACAAGAAGAGTTGGGGGATTATCTGATAAAGAACAACACGCCGAAACCGTCACCCCGCGCTTTCCCTTAATGCCATCTGTTGTCACAATATGTACAGCACTTGCAAAATGGCTCATAGCATCTCGATATTCTTGCGAAGAAGCGGTAATATTATGTCGGATTTGAGGCATAAAACATGTTTTATGATTCGATATATTTTTCATTTATAAAACTTTAAAATTTCAAGCGATCTTTCTATAACGAAGATCTATATACGTATTTTTCTTTTTTGTCATAACACAAAAGATATTTGTGTATACATAGCGACATGATAAAAGCAGCCAATCAAGGAGATTTTTATGCCCCATTCTCTTCTCATTTCACCTTCCCTCTTGGCTGCTGATTTTGCTAAACTTGGACAAGAAATATTAGATGTTGTTGAGGCTGGTGCAGATTGGCTTCATCTTGATATCATGGATGGTCACTTTGTTCCTAACATCACCTTTGGCCCTGAAATCATCAAGGCTCTGCGTCCATTAACCAAAGCAATATTCGATGTCCACCTGATGATCAAACCTGTTGATCCTTATTTGGAAGCTTTTGCAAAGGCTGGGGCAGATATTATAACCATTCATGCTGAAGCAAGTCCCCATCTTCATCGTTCACTCCAAACAATCAAAGCAATGGGTAAAAAAGCAGGCATTGCACTCAATCCAAGCACTCCTGAACACGTCCTTGAATATTTGCTTGATCAATTGGATCTTATCCTCATTATGACGGTCAATCCCGGTTTTGGTGGGCAAAATTTTATTCCAGAAATAAAAGATAAAATTGAGCGCGTTAAAAGCATGATTGCAAACCGCCCTATTGATCTTGAAGTTGATGGTGGAATCACCGTTGATACAATTGGAATAACTGCAAAAGCTGGTGCAAATGTATTTGTCGCAGGCTCTGCAATTTATAAAAATGGAAACAAAGAGCTTTACAAAACACGCATGAGTGCATTGCGCCAAGCCGCAATCCTCTCACAACAAGGAAAAAAATGATGATCACACGTTATTCCCGCCCTGAAATGGTAACAATTTGGTCTCCTGAAACGAAATATCGTATTTGGTTTGAAATTGAAGCCCATGCTTGTGATGCCCTTGCTCAACTGGGGGTTATTCCGAAAGAAGCAGCTCAGATCATTTGGGAAAAAGGAGCAGCAGCTGAATTTGATGTCAATCGTATTGATGAAATTGAATCCATTACCAAACATGATGTTATTGCATTTCTAACCCATCTCGCTGAATTCATTGGACCAGAAGCACGTTTTATTCACCAAGGCATGACATCATCTGATGTTCTCGATACAACGCTGAGCATTCAATTAATGCGTGCAAGTGATATTTTGCTCAAGGATATAGACCAACTTCTTGAAGCCTTAAAAAGACGTGCTTTTGAACATAAAGAAACCATCACCATTGGGCGAAGTCATGGCATTCACGCTGAACCAACAACATTTGGCGTCAAGTTTGCTCTCGCATACGCTGAATTTTCTCGTTGTCGCAAACGTCTTCTTGCTGCACGTGAAGAAATTTCTACTTGCGCAATTTCAGGAGCTGTAGGAACTTTTGCCAATATCGATCCACGCGTTGAAGAACATGTCGCAAAAGCTTTAGGAATGCGTGCTGAACCCGTTTCCACTCAAATTATACCACGGGATCGTCATGCTATGTTTTTTGCAACACTGGGTGTTATTGCGTCCTCTATTGAAAGGTTAGCGATAGAAATACGCCATTTACAGCGAACAGAGGTTCTCGAAGCAGAAGAACATTTCTCACCAGGGCAAAAAGGTTCATCGGCAATGCCTCATAAACGGAATCCAGTTTTAACAGAAAATTTAACGGGGTTAGCCCGTATGGTTCGTGCATTTGCACTCCCTGCCATGGAAAATGTAGCACTTTGGCATGAACGCGATATTTCTCATTCATCTGTCGAACGTTATATTGGCCCTGATGCAACGATTACACTTGATTTTGCTCTTTCTCGCCTCACATCAGTCATTGAAAATCTCATTGTCTATCCGGAAAATATGCAAAAAAATCTCAATAAATTCCGAGGTCTTGTTCATTCACAACGGGTCCTTTTAGCACTCACACAAGCAGGAATCAGTCGTGAAGATTCATATCGAATTGTACAACGAAACGCGATGAAGGTTTGGGAACAAGGAAAAGATTTTTTAGAAGAACTGCTCAATGACAAAGATGTTAGCAAAACTTTAAGTGAAGCAGAGCTTCGAGAAAAATTTGATCTTTCTTATCATACTAAACATATCAATAGGATTTTTAAACGTGTTTTTAAAGAACAATAGAACAACATAGAAAGCCCAAATCTATTCCACCTATGGTGAAAAACCTATTGTAACAAAGAAAACAATTCATGAAAGCAAATCAACTCGATATTCTTATGGTTCCTGGCTACAAAGGATCTGGTCCAGATCATTGGCAAACACGTTGGGAAAAAAAATTATCCACAGCTCGCCGTATTGAACAAGCCCATTGGTCAAAGCCTGTTTGTGACGAGTGGGTTAATGAAGTTAAAACCGCCATTGCACAAGCTCAAAGACCTGTTATGATTATTGCTCATTCATTAGGCGTTCCTACCGCTATTCATGCAACTATACAAAATGCAAAAAAAGTTTGTGGCGCCTTTTTTGTGGCACCTCCAGATGTTGCCAATGAGAAAATACGTCCCAAACATTTAATGACATTTGGCCCCTATCATCGTCAAAAGTTGCCTTTTCCTTCTATTGTCATCGCCAGCCGCAATGATGAATTTTGTCAATTTTCGGTCGCAGAAAAAATTGCCAATGACTGGGGCTCACTCTTTGTGGATGCTGGGTATTCTGGGCATATCAATGCAGAATCTGGACACGGACCTTGGCCTGAAGGGCTTATGGTCCTTTCTCACTTTCTTGCAAAAATTTGATCCAAAAGAGTTAATCTTTTTTCTCGTCGTCTCTGCATCTCCACCTTTGAAGAGACGTATCATGACAAAAATTATAAAAGTATCATAGCAATATCATTGAGAATTTCTATCAATTAGGATAGTATCGCTTACTAATGTTATTAAAAACCTCTCAAGATAAATAGAGAATCATAATGAATCGTCGCCACCGTATTTATGAAGGCAAGGCCAAAATTTTGTATGAAGGACCTGAACCAGGAACGTATATTCAATTTTTTAAGGATGATGCTACAGCCTTTAATGCTAAAAAACATGAAATTATCGATGGGAAAGGGGTTTTAAATAACCGAATTTCGGAATATATCTTTAGCCATCTTGGACGTTTGGGCATCCCAACACATTTTATAAAACGCATAAATATGCGCGAACAGCTTATTAAAGCAGTGGAAATCATTCCATTGGAAGTTGTCGTTCGAAATGTTGCAGCGGGTTCTCTTGCTAAACGTTTAGGATTAGAAGAAGGAACCCCACTCCCACAATCCATCATTGAATTCTACTATAAAAATGATTCTCTCGATGATCCCATGGTGACAGAAGAACATATCACTGCTTTTGGGTGGGCTGTCCCGCAAGAAGTAGAAGATATCATGCAACTTTCAATTCGTATTAATGATTTTCTTTCCGGCCTTTTTGCCGGAGTCAACATCCAATTAATTGATTTTAAAATGGAATTTGGTCGCCTGTGGGAAGATGAAACAATGCGCATTGTTCTTGCTGATGAAATTTCTCCTGATTCTGCACGACTATGGGATATGCAAACACGAGAAAAAATGGACAAAGATCGTTTTCGTCGTGATATGGGGGGGCTTATTAATGCCTATCAAGAGGTTGCCAAACGCCTTGGTATTATGAATGAAAATGAGCCAACTCGACCAAGTGGTCCCGTCTTGGTAAAGTAAAAAAACGCGTCAAGTAAACACAAGGTAAAATAATTACTGCCTTCTATAAATATACCTCTTCAAAGGAGAGGTTTTTCTAACAACAGGAAGCAAAAAATGAAAGCACGCATTACAGTTACTTTAAGAGAAAGCGTCCTTGATCCACAAGGAGAGGCTATTGTCGGTGCTTTAAAAAGTTTAGCTTTCGAAGGGATTCATTCCATTCGTCAAGGAAAGGTTTTTGATATTGTTCTTGATGACCAACCTTTTGAAACCGCAAAGAAAAAACTTGAGCAGATGTGTGAAGAGTTACTCGCAAATACTGTCATTGAAAATTATACTATCGAACTTCTTTAAGTGAAAAGCTCATGAAAACCGCCATTATTCAACTTCCTGGATTAAATCGCGACCAAGATATGGTTGCCGCATTACATCATATAACAGGGGTTGAGCCACTCAAAATTTGGCAAACAGAGACAACAATTCCAGATGTAGATATTATTATTATTCCTGGTGGTTTTTCTTATGGTGACTACTTAAGATGTGGTGCTATTGGAGCGCGAACCCCCATCTTAAAAGCTATTCGTGAAAAAGCACAAGAAGGTATTACTATCATAGGTATTTGTAATGGGTTTCAGATTTTGTTGGAAGCTGGATTACTCCCTGGAACTTTAATGCGTAATGCTTCTTTAAAATTTGTTTGTCGTGAAGTTAAACTTGAAGTCGTTAATGCCAAGACGAAATTTTCTCGATATTATTCTAAAGGACAAATTATTCGTTGTCCTGTTGCCCATCATGATGGAAATTACTTTGCTGACAATGAAACATTAAAACAAATGGAAGACAATGAACAAATTGTTTTTCGCTACGCAGAAAATACAAACCCTAACGGCTCAATAAAAAACATTGCTGGTGTTATTAATAAAGCTGGTAATATTCTTGGTATGATGCCCCACCCTGAAAACTTTATCGAACCCGCTCATGGAGGGATTGACGGTCGTTTACTTTTTCAAAGTGCTTTAGAATTAGTCAATGGATGAGGCTGCAAAAATTCTTGTCCTTTATAATTGTAAAAACGAAGATTTATATCATTTCTCGCGTTGTAAATCTATGAGCAAAATTCTATACAAATAACCATGGATATTATTCTCTAAACACATAATTATTTAAGATTGTTTTTTTGGTCTTGAAGTTCATCCAACCAAACGAACAAAATCTTCAGCTGAGGATCTATGAATATTTTAATTATTAAACCACGTAGTTTTCCATAATCTAAGTTGCTAGATTAAAAAAATTAAAATGCTAAATTTCGATTAATTTGACGGATAAATATACTCATGAATCCTTGCAATAACATCACGATTACACCAGAGCTCATTGCACAACACGGGCTAAAAGAGGATGAATATCAACGTATCCTAACGTTAATCGGCAGAGAACCAACATTTACTGAACTGGGAATTTTTTCTGCAATGTGGAACGAACATTGTTCCTATAAATCTTCTAAAAAATGGCTCAAAACTCTTCCGACAGAAGGAAAGTGTGTCATTCAAGGACCTGGTGAAAATGCTGGAGTTGTCGATATTGGTGAAGGACAATGTGTTGTTTTCAAAATGGAAAGCCATAACCATCCTTCTTATATTGAACCTTATCAAGGGGCAGCGACAGGTGTTGGTGGTATTTTGCGTGATGTCTTTACAATGGGCGCCCGTCCTGTTGCCGCTATGAATGCATTGCGTTTTGGTGCTCCTGATCACCCCCGAACACGCCATCTTGTTGCTGGCGTTGTTTCTGGAATAGGGGGTTACAGCAATTCTTTTGGTGTTCCAACGGTTGGTGGAGAAATCAATTTTGATGAACGTTATAATGGCAATATCCTCGTTAATGCTTTTGTCGCTGGGATTGCAAAGACAGATGCTCTTTTTTATTCTAAAGCACAAGGCGTAGGACTCCCTGTTGTTTATCTTGGTGCAAAAACAGGGCGAGATGGTGTCGGTGGAGCCACAATGGCTTCTGCTGAATTTGATGATTCAATCAGTGAAAAACGCCCAACCGTTCAAGTCGGAGATCCTTTTACAGAAAAATGCCTTCTTGAAGCATGTTTAGAGCTCATGGAACTTGGAGCCGTGGTTGCTATTCAAGATATGGGGGCTGCAGGTCTCACCTCTTCTGCCGTTGAAATGGGTGCAAAAGGGAATCTAGGAATACAGCTTAATCTCGATACTGTTCCCGTTCGTGAAGAAAACATGACAGCCTATGAAATGATGCTTTCTGAAAGTCAAGAGCGTATGCTCATGGTCCTTAAACCAGAGCTAGAAAGGCAAGCAGCAGCAATTTTTCATAAGTGGGGGCTCCATTTTTCCATTATTGGAAAAACAACCGATGATTTACGTTTTCGTGTATCTCATCAAGGAGAAGAAGTTGTCAATCTTCCCATCAAAGAGCTTGGTGATGAAGCACCTGTTTATGATCGTCCTTGGAGTGAACCTGCAAAGAAAACGCTCCTGAAAGCAGAAGATGTCAAAAAAGTTGAGAATCTTAGTGATGCACTTTTAACCTTATTGAATTCAGCTGATCAAAGTTCACGACGATGGGTTTATGAACAATATGATACTCTTATTCAAGGAAATAGCCTCATTTGTCCGGGAGGTGATGCAGGTGTTATCCGCATAAGTAATAAGAGTAAACGAGCTCTTGCTTTTTCTTCTGATGTAACACCGCGTTATTGTGAAGCAGACCCTTATGAAGGAGGGAAACAAGCTGTTGCAGAATGCTGGCGAAATATTAGTACGACAGGTGCAACACCACTAGCTGCTACAGATAACCTTAATTTTGGTAATCCTGAAAAGCCTGAAATTATGGGACAACTGGTTTTGGCTATTAAAGGTATAGGAGAAGCTTGTAGAATCCTTGATTTTCCTATCGTTTCAGGCAATGTTTCTCTTTACAACGAAACAAATGGAGAAGCTATTCTTCCTACCCCCACAATTGCTGGTGTAGGCCTTCTTAGTGATTGGTCTAAAATGGTAACAATAAGTGGTATGAAAAATGGAGATAGTATCATTTTAGTGGGAGATTGTGGTTCTCATTTAGGACAATCAATCTATGCACGTAACATTTTAAATATTGATGCAGGTGCCCCTCCTCCCATAGATTTACAACTTGAAAAAAAACATGGCCAATTCGTTCGAGATGTTATTAATAGCGGTTTTGTTCATGCTGCTCATGACATTTCTGATGGGGGATTAGCGATTGCACTTGCAGAAATGGTGATTAAAGCAGGTAAAGGAGTTAAAGTAAAATTAAGCAATAAATCCCTCCATCATGCAGAACTTTTTGGAGAAGATCAAGGGCGTTATCTTTTAGCCGTTAAGCCTCATGCTCTCAGCAGTCTTAAAGAGCATGCACAAACCCATGCCATTTCTTTAACAGAGCTAGGTCAAGTTGAGGGAGATTCTCTTAATATAGATGGGATATTAACACTTTCAGTGGAAAAACTTACACAAGCCTATGAGAACTGGTTTCCACAATTTATGGGTGAAGAGTAAAAAATTTATTCTTTCTCTTTTAAACAGCTCTTACAAAAGGATGAACAACATAGGAGAATAGTGATGGCAATGAGTGCTCATGCAATTGAAACACTTATTCGTGAAGGCATTCCCGATGCGACTGTAACAATTAGTGATCTTGCTGGAGATGGGGAACATTATGCTGCAGAAGTTATTTCTGAAAGTTTTCGTGGTAAAACCCGTGTTCAGCAGCATAAAATGGTCTATGATGCCCTTAAAGGCAATATGGGAAATGACCTCCACGCCTTAATGTTGCAAACAAGTACCCCAAAATAGTCTAAATTTTCTTCTTGCATTCATTCGTTCAATACGATTAAAACGGGTACGAACATAATTACACACTTATAAAAATCTGAAATATCGAGGGATAAAAATGACCACTGTTCATGATTTTATTGACAACGAAATTAAAACAAACGACGTCATTTTATTCATGAAAGGAACCCCTGACGCTCCACAATGTGGTTTTTCAGGACAAGTCGTTCAAATCCTCGACTATTTAGGATTGAATTATAAAGGGGTTAATATCTTAACTTCTGACGAATTGCGTCAAGGGATCAAAGATTACTCAAATTGGCCAACGATTCCACAACTTTATATCAAAGGTGAATTTATTGGAGGCTGTGATATTGTTAAAGAAATGTTTCAAAACAATGAGTTACAAGAACTTTTGAAAGAAAAAAATATTCCTTGTAAGCAATCATAGGTATCTTTCATTTCATTCAGACTCTTAAAAAGAGCTGTTTTCAGGCGAAATTTTCATTTCAAGGATACCTTATGTCATATTCAGTTGATGAACAAGCGCACAGTGATGCGATTAAGAAGAAAATTGGCTATAAAGAATTTGTTATTCTTATTGCTTCACTCATGGCTATTAACGCTATAGCTGTAGACATTATGTTGCCTGCTATGCCCGATATTTTAAAAGGCTTAAATGTTCTCAACGAAAATGATCAACATTATATCATTTCAAGTTATCTTATTAGCTATGGTATTGCTCAAATATTTTTCGGTCCAATAAGCGATCGGTATGGACGACGTAAACTTATTCTTCTTGGTCTTGCCTTTTATTCATTTACGGCAATTGGTTGTGCCTTTGTAACTGATTTTTCTCTCTTGCTCATTTTGCGTATTTTGCAAGGCATTGGAGGAGCTGCTATGCGTGTTCTTACGGTTTCCGTTGTACGTGATCTCTACAGTGGCCGAAAAATGGCAGAAGTTATGTCTATTGTTATGATGGTTTTTCTTGTTGCCCCAATGGTTGGTCCTGCAACAGGACAGATCATTTTACTACTCGGACATTGGCAATTTATTTTTATTTTCATGGCAATGATTGGTTTGGGGTTAATGGTTTGGATTCAATTCCGCTTGCCTGAAACACTTTATGAACAGCGCCCTCTTTCCTTTTCTTCAGTAAAACACAACTTATGGATTGTCGTAACAAATCGTACAACACTTTGCTATACGCTTGCAACATCCATCATTCTAAGCTGTATTTTTATTGCTGTTAATACATCACAACAAACCTATGAAGGAATTTACAAACTAGGTTTTTGGTTTCCTATAGCATTTGCCATCGGTGCTGCATTTCAGGCTTTCTCATCATTCATGAATTCTCGATTTGTCGGACGTCTTGGAATGCGGCGTATTGCGCATACTATGCTTTTGCTCTTTTGTGGCACTTCATGCGTTTGGTTTATTGGATCCATCTTAGCAGGCGGTGTTATTCCCTTTCCTTTTTATATGACGTTATATTGTATATTAATGTTTACCTGTGGTGGTATTATGGCCAATTTCAATACGCTCGCCCTCGAATCTGTAGGCAAAATTGCTGGAACAGCCTCTTCTGTATCCGGATTTCTCCAGACATCTATCGGTGCAGGACTGAGCTTTTTTATTGCCCAACAATTTGATGAAACAACCATCCCAAACTCAGCAGGATTTTTCTTTCTAAGCCTTGTTGCTATTTTGCTTGTCTTATGGGCAGAACATGGTCATCTCTTTAGGCAATATCATCATAATCCTAACGAATAGACACTGCTACGAGCAAAATTAATAACACCTCTCTTGAACAAGAAAGATATTATTTCTCTTACACAAAACAGAATACCTCTAAGGATACTCTTGTGTTAAATATTCACATATTTGTTTTAAAAATACACCTCTCAAAGCATAAAATTATTTCACGATAGAACCCATGAACAATATAGTGGTAAAATAATAAAATGTATAAAACCATTCTATCACCCCCACACTTATGAAACATGTAAGCCTATTATATTTATTCAGTTCCCAATTTTACAACCACTCTTGGCACTTGAGACAGCCTATAAAAGACATATTTTATTCTTTTATTTATAAACTTCCATTTATAACACCAATCCACTTGTGATGTGCAAACAAATCATTTTGACTATTTTAACATGAACAAAATTGAAATAAGAAACCTTATGGGTATTAGAGCCTTTCATTTAATATGATATTAAATTATTAATATAAACCAACATCTTATCATATAATAAAAACACATAGTATTTTTATTTATGCTTTTATAGGCTTGAAATAAAAACATTCTATTATTTAATTGGTAAATTTTCCTGATTTTGGAAATCCTTTTGGAACTAGACGCCCAACGCCTGCACGCGTTCCCATCCATTCCATGAGATCATCAGCTTGACGGCTAAAGATTCGCTCAGCTGTATCTTGCCAACTTAAGCCTTCTGATAAATTAAAAGTCTTGGCATCAACAATACCACCTTCTTTGTAACGTTGTAAGCGAACCCCTTTACCACGATTCATTTCTGGTATTTGTTCAATAGAAAAAATAAGCATTTTGCGGTTTTCACCAACGACAGCAACATGATCACCATTGACCGGAACACAAAGCTTTACCTTATCAGGAGATTTCACATTCATGACTTGCTTTCCTTTTCGTGTATTGGCAATCACTTCTGCAGAAGGAATAACAAAGCCATTTCCGTAAGATGAAACCAAGAGCAATTTTTCTTCTGCATGATGCACAAAAGCTGTAAGAACATCATGCTCATCATCCATATCAACTAAAAGACGAATGGGTTCACCATGTCCCCGTCCTCCAGGCAAACTATTGGCACCAATAGTGAAAAACTTTCCACCCGTACTTATCAGCACAATCTTGTCGGTCGTAAATGCTGGAAATGCTAACTTTAAACTATCTCCTTCTTTAAAAGAAAGCGCTTTGTAATCGTTTAAATGACCTTTCAAAGCACGCATCCACCCCTTTTCAGAAATAACAACAGTAACCGGTTCCTTTTCGATCATTGCTTGTTGAATATCATCAAGATCATGTCTTGGCGCTTCTTCAAACGTTGTACGCCTTTTTCCTAAGAGCGTTTCAGGACCAAAAGTTTTGCGAACTTTTTTAATTTCTTCTGAAATTATTTTCCATTGTTTTACAGAAGAATCTAACAAATTCTGCAATTTTTCTTTTTCAGCTTTAAGAGTTTCAAACTCCTTACGAATTTCAAATTCTTCAAGCTTCCGTAAAGAACGCAAGCGCATATTAAGAATAGCTTCTGCTTGATTTTCTGTTAATTCAAAACGATGAATCATCTTCTTTTTCGGTTCATCCTCTTCACGAATAATCTGGATGACCTCATCGAGATTCAAATAGGCAATAAGATACCCATGAAGAATTTCTAATCGGCTATCAATTTGATCAAGCCGATAATGAGAGCGTCGAATAAGGACTTCTTGACGATGTTCAAGCCATTGCTGCAAACTTTCTCGCAGCGAGAGAACATTCGGTATTTTTCCCAAAGATAGAACATTAAGATTAAGAGGAAATCTTACTTCAAAATCAGTCAATTTAAAAAGGGATTCCATAAGAAGTTCAGGATCAACCGACCGATTTTTAGGAACAAGCACAATGCGGATATCTTCTGCTGATTCATCTTGAATATCCTCAAGCATTGGTAAGCGCCGTGCAAGCAATAATTCCGCAGTTTTTTCAATAAGACGTGACTTTTGAACTTGGTAAGGAATTTCAGTCACAATAATCACATAAGAACCACGGCTACCAGTTTCCTGATGCCAACGTGAACGCAATCGAAAAAAACCCCGCCCTATACGATAAGATTCCTCAATACTCTTTTTAGGCTCAACCAAAATACCACCGGTTGGGAAATCAGGTCCCAGCACAAATTGATTTAAATCCTCATCACGCGTATCAGGATATGCAATCAAATGTAGCGCCGCATCACAGAGCTCAGCAACATTGTGGGGAGGAATAGATGTTGCCATACCAACAGCAATGCCTGAAGAACCATTGGCTAAAAGATTAGGGAAAGCACCTGGTAGAACAACAGGCTCTTCATCTTCTTCATTATAGGTCAAACGAAAATCAATAGCATTTTCATTAATTCCCTCAAGCAACAACGCAGCCACTTCAGTCATACGTGCTTCCGTATAACGCATAGCAGCAGCATTATCACCATCAATATTACCAAAATTGCCTTGTCCATCAACCAATGGATAGCGAACCACAAAACTTTGAGCCAAGCGCACCAAAGCATCATAAATAGATGCATCCCCATGAGGATGAAATTTTCCCATGACATCACCGACAATCCGCGCACATTTCGCATAAGACTGTCCAGGATTGAGTTTGAGAAGACGCATCGCATGAACAATCCGCCGATGGACAGGTTTCAATCCATCACGAACATCAGGCAACGCACGATGCGTAATCGTAGAAAGCGCATAAGCCAAATAGCGTTCCTGTAAAGCAGAACGTAATTCTATTGGCTCAATATGTTCTTTATCAAAAGGTAAATTCATTTTATCAGACATAATATTAGAACAAAAATTCCCACAATAAGTAAGAAACTATTGTGTAAGATTTATTTAATGCAAATTTTTATGAGTAAACTTTTTTATTAAAAGTCAACAACATAAAAATAAATGCCGTAATTAGAACATGAACAGAAAATTATATCAATTTGAAAAAATTTATACATGCTCTCCCCTCTTGTTCTAAACAATATATGAAAATATTTAATACATTATAGAAAACTTCTTTCAAGGTCCTCTTTAAGAGGTAAAAAAACAAAATAAACTGATTTGAATATAAATTATTCTAAACAAAAAGCTTATTGAAAGCTTTGCCAAATTCAACGATATAATTTAATGGCTCACAAAGAACTATTGCATCCTTTTGGAAACGACAAAAGCACTGTTCAAACAGCATCTTGATCACAAAGAAAGATTTTATAGCAAGGACATCCAGTTTTTCTATAAAAAACTAAAAAATGTTCAAAGCTTATACACTTCCCCAAAGTTTCAATCCATAAGATATAAAAATGCATTATTCTCATAAACATGAAGAGAGACAATTATCTTTTACAACATTGTAAAAACTTCAAAAAATATAAATAATATAATATATTGATATATAAAGATAATTAATTATAATTTAAATGAAACTGCTGGGTATTATAAAGTTTTCTTATTTCCAATTTATTCATAATAAATCAATCATAATCATTTCCCTGCTTATTAGAAAGAAAAGAGCAAATACCCAAGCAAGAAATAAAAATACTGAAACCATTTGCATACTAGAAGGTAGAATAACAGCTTATCCTTTATGGAGAACGGTTTTTATACCACTCATGAGGTTTTGAGTTATATCCTTCGCCAGCAGCCAGCATCGTAAAACGAGATTGACTGCATTGAGAGATATTTCTTTAGAAACAATCCCTTTTGAAGGATTAACAACGATAGTATTTTTTTTGCCTCTCTAAATCCATACACAACACATATGCCCTTGAAAGGCATCAAAAATTCACACTCCGGAGAAAGGACGGTACAAATCCATAAATCAACATTATGAACTATTTTTGTGAGCAGGAATCATGCGGATTCCTAAATCACGTAATTGTGTAGAAGAAACATCAGACGGAGCACTCATCAAAAGATCAAGTGCCTGTTGATTCATAGGAAATAAAGCAACTTCACGTAAATTTTTAACACCTTGCAACAGCATAATGATGCGGTCAATTCCTGCAGCCATGCCACCATGAGGTGGCGCCCCATAATGGAATGCACGATAAAGACCACCAAAACGATCTTTTACAACTTCCTTAGAAAGTCCTACCAGTTCAAAAACTTTCAGCATCATCTCTGGTAAGTGATTACGAATTCCACCGGATGCAATCTCATAACCATTACAAACAAGATCGTATTGAAAAGCTTTAAGCGTAAGAGGATCTTGACACTCAAGAGCATTTTCTCCCCCTTGAGGCATAGAAAAAGGATTATGAGCAAAATCAATCTTTTTCTCATCTTCATTCCATTCAAAAAATGGAAAATCAATAATCCACGCTAAAGAGAAACTCTCTCTATCGACAAGATTTAATTCTTCTCCTACGCGTTTGCGCGCTGCTCCAGCAAAAGATGCGAATTTTTTCGGATCCCCAGCCACAAAAAAACAAGCATCACCACTTTCAAGACCGAGTTGTATACGAATCGCTTCAGTTCGCTGCTCACCAATATTTTTGGCGATAGGCCCTGCTCCTTCAAATTTTCCTTCTTCCTTACGCCAGAAAATATAACCGAGCCCTGGTTGTCCCTCACCTTGCGCCCATGTATTCATACGATCACAAAAAGCACGACTTCCACCCGTTTTAGCCGGAATAGCCCACACTTGTGCATTCTCATCATTTGCTAAAATCTGAGCAAAAACTTTGAAACCAGAATTATAAAAATGCTGAGAAACATCTTCCATAATGATCGGATTACGCAGATCAGGTTTATCAGAACCGTATTTCCGCATTGCTTCATCATAAGAAATGCGAGGAAAGTTTTGTGTCACAGTTTTTCCATCGGCAAATTCTTCAAAAATAGAACGCATAATGGGTTCCATAGTTGCTAAAACATCTTCCTGCTCAACAAAACTCATTTCAACATCTAATTGATAAAATTCACCAGGAAGACGGTCAGCCCGCGGATCTTCATCTCTAAAACATGGCGCAATTTGAAAATAACGATCAAAACCTGACATCATCAACAACTGTTTATATTGCTGTGGTGCTTGCGGTAGCGCATAAAATTTTCCCTGATGAACACGACTTGGAACCAAAAAATCACGCGCACCTTCCGGCGATGATGCTGTCAAAAGCGGCGTTGTAAATTCCGTAAAACCATTACTTTGCATAGCGCGTCTCATAGCTGCAATAATTTCAGTCCGACGCATGATATTTTTGTGCATAGTCTCCCGACGCAAATCAAGAAAACGATATTTTAACCGAATATCTTCTGGATAATCAGGCTCACCAAAAACCGGTAAAGGAAGCTCTTCAGCTTTTGAAAGAATTTCTACCTCTTGTGCAAAAATTTCAATCTCACCTGTTGGAAGCGTTGCATTAATAACCTCATCAGAACGTGCACGCACTTCCCCATCCACACGAATAACCCATTCAGAACGCACTTTTTCAATGACTTTAAAAGCTGGTGAAGCAGGATCCGCAACAATTTGTGTAATTCCAAAATGATCACGCAAATCCACAAAAAGAATTCCTCCATGATCACGAATACGATGAACCCATCCCGAAAGACGAACTTGTGTTCCTACATCACATTTACGAAGAGCCGCGCAATGATGACTGCGATAACGGTGCATGTTTTTTGCCTTTGATTATAATATTCACATGCGCTACAAACGCTTTTTAAGTACCATTTGTCAAGATATGAGAATAAAAACGCGAAAATAAAATCAATAAAAGACAAACTTAATTTATCGAATTATAATAAAATGATGAATCTTATTACACAAACAGCAAATCTTGAAATTGCACTTAACGCTCTACGTACCTCTGATTTTGTAACAGTCGATACTGAATTTATCCGCGAAACAACTTTTTGGCCTCAACTTTGTTTAATCCAGCTTGCCTCACCAGATGTTACAGTTCTGATTGATCCCATAGCACCAGATATTGATTTACGACCATTTTTTGACCTTATGATCGATAAAAAAATTGTCAAAGTTTTTCACTCTGCCCGCCAAGATATTGAAACGATTTATTATCTTGGAAGCGTTATTCCTTCCCCTCTCTTCGATACACAAATAGCAGGATCAATTTGTGGATTTGGTGATTCGATCTCCTATGATCAAATTGTACAACGCTGTACGGGGCATCATCTTGATAAATCCTCCCGTTTTACAGATTGGAGTTGTCGCCCCCTCTCTGAAAAACAACTGCTCTACGCCCTTGCTGATGTAACCTACTTAAGAGATGTTTACCTCCTCTTAAAAAAAAGGTTAGAAAAAAATCAACGGACTCATTGGATGGATGATGAAATCGCAATCCTCTTAAATCCTAAAACCTATGATATACCAGAAGATGAAGCATGGAAAAAAGTAAAAGGAAAAGTTAAAAAACCGCGTGAACTTGCTGTATTACAAAAGATAGCAGCTTGGCGTGAACGTGAAGCACGAAAATACAATATGCCACGTCGCCATATCATGAAAGATGAATGTCTCATAGAAATAGCAACCCAACAACCAAAAGATGAAGCTGCGTTAAAACGGTTACGCAGCCTTCATAAGAATTGGGATAAATGTTCAATTGCGTCGTCATTAATCAAGGCGGTCCACGAAGGCTTAGAGGTTGATCTTTCTACTTTACCCCCTATTCCTAAACATAATCCACTCAACGATACGACATCCGCTGCTATCGATCTGCTCAGAGTATTATTAAAACTTGTTGCAAACGAAAACAGTATTGCCCCTAAAATTATTGCCACATCTAATGATTTAGAAAAAATCGCCAATGGAGGAATAAAGAAAAATATTCCCGCTATGAATGGCTGGCGCTATGAAATATTTGGTCAAAAAGCTGAACAACTGCTAAAGGGACAGATAGGGTTTTACTTTAACAATGGAAAAATAAGCACAAAACAGCTTTAATTTATCTCTCCCCCACATATCTGAGATTTCCATAAGATCTTCTAAAGAGGGTTTTATTTTATGTCAAAATGAATGCAAAATTAAAAGCGTACCTCATAAAAAATAGTAGCCTAGCGTGATAGAGACACATGAAAAGATAGTGTCTTACATTATCCTATCATATAAAAAATCCTTATCGAAACTGCAATCCAATCATTAAAAATGAACGAGCCTAGAAACTAAAATAGCTAACCTTTTAAGATATAAAATGCGAATAAATTAGAAGGAAAAATCAAGAAATTTCAAAAGCAAGAGGTTGTTTGATTAATTTTGATAACTTCTTTAATCGTCCAAGCGGACGTTCTCCCAATAATCCAGCGTAATTCTTTGGAATCTGCAAAACAATATGATCTGCTTTTTTATGCCAAAATAAATGAGGTAAAATTCCTGCAACAGAAGCGCTAAACAGATGAGCAATACGCATCGTTTCACCAAGAATACGTGCTTTCTCAATTATATTTTGCGTTGCTAATTGAAAAATGGGAAGAGATTCTTTATCAACCAGTAAACTCGTATTGCGAAAGAAAACAGCCAGCGCGGCATAAAGGCGCCCCTCATGAGAAATTCCTGGATAAGATCCTAATGCTATCTGATTGGCTGCTTCATTGCCTCGATAATCTGGATGTATACGCCAACCAATATCCGCAAGAAGACAAGCCGCTTGACGATAACGGCATTCATTTTCAGTTTCTGAAATTCCAAAAACTTTAAAGGCATTCGTCGTAAAATCAATAAGTTCTTCTGCCTGTTTTGGTGAACGTGCCCGTAAAATAGCCATTTCTGTGCACGCAGCAATGAGAGGGTCTGAAAGTCGAATCGTCTGCGGCAAGCGTGAATAAAGAAAACCTTCACGAACACCAGCACCAGAAAAAATGATCTTTTCAAACTCCATACACTGAATGAGCTCAATAAGGACAATTGCCCCATACGATAGAAGTTTTCGACGATTCTGTGAAACCGCCGCAATCCCTCTCATATTATCAATATTGCCGCTTGCTACAAGGTGTAAAAAGCTCTCCATTTCAGCAGCTTCAACTTCATAGCCATGCATAACAGGAAGTCTATAGTGTTTCATTGCCATATGGAGTTTTGCCAAATTACGCCATGTTCCTCCTACGGCATAAAAATCACGTGCTCTACCTTTACGCGTACGCGCAATAGAAGATTTATAAAATTGCTCATGTACAATTTTTGCAGCGATAGCATTATCATTATTTGACATATACTGCAGCCGCAAACCACCTAATGGAAGCGTTATCCCTTCACCGACATCAGAATGATCAATATCAATCAATTCAAGACTTCCACCCCCAAGATCCCCAGAAATACCCTTTGGTTGATAAAAAGTAGAAACAACCCCATAGGCTGAATACATAGCTTCTTCACTTCCTGAAAGAAGATATATTTTATTTTGTAAAGTATCTTCAGCACTTTGAATAAACTCTACACCATTTTTTGCATCTCGTGCTGCTGCCGTTGCTAAAGTATAGACCTCATCTGCTCCAATCTGTCGACAAAGCGTACGAAATCGTTTCAACGTTTGCAACGCCATTTTCATCGATTTTTCTTCTAAAAATCCCGTTTTTGCCACACCATGACCGAGACCACAAAGAATTTTTTCATTAAACAAAACTGTTGGTGAGCGAACAAGCCCCTCATAAATCACCAACCGAACAGAATTCGATCCAATGTCAATAACAGCAACAGGCTTCCGCCCTTTTAGCCGACCTTGAGCATCTCTATATGTCATTGGATTTCAGTCTTTATGCATTTCAGCTTGTTGCCGATGCAACGCAACCAAGCGCGAAATGGAAGATTCAAAAGACTCATTTTTCCCCGCAAAACCTGTATTGGCCATAAAATACTCCTGCGCATTAAACGGACTTTCACCTATCTGCGGTGTGATACGTTTCGATGTTCCATCTTTAAGTATATCAAAGCTTTGTTGATTATCAATGAGATTAGCGATCATAATTTGTAAAAGAATCCTCTGTCGCACCATTTTATTAAAAACTGGAACCAATATTTCAATACGGTAGTCTAGATTACGAGGCATCATATCAGCAGAGCCTAAGTAAACAAGTGCATTTTCATTGGGCAAATCCTGACCATTCCCAAAACAAAAAATGCGACTATGTTCAAGAAAACGCCCTACGATTGATTTTACACGAATATTATCTGAAACTCCTGGAATACGAGGACGTAAACAACATATCCCCCTTACAACCAAATCAATTTGTACCCCTGTTTGGCTAGCACGATATAAAGCATCAATAATTTCAGGATCAACCAATGCGTTCACTTTGATCCAAATAGCAGCGAACTTTCCTTGTTGTGCATGAGCAATTTCCTCTTCGATATGCTCTAAGATACGACTACGCAATGTTAAGGGCGAAAAAGCAATCTTCATTGTTTCATGTGGACGCTCATATTGCGCAATATAATTGAACAATAACACAACATCACGAGCGATATCATCATTCTTGGAAAAAAAAGAAAGATCAGTATAAGTTTTAGCATTAACGGGATGATAATTTCCTGTTCCAAGATGAACATAAGAACAAAGATGTTTTCCTTCACGTCTCACAACTAGAGACATCTTAGCATGTGTTTTTAAGGTAATAAAACCAAAAATAACTTGAACCCCAGCACATTCAAGATCCCGTGCCCAGCGAATATTAGCTTCCTCATCAAAACGTGCTTTAAGTTCGACCAAAGCAGTCACAGACTTTCCTCGTTTAGCAGCTTCAATTAAAGCACGAACAATTGGACTATCATTTGATGTACGATAAAGTGTTTGTTTGATTTCCACAACATCAGGATCGCAAGCAGCTTGACGTAAAAATTGGACCACAACATCAAATGTCTCATAAGGGTGATGAATCACGATATCATTTTCACGAATAGCCGCAAAACAATCCCCATTATGTTTGTGAATAGATTCTGGAATACGAGGGATATAAGGAATAAATTTGAGATCATCACGGGGAATAGAAACAATCTCTGATACCATATTAAGTGCCAAAAATCCATCAAGAACATTAATACAGTTATCAGGAACAGCAAGACAACTCGCTATAAATTGGCGCAAATTTTCTGGCATTTTTGCGTCAAATTCAACGCGAATAACCTGCCCACGCCGCCGCCTTTTAAGCGCTTTTTCAAAAAAATGAACAAGATCATCAGCTTCTTCTTCTACTTCAATATCGCTATCCCGAATCACTCTAAATGTACCCATTCCATTAACCTCATCGTGAGGAAATAGATATTTGATAAAAAGATAAATAACATCTTCAGACGCAATAAAACGAAAATGATGCCCCTCTTGAGGAAGAAGAATAAAACGCCTCGAAAGCATTGAAATGGGCAATAACACTATACGTGGTATGTGTTGCCCCGTCTCTTCAGACAATTGCAGCGCGAGAGAAAGCCCTAAATTAGGGATAAAGGGAAAAGAATGCGTAGAATCAACAGATAAAGGTTTTAGAACAGGGAAAATTTTATCAAGAAAATATTTTTCAAGCCATGATTTTTCAATTTCTGAAAGTTCAACAGAACAAATAATTTCAATATCATTCTTTTTTAATTCATTACGTAAAACATTCAATTCCTGTAGTTGATGAGCCTGCAACTGTGAAATCTCAGCGAGCACAACATCAAGTTGTTCCTGTGGAGTATACCCATCTGCACTGCGCGTTGTAACATGAGCACGAATTTGGGCCGCAAGACCAGCCACACGCACCATAAAAAACTCATCAAGATTTGTTGCTGAAATCGAAAGAAATTGTAGCCGTTCTAATAAAGGATGTTTCGAATTAGCCGCTTCCATCAAAACACGATTATTAAATTGTAGCCATGAAAACTCTCGATTAATAAACCGTGCCGGATTTTTCATCGTGATATCCGATATAGAAACTTTATCTGCCACCCTCTGTTCCATATATTCTCATTAATCTTCTTTTATACTTTCTAAAACCCTTAACGAAATACTTCACATAATATTCTATAATATGTTAGCATCCTCATAATGCATCAATATCTAATTTTTATTATCATATTTTTATTTAATATTTAAAAATACTTAGAAAAAAATTCCATCTGCAAAATGCCAAAAACATGATGATTATTTCATATAGCATAAAAGAAGAACACTTTGTCTTAAAAAGCATCTTGCATTATTATAAGTATTATTACAAACTCACGCTTACAAAATAGAAGAGCCTCATCACAGCTGATGAGATAATTTATTCCGGAGCTTTTATACCATGGCTGATCATAATATTCCCCATTTTCAAAATGATCTTGGATATAAAACAATCGAAATTGGTGTGAAAGAGTTTATGTGCGTAGGCGCTACACAACCATTCGATCATCCTCATATCTTTATCGACATGGGAGCAGCCAATGAGAAAATCTGCCCTTATTGCTCAACTCTTTACCGTTATGTTCCCTCACTCTCATACAATCAAACAAACCCAACAGGATGTTTATATCATCCAGATGAGCCACTATAATGTGTTTTCGGACTTTCTATCACTCTTTTAATTCTGCTTATTTAATATGAAATCATTTGTGGAGCAATCACCCATCATCGTTGGAGGAGGGATTGCTGGTTTAAGCACAGCTTTAGCGCTTGCTCATAAAGGAATTGCAAGCACCATTATCGAAAAGTGTAAACAACTTGAAACGATAGGTGCTGGCATTCAACTGACTCCAAATGCAACATCTATTCTCGCACACTGGGACCTTCTTAACAAACTCACTAAAGTCGCGACAATCCCACATTTTCTTGAGTTAAAAGATGGAATATCTTTAAAAACACGTCTACGTACTCATCTTATCAATCTAACAGAAAAATATTGGAAAAATCCTTATATAACGATTCACCGCGCGGCTTTACAAAAAGTTTTATATGATGCAGTGATTGAAAATCCTCTGATTAAATACCAAGCAGGAGAAATGATTGTATCTTCTACCCAATCGGTAACCAACATTGAAATAACAACAATTAAAATAGATACAGCAACAGAACAACTTTATTCAACGCCCCTCCTGATCGGATGTGATGGCGTTTGGTCAACGTTACGGCAACAATCTCCTTTTCATGAAAAAGCAAATTTTAGTGGTTTTATTGCTTGGCGTGCAACAACAGCATGTGAGAATCTTCCTCAAAATTTTTATTCTTCATTGCACGATATGAAGACAATCACAGCTTGGATGGGACCAAACAATCATCTTGTTGTCTACCCCATTCAACCGTTAGAAAAAATTGTAAATTTTGTCGCTATTACACATGGAGAAAATTCGAAAGAAAGATGGGACCATAAAGGAGATAAAGAAAAACTCAAATCTCTTTTTAAGGGTTGGAATTCAAAAATCTTACAAATCTTTGATCATATTGATGAATGGAGATATTGGCCACTCTTTCACATGAAACAAAACCGTTTTCTAGGCTTAGAGAGACAAGTATTCGTTGGTGATTGTGCACATGCAGCTTTACCTTTTGCAGCACAAGGAGCTGCGATGGCAATCGAAGATGCAGCCACATTAGCAGCAGCACTTTCATTGAAAGATTTTTCATTAACGCAAGCTCTTTCACTTTATGAAAAAACTCGCATTCCCCGTATTGCAGCAGTAAAAAAACGCGGTAATTTCAACAGATTAGCTTATCATGCAACGGGGCCTATAGCAATCGCTCGTAATCTCATGATGAAAGTTCGTACACCAGAGAGCATTATGTCAAGCCTCCATTGGCTTTATATGTATGATGCGATGAATTCTATAAAAAATCGCGATAAAAGCCTATAAAATTCTTTCCAGTACTTTGAATATTACCAAGGAAAGAGATTTTTTGACTTTATGATACGAAAAGCCCATCATAATTGACTCAAACAAAAGCAAGATCTTTCGCGATCCCTATCTGGTTTTCAAAACCCAACTTTCAACTTTTCCAAAAGCAAAAATCTCCTCCAATAGCCTCTTATCTTTAAGTCTTGTTTTAACTCAATTCGACATCGACAACACCCTGAATTAATTTCATAGCATTCGCGACATGTGAATTTACCTTATATCTCTTTGGAAGCGCAATTTCAACTTCTCGCAAGCCATCCTCTTGTATCAAAATAAGGCCAACCTCTCCATTTCCCCCAAGATTTAAATTTTGTTCAATTTGTGGAAGCATATCAACTGTTTTTATAAAAAGACGCATCATTTTATGCTGCTGTAATGCTTCCTTTTCCAAAGACTGAATTGTCTCAATTCGCAAGCTAATCCCTTCAGAGCGATTCTCTGCGCTCACCGTAATAATAAAAGATTTTCCAGGTTCTAACATTTCCTCGTAATTCGAAAGTGCTTCAGAAAAGAGAACGGCCTCATATTGTCCACTTGTATCAGAAAAATGAATAACTCCCATTTTTTTACCAGATTTTGTTTTGCGCACATTTTTTGCCACAACGGTTCCAGCAAGCCGTGCAGCCGTTGCCCCCCCTTTAACAGCATTGGCAAAATGACTCCAAGTCTGAACACGTTTTTTGGCAAGAATAGCTTGATACTCATCCAATGGATGAGCAGAAAAGTAAAAGCCTATTGCCTGAAATTCTCGATAAAGTTTCTCAGATAGCAACCAAGGAGTCGTTTGGGATAAAATCAATGGCTCTTTTAATCCGCCTGCCATACCAAATATATCAACCTGCCCACTAGAATTGTCATCGAGAATACGAAGTGCCCGTGCATGAAGTGTTCCAAGATTGGCTAACAAAACTTCACGTGCAATATTAAAACAATCAAAAGCACCAGCACAAACTAAACTTTCCATCGCACGTTTATTGACAATACGAGGATCAACACGCGCACAAAAATCTTCCAGATCTTTAAAAATTTTATTTCCACGACAATCGACGATATGATCGACAACCGTTTCTCCCACCCCTTTAATGGCAGCAAGAGAATAATAAATACAGTTATCACCAACCTCAAACACGCGATGAGATGTTTGTATAGAAGGTGCAATAACCTCAATACCCAGCCTTAATGCCTCACACCGAAAATCATTGAGTTTATCCGTATTCGTCATATCATGCGTCATTGAAGCCGCTAAAAATTCAACGGGATAATTGGCTTTCATATAAGCTGTTTGATAAGAAACAATTGCATACGCAGCCGCATGTGATTTGTTAAATCCGTAATCGGCAAATTTTGCTAAAAGATCAAAGATAATATCAGCTTGCTCTTTATCAACACCACCAGCAACAGCACCATTGACAAAACGCGTACGCTGTTTTTGCATTTCTGCATGAATCTTTTTCCCCATAGCGCGCCGTAATAAGTCAGCTTCTCCAAGCGAATAACCAGAGAGCACCTGAGCAATCTGCATCACCTGTTCTTGATAGACTATAACACCTTGTGTTTCTTTAATCAGATGATCTATTTTAGGATGAATAGAAGCTATTTCCTCTTCCCCGTGTTTGCGTGCATTATAGGTTGGAATATTCTCCATGGGACCAGGACGATAAAGCGCAACCAGCGCAATAATATCCTCAATACGGTCTGGCTTCATTCCAATCAGCGCCTTGCGCATACCAGAACTTTCCACCTGAAATACACCAACCGTTTCACCACGTGCCATCATAGCGTAGGTTGCTTCATCATTCAGAGGAATATTTGACAAATCGATTTTGATCTTCTTTCTGTCCACAAAATCAACGGCCATTTTCAAAACAGTCAGTGTTTTTAGCCCAAGAAAATCAAATTTTACCAACCCTGCCTGTTCTACATACTTCATGTTAAATTGTGTAACAGGCATATCAGAACGAGGATCACGATACATCGGGACAAGCTCCCAAAGCGGACGATCTCCAATAACAATCCCAGCGGCATGCGTTGAAGCGTGACGATAAAGTCCCTCCAACTGAAGTGCTATATCTAATGTACGTCCCACGGCGGGATCTTTTTTCTTTTCTTCTTCAAATTTAGGTTCATCCTTAATCGCATCAGCCAATTCTACCTGACTTCCTGGCGTAGCAGGAATTAATTTGGTAAGATAATCTACCTGACGATAAGGAATTTCTAAGACACGCCCTACATCACGCAAAACGGCACGTGCCTGTAACTTACCAAAGGTAATAATTTGAGCAACTTGATCACGTCCATATTTTTTTTGAACATATTGAATAACCTCTTCACGCCGCTCTTGACAAAAATCAATATCAAAATCTGGCATCGAAACACGATCCGGATTGAGAAAACGTTCAAAAAGAAGAGAAAAACGCAATGGATCAACATCGGTAATCGTCAATGCATAAGCAACAAGTGAACCAGCACCAGATCCCCGCCCTGGACCAACAGGAATATCATGAATCTTCGCCCATTTTATGAAATCTGAAACGATAAGAAAATATCCAGAAAATTGCATACGCGTAATAACTGAAATTTCATAATCAAGCCGCTGCTCATAATCTGCAATCGTATACCCTTCAGCCAATCCAATTGTTTCAAGCCGCATCTTCAAACCAGCTTTAGCTTGATTTAACAATTCACTATCTTCTGCTTCTAAAGTATTTTCTGAATTAGAAGATTGTTCTATAAAACGAGGCAATATCGGTTTTCGAAGAGGCGTGGCAATATGACAACGCAAGGCAATTTCAACACTATTTTCTAAAGCTTCTGGAAGATCAGAAAACAGTGCAACCATTTCATCTTGTGACTTCAAGTAATGATCTGGCGTCACCCTTTTTCGATCTGGATTAGAGACGATTTGTCCTTCTGAAACAGCCATCAACGCATCATGGGCTTCATACCCTTCTCTCTTCAGAAAAAAGGCTTCATTCGTTGCAACAAGAGGAATTTCATGCGCATAAGCCAATTCAATAAGGTCTGCTTCTACTCTTCGGTCATAAGAGCCATGCCGTTGTAATTCCACATAAAGACGATCAGAAAAAATTTTTTTTAAATAAATTAAGCACTCAACAGCGCGTTCTTTTTTTTCTTCTGACAAAGAACGATTAATAGGTCCTCCCTTTCCACCCGTTAAAGCGATTATGCCTTCACTGTGTTCTGACAACCAATCAACTTTAATATGAGGAGGATCAGTATCACATTTATCAAGATAAGCACGGCTCACAAGACGAACCAAATGAGCATAACCGGTTTCGCTAGCAGCGAACAGAACAATAGAGCAGAAATCAGAAGCATTACGTCCTTTAACCAAACGTGAATGATCATTTTCATCACAAAAATCAACGGTAAGCTGACAACCAATAATGGGTTGAACCCCATGAGAAAGACAATACTGCGAAAATTCTAAAGCACCAAATAAATTATTGGTATCAGTAATAGCAACCGCTGGTGCACGATCTGAAATCGCCTGTTGAATAATTTGTGGGATTTTTAAAGCTCCTTCGAGCAAGGAATAAGCTGAATGCACTCTCAAATGAATAAAGCGAGGAAGAGAATTTTTGTACTCTTGCATTTTATTTTTATCTTTGACCACTCTCACAATTTCCTACTATAAACTCAATGCCAAACAGCATCCCTTAAAGAAAAAATTTCAGGCGAGCATAACTTTAAAGCTATAAATTCATCGTCCAACATAGGACAAATATCCTAATTTTATTGTTATTTATAAGAGAGTTCTATCAAGAAAGTGCCTCTATTCACAGCAAATAAACGCCTCACATAAAAAGAAGCAAAATATACCATAAGCACTTTCATTTTTGCATTTTTTTATTTTATTTCTCTTTTAAAGATAATTTCTCTTCTTACAACGCAATGTGTAAATAAAATAACCTCCTCTTTAATGACTTTATCCCCAAAAAGCTCTTCTAAAGGTCTAGAAAAAACAAAAAGAGCAGGTTAAATTTCCTCATGCCTCCAAATCTTCTTACCCCTCTTTTCAACTCTATTCGAACCCTTTCTGGTATTACACCTAAAGTTTACGGCTTACTGACAAAACTTTTAAATGTTAATCCTACACAACGTGAAGCAACCCTTATTGACCTTCTTCAATTAATGCCCCATTCCGTTATAGACCGCAGAACGCGTCCCAGCATTGCTTGTGCAAAAGAAGGAGAAATTGTTACGCTCGAAATTGTTATTGATCAACACCAACCACCACCCCGTAGTCATAACAAAATTCCCTATCGTGTTATTGCCCATGATCAAACAGGAAAAATAAATTTAGTTTTTTTTCATGCTCAACCTCTTTGGCTAAAAAAACAGCTCCCAGAAGGAAAAAAAGTCATTGTATCAGGAAGAGTTGAATGGTTTAATGGGCAACTTTCAATGGCGCATCCCGACCATATCATCCCGAGCGAACAATCAAATCAAATTCCTCTCATCGAACCTGTTTATCCCTCTACCGCCGGACTAGCTGCAAAGACACTAAGACGTGCCATACAAAACGCTCTTGATTTTATTCCACTCCTCCCAGAATGGATAGACGAAAATGTTAAAAAGCAGCAAAATTTTTCTTCCTTTTCTGTTGCTTTACGCCGTATCCATGCCCCCATTAATCCCGATGATCTCTCCTTAGAAAGTACAGCACGCAAACGTCTTGCCTATGATGAACTGCTCGCTTGTCAATTGGCGCTAGGCCTTGTGCGTTTGAAAACCAAATCTCTTGTTGGCACTTCTCGACCATCAACAGGAACTTATACGAAAAAATTGCTCAATATCCTCCCCTTTCAACTCACAACGGGACAAATAAAAGCGGTAGAAGATATCGCCAATGATCTTGCTTCACCAGAACCGATGCTAAGACTACTCCAAGGCGATGTAGGTGCAGGAAAAACTGTCGTTGCATTAATGGCAATGGCACAAATTGCTGAAAATTCAGGACAATCAGCTTTAATGTCCCCCACAGAAGTGCTTGCTCGGCAACATTTTTCCACTATTGCCCCTCTTGCCGAAAAGATCGGCTTAAAAACAACGCTTTTAACAGGACGAGAAAAAGGAAAACTGCGGACAAATATCTTAAATGATATTTTATCCGGTCAAGTCTCTATTGTCATCGGAACCCATGCTCTTATACAAGATCGTGTTGCTTATAACAATCTAGCCTTAACCATTATCGATGAACAACACCGTTTTGGTGTCCATCAACGTATTTCTCTTACAGAAAAAGGCAATAAGCCTGATATGCTGGTCATGACCGCCACGCCCATTCCCCGCACCCTTGTTTTAACAGCTTTTGGGGATATGGATGTCTCCAAAATTACAGAAAAACCAATGGGACGACAACCCATTACAACAGCAATGCTTTCTTTAAAACGTATGCAGGAGCTTATAGAGCGAATCGCAATTGCATTAGAAAAAGGAGAAAAACTCTATTGGATTTGTCCTTTAGTAGAGGAGTCGAAAGCTCTTGATCTCACTTCAATTGAAAACCGTTTTACGTTTCTCTATGAGCGCTTTAGAGAACGCGTTGGGATGATCCATGGCAAAATGTCTACAGCAGAAAAAGAAGCTGCTATGGCATCTTTTAAATGCGGCAATACACGTATTTTAGTTGCAACCACCGTCATTGAAGTGGGAGTCGATATTCCAGATGCTTCGATTATTATCATCGAACACGCAGAACATTTTGGCCTTTCACAACTGCACCAATTGCGTGGGCGTGTAGGACGAGGCAATAAAAAATCTTCCTGCATTTTACTTTATAAAGATCCACTAACCAAAACAGCAGCAACACGTCTGAATATTATACGCAATACAGAAGATGGTTTTGAAATCGCTGAAGAAGATTGGCGCTTGCGAGGTGAAGGAGAGCTTCTAGGAACAAAACAATCTGGAGTTCCTGAATTTCATATAGCAAACCTTGCAGTTCACAGCGACCTTTTATCCATAGCAAGAAAAGATGCACGTTTATTTTTACAACGCGACCCTCATCTTTCCTCTGAGCAAGGACAAGCCTTACGGTTGCTCCTTTATCTTTTCGGACACGACAACGCTGCACGCCTCTTACGAGCAGGATAACTCTAGAACAAACTTTTGATAAAAAATAAAAACTTCTCTATTCAAATATGATTTTCTTTCCAATCCCCCATAATACCTGAACGCAATCCCCACACCATTATGCTTCATGAAAGAATAACAAACCAACAGCAGCACCTTCTCTTCCAATCTAGATTACTCTTTACATTAAAAGAGGAGAAGCATTTTGCGCTCTTGTTACTCTTATATTCACTCAGCTGGTCCATTTTTTGATAGGTAAGAAAATATTTTTATTCTGTCATCAAGAATTTGGAATGAAAAGTCCTGTCTTCGATATTCTCATTCAACAGAGAAAAATTAATTATCATTATAAATCGATATGTTACACTTGATTGTTTTCCAAAAATTCAGAAATACATAATCTATTTTCATTCAACCGTGACTGATTTTGCTAAATTACGCGGTTGATCAACATCTGTTCCTAATAAAACAGCCGTATGATAAGCGATTAACTGAATAGGGAGAGCATAAATAATAGGGGCAATAAATTCTGGAACATCTGGTAAAATAATCGTTGATAAAGTCTTAAGACAAGCTACTTCTGCACCTTTTTTATCGGTTATTAAAATAATACGACCATTGCGCGCTACCACTTCTTGCATATTAGAAAAAGTCTTTTCAAACCACCGATCATAAGGGGCCACAACAATAACGGGTATTGTCTCATCCACCAGCGCAATTGGTCCATGCTTCAACTCACCCGCGGCATAACCTTCAGCATGAATATAAGAAAGCTCTTTCAGTTTAAGAGCGCCCTCCAAAGCAATTGGATAAGAAGTTCCACGTCCCAGATAAAGAACACTTTTTGCATTCACTAAATCACGACAAATAGATTCAATTTTTCCTTCTAATTTTAACACCTCATTTAAAATACGGGGAACTTCTGCCAACTGCCGAACCAACTGCTGTTCCATTTGAACCGTAAGATAACCACGTTGTTTAGCCGCACTAAGAGCGAGTGAAGCAAGCGTTGCCAATTGACAGGTAAAAGCTTTTGTTGAAGCAACACCAATTTCTGGTCCGGCAAGTGTTGGGAAAATAAAGTCAGCCTCTCTTGCCATTGTTGATTGTTCAACATTCACAATTGTTGCTGTTTTTACACCCCGATCACGACAATAACGCAAAGAAGCCAATGTATCTGCTGTTTCACCAGATTGAGAAACAAACAATGATAATGCATCAGACGTTATAGGAGGTTCACGATAACGAAATTCGGAAGCAACATCATTATCAACACTTAAAGCGGCAAATTTCTCAAACCAATAGCGTGCAACTAAGGTTGAATAATAAGCCGTTCCACAACTTGCAAAAAGGAGACGATGAATATTTGTCCAATCAATCAAATTCTCAAAAGCGCGCACGGTATAATTTCCAAGATCAAGATAATGCGCTAAATTGTGAGAAATCACCTCAGGTTGTTCAAACATTTCCTTGTGCATAAAGTGACGATGATTACCCTTAGAAATCAATAAGGCTTCTTCAAGTAATGTTGTCACAGAACGTTTTACCGGTTGATTGTCTCCATCGTAAACTGTAACGCCCTCTCGTGTGAGAACAGCCCAATCCCCATCTTCCAAATAGCTAATATGATCAACGAATGGTGCCAAAGCAATAGCATCTGATCCCACAAAAAATTCATCTTTTCCATAACCAATTGCCAAGGGTGGACCAGAACGAGCTGCAATCATAAGATTATCTTCACCTTCGAAAATAAGAGCAATAGCAAAAGCCCCCTGCAACCTTTTCCAGCTGGTACGCATAGCTTCTTGCGGAGAAAGACCACTTTTTAATGCACGCGTTATTAAATGTGCAATAACTTCCGTATCCGTTTCTGTTTCAAAGATATAACCATCCTCGATGAGTTCCTTTTGCAATTCCACAAAATTTTCAATAATACCATTATGAACAACCGCAAGCTTTTCAGTCACATGGGGATGTGCATTGCGTTCAACAGCAACTCCATGCGTTGCCCAACGGGTATGACCAATCCCTAAATTTCCCTCCAGAGGTGTTTTTCTTAATTTTTCTTCTAAATGAACAAGCTTCCCCTCAGCACGTACACGATAAAGATGCCCTTTATAAACTGTTGCCACTCCAGATGAATCATACCCTCTATATTCAAGACGTTTTAATCCCTCAACCAAAGAGGATGTAACACACCTCTTCCCAAGAATTCCAATAATTCCACACATTAAAAAGCTCCAACCCACACCTTAAGATTTAAATCTTATAAAACAATCCAACAGCCTTCATTTAAAACGATAAAGTATAAAATAATTCAAACATGGAGTACGGCAATCTTTAAGAGAAAATCTCCTATCCATCATTAGATCAACACAAAACAAAGGAATAGACTAAAAATCATCATTTTTTCTGTTTATTTTCTGTCGAGTTATTCTCTAAAAAGCGCGCCCGAAATTTTGTTGCATAGCCCTCTTTTATAACCTGTCGTGCACGCCCAAAAGCCATACTGTTCATAGGAATATCTTTAGTAATAACACTTCCTGAAGCAATATAAGAACCATCCCCTATCACCAATGGGGAAACAAGAGCCGTATTAGACCCAACAAAAGCATGATCACCAATCATGGTTTTATATTTGTTAAATCCATCATAATTGCACGTAATTGTACCAGCTCCAATATTGGTATGTGCACCAATTTCAGCATCACCAATATAACTTAAATGATTGATTTTAGAAGATTCTCCTACCTTAGCCTGTTTGACTTCACAAAAATTTCCAACCTTTACCGATTTTGCCAACTCTGTACCAGGACGTAAACGTGCATAGGGACCAATCTGTGCATCCCTACCAACCACAGCACCTTCGAGATAACTAAATGCACGAATAACAGCACCAGATTGTACTTTCACACCTAATCCAAAATAAACATTTGGTTCTATCACCACACCTGGTTCAATTTCTGTATCATAAGAAAAATAGACTGTTTCTGGTTTTAAGAATATAACACCCGATAACATTAAATCGCGCGCTTTACGTTTTTGCCACAAAGAATCAGCCCTCGATAGCTCAAGACAGTTATTAATTCCCACAATATTTTCAAAAGGAACCTCAACAACACGCACATCCAATCCTTCACGCGAAGCAAGAGAAGCAATATCTGTTAAGTAATATTCTTTTTTCATATTGTTATTATCAACCTTCTCTAAAAGAGAAAGTGCATATTTTCCACGTATAGCGAGCATTCCCCCATTACAAAAAGAAATCTTTTTTTCCTCATCACTCGCGTCTTTTTCTTCTATAATTGCAATTAACTGACCATTTTTCTCGAGAAGGCGCCCATACCCTGTTGGATCTTGAGTATGAAAGCCTGCAAAAACAACATCGGCTCCATCAGCAAGCTGTGCACGCATTTGGTGCAATGACTCTTTCTGAATAAGAGGCGTATCCCCCAAAACAATGAGAACATCATCCACTGCCTTTTGCAAAGCTAAACGAGCCGATAAAACAGCGTGCGCCGTTCCTAAACGCTCTTTTTGTTCAAAAATCATCACATCTTTTTTTACAAATGATTGAACAATATGAGCAACCTCTTGAGCACCATATCCCACAACGACAGCTAACTGCGAAGAGCCTGCCAATTCTATTTGTTTTAGAACGTGGCATATCAGAGGCAATCCAGCAATTTTATGAAGCACCTTAGGCAGAGGCGATTTCATACGCGTTCCCTCACCTGCAGCAAGAACAATAGAAAGACAACTTCTAACCATAAAAACACATAAGACTAACGAGAAAATCCAAAAAAGTTCATAATATCGTGCCAACGAATATTTTCAACATAACTCAACGAAGGATAATGTTCTAAAAGCCAAAATGAAAAATCCTGCATAGAGCCTGTTAAAAATAAAATTCCTGTAAGAATAAGAAAAACACCAATAATTTTTTCAACTTTTCCTAAATGAATACGAAAAGCCGCTAAAAACCGCATAAAACGACTAGAAAACAAAGCTGCCAACACAAAAGGGACAGCCAGACCTAACGCATAAACTGCTAATAGAATAGCTCCTTCCCTCACAGTTTCTTTCGTTCCAGCAAGCGTTATAATAGGCCCTAAAATAGGACCAATACACGGAGTCCAACCAAAGGCAAAAGCTAAGCCAATAACATAAGCCCCTAAAGGACCAGAAGGTGTTTTATGAGTCTGAAAACGGGCTTCACGAAATAAAAAAGAAAGCTTAAAAAAACCCAAAAAATTCAAACCAAAAATAATAATGATAATCCCAGCAGCAAGTGCAAACCAATCACGATAATAACCGATGAACTTACCAATGGTACTTGCACTAGCACCTAAAGCAACAAAAATAGTGGTAAACCCGAGAACAAAAGCAATAGCAGAAGATAATAAAGCCCACCGTATAAAGACTTTCTCATCACGTTTTTCTGAACGAAAGTCATCAATACCAATGCCTGCCATATAGCATAAATAAGGAGGAACTAATGGTAAAACACATGGCGATAAAAAAGAGAGTGCCCCAGCAAAAAACACACCAACTGTTGAAATTTCAATCAAAACGCACACACCCCATCTTTCATTCACGGTTTAGTTCCATGAACAACGATCAATCTATATCTTCATCAATCCGTTGCATATTTTGTTCATTTGCCACCACACTTATATCTTCATCATGACCAGAAACGACAGAAAAAACCTTTTGATAAATTTTATCTTTATTTTTAGCAATTGCAATATACTCTCCCTCTGCTAACACGAGTGAAACATAAGCACCAACTGTTTCATAAACGATATCACCAGAATCATTGGCCAGAGACCAACTTGTATCTGCAAGCGCTTCCCCTCCTTCTTGTCGTACCAGCTTTAAAACAATCTGAGCCGCCTGATGTTCAAGGGTCACTTCTGTCATTTTACCAGCCTCCACTTGAATATCCGAACGTGCGGTCGCATTAATGGAACCATAATGGGAAGCAACATGATAGCGACCTGCTTTTAAACGCACAACAGATTGAGGTTTAACATTTGATAAAATCACCCCCGTATCATCATTTTCTTTTTCATCCTCATAAATCGTGAAACGAAGTTCCTTTTCATTGATGATACCGTTTAATAATGTCGCATTTAAAATAAGACCACCAGCCTCAAGATGAAAAGTTTTCACAAGACTCTGCCCATTTTCCAGACGAACATGGCGCACAGCACTCATATGACCAAATGAGACATGAACAAGATAACTTCCTGGCTCTAAATCAAAACGTGCACTTCCCCCCTTATAGGTTGCCACTAATGGCAATTTATTATCAATCCCTAGAATAGGGGCATAAACCCGCCAGACAAGTCCTTTCTCAATATCTTGACGGCTATTTGTCAATCGAGCATTCAAAATGAGTTGTGCCTGAAATGCTAAATTCTCTTTTTCCTGCTCTTGGGATTTTATAATAAAACTCCGTGATTGTCCCTGCTGCTGATCTACTCCTTCCTCACAAAAAGCACAGTGGCTCCAGATCAATAAAGTGAGCACCACGCATAATCGCACACATCGGTGCATTATTTTTACAAGACTAGCCATTTTCATATTGTTGACCAACATGATATTTTTTTCAAGAAACAATATCGCAACGCCCCACTCTCAAATTGAAAAACTTACACCACAACCACATGATGAAACAGCATTAGGATTATGGATTTGAAAAGATTGCTCCATAAGATCATCCACGAAATCAATCTCAGCGCCTTCCATGAAAGGAAGTGAGAGTGAATCAATAAGTACAGTTGCTCCATCTTTTTTGAGAACCAGGTCATCTTTACACATTTCAGAAACCAAGTCATATTTATAAGAAAAACCAGAACACCCACCGCCTTCAACAGAAATACGTAATGCGATTTTATCGGGTTCACGCAAAAGTATCTGCACAATTTGCTTAGCAGCAGCCTCTGAAATTTTCACATTCATTTTATATATCCTTGCATTAAACCATCAAGAAAGAGTATCCTATTGTTATAAACAGGAGCTTAATTCATCATAAACAACTCTCAATTTTAAGATGATAATGGACAGCTTGCAATGGATATAGGCACGATCAACTTCAATTACCAATCTCGAGCCGTCTACAGTGCTCATCCGCAAACAAGCCGTGGTCGATTATTCCATGAAACAACGAGCACCACACGCACACCTTTTCAACGAGATAGAGATCGTATTATCCATTCTAATGCATTTCGACGTCTTAAACATAAAACGCAAGTATTTATTGCTGATGAAAGCGACCATTATCGTACCCGCCTCACCCATTCAATAGAGGTTTCTCAAATTGCACGAACATTAGCCCGTGCCCTGTATCTTGATGAAGATCTTGCCGAAGCCATTGCCCTTGTTCACGACTTTGGACACACGCCCTTTGGTCATGCAGGAGAAGATGCTCTTAATGAAGCCATGGCTCATTATGGTGGCTTTGACCATAATGCACAAGCCTTACGCATTGTTACAAAACTAGAACAGCGCTATGCAAATTTTGATGGACTCAACCTTACATGGGAAACCCTCGAAGGACTTGTAAAGCATAACGGTCCTCTTTTAGGTCCTTATGCAAAGAATAAAGAGGTTCCTACCGATATTTTACAATACAATGCAAAGCAAGATCTTGCACTCGATTGTTTTGCAGGACTAGAAGCACAATGTGCTGCGATTGCGGATGATATCGCATACAATGCCCATGATATTGATGATGGTTTACGGTCGCAATTTTTAACACTCGATCAATTTGAACACGTTCCACTAACAGCAGCAATCTTAAAAGAGATAACAGATGAGCATCCCCACCTTGACCAAGCACGACGCGGTTACACACTTGTACGAAGACAAATAACAACCATGGTCGAAGATGTTATCAAACAATCATACAAAAACTTAGCACGCCTCAAACCAACCAGCATAAACGATATTCACCAAGCAAAACAAACCATTGTTACCTTTTCACCGTCAATGACTGTTTACGAAAAAGAACTAAAAAACTTTTTATTTGAAAATCTTTATTACCATGAACAAATTCTAAACCGTCGCAATGCAGCAAAATGTATTGTACAAAAATTATTCAATTGTTATTATGAAGATCCAGATACAATGCCTGAAAGTTGGTGTCAAAAAGCATTGCACTTAAAAAATCAAGAGTTAGCACGTCTCATTGCGGACTTTCTTTCAGGTATGACTGATCACTATGCTCTACGTGAATATCATCGCTTATTTGACCATCCAGATCATTTCGTTTAATAGCTTTTGGCATCATCATGGAAGCTAAATATGAATATCTTTAAAAACTTCGAAAAGAAAATTAAGAAATCAATTGAATTATCTGATATAAAAGGAAAAAATGGAGAAGATCTAGATTTATCAAAAATCACCGTTGATCCCCCACGTGATTCCTCCCATGGTCATTTATCAACCAATGCTGCTATGGTGCTTGCAAAATCTATAGGGCTCAGTCCCCGTGCACTTGCAGATAAAATCATAGAACTGCTTAAAAATGATACCTACATCGAAAATATTGATGTTGCCGGCCCTGGTTTTATCAACATCAAGCTTACAAAATTATTTTGGCAAGATGCTATAAAATATATGCTTGAACTAGGCCTTTCTTATGGTCGTACCTCAATGGGACAAGGAAAGCGCATCAATGTTGAATATGTCTCAGCAAATCCAACTGGCCCCATGCATGTAGGACACTGTCGCGGAGCCGTTGTTGGAGATGTTCTCTCCAATTTGTTGCAATTTACGGGCTATAACATTACGAAAGAATATTATATCAATGATGCAGGTCAACAAATTGAAGTTCTCGCTCACTCGGTACTGTTGCGCTATCGTGAAGCTCTTGGACAAAAAATTAATGAAATTCCAGAAGGGCTCTATCCTGGAGAATACTTGATACCATTGGGTCAATCGTTGGCTCAAGAGTTTGGTGATCAACTCCTCACCATGGATAAAAATGAATCCTTATCCATCGTGAAAGAACGAGCGATTCATGCAATGATGTCCATGATTCGCGAGGATTTGGCTGCCCTTAATATTTATCATGATATCTTTTTCTCTGAGCGAATGCTTTACGCAGATAATGCCCGCGCTATTCGTAGTACCATTAACGATCTCACTTTAAATGGTTATATTTACAAAGGAAAACTTCCCCCTCCCAAGGGACAAAATATAGAAGATTGGGAACCAAGCGAGCAAACTTTGTTTCGTTCAACAAATGTTGGTGATGACCAAGACCGTGTTTTGGTAAAATCTGATGGTTCTTACACTTATTTTGCTGCGGATGTTGCTTATTTCCGAGATAAATTTAATCGTCATTTTGATGAAATGATTTATATTCTAGGAGCAGACCATGCTGGCTATGTAAAGCGGCTAGAAGCCATGGCAAAAGCAATTTCTGGGGATAAAGCCAAATTAAGTGTTTTCTTATGTCAATTGGTAAAACTCTTTCGCAATGGTCAACCCGTACGCATGTCAAAAAGAGCAGGATCATTTGTCACTCTAAGAGACGTTGTCGAAGAAGTTGGTCGCGATCCAGTGCGTTTTATGATGCTATACCGCAAATGTGAAGCGCCTCTTGATTTTGATTTTGCAAAAGTAACAGAACAATCAAAAGATAACCCTATCTTTTACGTACAATATGCAAATGCACGTTGTCACTCAGTCTTTCGTCAAGCACAAGAAGTGCTCCATATTGAAAGTTTTTCAAATGACATCTTGATCACCCATCTTCATCGACTAATCGATGACAATGAAATATTATTAATACGCAAACTTTCTGAATATCCGCGTATCATTGAACAAGCCGTCATTCATAAAGAGCCCCATCGATTAGCATTTTATCTTTATGATCTTGCCTCCTGCTTTCACACCCATTGGAATAAAGGAAGCGAAAGTCTCAATTTACGCTTTATTCAGCCTAATGATAAAGAGTTATCCTTTGCAAGATTGGGATTGATACAAGCCGTTATCAATATTTTATCATCAGGACTTAGCATTATAGGAGTCGAAGCCCCGATAGAAATGCGTTGAAAAAGTTCTATAAATACATACAATAGGTATTTCATGGTAAACTTTTTCATGTATCCTTGCATGAGAGGGGGAAAATTTATAATTTTAACATAACAAATCAAAACTAACCATTGATTGCACGGAAGTGCAAATCATTATGTGAGAAAAGCTATGAGCGATAACGATCGCAAAAATCCGCACGAAACAAAACAAGATCATGCCCCCCATGATCCTTTAGAAAGACTTACGCGCATTTTTAATCCGCCCAAACAAAGCGGAAACCAAAATGAGCACTCCTCTTTAGAGACAGATCGTTTAGCATCTCATTCTAAAACATCATCCTATGATGATGATTTTGATTTGTCTTTTCTAGAAGAAGAACTTAAAAATAATTTAACACACAACTTACCGTTTGATGATCAAAAAAAGCAATGGAACTCGCATACAACCAGCAGCGCAACAGCCTCAGATATTGCACAAACTGATTCTTTCAACCATTCAAGACAAAATAATTTATCTTCAGAGAAATATTCTTCACCAACCAGTCATGATGAAGAACAAATTTTAGACGAACTTTCTCCATTACCAATCCCAAAAAATCAATTACCTCAACAGAAAAAGACAGTAACAAGTTCTCATCCTTTTTTTGAAAAAAGTAATTTGATCTCACAATCAGAATCAGAAAATTTCTTTTTTGATGAATCTGAAAGACGTGAAAATAAGAGAAGTGAAACAGAACCTATTGAACAAACTAATCATTTTTCAAAAACAACCTCGCAACGGCCTGAAACTGCAAATATACAAAAAACTTATGATGACAATCAAAACTTCTATGATACTGCTATAAGCCGTCCCTCTGCCTATGAAGTTTCAACGGACAAAGAAAATTGGACCCCAAAAGATCATACACCAGAAGATCATATGGATGTCTCCTCTTATTCAAAAGAAAATGAATTTTTCCCATCTTCCAACCTTGTTTCAGAGAGACAGAACACGGCAAGAAATCAAATAACGAATGATTTCTCTTCTTCTTTGGATTCTACACACGTTGACAGACAATCTTATTTAAAAGAATCTTCACAAGAAGATTATACAACCAATTACCCTTATTTTTTTGAAGAAAGTCCCTCTCAACAAGAAACGTATAGCGAAAAAGTTCCACCTTATAATAAGGCTGAAAATATCTCTAACCTAAACAAAGAAATTTCATATAACCCCAATAATTTAGATGAGTTTTTTTCCTCATCAGAACCTCTTAATACAAAACAAACAGATAGCCCTTTTGCCCATAACTATACACACAGAAATACTCCTCCTCCCAATGTTGATACCTATAAATTTTCAGAAGAAATCGTAGAAAAAACTGGTCCTATTATGGTTCCAGAAGTCCCGTATGAAGCCCCAGAATACGATGTACCAAAAGGTGGTTTGGAAGAAGAATTTGCGGATGTACTCAATGTAGGAAATGTTCCGAAAGATGATTTTTCTCAAAAACAACAGAAAAATGAATCTTTCGATGAAATTTTTCATCAAACTATGCAGAGTCCAAAAGAAGGCGGGGCTATAAACTCTAAAGAACAAAATGCTGACTATTTTTCTTCTGCCAAGATGGAATATAATTCCCCCTCTTTTAGTGAGCATTCGCCCTACACAAGATCAGATGAAATCCCTGCGCATCCCTCAGCACCTCCTCCCTTAAAAAGTCCTATTTTTGGTAAAATTTTCATCAAAGGTATTTTTCTTTTTATTTTAATAGCCATTGGATTTTCTGGTTATTCTCATTTTTTTATGCCATCACAGAAAAATGAAAAAACGGTCATTATCCACGCTGATAATACACCTTTTAAATTCACACCAGAAACAACTGAAACAAAAAATGATGTTGCCCATAATTTAGATGTCTATAAACAAACGACTGAAGAAAATGAGAAACAAGAAAATACACAACAATTTCTTATTGATAACTCTGAACAACCTGAAAATTTAGAGGAATTCAATCCAAAAGAATCTCCAAATATTTCACCATCTTCTTCAACTGAATCTGATGTTGAAGGTGCCGTCACACAAGCTATCAATCATACGATTCCAACGCGAGAAGTACAAACCGTTATTGTCAATCAAGATGGTACAGTGACACTTGCTCCCGCGCATCAAACAGAGAGCAAACCTACTGCTCAATCTGCAGAAACCATTGATCAAATTCCTGACGAGTTTCAGGAGTCGTCTGTTGTTTCATCGCATGATTCCGATAGAAACGACCAAGAAAGTGATCATGATCTCAAAAATAATATTGATAAAATAATCGCCGAAAATAGTTCTAGCCCAAGTATTGAAGAAAAATTTATTCCTATTCCTTCTCATGCAGAGAGAAATGCAGAAGCTGAAACGCATACCGCATTTCGTCCCACATCACCAAACAGAGTTGCACCACAAAATTCAGAGGGTTATTACGTGCAACTTTCTTCTCAACCAACGCATGAGTTAGCTAGAGATTCTTTAAAAAATATGAAATCCAAATTTGGCTTTCTTATCGGTACCCGTCCTTTAAATATTCAACAGGCTTTTATACCAGGAAAAGGAACCTTTTACCGTGTTCGTATTCAAACGCAAAACCGTAATGAAGCTATAATTCTTTGTGAAACCATTAAAAGTTCTGGTGGAAGTTGTTTCATTACACGCTAAAATAATCATACAACGATTGTTAAAACCGTTGTATGATTTATTTCAGGGCCGGCCATTTATGCAGAGCAATTAATGATTTATTGAAAGCTTAAAAAATTAAAATTGTCTCAATCTTTTTTTATGTATTTAAGCTGACTTTATTCTTTAATCTGTGTCTGTTTTCGTCTTATTTAAAAGATTATGCTTACGAAAAAATCACTGCGTACTCTTATAGGTATAAGGTACAGGAGGAGGTGAATTTAAATCCTTTTGGGGCGTTGTTATGATCTGGCTTTCTTCTGGAGTATTATAATGTGTACTATGTTCAGGAGATTTTGCAAAAAAAGATCCTAAAAAACCAAAAATGAACCAGATAATAACCAATGCAAGAAGAATAGCAAAAATACCCTTAGCGATTGAAACACGCTGTTCATGATCTTTTCTTTCTGAAGCTCTTTCTGCAGCCATACGTTCTTCATATGTGTGATAATTTTTATCAATCATAGTGAATTCCTTTTCTCAATTCCCTTATCTTTAATTTCTATAAAGTATGCATATATGAAATTATTCAGATACTTATTTTGAGAAAACGACAATTATAGATAAAAGTTCCAGTTTACTTCATAAAGTCAGAAAAAAGAGCCGAGAATAAAATTAAAATATTACCATAGCCTTTGAATTCTAGAATAAAACCCTTTGAGTTCTGCAATAAAACATTGACACAAAGGATTTGCTAATAATAGAGTTATGATTGAAATATCTCATTATTTTTATTAATAAAAAATAAAACATTCTCAAAAGGTTTTTTTATGAAATCTCCCATATCGTCACTTCCCTTTAAAATAGAAAAGCACCCATTCCCTCTGTCAGAAGAAAAACGCGAAGAAATTCTAAAAAATCCCGGCTTTGGTCAATTTTTTACAGACCATATGTGTACTATTCAATGGACTGAAGACAAAGGCTGGCATAACGCCGTTATTTCTCAATACAAAGCTTTAGAAATTAACCCTGCAAGCACCGTTTTGCATTATGGACAGGAAATTTTTGAAGGGTTAAAAGCATACCGTGCAAAAGATGGACGCATCTTGCTCTTCCGTCCTGAAGCCAATGCTCAACGGTTTATAGAGTCAGCAAAACGGTTAGCCATGCCAGAATTACCAAAAGATGTTTTTCTAGATGCCGTTCATCAATTAGTAAAAGTTGATCAAAAATGGGTTTCTGATCACCCCAATGCTAGCCTCTATATCCGTCCATTTATGTTTGGCAATGAAAACTTTTTGGGTGTTCGCCCTTCTCAAGAATATCTTTTTTGTATTATAGCCTCTCCAGTTGAATCCTATTTCAAAGGAGAAGAAAAACCTGTCAGTGTCTGGATTGAAACAGAGTATAGTCGTGCTGGTCCAGGAGGGACAGGTGCTGCCAAATGTGGTGGCAACTATGCAGCCAGCTTACTTGCACAAAAAAGTGCAACTGAAAACAATTGTAGCCAAGTGCTCTTCCTTGATATGATTGAACATAAATGGATTGAAGAACTTGGCGGTATGAATGTCTGCTTTATTATGGACAATAATACACTCGTAACCCCTCCCCTTAATGGAGCTATCCTTCCAGGAATAACACGTCATTCAATTTTACAGTTGGTAAAACAAATGGGATTAACGATAGAAGAGCGCCCTTACTCTTTTGCAGCACTTCAAGAAGATGCAAAGAATGGACATCTTAAAGAAGTCTTTGCTTGTGGTACAGCTGCCGTTGTCACATCAATCGGCCGTTTTCGATATAAAGGAGGAGAATTTATTATTGGAAATGAAACGATTGGAGAAGTTACAAAGCAACTTCGGACACAATTGGTTGATCTTCAAAAAGGAAATATAGAAGATAAAAACGGCTGGGTACATTCTGTCCAGCTCTCGTAATAAAACGATATTCTCACATCTATAAACGCTTCCATGAATACATTACCTTCATGGAAGCGTACATATTCGCTAAAAATCTCTTTATTTTTTAGTAGCGACAAAAAAGGAAAACATTAATCAAATTTTGAATGATCTCTATGCTGTGCTTTAATACTACGGATTGTACCCGTATGGGAACGCATTACAAGAGTTTCCGTTTGAATGTAGCGAGGTGTGAATTTAACGCCAGAAAGCATATTACCATCCGTCACCCCTGTTGCTGAGAATAAAACGTCACCTTTTGCCATTTCTTCCATTGTATAAACCTTATTAGGATCACTAATCCCCATTTTAGCTGCACGAGCAATTTTTTCTTCTGTATCAAGTAGCAAACGACCTTGCATCTGTCCCCCAATACAGCGCAAAGCAGCAGAAGCTAAAACACCCTCTGGTGCTCCACCAATCCCCATATAAATATCAATACCTGTTTCTTCTGAATCCGTTGTATCAATGACAGCAGCAACATCTCCATCACCAATCAAGCGAATTGATGCTCCTGTTGCTCGTACTTCATCAATCAATTTTTCATGACGTGGTCTATCCATAATACAAACAGTAACCTGATGAACAGCAACTCCTTTAGCCTTTGCAAGAGCATGGATATTATCAGCAGGATGAGCGTCTATATCGACGATTCCCCTTGGATAACCAGGACCAATAGCAATTTTTTTCATATAAACATCAGGAGCGTAAAGAAGGTTACCCTTTTCAGCAATTGCAACGACTGCCAAAGAATTAGCAAGATTTTTAGCACAAAGTGTCGTTCCCTCGAGTGGATCAAGTGCAATATCAATCGCCAATCCATTTTGAAGACCTACTTTTTCTCCAATATAGAGCATAGGTGCTTCATCCCGCTCACCTTCACCAATCACCACGGTCCCCTCAATAGGCAATCGATTAAGTTCCCTCCGCATTGCATCTACAGCAGCTTGATCCGCAGCCTTTTCATCACCACGTCCGCGCCAGCGCGCAGCAGCAACAGCAGCACGTTCAGTAACACGTACCAATTCAAGCGTCAAAATACGATCAAGTCCATTTAAAATCTTCTGAGTTGTGGGCATATGAAAAAATCCTACCAAATGAATTCCAGAAAAAATATAAGTCCTTATTAAGCTACTAAGAATAAAGCGTTTGGCAAAAATAAAAACTTTTCACACGAGATAAAAGCATTCAAGCTTGTCTTATCAAGATAAATTATCAATTCTCTGCCATACGTTCAATACGAATGAATTGAGATTTTGCAACAAGATGTCCATCTTTTTCAATTTCTGCGAGTGCCTGTCGTACATTCACTTCTGTTGTTTCATGCGTGATTAAAATAATCGTTTTTTCAATCTGATTTTCTACAAAAGGTCTTTGAACAATCGACTCTAATGAAATATGATTATCAGCCATATGCCTTGCAACCGTAGCAAAAACACCAGCACGATCATGAACATTTAAACGAATAAAATAACCACCAGCATGATGTGAAATACGTGCTTTTTGATGAGGAGAAAGTTCTAATGCTGGCCGTCTTAAAACAGGAGCATAATGAAAACCAGAACGTGCTTTTGCTATATCAGCTAAATCACCAATAACGGCTGATGCTGTTGCCATTCCTCCAGCACCAGGACCAGAAAACAGTAATTCACCTAATAGATCACTTTGAATAGAAAGAGCATTGGTTACACCATTGATCTGTGCAATCATTGAGGATGTTGGGACCATTGTTGGATGAACGCGTTGCTCTATTCCAGAATCCGTTTTTAATGCAACCCCTAAAAGCTTAATTCGATACCCCAATTCATCAGCCGCTCGGATATCAATTTGCGAAATATTATGAATTCCTTCAACATAAACATCATCTAACGAAACAGCTGTTCCAAATGCTAAACTTGTCAACAAAGCTAATTTATGAGCCGTATCATTTCCCTCAATATCAAAAGTTGGATCTGCTTCAGCATAACCGAGTCTCTGTGCATCTGCTAAACAATCTTGAAATGAAAGACCTTCCGTAAACATACGTGTTAATATATAGTTGCATGTTCCATTAAGAATACCATAAATCCGCGATATATGATTACCGGAAAGAGATTCTCTCATCGCTTTAATAACAGGAATCCCTCCTGCTACAGCTGCTTCAAAATGAAGAAAGACACCTTTTTGTTCTGCAATTATAGCCAGCTCTACTCCATGTCGAGCAAGAAGAGCTTTATTAGCCGTCACAACATGATGTCCTGCCTCAAGTGCTCTCTTAACAGCGGTATACACCACATCTAATTCACCACCAATTAACTCGACAAAAACGTCAATCTCATCAGAGGCCGCCATCTCTACAGGTGAATCAAACCATCTTATATTACTGAGATCAATTCCACGATTACGGCCTTTATCGCGCGCACTAACAGCAACGACTTTGATGGATCTCCCACATTGACAAGCTAAACTATTCGCTTTTTCATATAGAGCTTGAACAACTGAAGTACCAACCGTACCAAGTCCTGCAACACCAACCTTTAAAGCTTCTGCCATTATCTAACCACTGCCCCCTATCCTTATTGAAAAATCGTTTAAATGATGTTCCACTCAACACAAAGAATACTGATATTCATCAGAACAAAAGAAATCCCCTGTTCTCTCCATTTTATTTTTTCTAATAGAATTATCCGCGCTTATTCAAGAAAACTTCCTAAAAACATAAATATTTATCTTTTTCAAAGATATTTCATAACCTTTATAAAAAATTTCATTCAGAACGAAAATCTATAAAACTCATAAATGCAAGTTACCATAAAAAATTGCCTTGTTTTTTAAAGTAGAAAAATTCTCATAAAAACTAAACTCTATCAACAAAGGATAGAAAAAAATCTCTCAAACAAAAATCAATAACACGCGAAAGAAGATTGAAAACTCAGCATGAAAAAAAACATCTCTTCTAAATCAACAAATATTAAATAAAAAACACTCTCTCATATGATATGTACAAAGAATGGAACAAATAAAGCAGATTAGTAAATAATACCACATTCTTTCTTACCGTTATATAGCTTAAACTATCGCTTTTTAATGCAAAAATTCTTAACGCTGTATCAAAACAGAATTTTACATTAAAGTAAAAAACAAAAACTCGTGCGTGTGCATGGAGGATAAATTTACAAAAATCGGATATTTTACTTCAATTTATTGCCACTCCTTTGAAAAATAAATGAATTGAAATGACAAGAATCTAAATCAACTCTTTAGCTGCGCTGATTCATTTCAAATAAAGAACTTTCTAAAGGTTAAGAGAACAAATAAAGAGCAATTAAATTTCTTACAGTCATATAAAAAGTTGAGGAAAAACAATTTTAAAGATATTTTACAAAATCTTCCTCAATATTTTTGCATTTTATCATACAAACTTTCTTTTCGTGAAAGTGAAAGAAATTTATGGCTTATGCTTCAAAAGAAAACTTTTGTATGATTCGTACTATTTGTTAACTTGCTCATAAATACGGCTTTCTACTTCATAAATTATAGGGTTTTTCTTTATGATAAGCTCAAATGAGCAGCCTTCTTGTATAAAAGCTCTCTCAAGCAAGTTAAAGAATATTCACATGTGCATGCATGAGACAAAAATGAATAAAATATGCAAAAAATATCATTCATTAAATACGATGTTCGCACAAAATTTTCTATCCCTCATGATAACTCTACATTTTTTCTGAAAAAAATCTTAGAAAATAAAATTATCCCAACAAAAAACACTCAAAAATTATTCAATAAAGCACACTTTTTTCAAAAAAAATGCCCCAGAGGGCTTGCGAAGTAAAAAGATCCTCTCTATAAGCCTCATCATTGGTTTGCGCCCATCGTCTAGCGGTTAGGACATCGCCCTTTCACGGCGGAAACAGGGGTTCGATTCCCCTTGGGCGTACCATATTTCTTTTTACTGTACGTAATCTTTTGATTTTATATATTTTTTAAAGGTGCAGGGTACGTAAGTAAAGGTGAGGGAATAGAGTGTTCAAAGAAATCTCTCCGTAAAGAGATTGCAAGAATTGTCCTATGATTAATTTATTTCTTCCATTTCAAGGACAGCGCTTTATTATGCACAGTTAATGATAATAAATTAGAGAACTCTATCTTGTTATAAAGCGAATTTGTAAACTGTATTCATGCGTGTATTGTGAATTTTTAAATTAAAACCAGCTGCATCTTTTATGCATTTCTTTCAATCTTCAAAACTGAAATTGGCTTCAAAAGCAGCATTTTAGATGAATCATTCCTCATTACAGGACCTTTGTATCATATTAAATTTCTCTATAAACAAACAGGCTGTAATTTTAGAATCAAAGGGCGAATGGCGATAGAAAAATAGATGTTTCCTCACGCCAGAAAACAACGCAAGAAACCATAATTTAGAATAGAATCAACTTATCAAAATAATTAAATGAAAACTTTGATAATAAAAATATCCCTCTGTCCCCTAGTAATCTACTCACTTTATCGATTAATTGAACTTTTTATCAGTTATATAATGATTATAGGTTTGTAAACACATCACTTCTTTTCAAGAATTAAACGCTTCAATACAATTTTACACTCTATTGATCATATATTCTAACATCCATATCCACATGCCCTTTTTCCCTTGTTTTTACTTTTCATTATAAACCCGAAAGTGCTATAAAGTAATATCACTTAAAAGAAAAAGGACTTCTAATGGCAAAGATCAAAGTAGAAAACCCCGTTGTTGAACTCGATGGGGATGAAATGACCCGTATCATCTGGAAATATATCAAAGATAAATTAATCCATCCTTATCTCGACATTGATCTCAAATATTATGATCTTTCCGTCGAAAACCGTGATGCAACCAATGATCAGGTAACGATCGATTCTGCCAATGCTATCAAAAAATATGGGGTTGGTATAAAGTGTGCTACCATCACGCCTGATGAAGCACGTGTTAAAGAATTTAACCTAAAAAAAATGTGGAAATCACCCAATGGTACCATCCGCAATATTTTAGGAGGAGTTATTTTTCGGGAACCTATTATCTGTAAAAATGTCCCCCGCCTTGTTCCTAACTGGACAAAACCAATTATTATCGGACGTCACGCTTTCGGTGATCAGTATAAGGCAACAGATTTTAAATTCCCAGGCAAAGGAAAATTAAGTATTAAATTTGTCAGTGATGATAATCAAGTTATTGAGCATGATGTTTTTGATGCCCCAAGCGCAGGAGTTGCCATGGCGATGTATAATCTTGATGAGTCAATTCGTGATTTTGCCCGTGCATCTTTTAATTATGGACTCCAGCGGAATGTTCCGGTTTATCTTTCAACAAAAAATACCATTCTAAAAACTTACGATGGTCGTTTTAAAGATATCTTTCAAGAGATATTTGATACGGAATTCAAAGATGAATTTGAAAACCGTCAATTATATTACGAACACCGTCTCATTGATGATATGGTTGCTTCTGCATTAAAGTGGTCTGGTGGATACGTATGGGCATGTAAAAACTATGATGGTGATGTTCAATCTGATATTGTTGCCCAAGGCTTTGGTTCTCTTGGTCTCATGACTTCCGTTCTCATGACACCAGACGGTAAAATTGTTGAAGCAGAGGCCGCACACGGCACCGTAACACGCCATTATCGTCAGCATCAAAAAGGTGAGGAAACATCAACAAATTCCATTGCCTCTATTTTTGCGTGGACACGTGGATTAGCGCACCGTGCTAAACTAGATAACAATGAGAAATTAAAAAGCTTTGCTAAAACATTGGAAGAAGTTTGTATTAAAACCGTCGAAGAAGGTTTTATGACTAAAGATCTCGCACTTTTGATTGGCCCCAAACAAAAATGGCTTTCTACAACAGGTTTTCTTGATAAAATTGATGAAAATCTCAAAAAGGCAATGGATAATTAAGTTATTACTTAAATTAAAATTCAAAGCTCTATTTAGAGCTTTGAATTTCTCTTGGAAAATTTAAAGAACTGCCTTATAAGTAAAGAAAAGGATAAGTTTTTATTAAATAGCAAAATAGTGAAAAAACAAAGCTGGTCTGCGCTTTTATTGGGTAAAAATGGTCCTTGCTTTTTGACGTTTATGGGCGGGGTGGTTTTGCATGCCACCAATGTTTATATTGTTATTACTATTTTGCCCTCTCTTATGAATCATATTGGGAGTGAAACATATTATTCTTGGGTAGCGACTGTCTTCATTACAGCTTCACTCGTGGGGACCTCACTTGCAACGAAAATATTAGGGAAATTAGGTCCTCGCAACGCTTATGTTATCTCTGGACTTATCTTTACCCTAGGAACTTTTCTGTGCAGCATTTCTTCCTCTATGCCATTATTTTTAATAGGACGCTTTATTCAAGGATTTGGAAGTGGTTCTTTGTTATCCCTATCCTATTCTATGGTACGTATCGTTTTCAGCCCATCTTTATGGTCACACGCATTAAGTATTATTTCCGGAATGTGGGGAATATCAACCTTGTTAGGACCAGCGATCGGGGGGCTTTCTGTATATTATGGCCTATGGCGCGCATCCTTTTGGATCATTGGTGTATTAGCTATATTCTTCTCACTCATCGCCTTTAAATTTTTACCCAAAAAGAATGAAAACGATGTCCCAACATCCCCTCTCCCTCTTCTCCAACTTCTCACACTCACCTTATTGATTTTTATCATTTCTGTTGGAGGGGCTATGGAGTCGACGATGGCAAAAATTTGTGGGCTTGTTATCGGATTTAGTCTTCTCTTGGTTCTAGCAAAAATCGAATCATCGTCCCTTCATCCTATGTTGCCACACAAAACCTTTTCTTTTTCTTCTGAAATTTTTCCTGTCTATGCATTGATACTGGTTATGACAACCGTTGTATATAGTATGGAACTTTATTTTCCACTCTTTCTTCAAGAGCTTCATGGGCAAGCTCCACTTATTGCTGGTTATATAGCGGCACTTATGAGCTTAGGATGGACATGTGGAGCCCTCTCAAGTGTTGGTATCTCTACAAAAAAAATTCGCAACATCATCGTATATTCCCCCTTATTAAAACTGTTAGGCATCACTATTCTTTTATGGCTCATTCCAACAGAAGTTTCCACCCTTCAATATATTTTTATTATTTGCTTAACACTATTTTCTATTGGGATTAGTGCAGGCATAGCATGGCCCCATTTGCTCACTAGGATCTTACAATGTGCAAATGATGAAGATGCTCTCCGTGCCAGTGAATCCCTTACCTCTGTACAACTATTTTCAGCGGCTTTAAGTGCAACTCTAGCGGGAGTCATCACCAATCTTGCTGGCCTCTTTAATCCTGGAGGAACAATAGGAATGATCTTAGCAGCAAAAACTCTTCTTATAGTGCTCATGGGACTTTTATTTTGCCTTGCTATTCCATTAGCGCTACGCATTTCTTACTGCATATTAAAAAATCCAACAGGATATTCCAATAACTAAAAAATTATAAAGATTCCTTCTTTATTCAAAATAAGAAAAATATTAAGCATGCTTCTCCATAGACCATGAGATGCAAAAAACCATTAATCCACACAAAGTTAGAACACTCCCTAAAACAGCTGTATATTCATAACTATAGCCCAATTTTAAAACCAATGCTCCAGCTTCTGCACCAAGAGCGTTGGCAATATTAAAAGCAGACTGCATTAATGCTCCTGCCAAAATCTGTCCCTGTAGTGCAACATCCATAATTTTTGTTTGTATAGAAGGCATAGCAGCAAAAGAAGTTCCCACCAAAAAGCACCCTATTGCAGCTGTTAACGGAGCATAGGATAAAAAGAAAAAAAGAAAAAAAACAAATACGCTCCAAAGCATAGAAAAAAATATCATCGGTGAAATGCCTATTTTAATAGCCAATTTAGGCCCCAAGAGATTTCCTACAACCATCCCCAATCCCACTAAGGGCATGATAAAAGGCACCCACTCAAGCGAAACACCAGAAATATGCATGAGTGTTGACTTAATATAAGTGAAAACAGAAAATAATCCTGACGCTCCCACCGAAACCATTGCCAAAAGAATCCACACCTGCTTTTGTTTTAATGCTCCCATTTCATGTAAAGGACTCGTTCTTAAGGTCCTTGAATCGCAAGGTAAAAAATTCCAAATAAGCAAACAACACAATAAAGCAATCATACCCACAAGGATAAAAGCAATCTGCCAACCAATAAGTTGACCAACCCAAGTAGCCCCTGGTGCTCCCAAAACAGTTGCAATCGTTAAGCCAAGCATAACAGACCCAACAGCTTTAGAACGTTCATTCGTTTTCACCATTGAAGCGGCAACCATAGCCGCAAGTCCGAAATAGATTCCATGGGGAAGACCACTAAGAAAACGTAATGCAACTAATATGCTAAAATCAGAAAAAAAAGCACTAGAAATATTTGCTAAAGCATAAAAAAACATCAACCCTATTAAAACAGTTTTGCGCGATATCTGAGCTGTTGCAACAGCTAAAAGAGGTGCTCCAATCACAACCCCTAATGCATAAGCAGAAATATATTGACCCGCAGTAGAAATATCAACATATGAACTTCGTGCCATCTCTGGCAAGAGTCCCATTGCAACAAACTCTGCAGTCCCAATAGCAAAACTCCCCACTGCAAGAGCTAAAATTGCTAAACGCCGTATTCTCGAATCAATCTCCAATGCAAGAATGTTTTGTTGATGAGAATCCTTCATGTTATCACTTCTGGAGAAAAGTTTTAGCTATAGACATCTGTAATACGTAAAAATAAAAATTCAAAACATTGTTACACGCACGCTAAATCATCCCCAATAAAGTTTTAGAAACATTCTGATATATAAGCATTTTATGGAGTTTTAAGTAAAATTCTTTAATGGAAGACCTTTTAAAAACCTAACGGTTATAGATTATAGATGTATTTAACTATTTTTATGAGCCCAACCAGATAATAAATTTTTTCTTCTGTTTTCAATAGTTTTAATTTTATTCTAAAATCTTTAATTTAGAAAGATATACCACACGACTATAAACAACTTTAAAATTTATCAAAGAGTACATTCAAAACAAGTGAACAATATCTCATCATTATCTTGATACAAGTATAAAACTTCTTCCCAATTTATTGTTTCTTCGTTTTTATTACCTGAATCCCCCCCTTCCAAATCGATAAGCGATAATTTCAATGAGTACGCCATCCTTATGCATTACTGCAGAGTTTTTTATTCTCATGATAATAGTGCTCGAATTCTCCATTGGATAAATAATCATATTTTAGAATTATTCCTCCTATTTCATCTCATAGAGGAAAAATATAAGATAGTTTTTTATTGAATACATTATCTATAAATGTTAAAGTGTTTACGTACTATAATATTAATTATTGTATAAAGTTTATAAATAAAGAATAAAAAAATACTTATCAATATTTTATAATATTTAAAATTATACTCTTTTAAATATTATTTTATTTTTCTTTTAAGTTTCTAAAAATTTACCTGTTCTGCTGCATGTAACACATTTTTTACCTTTCCCAATAAAAAACGCAAATGAGCCCATAAAAATACAATTTTCATACTTCTTTAAGAGTTCGCTAACGCCTCATTAACATTGTTGCTTTAAACAGTGATCCGAAACAGAAATAAACTGTTTTTCTCCGGATCAGGTAGCGCGTACCGGAGTAACAGTTTCTGTTTTGTATGATAATTACAAAAAGAATATGTGCCCCATAAAAGTGCACCTTGATGTTTTAAGATAGTGCAACTTTATATTTTGGGAAGGTATTTATAATTCCATTTTTGCGTAAAATTTGTAAGTAAAAAAACACACTATTAGATGAGGAGTGTTTTAGCGTCCTTGTGCCCACAGAGCGCGCGTTTCAGTGCAAAAATCAGCATAACAGCCTTCTTCAATGGCATCACGAATTCCTTGCATCAGTTGTTGGTAATAAAAAAGATTATTCCAAGTCAACAACATACCACCAAGAGATTCACCAGATTTGATCAAATGATGCAAATAAGCACAACTATAATCATTTGCCGCCGGACAAAGTGACTGTGGATCAAGAGGATGAGGATCTTCTGCATAACGTGTATTACGCAAATTAATTCTACCAAAGCGCGTAAAAGCTAAACCATGACGCCCTGCACGCGTTGGCATAACACAATCAAACATATCAATACCGCGTGCAACACTTTTTAAAATATCATCGGGTGTTCCCACTCCCATAAGGTAACGTGGTTTATCTTCTGGCAAGATCGGACAAGTAGCATCCAACACTGCTGTCATAACACTCTGCGGCTCACCAACAGCAAGCCCTCCAATCGCATAACCCTTTAAATCCATTTCTTTTAACGCTCGAGCAGAACGTTCACGCAGTTTCATATTATCACCACCTTGAACAATCCCAAACAATGCTTTATCTGGCTGATTTCCAAAAGCTGTTTTACACCGTTGTGCCCACCGCAATGAAAGTTCCATGGCTTCTTCCATCTCTTTTTCAGTGGCCGGTAATGCAATACATTGATCCAACTGCATCTGGATATCTGCATCAAGAAGTCCTTGAATTTCGATAGAACGCTCTGGACTCATTTCATAGTAGGCTCCATTAATGTAAGAGCGAAAAATTACACCTTTTTCGGTAATTTTTCGGATGCCCGCCAATGACATAACCTGAAAACCACCAGAATCGGTTAAAATAGGTCCATTCCAACGTGAAAATTCATGTAATCCCCCCAAACGCGCAACACGTTCAGCTCCTGGACGTAACATTAAATGATAAGTATTCCCCAAAATGATATCAGCTCCAAGATCACGTATTTGGTCCATATACATAGCTTTAACGGTTCCTGCTGTTCCAACAGGCATAAAAGCAGGTGTACGAACACATCCCCGTCCGGTAATAATTTCACCTCGACGCGCATACCCATCTTGAGCAATTTTTCTATAGTGAAATGTCTTTATCATCACTCTCGTCTTTTTGCTTCCACCAACGCATACCTCTATAGAAGAGAAAAAGATATCTCCCTTACGAGTATTGTCATAAACGTCATGAATTAATTATTGATTCGATCGACATTGTAACCAGCATAAAAAATTAAACGAGATAAAAGAACATTTGTTGTGAAGAAATCACCATAATAAAGAAAGAATCTAGCTTCAGAAAATAACAAAAATATCATACCTCGAGAAGATCGAGACTTAACATACCAAAGCCTTAAAAGAACCGTGAAATTCTTATCCCAATAACCTCATCTTTACATACTTTCATAAGCAATAATTTTGTACGAATAGAAGAAAATTTTAATGACATTGTACAACTTCCAGTATTCTGCACTCTTATTTTGGGAAAAGCCATCCTCACGCTTAACAAAAATGCAAATTAGCACCATCATTATAGATGCTCTCAATATCGCTCTTAGCACTTAAGAACATTCATAAGAGGCATTTTTATTCCCATCGTTTTTCTATACACCAATCCCACTTGTGGCATACCAAAAGAATGATCGTGATTAATTCACTCTCAATCAATACTCAGCTGATATCCCCCACCATGAGAAAGAGAACTATTTATACAAACTGATACGCGCAGGCCCCCCTATAAAGTGGAGAAAAAATCAATACTAAAAGGGTTGAATAAGAGAAGCTTACAATATTTAGAGCTCTCCTTTAATGTACAAAACAATAAATTACCATTATAAACCAATATATTGGTATATAATGCGACTTATCTATAAAATTATTCAGAGTTTTTTTATTCCCCTATCTTTGCAACATTTTATTTGAAAATAGAAAAGATCATATTTTTTATTTTTAATATCTTGCAAATACATTCGTACAATATAACGTTCAAAATACAGAACTCTCCAACTTATATACAGTCCACATCAGTGCAACAATTTATTACACAACTTCATTTTATATCGTCACATAGGTAGATTTATCAATCTTTTTAAAAGAACAGACACAAAAGATAATTCATTCAATCAAACAATAAAAACGCTTTTTATGAAGAACCCAACCAAAGGCTCTACTATATAATATTAAGCTGAAAAATTGTATGACGGCACTTCCCTAGCTCTTATCCGTCTCAATATGTGTTTCAATCATGCTGACGCATGAAGATTGATGTTGATATACAAGCAGCAATAAAAGCACATACCTTTTCAGGAAAGTAGCATCATAAAACCATTAAGAAACCGGTAATGAAACGAAGAGAAGTGCCGTCTTTTTATAAAACACTTTGCAAAACAACAACTCTAACAGAAATGGCTTGACGTTTTCTTATCCTGACAGCTGCCTTTACTAACCTTCACGTCATATTCGTGAAGATCAGATTGAAGGGAATAATGGAGAATTTTTGTCTCGAAAATATGAAAGGTAAGCATGATATTACAAAATAGTTTCATATGCCTTTATTGATCAGAAAAGAGGTTTTCCTTTTAGCAATTTACGATTGAAATGCGTATGATTTATACTATTTTTCATCCGCAGCAATAACAGCTTTGGTAATTGCATCAGGATCTGCAACAGGTTCACCACGTTTAATTTTATCAACATTTTCCATACCCTCAACGACCTGCCCCCATATGGAGTATTGACGATCAAGCCACGGAGCATCTGCAAAACAAATAAAAAACTGAGAGTTAGCAGAATTTGGATTCTGACTCCGTGCCATAGAAACTGTACCACGCTTATGAGAAAGATTTGAAAACTCTGCTGTTAAATTTGGTTTTTCTGAACCTCCCATCCCCGCACGTGATAAATTGAATTTCTCACTATCCTTTTTTCCAAATTGCACATCCCCAGTCTGAGCCATAAAACCATCAATAACACGATGAAAAATAACATTATCATAAGCACCTTCACGGACAAGTTCTTTAATACGTGCAACATGATAAGGCGCTAAATCAGCAAAAAGCTCAATAACAACTCTGCCCTTCGTTGTCTCAAGAATTAAGGTATTCTCTGGATTTTTATTCTCAGCCATATGGAAAACTCCTTTGGTTTATCTCTCGATTTGTAAGGTAGCAGCATGAATAACATCAGGATTTGTTACAGATCCATTATTACTTGCGGTCCCTTTTTTAATTTTATCAACAACATCCATTCCCTTTATAACCTCTCCAATAACCGTATACTGACCATTTAAAAAAGGAGCATCGCCAAAACAAATGAAAAATTGAGAATTCGCGGAATCTGGATCTTGTGAACGTGCCATCCCAACAGTACCACGCTTAAAAGGCTGCTTTGAAAACTCAGCCGGTATATTGGGATAATTTGAACCTCCCATACCAACGCGTTTCAGATCAAAATCTCTACCACCTTTTTTTCCAAACTTTACATCACCAGTTTGTGCCATAAAACCAGGAATAACGCGATGAAAGACAACATTATTATAAGCTCCCTCTTCTGTTAGTTTTTTGATTTGCGCAACATGTTTTGGTGCTAAATCAGGAAGCAAACGAATAATCACATCACCATCTTTGAGAGATAAAATAAGAAGATTTGCATCATTGTCTGAGCTTACTGAGCTAGAATTATCAGCGATAGCACGCAATGAAAAAAAACAAAAAGCACATATCAAAACAGCAAAAATTCTACGAGACACAATGTTTTTCCCCTAAAGACTGAAATTTCGAGCGCAAAGCTTGTGCAATATTGGGCGGAACAAATGGTGTCACATCCCCTCCCATAGAGGCAATTTGACGAACCAATGTAGACGTTATCGCACGTCCAGAAACGCTTGCCGGCAAAAAAACAGTTTGCAATTCAGGAGCCATAATGCCATTCATTCCTGCCATTTGCATTTCATAATCAAGATCAGTACCATCACGCAATCCACGAATGAGAAATGAAGCACCAACTTCACGCGCCTTCTCAATGAGAAGATTGTTGAATGAAAGAACCTGCAACCGATTAAAATCTGCACCGAGCAAGTCTTTCCCTATCTGTGTAATGAAGCCAACACGCTCTTCAAAGCTAAAGAGTGTCTTTTTATTAGCTTGTATACCTATAGCAACAACCACCTTATCAGCTAACACAAAACACCCTTTCAAAACATCAAGATGACCGTTTGTAAGAGGATCAAAGGAACCTGCGTAAAGAGCAATTTTCATAATTTCACTCCATCCTCTTCAAAATTATTTTTCTTCATTCATATTGACCATATCAATATGCTTCTCACCTTCATCCTCTAATGAACGCGTATCATCCTCAGATTCAGAAATACGCTCAACCGATACAACTCTTTCACCTTCGGCTGTATTAAAAATCGTCACGCCCTTAGTTGAGCGCCCAGCAGTACGAATTCCCTCAACGGGGACGCGAATAAGCTGTCCCCCATCTGAAACCAACATAATTTGATCTTGCGCCTTCACCGGAAAAGCCGCTACTAATTTACCAATTTCAGCTGTTTTAGATGGATCTGTTGCACGAATCCCTTTTCCACCACGTCCCGAAATCCGGAATTCATAGGAAGAAGAGCGTTTACCATAACCAAATTCACTCACCGTTAAAAGCATTTGTTCACGTGCATGAAGTTCTGCATAGCGCTCATCTGTTAACTCTGTTTCACCCCCTCCATCTTCCTCATCAAGAGTGATAATATCTTCAACCTCAGCATCTGCGCCAGCAGCACGCCGTTCATTCATCACACGCTTAATATAAGCAGAACGCTCAATGGATGTCGCCTCGACATGCTCTAAGATTGTCATCGAAATGACTTTATCGCCTTTAGCCAAATTGATACCACGAACCCCCACAGAATTACGCCCTGCAAAGACACGAACATCCACAACTGGAAAACGAATACATTGTCCATTGGCTGTTGTGAGAACAACATCATCATGTTCGGTACAGGTTTCAACCGAAAGAATTTCATCTTCTTCATCAAGTTTCATTGCAATTTTACCATTACGATTAACCTGAACGAAATCTGATAACTTATTACGACGGACAGTCCCACGAGTTGTCGCAAACATAATATCTAATGCGCTCCAGCTTGCTTCATCTTCAGGTAAAGGCATAATCGTCGTAATGCGTTCGCCTTGTTGTAAGGGAAGCATATTGATCAAAGCTCTCCCACGCGATTGCGGCGTCCCCAACGGTAGTCTCCAAACTTTTTCCTTATAAACAATCCCACGTGATGAAAAGAAAAGAACCGGTGTATGCGTATTGGCGACAAACAACCGCGTTACAAAATCCTCATCCTTTGTGGACATACCAGAACGCCCCTTACCACCACGGCGCTGTGCACGATAGGTATTAAGAGGAACACGCTTAATATAGCCACTATGGCTCACCGTTACCACCATATCCTCTGGCGCAATCAGATCTTCACTCTCCATCTCAGCGCTACCAAAGCCAAATACGGTACGACGCGGCGTCGCAAATTCCTCACGAAGAGCACTTAATTCATCCTTAACAATATGCATAATGCGTACACGCGATGCCAAAATATCAAGATAATCAGCAATATCTACGCCAATTTTATTCAATTCATCAGCAATTTCATCACGCCCAAGGGCTGTCAAGCGTTGCAAGCGCAATTCCAAAATAGCGCGCGCCTGTTCTTCAGAGAGATTATAAGTATTATCCTCATGAATAATATGACGGGGATCATCAATAAGTTTAATCAAAGGTGCAACATCCATCGCTGGCCAGCGTCGCTCCATTAATTGCACGCGCGCTGTCTGCGGATCGGGAGCTTTGCGAATAAGCGCTATGATTTCATCAATATTGGCAACCGCTAGGGCCAGACCAACCAAAACATGAGCCCGCTCACGCGCTTTACGCAAAAGATATTTTGTTCGCCGACTGACAACCTCTTCCCGAAAAGCAACAAATGCACGAAGCATATCAAGCAACGTCATTTGTTCAGGCTTTCCCCCATTTAACGCAACCATATTACAACCAAAAGAAGTTTGCAGCGGCGTATAACGATATAATTGGTTCAAAACAACTTCCGCAACAACATCTTTCTTCAACTCAATAACGACACGATATCCATCACGATCAGATTCGTCACGCAAATCAGAGATTCCCTCAATGCGTTTATCACGCACCAATTCAGCCATTTTCTCAATCATCGTTGCCTTATTAACCTGATAAGGAATCTCACTCACAATGATTGCCTGTCGACCACTGCGAATTTCTTCAATATCAACTTTAGCACGCATAATGATGGAACCACGCCCTGTCTCATAAGCTGAACGGACACCAGAACGTCCAAGGATAATCCCCCCTGTAGGAAAATCTGGACCAGGAATAATTTCAATTATTTGATCGAGTGTGATATTGGGATTATCAATCAGAGCGATACAACCATCAACAACTTCACTAAGATTATGGGGCGGAATATTGGTTGCCATTCCCACAGCAATCCCCCCTGATCCGTTAACCAAAAGATTGGGAAAACGCGCTGGTAAGACAACCGGCTCACGTTCACGTCCATCATAATTATCCTGAAAATCAACTGTATCTTTATCAATATCAGCTAAAAGCTCTTCTGAAACTTTTTCTAAACGACACTCAGTATAGCGCATTGCCGCAGGAGGATCACCATCAACAGAACCAAAATTCCCTTGTCCATCAATCAATGGATTTCTCAAAGAGAAGTCCTGCGCCATACGCACCAAAGCATCATAAATCGAGGCATCACCATGGGGATGGAATTTTCCCATAACCTCCCCAACAACACCAGCAGATTTACGATACGGCTTATTAAAAACAAGCCCCATCTCATTCATAGCATGAAGGATACGTCGATGAACAGGTTTAAGACCATCGCGGACATCGGGGAGAGCCCGCGAGACAATTACGCTCATCGCATAATCGAGATAAGAGCGTTGCATTTCATCAATAATACTGATTGGCTCAATACCGGTCAGCACATCACGTTCTGGCTGTGGAGTAAGATCGGTCACAATTACACAACTTTCAAAAAAAGAATCATTTTACTTTATTTATATCGAAAAACACACAAAAATGCTAATTTCTCTCTCATAACAAAAAAGAAAATTAACAATATTTTTCAAGATCTTATTTATTACTATTAAAAGTTATTAATAATAAACAGGTTTTACTTCACAAAACCTCAAAAACCTGAAACAGATAAACCATAAAGAACGCGTAATATACTATAATTTAAAGACTCTTAGAAAGGGACGTCATCATCTAATTTGTGAGAAAAACTCTCTCCTACTTGGCTATTATTTTGACCAAAAGTATTTCTCTGATTTGAGCTACTATCCGCAAAGCCACCACTATAACTGCCCCCTTGACTAGCGCCTTGCTCCCCACTCACTCCCCCTCGCCCATCAAGCATTTGTAATTCACCACGGTATTTTTGCAAAACAACCTCTGTTGTATAACGATCATTTCCATTTTGATCTTGCCATTTCCGTGTCTGTAACTGCCCCTCAATATAAATTTTACTCCCCTTTTTTAAATATTGCTCTGCAATTTTGACAAGGTTCTCATTAAAAATAACAATGTTATGCCACTCAGTGCGCTCTTTTCGCTCATTTGTATTCCGATCACGCCAACTTTCCGAAGTAGCAATACGCAAATTTGCCACTTGATCTCCAGAATTCAAACGGCGGATTTCAGGATCTGACCCGAGATTACCAATCAAAATAACTTTATTAAGGCTACCAGCCATCGCATAAACTCCAAAATTTTAATTCGTAAAATAGTCTATTATATAACAGTTATAACCATCTTGACCTTCAATTTACAGCTCTGTAATTGACCTTCAATATGGATGTTGTTATCCTTTCCCAATATTGGATCTGTGTAATTATAACAAAATATGATAACAACGCATAGTTTATTCCATCAGTAGAGAATAAAAAGCTACTCATTTGTATTTTTCTTTTCACAAAACTTACACCTTCTTTCTGCGTTAAAGCAATTAAGCACGTTGTAATTCTAAAAAAACAGTTTTATTCCATTTTTAAAGGCCTAATTGTTGTCACATATGCCAAGGATAAAATATGACTCATCAAAAATATATCTCCATTCGCGGTGCACGTGAGCATAACCTTCAAAATATTGATCTCGATCTTCCTCGTGATAAACTGATTGTTATAACAGGGCTTTCTGGATCAGGGAAATCATCTTTAGCTTTTGATACAATTTACGCTGAAGGACAACGCCGCTATGTCGAAAGCCTTTCAGCTTATGCACGCCAATTTTTGGAAGTTATGCAAAAACCTGATGTGGACCGTATCGATGGCCTTTCCCCAGCCATCTCCATTGAACAAAAAACAACCAGCCGCAATCCCCGTTCAACGGTCGGCACTGTCACTGAAATCCACGACTATATGCGCCTTCTCTTCGCTCGCATTGGTATTCCTCACTCTCCTGCTACAGGACTCCCTATTGAAAGCCAAACAGTAAGTCAAATGGTGGACCAAATTATGTCCTTACCAGAAGGAACGCGAATTTTTATTATGGCCCCTTTGGTGCGAGGACGAAAGGGAGAATATAAAAAAGAGCTAACAGAACTTTTAAAAAAGGGATTTCAACGTGCTAAAGTTGATGGAAAATTCTATGAAATCCCTGATATTCCACCTCTTGATAAAAAGTATAAACACGACATCGATGTGGTGGTAGACCGCATTGTTGTACAAAAGGATATCACCTCTCGCTTGGCTGATAGTATAGAAACCTGTTTACAGCTAGCAAATGGACTTGCCATTGCTGAAATGGCAGACCAACCCTTGGCACAAAAAGAAACAGCAAAAGAATCTGCTCATAAGTCAAAAAATGATACGCACAAACGACTTCTTTTTTCAGAAAAATTTTCCTGCCCTGTATCAGGTTTCTCTATCCCAGAAATTGAACCACGCCTTTTTTCGTTCAATAATCCTTTTGGAGCCTGTCCTCTTTGCGATGGACTAGGCATCAAAAAGGCAATGGATCCACTGAAAATTGTGCCCAATAAAAATCTTACTTTAAAAGATGGAGCCATTGCGCCTTGGTCTAAATCAGATTCACTTTATTATAGCCAAACCTTAGACGCATTAGGAAAAGCTTACGGTTTCAAACTCACAGACCAGTGGTGTGAACTCTCCGATGAAGCACAACAAGCTATTCTCTATGGTACAAAAAGAAATGAAATCTCTTTTATCTATAAAAACGATTCTGGTTCGCATAAAACAACTCAGCCTTTTGAAGGAATTATCCCCAATATGGAAAGACGCTGGAAAGAAACCGATTCTGCTTGGTCCCGTGAAGAAATTGAGCGTTATATGTCTTCTTCGCCTTGCCCAGCCTGTCATGGTTATCGTTTAAAACCAGAGGCCCTTGCTGTGAAAATCCATGGGATGCATATTGGACAAATATCAGATCTTTCTATTCTAAAAGCAGATGATTGGTTTGCCAATATCCATCAATATCTCACGGAAAAACAACGTAATATTGCGGTACGTATTTTAAAAGAAATTCGCGAACGGCTCGCTTTTTTAAATCATGTAGGACTGGAATATCTTACCTTATCTCGGAATTCAGGGACCCTTTCAGGGGGAGAAAGCCAACGTATTCGATTAGCCTCCCAGATTGGTTCTGGTCTTACAGGCGTCCTTTATATTTTAGACGAACCATCTATCGGTTTACATCAACGGGATAATGAACGCCTTTTGGAAATGCTGCGCCATTTGCGCGATCTTGGCAATACAGTTATTGTTGTTGAACATGATGAAGATGCTATTCTCACGGCAGACCATGTTGTCGATATGGGGCCAGCTGCAGGTGTTCATGGTGGTAAAATCATAGCGCAAGGAACACCGCAAGAAATTATAGAGAATCAAGCCTCTCTCACAGGACAATATCTTTCAGGAAAAATGGCTGTTAGAATACCGACTGAGCGACGCAAAATATCAAAATCAAAAAACCTTAAAGTCATCGGCGCCAAAGGCAATAATCTTAAAAACATCAGTGCAAATATCCCTCTTGGAACCTTCACATGCATAACCGGTGTTTCTGGAGGAGGAAAATCAACATTTCTTATTGAAACACTTTTCAAAGCAGCATCACATCAGATCATGGGAAGTCATCACAGTCCTGCTCGCTATGATAAAATTGAGGGATTAGAATTTCTTGATAAAGTTATCGATATCAACCAGTCCCCCATTGGACGCACCCCACGCTCTAATCCCGCAACCTATACAGGCGCTTTTACACCGATTCGTGACTGGTTTTCCGAACTTCCAGAATCAAAAGCCCGTGGTTATAAAGCAGGGCGTTTTTCATTTAATGTTAAAGGAGGACGCTGCGAAGCCTGTCAGGGCGATGGAGTCATCAAAATTGAAATGCACTTTTTACCGGATGTCTATGTGACTTGTGATGTCTGCAAAGGAAAACGCTATAATCGAGAAACATTAGAAATAAAATTCAAAGGTCAGTCTATCGCCGATATTTTGGATATGACAATAGAAAAAGCAGAGGAGTTTTTTCACGCTGTTCCCGCTATTCATAATAAAATGAAGACCCTTATTAAAGTAGGATTGGGTTACATAAAAGTAGGACAGCAAGCAACCACACTTTCTGGTGGAGAAGCACAACGTGTAAAACTTGCAAAAGAACTTTCACGTAAAACAACAGGACGTACACTCTACATTTTGGATGAACCGACAACAGGTTTACATTTTCATGATATTTCCAAACTTCTTGAAGTGCTCCATGAACTGGTCGAGCAAGGCAACACCGTCATCGTCATTGAACATAACCTTGACGTTATCAAGACAGCCGACTGGATTATTGATTTAGGACCAGAAGGTGGAGATCGCGGTGGTGAAATCGTTGCAATTGGACGCCCTGAAGACATTATTAAAGTTCCCGCTTCCTATACGGGAAAATTTCTAAAAGATGTTTTACTACGCCAATCTCTCTACAATTCAAACTCTTAAAAAAGCGGACCCTTGAAGATATGGCATACAAAAAAAACCCTGCACTTTTATTGTCGTCTGTAAATTAATATCTCATTCCAATACAGCAATATATCTGAAACAAAAACTGAAACGATAGCACTTTATAAGCTGTTTCAGTTTTCATATTGCCAAATAGGAACGCATGCATAATTGAATCTCCTCTCTGTTTGCTTCTATCTGAAACGATCAGACAGCCTAATTTGAGAAGAATAAAAATTTTTGAGGATATAAAAAATTCATTTTTACCAGCTCCTTTTAATTCTTATCTTGATGATTTTCAAAAGCACTCGCAGCGAGATCTTATAATGAGAATTGCGCATTGCTTCATGCTTTGGTTTATAGCATTCTCTAACAAGATCATGCGCCTCACGAAAAGACAGAATACCCCAGACGGAATATATTTGCATTGCCAATTCAAATACTTGTTAAAAAAAACATCTCTCAGTGCTCCCAACAACATCTCCTGTGAATGATATATTAATACATCCATCATTGTACATCAGCACCTTTATACTTAATGATGGAGCAAACCGCCGCTATTATGATAATTAGCCAGTCCCCATTACTACCCCAAAGCCCTTATATTTGAAACGCCATCTATTATAGGCATTTTATTTCTCTCTTAATCATTTTTATCCACACACGCGTACGATTTAGGATATACACAGATATTGTTTTGATTGAGTAACGATTAAAAAAATCTAAAATGAAAAAATCTCACGCTATTAGCATTTCTCATTCAATATGAAAAATTGTATAATTATCCTTATAAATCAACCTATTATTCAATAAAAAAATAAAATTTCTTATTATATTATTTTAATTCTTTACAAAAGAAAGTGTAAGATTTTTTCCAAAACAACAATATTTCACATTAATTCTACAAAAAATCTCCTCCAAGAGCATAAAGTATCATTATTGTCGACTTTTTGTGCACAAAGTATCTGTTGGACATCTTACAGTTGTCAATATAATGTGATGCAGTCTAAAAAGACAAAATAACGTTGGAGATAATTTCAGCATGAAAAAAATTGAAGCCATTATAAAACCTTTCAAACTTGATGAAGTAAAAGAAGCGCTTCAAAAAATTGGACTACACGGTATTACAGTAACAGAGGCGAAAGGTTTTGGTAGTCAAAAGGAACATACAGAACTTTATCGTGGTACGAAATATGTTGTTGATTTTCTACCTAAAGTAAAGATTGAAATTGTTGTATCCGATGAAAAACTGGAACAAACTGTTGATGCAATACGTAAAGCAGCTCAAACCAAACATATAGGAGATGGAAAGATATTTGTCTTTTCCATTGATAATGCCATTCGTATAGGCACTGACGAAACTGGGATCGATGCTCTTTAATAGACAACAAAAATTTACTTTTTTATCACCCTCAACGCCATATTAAGGAAATTGAATATGACAACCGCATCAGATATTATCAAACAGATCGCAGACAACGAAATCCGTTTTGTTGATTTACGTTTTACTGATCCACGAGGAAAATTACATCACATTACAATGGATATCGCAGAAATCAGCGAAGATACCTTTAGTGATGGCGTTATGTTTGATGGTTCTTCAATTGCTGGTTGGAAAACAATTAATGAATCTGATATGGTTTTAATGCCTGATCCCAAAACAGCGCATATTGATCCTTTTTTTGCTCAATCTACTTTGGTCATATTTTGTGACGTACTTGATCCTGTCTCTGGTGAGTTTTACCGTAGGGATCCTCGTTCTATCGCCAAAAGGGCTGAAGTTTATATGAAGTCTTTAGGCATTGGAGATACAATCAATATAGGTCCAGAAGCAGAATTTTTTATCTTTGATGATGTACGTTATAAAACAGACCCTTACAACACAGGGTTTAGACTTGATTCAAGTGAACTTCCTTCCAATGATGATACGGAATATGAAACAGGCAATCTAGGACATCGCCCACGAATGAAGGGAGGTTATCTTCCCGTCCCGCCGATTGATTCCTGCCAAGATATGCGTTCTGAAATGCTCACAGCACTCAAAGATATGGGGGTACATGTTGAAAAACACCATCACGAAGTAGCAGCGGGCCAACATGAATTGGGTATTCGTTTTGATACGCTTGTTCGCGAAGCAGATAAGATGCAAATTTTTAAATATGTCGTGCATCAAATAGCAAACAGTTATGGAAAAACAGCAACCTTCATGCCAAAACCAATTTTTGGTGATAACGGATCTGGAATGCATGTTCATATCTCCATCTGGAAAGATGGCAAACCCATTTTTGCGGGAAATGAATATGCCGGACTCTCAGAAACCTGTTTATTCTTTATCGGTGGTGTTATTAAACACGCAAAAGCAATTAATGCCTTTACCAATCCATCCACAAATTCTTATAAGCGTTTAGTTCCTGGTTATGAAGCTCCTGTCCTTCTTGCCTATTCGGCACGTAATCGTTCTGCATCTTGCCGTATTCCAATGAGTTCTTCACCAAATTCAAAACGCGTAGAAGTTCGTTTTCCAGATCCAACAGCAAATCCCTATTTAGCATTTGCAGCCCTCTTAATGGCTGGTCTTGATGGAATCAAAAATAAAATTCACCCTGGACATGCTATGGATAAAGATCTTTATGATCTTCCCTTAAAAGAACGCAAAGAAATCCCTACCGTTTCAGGAAGTCTGCGTGAAGCACTTGAAGCACTCGACAAAGATCGTGGCTTTCTTAAAGCTGGCGATGTTTTTGATGATGATCAGATTAATTCCTTTATTCAAGTGAAAATGCAAGAAGTCCTACGTTACGAAACAACGCCCCATCCTGTTGAATTTGATATGTACTATTCTGTTTAAACAATCGTACACATTCTTTTGACTTTAAAATGGAGGCGAAAGCCTCTATTTTTGTGGATATTCTACGCGTGTAAGAGTGCAAGAGTCTTTTTGCTTATCTTCTTTTCCTTTATAATCATTTTGAATCTCTTCAAATTAATTATAAAGGTTTCTAATGCCGCGAATTTGTTTTCTCGTTTACATTTTTTCATGCATTGCCCTTATCACATCAACAACTCAAGCACATACAATTACAAACCAAAGACTCATATCCCTTGAAAAAGCAACTTCTGCTTATAGTAAAGCACTTAAAAATGCCGATGCAAATGCCATCTTAAATGCTATCCCTCCCGAAATCATCAACAGCTTAACCGCTAAAAAAAATCTCAGTCAATCACAATTTCGACAAATCATGAAAAGCCAAATCGAACAGTTGGCAGAAAATTATAAGATTGAAAGTATCCACATTGACTCAAAACAAAAACGTGAAGGGACACTTGATAATGGCATTCCTTATTTTGTTATACCCGTTGAGCTTGTAACCACAAAAAATGCTGGAAAAAAATGCTCTATTCAAACTGAAATTATTGCTCTACTTCATAATAATCAATGGTATTTTATTCAAGCTAATGACGAATCAATCTTAAGTATAACCAGTGAAGTATTTCCTGGACTTGAAAAAGTAAAAATCAGTCCTCAAAAAGTCACAAAAATACTGTAATGGGAAGAAGACACACTGAAAAAACTATAAACAAGTTGTGACAATTGTAACAGCAGCGTTAAATTCAACTTTTTTGTGAGCACGGCGTGCCATCGTCTCTTTATCCATTCCCCATTGTTCCATCATCCAATCCTCATCTAAATGAGCAATAGACCAAGCATGATCGGCATCAATTTTTCCTGCAGCAACCGCAAGAGCAATAAGAGCAGATCCCGTTAAGGTTGTCATCATATGAAGTGCGGCAAGCATATAAGGGGACTCAACGCTACGCAAATAATGACTCACTGCTTGAATGGCTTCTGGTGATTGTTCCACATGCATCAGCCCTTCTGTCAAATAAAACCGTGCTCCTAGTTTTTCTTCTGCCCAATTTAATAAAGGATCCCATTGCTCAGATTGTTTTTGCACCAGCTCGGCAGGAGTTTGTGCGCGATAAAAGATCATATCACAGGCAACGAAACGCAATAGATCTTCAAAAACAACCTGCATATCATCAGCGATACCATCAATAACCGTATTAACCAAACGCGTCATCGGCATTTTTACTGGATCAACAACGTGCTTTTGGCTCTCAAACTCCTGAGCAATGAATTCAGCAAACACTTGCGTTGGTACAAGAAAATGACGCCTTGCGGGCGTTTTAACGGGACGTTCATCCAACAAAATCGTAAAACCACCCTCCACACAAGCAATCTTCACTTGCTTATAAAACCGTTTGGGGGGTGGTTGGCATGAAAGATTTTGCGTCTTTTGAACAGAACTCTTTTTATTTAAAATATTTTTATTCAAGGATCTATCAAAATGATTCAAAATCTCACGCATATTGTTTACCTCTGATCTTTTCAAGAGAACGACTGTTTCTTTAGGTTCTGTGACTTCAATAAGGTTTAATCTGACCTTCTTAACGACTCCAAAGAAGGAAAAAGATCTTACCAATCCAGCTCTTATTTTAAAATATATCCTTATATTGAACAAACAAAACAATAATCTTGTCCATATATTCTAAAAACAGTTGTTAGAATAATTTCTTAAAAGAATTTGTTTTTCTTATATTTTGCTTTTTGAAATATTGATGCATAACATTGAAACGGATCAAGGTTATATTCAATTTGACTTAGAGCATCTTAAGCAAGTAATATCGCTGACAATTACAGGTATAGAAGCACTTGAAACATTAGATGATGACGCTTATTTGGCAGGAGCTAAAGATTATATCCAACATAATCTTGGAAAGCTGAAAACTTCACAGTCACGATTTAATTTTTCAACATCATCTTATGCACAGCGCGTTACTGGGGGATTAAATCATTGAGTTTCTTAAAAGGACGGTTATTCTTATTTACTTTTGCCATTCTCGCATTGTTTTCCATAAGCTGGTTATTATCTAAGAATTTGGTGAGCAATATACCAGTAATGCATGCGGTTGGACTGAGATTGTTTGCCACTACTGCCACCTTATGGCTGATTGCACTATTTCGTGAGAAAGCTGTTTTCAGATCCCTACCATTACTTTCCATGATACCTCCTTTTTTCATCCTATCAGTGTTAGGATTTTCCTTATATTTTGTATCCAGCTTTGGTGCATTAAAATCGCTCAAAGCCAGTGATTTAACCATGGTTTTAGCCACTATTCCAGGGATTACTTATATATTGGGGATACTGACGAATAGCCTTATGTTTTCATGGTTCAAACTTATCGGTATGATCATTGTCAGTATAGCTGCTATAGCATTCAATATAAACAGTGTAGAGGGGGAATATTACAGTCTCATAGGAATAGCTCTTGCTTTAACAGCAGCGCTTTCTTATTCTGCTTATGGCTTATTATCTAACATTATCTTAAAAATTTACCTTTGCTCACCTCATTGGCTTGGATCACGACAATTTCTGCAGCATCATTTATGCCATTATTTATTTTTGATCCTGCTCCACTCTTATATCTTAATTTAGAAGATATATTTAAGTTATTGATTTTAAGAACTATTTGCTCAGCGCCAGTTTACGTTTTGTACCAAAAAGTTTTAGCTGAGGGAGGCGTATTATACGCCAACACTATTGGCGTATTATCTCCTTTTGCAGTCGTTGCATGTGAATGGATAATCGGCTCAAGCACTTCTCTTAATATTATCAAAATAATTGCTATGATGATGGCTGTTATAGGAATGACACTCTTATTTATAGATGCATCAGAGGTATCTGGATGGCAACAGAAACGCCGTGCTCAAAATTCCAAGTTTAATGAGGAAACACAATGAAAAAACTCGCGTTAGTTTGCCAACGCAATGCAAAACTACCATTTATATTTGAAGCAGCACAAGCAGCTAATATCGAATTAGTAATGATCTATGATACCGCTGAAAGCGCTCCTACTCAACTCCCCGCAGCAGTAACTTCAACTTGGCAACTTCCTGTTTTTGATAAACCAGAAGAAGCTCTAGAGACTTTTGCAATGGGAGCAAAAGAACGCAATATTGCTGGGGTTATGCCCCTTCGCGAAGAAGCAATTCTATGGACAGCTTTGGCTGCAAAAAAAATCAACACTCCAAGTATTGAACCAGAAGTAGCAGCATTAACCAGAAATAAATATCTCATGCGTCAAGCTTTTGCTAAAGCAAGCTTAAGAACACCAAAATTTCTTTATATAGACAATCCAGAAGATCTATCACAAATACATGCCTTGGATTATCCGCTCGTTATTAAACCCGTCTCTGGATGGGCGAGTACAGGCGTAATGTTAGCTAAAAATTCCGCCGAACTTCCGGATCTCATTAAAGCCGTATGGAATGTTCAGCATAAAGACATGGCACGTTTTTATGATAAAAATAAACCTATAGGTTTAATCGTAGAGCAGTATTTGCCAGGAAAAGAATTTGTCGTAGAATGTTTTGTTGATACAGCAGGTGTACATGTTTTAGCCGTTGGCGACAAAGGACAACCTGAAGGACCATGGTTTGAGGAAACAATTTATCGTCAACGCTGTGATATAGATGATCCTTTAATTATTGCTTTATGTGAGGTTGCATGTTCAGGCGTTAAAGCTCTTGGTATAAACATGGGTGCTGCCCATGTAGAGCTACGCTTGGGTGTTCATAATTTACCTTATATCATTGAGATCGGCGCTCGTATAGGTGGATCGGGTGTCTCCCATTTTATTGTGGAACAAGGAACAGGGGTTTCATTTGCAAAACTCTGTATGAAAGTGGCTTTAGCTGAACAAACCCCGGACCTTCCTGATGTACTCCCAGCTAAAAAAGTGGCTGCAAATTACATTATTCCTCTTCATGGTTATGGACACTTCTGCGGATTTTCAGGTCTAGAGAAGGTTGCACTGCATCCTCAAACCGCCAGAACTATAATTTTCTTTGAACCTGATCATATTTCACCACCTCCACCAGCATTTGGTGGATATCCTGGTTTTATTTTCTCTGTTCATGCCTCAGATCAAGAAGCGCGCGATTACCATAAATGGCTTGATAATATCTTAAGCATCCGATGGAAGCACCATGTTGATCAAAAACCTAATCAAGATATTTCCACTCAGCCTCAACTTTGATATAAATATCATTGATACAGAAGAAATCACAAGGCGATTTTCTAAAATTTCGCAAACACTTTTTTATTAAAGATACATATTTCAAAAACAAAAGATTAAAAAAACTATAACCTATTTTTACAGCGCATTTTAAGAGAAGCTCTTCAATATTTCTATATTCGAAACAACGACGACCTATAATCGACTTTTTCAACATAATCACCCTCTTATCTCTACGCCTCAAAGAAGAAAAAAGATCTTGCCATTCTCAATCTGATTTAAGAATTATATTTCATTTTTTTGCAAAGAAAATAATAGTCTTATTCATATATTTTCAGCAACAGCTGCTAGAACAGTTTTTTTAAGAATTTAAAAACTGAAGATATTTAATTTGATGATAGCAATTTACCCATAACCTTACCCCCCATCTAAAAGAGAGATATTTACACGCATTCACATGTTTCTAAAAGGCTACTTACAGAATATAAAGAAGAAAAATGCGCTTCACAAAAAATATGAAGCGGTGCATTTTATGCATTATTCCTCTTCGCTTAACAGAAAAAAGTCCTCAATCAGAAATCAATATCCCCCTGCCTTTTATATTTGATATCAGCCCTCTCAAACAACCGTATTTTACAGCATATAGGACAACAATGCTGCTATTTTAAAATAGCTGATGACGAATACATCTCATATATTTGCAGCTAAAACAACACAAACAGATTTAGAAGTTTCATTGACAAATTTTCTTTCAAAGCATTTGAGCCCCTTATCAATGAGACAAAAAATTTAAAACAACGTGACCCTTTCATATTTATCAAAATACATCGATTATTGTTAAAAAGATTTGTTAAAAATGATAACGCAATCCACCAGAAAAACGCAATCCAGAAAAACCTGCCTTGGTTAGCTTATGCTGATAGTTAAGATCACTGTAAAGTGTAACTTTAGAGGAAAATTGCGCATTAATACCCAAACCTGTTTCTAAGGAAGAACCAAAAGCACCTAACTGGAAAACATCTTTTAGATTAACAAACTGTTTTTCACCAAAACGATGTGCAAAATGAATATTTCCATTAAAAGAAATGATCCGATCCTTTTCAGATGCCGTAAATATTTTACTTAAAGCCCCTCCAATACGCATCAACCATTGATTTCTTTCTTTCATCTCAACATCAAATCCATCAATATCACGAAACTTATCAAATTGAAGATGTTGATAAATAAGCTGAATCTGCGGATCAAAAATAAGACCTTCATGTCCTGTCATAAACACTTTACCAGCAGACAACGAAACATTCAGAGGATTTGCTTTTAATGTCGCTGTTTTACCCCAAGCATGAGTAAGAACATCTCCTTTCAAAAAACCATAAGATAAAAGACCGTCTACGTAAAAACCAGTTTTGTGTTCCACACTGCCGTATGCCGTGAACGACCACTTATTAAACGGACTCTTTTGACTTTGTTCAACGTTACGAGGTTGTAAAGAAAGCTTTCCATAGGCTCCCATAATCCCAAAAGATATCGTACTATATGCCCTCTCTATCGTTTTGAGTAAAACGTCTGTTTCTATAGCGTTATAATCAACATTACCATCGTAGCCATATTCAAGTGCAGAAAGATCTGAGATATAACGATAGCTCCCACCATAACTATGAACAGATAAAGAAAAATTTCCTTCAACTTTTAATAACTTACGAGAAATAGACCGTGTATACTGCAACTGCTTTTGTTGATTACTGATGTCCATAATCCCCACATGAAACAAAGCATTTTGTAACAGAAGATAGGTCGGAACTTGTGGAACAACTTCCCTGATCTTTAGCCCAGAATGAGGAATAACCGACATCCCTAAAGCAGGCTGAATATATTTACTTTCAAGGCGAAAATCCCAAAAGTCTCCTTCTCCTTCAACCAATCTTTGAGAAGTTTGTGCTTTTCCAAGAGAAGAATCTGGACCATAGCCATTAAGATAATATTGGTAAGGCAAACCATCTAATGCAATATAAGCATGATTTAACTGAAAAGAATCCTCTGCCGCTTTTCCAGAAACCTGAATAAGTGAAATACTATGAGCATTTTCACCCGTTGCTATTTCCCCCTGTTTTCCTAGAACAAGTTGCACATAAACTGTCGTTTTTCCAGAAACATCACCGTGTATCAAAAGTCGGTCAGTCTTTTTATTATCAAGAGAACCATCATTCTTGAGATGTGTATTGAGATAAATATCGGCTCTATCTTGCGCACTATAAACTTCTTGTTTTCCCTTCCCAATATGAAGTGTCTGATACGCATGAAACATTGGAGTTTCAAAAGCAATAAAACTATCAGAAAGTTTTATAAATGAAACAAACGAACTTGTACGATTTTCAGCGTGCGAATTGCTCTCTCTTCTTTCTGTCAAAAACCACTTTGATCCTCTTGTCAAATAAAGCTCAGCAATAGAATCATCATCAACACGAGTCCCTCCTATCAATGAAGAAGAATCTGCCAAAATCGCTACAGTCCCCCCTTTTTCAGCTGCTAATAATAAATCTCCAGAAATTTTTGTGCCTTCTGTTACTCCAATATAACTCCGACTGTTATGACTATGAATAGCTGTTCCAGCTGGAATCTCAAAAACCGTCTTTTTCAAAAAAACAAGTCCCTGTCCATACGTATTATTCTCCCCTCCCATTTCAAAATACATACCATGTTTGTTCCCCATTGCTTTAATTGTTGAATCTTCAATATTAACCCGTGAAATTAAAATATTCTCTTCCCAGCCGTCCCCAGATTGTGTGTTAAAGTCTTGTCCAACTGTTAAAACATGAACATCCCTAGAAACAATATTCGCATTTTTTAAATAAACAGAACCCTGCTGTTTTACATTGAAAACTGTATGTGTAATTTTTTCATTTGTATTTCCTCTATCTTCTATTTTTTGACGTTTTGAAGTAATGGTGACATTATCTAAAGTCGCACGCCCCCCTTTCCCCACATAAAGCGCAGCAGCATCATTCACATCAATAAATCCTCCTTTCATCTGAATATCCGCACCAGACCTAACGAAAAGAGCACTCTCTTGATCAAGCCCCTGGCCCTCCACTTTAATTTTTGTATTCGTTAACGTAACAGATGCTCCTACCTTTTCTGCATAAGCAGCAACCTGAGAAGTTTCAATTATTCCACGATTGACCTCGATCATTCCACGATCAGCTTTAAGACCTATTGATACATTTTTAAAAGCTGAATCGCTCAAGACAATTTTCCCCCCTTGTGATACAACAGCACCATAGAGATCTTCTACACCCGCAATACCTTCAACCTCTATACGCATTGCCTGAACAACTGTATTTGGCTCCTGCACTCCTATAGCAGCAGGCAAAGGGATAGAATTCCCCTCCTCATTCTTTGGTTTAACAGGTGCCGTGAACTTATATATTTTATCACTAATTGTATGCTTTGCACCATCACTGCATTTATAAGGTAATTTGTTTTCATCACATGACGGTGATACAAATGAGCGAGAATATGCCTCAATATTTATGTTTAACAAAAAAGAAAAAATAGCTGCTGTAAAAACGCACGAATGCAAGCGATTATTAGATACCTTGATTACCATTGCTTTTCAAAACTTTCTTTTTCGACAAAAACAAAAAATGCTGGCAAAATAATAAATTACAAATTAAACACAATAAGGATATAATAAAAAAGTTATTTTATTATTTTTCTTATAAATGAAAGGACTTAATAATATGTTTTGTATTTTATGTAAAGAAAGAACAAAAAATTTAAAAATAGCATTGAGGATGACGATCCCTTTAAAGATTCATCCCTTAAAATGCTGAGAGTTATAGTACAAAGCGCTAGAAAATTAATCCCCCCAAAACGCGGAAAAATGTGAATTTTGAAGAGATATAATATTCAATTTATCTCATTTCCTAAAAATAAAAATACAAATACAACAAAATGAGAATGATTTTTAAGATTCAAAGGATCAAAATATGTTAATAAAAATATCATACAATGAGATACAGTAAGATCTATAATCGCATCATTTCTTCAACCACAATAAAAAAACAAGGAAACTCTCACTGAGATATAAGCTACACAATTTCTCCATTAAGTTGCCAGCTATCTAGCACAAAGCTGAATAAACAAACAAAACTTCTCTTAATGCCCTATCATCAATAGTTTGAATGAAACAATGAAATATTTTAGAAAATATTATCTAAAAGCAGATCATAAAATAAAAAGCTATCTACATCAAAACCACTTGCATAACATTTTGAATTTTCAGATAGAAACTAAAATACAGTAAAACAGTCACTATCTTGAAATTGAAAAGCATCAAAATCAGCTCTATGAAAGTAATCTGCTTATTATCGTTAAAGCAGATATTTTAGCAAAGTTATTTTTTGCCACTTTGTTACATTGAATAAAACTCTAAACTTCCCCAATATCATCATCTGACAATAACACTATTCGCACTCTCAGTGCTGATGAATATCACGATACCAAGAGGAAAAAGTGCTGTATTTCTCTCTTTTCTCCATAATATTTTTCATTCAATTATTGCTTTAAAGATGAATATTTCATTTTTTCAAAGCTTTTTTATTTTCCGGCGTTTTTTATCACTCTCAAAATGTAACATCAAATCTCACTCCTGTTTTGTCGAATTGGTTACACCAAAAGCATCATTGTCCATAACTTGCTGATACCCTGCTACCATTAAATTGACTAAAAATGAATCACTTCGCGGCGCTGATGAAAAATAGATTCCTTTTGAATCTTATAATTTGTACCGATAACCTGCTTATATCATGCATTCATAAACTGCTGCAAACTCACGTACACGCGAATCCATATTTTCAGAAGAAGCCTAGATTGGTTTCCAACCACATTTTGACAGTGCTTGTTGGACCACAGACTTAATTGACACTAGGCTTTTCCCATAATTTCACGATTGATGGGGGAGGCCTGCTAACACACCCCGCAGAGCTTAATAAAATTATAGCACTTAATAATTTCAATATTTTTTGCATTTCCTCCTCCTTCAATATTTACGATAAAAAGACTGATAAGTTCGCTCATACTCGCTCACACGCAAGATGATTCTTTTTAGAATATAGAATTGAAGAAACAACTCCCCCCGTGTAAAAACAAGAATGTAAGGATTTTTGATTACAGCAGCTTCAATACCTAAGGCTGACATTCAGGTTGTTCTTTATGCTCTTCACAATGAGGACTATTCAAGCGTCTCTCTACACTTCGCTGAGGAATAACAGCATCAGGCTGACAAATTGGAAGATTTTCATATTTCTCACACCACTTCACCCTTCCCAATTTATCCTGAAAACCTGCTTGTATCATGCATGCATTCACAGACTCCTCTTCATTGAATTTCTCATCTGTATTTTTTTCTGCATCAAGACGGCCATCAAGATGCTGCATTCCGCATTCCAACAGAGCTTTTTTGACCTCAAGTTGATCCTCACCAGACTTTTCCCACATATCTACAGCTGTTCGAGAAGGCTGTTCTAGGTCACATCCAACCATAACAAACAGGGCTATTCCGCTTAATAATTTTAAAATCTGCTTCATTTTCCTATCCTTGAATAATTTTGATATTACGAAACAATCTATAAATTATTGTACATGCTGCTTTTTCATTTCCAAAACAATGATGGACATTATCAATCTTTATTATCATTTATCTTTATGATGATGCCTATCTCGTATTATATCAAAAACACAGTGGAATTACTACTAAAATTATATTCTATCAATGTTATGCTGATAATTATTCTCAATATTTTGATTATAATTGAAATAGATATTTTTATAAATTGTCGCGCCTACATTTTTAGACCCCATAGATAAATAGCGTTAAAATAATTAGTTGAGGGAACAATCGCGCCATCCCAAACGAAAAAAGGATGGGGGAGTGTTGATGATCCACAGCAAAAATTAAGGTTGGCATTCATCCGCGTTTTTATATTTTTTACAAAACGGGCTGTTTAAGCGCTTTTCAACACTTCGCTTCGGAATAACAGCGCCTGGACGACAAATCGGAAGGTTTTCGGCTTTATGGTTTCCACACATCTTGCTCTGTCAATGCCTTTTGCCCCGCTTCATTTGTCAGCACAATGGTGCTATCGCTGATGGCAGATTTTGTATAACCTTCCTATGAATCTTTGGCTTTTGCATGATCTAAGATATTTTTAACAATGTTTTTTGCAACACCATATTTGCCTCGGATCATGGGACCAGCCGCAGAAAGGCTAAACCCATAGCTACTGGCTTGAGCATGCGCACTGTTGGTGATATCACTGGTGCTGATGGTTCCTGTGATCAAGCGTTTTTTTCTGCCGATGCACTGCTATCAATAAGGCCTCCAGTCATGCTTGTTGCACCCACCACTGTAATATCAAAGCCGCCATCACCAGTTTTAACCCCTAATTTCTCCACAACACTGTGATAATCGCTAGAGGATTTATCCTTGTTAAAGGAAATATTGATTGTCGCTGCATCATCCTTTTTTCCACCATTAAAGCCGATAGAAAGAGAGTTTTGCTTGCTGGAACTTTATCCCGTATCACTGCGGCTGGTAATGATAAAATCACCACCAATACCCATCTCTACATGGTTTCTAGAAACCACAGCCCCAGCCAATGTGGTGTCTCCTCCACTGTTGGTATGAACAGTGTCGGTACCAATAATATGGCTGTTCTTGTGTTGAACCTGTTCACTGGAACCCTTTCCTTTTCCAAAAGAAGCATTGCCCATCCATCCTGAACCGCCACTCCCATAGCTGTATCCAACATTTACAGAAATATTTTGCGAATGGTTTTGTGTTGTTAAGGTTTGCATTCAAGTGCGTTTTTATGTCTTTTACAATAAGGACTATTTAAACGTTTCTCAACACTTCGCTGAGGCATGACAGCACCAGGACGACATATGGGAAGATTGTCCGATTTATGGTTCTCACACCATTCTTGTATTGTAAAGCTAGGGCGAAAACCTGATTGCCCCATACAAATTTCAATACTGGCGAATTGATTCAAATCTAGCGCCACAACCCTATTAAGGTCTGGTACTCCACATTCTAAAAGTATTTTATTTCTCCATAAAGCTGGAGAAAGTGAGGGAAGTTGGTTAACACATCCAGCTGTACTTAAGAGAGCTATGCAGCTCAATAATTTCAAAGTTTTTTTCATTTTTCCCCTCCTTCAATGGGTTTCTTTACGATGAGAAGACTCTAAAGCCTATTGATATTTTATCTCCGTTTTTTAAGACAATTCTGAACAATGTTGAGATGATTGATTGAACCCCCCGCCATCCCAAACGAACATAAGAATGGGGGAGTGTTCATGATCCACAGCAAAAATTAAGGTTGGCATTTACGGCTATTTTTGTACTTTTTACAAAAAGGGCTGTTTAAGTGCTTTTCAACACTTCGCTGCGGAATAACAGCTCCAGGTTGGCAAATCGGAAGGTTTTTCTCTTTAAATGTATAACACCACCCTCCCCCTCTTGCCACCTCTTCATCTTTATAGCGGAAACCTGATTGGAGCATACAAGCATAAGTTGTTGCTTTAGCATTAATACTCTGCTGTTGGTTTTCTGGATCGATATCATAAGGGGTTGGCATACCACATTCTAACAATGCTTTTCCTACCTCAGTAAAATCAGTAACACCATTTTTCTCCCACACACTCAAGTATCCTGGAGCAGGCTTGTCGATGTTACATCCCGCGATATTTAACAGAATGAGACTGCTTAATAATTTCAATATTTGCTTCATTTTTTTCTTCCTGAATAAATAGAATAAATCGGTGTACGATTAGGTAGTCCATAAAGCGATGTACAAGCATCACTCGGATGTCCATAACAAGCATGAACACTGGGATAGCCCTTAAATATTTGCTCTCTTTCTTTCCAGGGATCACTTCCAGGAGGTATTTGCTCAAAGGTATAAGGATTTTTGCCAATCTTGACACCAACAAAGTCATATTTATGATTTTCCAAATTGACATAATCCTGCTTGCCATCACTTAAGATATATAACGTATTTGCCATATTTTGAGTGTTATAAGCTGGACCAAAGAAATTAATCGTTGTTTCCTTTGCTATACCGTGGACCCCATGTTTTTCTAAATTATATGATCCATTGCCGGCTGTCATACTACCACGGCTATGCCCATCAATATGTAATCCTGTATTGCCAAGGCTATACAACAGATTCTGAAACTTCTTTGTCGAATTGGTCAAACCACCCAAACCACCTTCCAGAAGATATTGATACCCAGCGATAAACCCCTCCACAAAGACCAAATCGCTATGAGGGAACATCAGAAAATAATGCGGATCATTCTTGTTACCAGCCAACTGAACCGCATTATGGGCTGCTTCATCTGGTGTTGTAAAAATACCATTGAGGAAAACATGAACCTTGCCATCAGAACCTTTTTGTAAATTCTGTTGTTCTTCAAGCGTTAAATAATGATATTGCGGCTGTGGGTTTCCATGGCTGCTTTTCATATATTTCCCATTTTCATCTTTAGCATAGATCACTTTACCATCTTTATCGTGCTCAACGGTAGCCAGATAATGCTCTTTGATAAACATGTTTACAAAACCCTGATAAACGGTATCAAATCCTTCATCTGATAAATCATTGATCATATCTAGACGATTATACACTGCTCCTTCAAGCGATATGGCGTCTATCGGAGCGACAGCTTGGTGGGCTGCTGCGGTATTTCGGTTGAGAGAGCCAATGATTTTCCCAGCTTCTTGCCCCATCGCCGCCCTCTGGTTGCTTTCACCGGTTAAGATGATGGTACCATCCTTGATAGCCGATTTGGTTTATCCTTCTGCTCCATCCTGGGCTTTGCCATGATTTAAAACATTCTTGACAATGTTTTTTAGCGTGTCATTTCCAGAAAGGCTAAACCCATGGCTGCTGGCTTGAGCATGCGCACTGTTGGTGATATCACTGGTGCTGATGGTTCCTGTGATCAGGCGGTTTTTTTCTGCTGGGGCTGTGCTGTCGATAATCCCTCCGGTCATGGTTGTTGCACCCGCCACTGTAATATCAAAGCTACCATCACCGGTTTTAACCCTTGATTGTTCCACAACACTGTGATAACCATCAGAGAGTTTATCCTTTTGGAAAGAGGCATTCATTGAACCTCCACCACCCGTTTTTCCAGCACAAAATCCAATAGAAAGAGAGTTTTGCTTACTGGAACTTTGTCCCATATCGCTGCGGTTGGTAATGGTAAAATCACCACCAATACCCATCTTTACACGGTTTCCAGAAATCACCCCCCCGCAAATGTGGTGTTTTTCCCACTGGACATATGAACAGTGCCGGTGCCGACATTTGCAATCATATAAAAAGTGATAACTGTAGCTTCTTTTTTATGTTAATATCACCCATCACACTAAGAATGGAAAAAATCGTTGTGGTATGCGATGGAGATGTCTTGGAAGATTTACGACTGAAAAGTCCACTTTTGAACAATTGTTCTTGCTGATTATACTTCTCTTGCACGCTTTTAACGATAATATTGCATAATCTTTTGCCTAAATACAGTTGCAATAAGCATATGTTTCAATGCATTTTGTTTTCTTCCACTCGTGATAAAAATAATCCCTGTACTGATATTATTTAACATTGTAACAAAAATCCACCAAAAACAGTCAATGAAACATATACTTATAAACACTTCCTCCCTGCCCCTTTTAGCAATAACAGAATCGTGAAAAAATGATCACACGCACATCATTCTCTTAGATTGACTCTTCTATGGGGTTTATTGCGATACCTTACTGCTTCTTTATGAAAGCTTTTGCAAACACAATAATACAATCCCCCCAATGAATCTGTTATCTGCTATTTTCTACCACCGCCTCTTTGAAAAAGATTTCTCCTCTTTACCCCATAATAACCGCAATATCCTTTCAAAAGACGCAAAAAAGCCTTCTCCTCTTTACAAGGAATTGCATAAAGAACTTCACCTTCGTTTCTTCAGCAATTTCTTTTAAACAACAAAATCTAAAACCTCAATTTTTAAAAAGCTTATAAAATAATTTATTAGCTCTGTTGAATATCGGTGAAAAAACCTCAATCAAATAATAGAGGTAATTATCACCATAACTTCTCTTGTGAAACAGAATTTCATTATAGGGAAATATCTTTTTCTACAGCCTTGATCTATTAAAATCTATTAGCAGTATTAGACATGTTTAATAGGAAACACGTATATTGATAGCATGACTGTGAGCAGCACAGCTCACCATCATAAAATAACTGATGTTTATATGATGGAGTTGCTATCATCAACAATGCCTCACAAAAAATTCCAAAGAAAAATGATAACGAGCAGATTGTTTTCAATCTAACTTATTCCAATCTTTGAAGAACAACAATCAAATACTCTTTCTCCTTAAAAAATCAGCTATTTCTTTTTAATCTAATCTATATTTGATTGCAGTTTCTTTTGCTTAAAATTATAAAGTTTAAGAGCATAAAAACAAATAACAAGCCAAGCAATCCAACTAACCCCGACAATTAAAACTGGTCTTGTCTCATCAAAGTACCATAAGAGAATAAAAATAAAAACCATAAATAAAATAGAAAGAATTGATCCTATCGGCCAAAATGGAATGGGAAAGTTTAAGCCATTTTGTTCTTCTTTAGGCATCTTAATTCGCATAAAAATTTGCGAAAGTAGAATCATTATCCAAACAAAAACCGTCGCAAATGTTGCCATTGCCGCAATAAGGAAAAAAAGCTTTTCATGATAAAAATAATTAAGGACAGCACCAAGAAGAAAAATAGCGAAGATCATCAAAATAACAAAAACTGGTATACCGTTTTTTGATAAATATTGAAACTTTTTTAAAGCATAACCTTCCTGTGATAAACCATGGATCATACGACAAGCACCATACATTCCACTATTCATTGCCGAAATAGCCGCTGTAACAACAACAATATTTAAAATATTTGCGGCATATGAAATCCCAAGATTTTCAAAAATGGATACAAAAGGGCTATCCATAAGACCAATCTCATTCCAAGGATAAAGAGACATTAAAATAGCTAACGTCATGACATAAAAAAGCAAAATACGAACTGGAGTAGAATTAATAGCTTTTGAAATTGTTTGATGAGGATTTTGAACTTCCATGACTGCCATACCAATGATTTCTATGCCACCAAAAGCAAAAACAACAACACTAAAGCAAGCTAAAAAACCAAACCAACCATTGGGAAAAAGACCACCATTCTTCCATAAATTATGAACAGTAACAGTAGAAGAACCTACACTTCCACCCCACCCCAAAAAAATAATTGCTATTCCTAAAATAATCATAGCAATGATAGCAATAACTTTAATAGAAGACAGCCAAAATTCTAGTTCACCATAGACTTCTACAGCAGCTAAATTAATACCTGTGATGATTAACGTAATACTCAGTGCCCATACCCAAGGAGCAACATCAGGATACCAAAAACCCATATAAGTCGCAAAAGCTGTAATATCAGCCAAACCAACAAGAATCATCTCAAATACATATGTCCATCCCGTTAAAAAACCTGCTAATGGTGATATGTAATTTGCCGCATAACGAGCAAAAGAACCAGGCAATGGATTATGAAGTATCATCTCTCCTAGAGCCCGCATCACCATAAAAATAGCTAAACCAGCAATACAATAGGCAATCAAAACACTAGGACCCGCAAGCTTAATTGCCTGTGCAGACCCATAAAAAAGACCGGTTCCAATAGCAGAGCCAAGAGCTAAAAAAATAACTTGGCGCTTACTCATCCCTCGTTTTAGTTCATTTATTGCCATTTCTTTCCTTACTTTTTCTTTTTGAAATGCTGACAATCCACACCACGATAACAGCTTTATGATAAATAAAGCCTCATGTTTCTTTCACAAATATATTTCAAACAACATTGAACAACAGCCAGTCGAACACTTTGCTCTAAACAATGAAAAAACACTCTTATTGCAAATTATTCAGCTTTTATAGCCTGCAATGTGGTATTACTTTATTTAAATACAAAGTGATAATGATTTTTTTACAATTGTCATTTAATTCGTTGCGTGTTCTATAGTTTTTACAGAGAAAATTAACCTAAATGTAGTCTAAACTCTTAAGCTTCCATTTCAGTACACCGAAATAGAAGCCTAAAAATTCATAACAAATGCATTAACGATGCGTACAATTAATTTTTGTTACTTTAAGCAAACTCTCTTTAGCCCATAAAAAAAACTTTTATGCCCATTGAATAGCTTAATTAATGATAATACGAATCTCGCCAGTTTTCAAAAGTATGAGAAAATGTATCTACAACCCAATTTTTAAAGACTCCAACTGCCTTAACGACAAGCTTTCCAATGAAAAAAAAATATACAGTAAAAATAGTATCTTTGATTATTGGTCCGATGATAGCACTCTCCTTACCTCTAGGAGTTTTCCCTGAGATAGCAATAAAACGTTTGTTTTTCACCGAAACAAGAGGTTTTTTCTCCTGAGCCACCATCATAATGAAAACTTCCTCTGGAAAGCTACCTCTCCTAAAATTTGCATAAACCTCAAGAATTTGTGAAAAAAAAAGAACTGCTATTAAAACACACAATCGAGCACTTTTAAACATTTTTTTCTCCTTTTTTTATTTAAAATACCCAAAATGAACTATAAAAATCATAAAGTATTAAAAAACAAGAAAAATATATAACAAAGTATATAATATAATTTATACTTATAAAAATATAATATTACAATATATAATTTTTAGATACTATTTAACTTATATTAAAAAGCTGATAGAAATTAGAAAGTATAAACACTTCAGATTTATATTTTCTATAAAATTATGATGATAAATCCAGATCATTATAAAATATCTAGTTGGTTATAAACAATAGATATATAGTAATAAATACATAATTTATTAAATAATTCAAATATAGTATAATCTTCTATATTGTCATATGAGAAAGTTTCAAAATCCAATATTCGCCCTTTATCATTGGCATTAAAACAAATATTATTGAAAACTTAATGAAGGAAAAATTGTTTCTGGTAAAATAGATAATAAGCGCCCTTCACGTACAAGTATATGTACTTGATGAAGATCTGGAGCCAGATAGCGATCTTCCTTAAGAGAAGCAATATCTTTGCGTAAACACTTCACAACAGACTGTAAGAGAGTACTTGTTTTTAAAGGGGAGCGATATTCAATTCCTTGTACTGCAATAAGCGTTTCAATACCAATGAGTGTAAAAAGGTTTTCACTCATGATCAATAACCGACGCGCACCATGGCAAGCCATTGAAACATGATCTTCTTGATTGGCTGAAGTTGGTGTTGAATCAATGGAAGCAGGATGAGCCATTTGCTTATTTTCAGACATTAAAGCTGCTGCTGTTACTTCAGCAATCATAAAACCTGAATTAAGACCTGCATTGTGCGCTAAAAACGCTGGAAGACCATAAGAAACGGCTGGATCAACCATAAGGGCAATACGCCGTTGAGAAATAGATCCTATTTCACACAAAGCAAGAGCAATCTGATCAGCTGCAAAAGCGACAGGCTCAGCATGAAAATTGCCACCTGATACAACCTCACCATTTCTTAAAATCAACGGATTATCTGTAACAGCATTTGCTTCAATAATCAGTGTTTTTGCTGCTGCTAACAAAATATCAAAACATGCCCCCATAACCTGTGGCTGACAACGTATACAGTAAGGATCTTGTACACGCTCATCACCACGTAAATGTGCTGCACGAATTTCTGAATCCTCTACAAGCTTTTCTAATGTTTGCGATACGGCAATCTGCCCATAATGCCCTCGTAAAATATGGATATCAGGATGAAATGGCGCCGTTGATCCCATGGTAGCATCTGTCGTTAAAGCCCCTGCCAGCAATCCACCACACAATGCCCGATAAGCTCGAAAAAGTCCGGCAAGTGCAAGTGCTGTTGATGTTTGAGTCCCATTAATAAGAGCTAGACCTTCCTTTGCCTCTAAAACAATAGGGGATAATCCTGCTTTCTCTAAAGCAAGTGCTCCACTCATACGAATATTTTGAAAAAACGCTTCTCCTTCTCCCATCATAACAGCCGCCATATGAGCAAGTGGAGCAAGATCTCCTGAAGCGCCAACAGATCCTTTTTCTGGGATGACAGGAATAACGCCCTTTTCAAGCATATTTTCCAGCAAATTAACTAATTCTAGACGAACTCCAGAAGCTCCTCTTCCTAAAGAGATAAGCTTTAAACTCATGATCAAACGCACAATATTTTCAGCTAAAGGCTCTCCTACCCCACAACAATGGGACAAAATAAGATTTCTCTGTAAAATAGTGACTTTGTCCGCATCAATTTTAATGGAAGCCAACTTCCCAAAGCCAGTATTAATACCGTACACAGGCTCACTTCCAGCTACAATTTCAGCAATACGCTGCGCTCCTTTCTCGATAGCTACATGCGTATCATGATGAAGTTTACTGATTTCACCATCAAAATAAATAGCTTCAAGTTCGCTAAGCGTTACCTCACCCGGCTTTAGTATAATCGTCATAATTTTCTTTCTTTTTTAATTACAGTGTAACTCTTAACATTATTAATCCTTCTGTAAAACCTATAAAACAAAAAAATAATCACGCTTTAAACTAAAATGCTTTTTTAAAAACCATTCCTTAGGATAAAGATAGCACGATATTGGTGCTCATTCTCTAAAACTTTAAAAATCCTCTCTAATGCAATGCCTTTCCCTGCACCTACATCCACGATAGACAAATGCTTTTTGTTCTTAAAAAGAAGAAGTATAATTTTAAATAAGGTAAGAGGATAACAAGAACGATAACGATCATAATTATCAGCTCATCCGTCACACTTTTCACTTTAAGATTGAACGCTTTACAACAGAGGATTTTTCCCCTTCTCCACAATGATTGATATCCATAATTTAAAAGCTTTTTATCCAATAGGTTAAGCGCGAACTTCTAAAGGAGGGAAAATGGAAACGACCTCTTCCTTCTATAAGATTGAAGCTTATATTCTCCCCTTCCCCAATTGTTATCTGCTACGTTCTGAAATAAAAAATACTATGAAAATAATAAAATACGCCATAAGAACAATTGATATGAATATTATTGATCTTTCATAAGATGACATCTATATTCCCATTATTATTTTCATGTCAACAAGCCACTGAAGCGTTCTAAAAACACAGAAAGATATCAATTTATAAATAATAATGTCTGTTTATAAAATTCAAAATACTTTTCACAAAGAAGATAAACACTATATAATACATAAAATATCTGTGGAGACAACTTTATGTTAAATGTACAAACTTCTTCAATGTTTAAAATATTAAAACAATTTTCAATCATTATTTTTTTGGCAGGGTTAGTGCCATTTTTAAGTGGCTGCGGATTTAATACGATACCAACAAATGAAGAAAAAGCACACGCAGCATGGAGTGAAGTGCTCAATCAATATCAACGCCGTACAGATCTCATCCCCAATCTCGTCGAAACAGTTAAAGCTTATGCCGCCCATGAAAAAAGCGTTTTCACCAATGTAATTGAAGCACGTGCCAAAGCAACGCAAGTCAACATTAACGCAGATATGTTGAATAATCCGGAAATTATGCAGCAATATCTTAAAAATCAAGCAAATTTATCAAGTGCACTTTCGCGGCTTATGGCGGTTGTCGAAAACTATCCAGATCTTAAAGCAAACCAGAACTTTCTTGCTCTTCAATCACAATTAGAAGGAACGGAAAACCGTATCTCCGTTGCGCGCCGCGATTATATCGAAACGGTTCGTGCCTACAATACTGCACTCAAAACAATGCCGACAATGATTTGGGCAAAATTATGGTTTCGTGATGCTAAACCGATGCCAACTTTTACCATCGATACGGATAGCCAACAAACACCAAAGGTTAATTTTAATTAATGAAACCATTTCAACACTCTATAAAACGTCGTTTTTTTCTTCGTTTATGGGTACCTTTAAGCATTCTATACTTGATCATTGCATTGGGGAATGTCACTTACGCACACACTAAGTTTCCTCCCTTAACCGGCTATATCAACGATATGGCTCATTTACTTGACCATGCAACAAAGAGCAATTTAACGGAAAAGCTTGCTGCACTTGAAGAAAAAACGGGAGATCAAATTGTTCTTGTAACGCTCCCTACTCTTTCGGGCAATGATATAGAGACATACAGCAACTCTCTTTTTCGCACATGGAAGTTAGGTCAAAAACAAATCAATAACGGCGTATTAATCGTCATCGCACCCAATGAACGTGAAGCACGTATCGAGGTAGGCTACGGTTTGGAAGGAGAACTAACAGATGCTATTTCCTCTGTCATCATTAACAGCTTCATGATTCCTAATTTTCGTGAAGGAAATTATCAAAAAGGAATTGTTGAAGCGATTCATGCAATTATCAAAGTGATCACACAAAGCGATGCTGATTTTTCTTTTCGAATCAAACAAAAAGCTAAAGCTATTGAAGAACAACGTAAACAAGCTGCAAAAGAAGAAATGATGATAAATACAATCATGTTTCTCATTCTCTTTATAGCAGTTGGGTTACCCATTCTTGCCATGATTTTTGGTAGGAAAATAGGTCCACAAAAGTATCTTTGGATGGGTATTGTCTTTACACCTTGGTTTTTAAACTTAAATGCGAGTGGTAGAAATTCTGGTGGAATCTTTGGTGGACATTCAGGAGGAGGAAGTTTCAGAGGTGGTGGGGGATCATCAGGTGGTGGTGGTGCAACAGGAAGATGGTAAAACAAACATAACGCGTTTTTTAAATAAAATTCATTGCAATTCTCATCAAGTGTCTCTTAATCTTACGCTTTTGTTATTTTTCTGATTACAGTACAAAAACTCAAACATTAAGATAAATATTGCCAATGACATTCGAATTAAAAAATAGGGATCGTAGTCTCTTATCACATCATTTTAATGCGATTCTAGGAAATCCACCCGTTGAATGGAAAATAAGCGATCATTTGGTTGAGTATCCTGAAGCGCTACATTACATGCAAGAACGTGTGGAAAAAATTTTTGCAAAAACTGCCAATGAACAGGTTTGGCTTCTTGAACACCCCTCTCTTTATACAGCGGGTACGAGTGCAGATAAAAAGGATCTTTTAGCGCCTCATTTATTCCCTGTTTATGAAGCCGGACGTGGAGGTGAATTTACATATCACGGTCCAGGACAGCGTATTGCTTATATTATGCTTGATCTTAAACGCCGAAAACAAGACATTCGTGCTTTCATTAGTGCGTTAGAAGAATGGATCATACGAATGCTTGCAAGCTTTAATATTAGGGGCGAACGCAGAGAAGATCGCGTTGGTGTCTGGGTGAAACAGTCGCATTGCCCATCAAAACAAAATGATCTTTCTTCCGAAGATAAGATTGCAGCGATAGGCATTCGAATGCGCAAATGGATCAGTTTTCATGGCGTTTCTATCAATGTTAATCCTAACTTAGCCCATTATTCAGGAATTGTTCCTTGTGGAATTACAAACCACGGTGTAACAAGCTTTCTTGATTTAGGGTGCCCTGTAACAATGCATGATATTGATATTGCTCTCAAACATGCTTTTGAACAAATTTTTGGCCCAACAATTGATGTTTCCTAAGAACGTTGATTTTTAAATAAAAAACAGGCATAAAATTTATTTTAATAAATATTTTATAAGGTAGATAGTTAAACGCTATGAGCGATAACAACAAAGATCTTTTTAGTATTTTAAATAAAGCCCAATCTCGGGTAAATACAACAGAAAACACTCAGCAGCCTCCAATGAAATCAAAAGCGATTATTTCAAAAAAAGGTGCAAAAGATACACAAGAGGATGACTATAATGCCCTCTCTATTCGAGTGCTTGAAGGTTTAGAGCCTGTACGTTTACGCCCTGGAATGTATATCGGTGGAACAGACAGTAAAGCACTTCATCATTTATTTGCCGAAATTATTGATAATGCGATGGATGAAGCTGTTGCTGGTTATGCAGACTCCATTGAAGTTTCGTTAGATAGGAACGGTTATATAACCGTTACGGATAATGGACGCGGTATCCCTGTCGAAAATCATCCTCAAATGCCTGACAAATCCACTCTTGAAGTTATTATGACACAACTCCACTCAGGGGGAAAATTTGATGGAAAAGCTTATCAAACCGCGGGCGGACTTCATGGAGTAGGAATTTCTGTCGTCAATGCTCTTTCTGATGATATGGAAGTTGAAGTTGCACGAGAACGAAAACTTTACCGCCAACGCTTCTCACGCGGTATTCCTCAATCTGGATTGGAAGATTTAGGGGATGTTTATAATCGTCGTGGTACACGCGTTCGTTTTCATCCTGATCGTGAAATTTTTGGTGAAAAAGCAGCTTTTGATCCAGAAAAAATCTATAAGATGGCTTGCTCCAAAGCCTATCTTTTTGGTGGTGTAAAAATTCGCTGGTCTTGTGATCCCGTTATACTTGAAGGCGTAAAAAATATTCCCGAAAAAGCTGTTTTTCATTTTCCCAATGGACTTAAAGACTATTTACTTGCATCACTAAAAGATGAATATCGCGTCACGTCAGAAATTTTTTCTGGCAAAACACAACAAAATAACGGCCATGGCTCCGTTGAATGGGCTATCGCTTGGCATGGTGGTGATCCTTGCGTGCAATCTTACTGCAATACTATTCCTACAGGAGAAGGCGGAACACACGAAATAGGACTACGTCAAGCTCTTTTACGTGGATTGAAATCTTACGCTGAGTTAATAGGAAATAAGCGCGCAACGATCATGACATCTGACGATATTATGATTTCAACAGCTGCAATACTTTCTGTCTTTATCAGTAATCCTGAATTTGTTGGACAAACAAAAGATCGATTAGCAACCATTGAAGCACAGCGTATTGTTGAGAGCGCAATCCGCGATCCTTTTGATCATTGGTTGGCAAATTCCCCACAAGAAGCAACCAAACTTCTCGATTGGGTTATTGAACGTGCTGAAGAACGTGTTAGACGACGCCAAGATAGAGAAATAAGTCGAAAAACTGCTGTCCGTAAATTACGTCTGCCCGGTAAACTTGCAGATTGTAGCCAAAACCATGCGGCGGGTGCTGAATTATTCATTGTTGAAGGGGATTCGGCAGGAGGATCGGCTAAACAAGCAAGAAATCGAGCAAATCAAGCAATTTTACCTCTTCGTGGTAAAATCTTAAATGTCGCCAGTGCGGCACATGAAAAAATGAACTCAAGCCAAACAATTAGCGATCTTATCCTTGCTCTTGGATGTGGAACACGCTCTAAGTATCGTGAAAAAGATCTCAGATATGAACGTATTATCATCATGACAGATGCTGATGTTGATGGTGCTCATATTGCATCACTACTCATTACCTTCTTCTTTCAAGAAATGCCTGACCTTATTCATCAGGGACATTTATATCTCGCCGTCCCTCCCCTTTATAGAATATCCCAAGGCGGGAAAGTTGCTTATGCACGCGATGACATCCATAAGGATGAATTGCTCAAAACTGAATTTACGGGAAAAGCTAAAATTGAAATCGGTCGTTTTAAAGGGCTAGGTGAGATGCGCGCAGAACAACTTAAAGAAACAACAATGCATCCTCAAAAACGTACATTGCTTCGTGTCTCTATTGATGCCGTAGAAATGCAAGAAACGAAAAAGACTGTAGAAAGTCTCATGGGAACAAAACCAGAAGCACGATTTCGTTTCATACAAGAAAATTCTACTTTTGCTTCTAATTTAGACATCTAATGTAAAAAATACCTTTTTTAAACCACTGCAGCATCAATCACACGCAATTGCGGATTGATCGTTCCATTCCAATAATTCAAACTAAGATGACCAGCTAAATGGATCATTTCACCAATATTTTCAGAGAGAAAATTACCAAGCGCGGTTCCTACAGCACGAAAAGCTATTCCTTGCAGTTTTTTTCCTTCCACATTAGATACAATAAGGCGAAGATGTCCTTTACCAACTTCAGATAAATTCATTAATCGATGAGAGGGTAGAACAAAAACAGGTGTTGCATTCCCTGTCCCAAAAGGCCCTGCCTTTTCAAGCAGCTCAAATAGCGCTTGATTAACACCAGAAGCAGAAAGAGAACCATCTATCCTAAGAGACTTTTTTGCATGCAACTGTGAAACCATTACAGAAACTTTTTCTTCTAGCCATTTTCGAAAAATTTCAATTTTCGTCGATTGAATTGTAACTCCTGCTGCCATACTATGCCCCCCTCCTTTTTCTAATAAATTGAGTGTAACAGCTTCACGAACGAGTGCACCTAAATCTATGCCATTAATTGAGCGTCCCGACCCTACGCCATTTCCATCTTCCTTCAAAGCAATAGCAAAAACAGGACAAAAAAAACGCTCTTTGAGGCGGGATGCAAGAATACCAATAATTCCCGGATGCCATTCTTGATGAGAAATGACAAGTGATACTGGTGTTTTTTGATCTTGATAAAGAGAAGCAATATAAGATTCCGCCTGTGCTAATTGAATGTTCTCCATTTCTTGGCGTTCTTGATTAAGCTGATCTAATTGTTCTGCTATTTTTTCCGCTTCATCTTTATTCTCACAGCTAAGCAAACGTGCTCCCAAAGCTTGATCACCGATGCGCCCTCCTGCATTAATTCTAGGACCTAACAAAAAACCTAAATGAAAACTATTAAGTGGCTCCCCTATCCGTGCAACCTTTGTCAAAGCTGCTATCCCTGGATTATGCATAGAACGAGCAACTTGCAGTCCTTTTACCACAAAAGCACGGTTAACCCCCTGTAATGGAACAACATCACATATGGTTGCCAATGCAACAAGATCAAGCATACTGAGAAGATCAGGCAGTTGACCTTCAAATTGTTTTTTCCGCAACAAATGATGAACCCAAGCTAATGTAACAAAGACAACACCCGCTGCACATAAATGCCCTTGTCCAGAAAAATCATCAGGGCGATTAGGATTGACAAGAGCAACAGCTTCTTGATGAATCTCTGACATTTGATGATGATCTAAAATCACAACATCAGCACCTGCAAGCCTCGCCGCTTTTACAGCATCTGGACTATTTGCACCACAATCAACAGTGATAATTAAACGAGCCCCTTCTTGCACGAGCATTCTCATTGCCTGTTCATTCGGTCCATAGCCTTCAATAATACGATCAGGAATATAAATTCTGACTTCAATCCCAAAATAACGAAAAAAACGCGCTATGAGTGCTGATGCGCATGCACCATCAACATCATAATCACCAAAAACAGCAACCTGTTCTTGATTGAGAAGAGCCTTAACAATACGCTCTGCAGCACATTGCATATCTCTAAAACTTTCTGGATCCGGCATAAGCGTTCGTAATGTTGGATTAATAAAAGAAACAGCTTCAGTTTCATCTACATCTCTTGCTGAAAGGACTCGCGCTAATTGATCTGGAAAACCAAACTTTTGAGAAATAGCACGCGCATTTTTTATCCCTTGAACATCAAGAGCATCCAACCACGCTTGACCACAAGCAGAAAATTCAACATTGAGAAAATAACGAGACAACTGCATTGTTATTTATTTTATAATGAAGATCAATAAAATACAATCACGCGTTAAAGATAAAATAGTCTTTTGTAACATTCCTTTTAAGTTTAAATTGTCCATAAACTTATTTCAATAAGGTATTATAATACCTCACTCATAAAGCACTGTTTTATAAAGTTTTTATTTTCTCTTGACGTAAAGAGAAAGACATTATATCAGAATAATCAATACGCGTTAAATATTTCGCTGTGCTAACAATTTTCAACGCAAACAATGAAAATGCCCTCATGCTACAGGGGCTTTAATTAAAGGATACTTCTATGGCAACTTTTTCACAAAAGCCAACTGAAGTGGTGAAAAAATGGGTTATTATTGACGCAGAAAACCTTGTTTTAGGGCGTCTTGCCACATTTGTTGCAAACCGCTTACGTGGCAAACATAAAGCTACATTTACGCCACATGTTGATGATGGTGACAATGTTATTGTCATCAATGCCGATAAAATAGCTCTCACCGGTAAGAAATATACGGATAAAAAATATTATTGGCATACCGGCTATATTGGTGGAATCAAAGAACGTACAGCGCGTCAGCTTCTTGAAGGACGTTTTCCCGAACGCGTTGTTGAAAAAGCTGTAGAACGTATGATTCCGCGTGGCCCCCTTGGTCGCCGTCAATTGAAGAACCTCCGTGTTTATGCTGGAAGCCAACATCCTCATGAAGCGCAACAGCCCGAATCTCTTGACGTTGGTGCTTTAAACCGCAAAAACAAAAGGATTGCTTGATTATGGCTGAAATTAATTCTCTTTCTGAACTTAGCATGGCAACAAGTATTACAGAAACCCGTGAAAATATTGTTCCTGTCCACGTGCAAAAGCTTGATTCTCAAGGACGTGCCTATGCAACAGGAAAACGAAAAGATGCTGTTGCTCGCGTGTGGATTAAACCGGGCTCTGGGAAAATTATCATTAACAACAAGGAATTTGACAAATATTTTGCACGTCCTGTTCTAAGAATGATTCTTCGTCAACCAATTGTTGCAACAAACAGAGATACCCAATTTGATATTATTGCAACCGTTGCAGGTGGTGGTCTTTCTGGGCAAGCTGGTGCAGTACGCCATGGTATTTCTAAAGCCTTAACCTATTATGAACCCGAACTTCGTCCAATTTTGAAAAAAGGGGGATTTCTTACCCGCGATAGCCGTGTTGTTGAACGTAAAAAATACGGTAAAGCGAAAGCGCGTCGCTCTTTCCAATTTTCAAAACGTTAATTTCAATTCTTGTGCAATATATAGAGCCCTGTTTTCATCGGGGCTTTTTTTCATCCTACTAAAACAGACTTTTAGATGAATTTAGGAGAAAATCTATACCGATTAGAAAAAAACAAGAATGCAAAACAACCGCTTCTCTTAAGACAAAAAGTAAAAAAATAGACCAAAAAATTCAAAACTTCAGTTTTAATTTTTAAAATCTGTTTTACTAACTTGAATATATCCACGCGCTAAAGCACAAAAATATTTGCGCAATAACTTTAGCAATCTTATAAACTTTTCAGTGTCTTTATTCTATCATCACTTAACAAGGTTTCAGTCCACAAAATGTTTTACCATTGTGATAAAATGAGGGACGGAAATAGGCTTTGACATATATTCTTCGCATCCACTGGCACGAATTCGTTCTTCATCCCCCTTCATAGCAAAAGCTGTTACAGCAACAACAGGAATTGATTGAAGCTCTTTATCTGCTTTTAATTGTTTAATAACATCTATTCCAGAGACCTCTGGCAATTGAATATCCACAAGAATGAGAGATGGCATCGATGAATGCGCCAAATCTAATGCCATAAGACCATTACGTGTTTCAACGGTTTCATAGCCACTCGCTTCTACAAGATCACGGAATAACTTCATATTAAGCTCGTTATCTTCTACGATCATGACTTTTTTTGACATTCGTATAACTCCGCCCTTCTCAGATAAAATAGAGAAATAGAAATGAATCCATATTCTGTTTTCTTAAGATAAAATGATAAAAAAAATTGTAAACCACAAAGAGACTAAAAGTTTTCAGTAAAAGCATTTTTTGTAAATATTTGTAAGATACATCACTATGTTTTTTCGGTTCATCAGAATAAAATCCCCAATAACCATAAGATTGTATTACCCTATATTTTTTAAGTGGATACACACCGTTTATGGATATCTCAATTAAAGCATATGCATTTTCATCATAAAAAAATATCAACTGAAAACTTATCTCAAATGCGTGTTGTGAAGAGAAAAAATTTAATTAACTTTAAAAAGCAGCTGATTATTTAAATTTAACGCGCCTTATACTACCATCCCCCCAACAATATCTTAATGATATAAAAGCTTATCAATATCATTAAAAATAAATAAACCGTGACTAAACATCACGGTTTATTTAATATAAAACATTCAATAACAGAATAATTTAAAATTCATCAAGGAAATATCCTTAATTACCAAGCCCATGCACTATAATTAATAGCATCGAATATTTTTCCACTCATCCCTCTGGAAGGACTTGGCGGCTTTCTAGAAAAGAAATATACAAGATATGCGATTAAACCAAAAATCGCTGCCTCCATCCCCATTAAAGCCGCAACCTTTTGGACATTTTTCTCGGCACTTTGTCCTTCAAATTGGTTAATAATCATATTAACAGCTTTAGTAACTCCATTTTCTTGTGTTGCTACAGGATTAAAATCATCATTTTGCAATTTACCATTTAAAGAATCGGCATTGGCTCCTAAAACCTGTGAAAAGAAAATAGCCACTGCAACCAAATATACTATACAATGCTTACATATTTTCATCATAACAACCTATTACAATAATTAAAAAAATAAACTTTCGTTACTTTATTCTCTAAACAAAACACATCATATCATTTATCAATAATGTATATTTATATTTTGAAAATAAAAATATAATACAAATTTTAATTATCATTTTATATTATATTATAACTTTAATAAATCTGTTACATATTTATTTAATATTGTCAATTATTTGATTTGTATTTTTATATTTATATAATTTAGTTGTAAAATATATTAAAATTATAATTATCTTATTGTTTTTATTGTATTTTTATAATTAAAATAAAAAATATTCTTAAAAATCATAATATAAAAAATATCATTATGTTGTTTTTTGGTCACATATAATGTTTTTTATTTTTTGTATTATATAGTAAAATAAATGTTTTTTAACTTTATAGAAAAAACTACATTATTAAAATGTTCTAACAAAATATTTTTTCTTTATTATAGTTTTGAATAAGTAGTTAACCGAGTAAAGCATTAGCATAAGCAAAAGCTTAACTCTTTAATTGAAAAAGCTAAACGAAGATAATTATAAAAATAACATTGATGAATAAGCTTTTCTTCCCTTTTGGAAATATCATGCGCCAATCTAACGCCATAAAGCCATTACACATTTCAATGTTTCTTACAGCCATTCGCTTCTAAAAATCAGGGAATAACTTAAGTTTAAGTCCGTTATCTTCCACAAAGATGACTTTTTAATATTAATATAATTCTACGTTTTTAAGATAAAATAAAGAAATAAAAATGAATACACATTCTCTTTATCCAATATAAATAATAAAAAATTTCAAACCTCAAAAAGACTATATTATTCCCAATAAAGTATTTCTTTAATAATAATTAAAAAGAGTAGAAACCACAGAATTAAGGCTTAATGGACATATCAATAAATATAAAAACAGCTAAACCGTGATTTCAAATCACGGTTTATTAATATGAAAAATTCAAAAACAGAATAATTTAAAGTTTATCAAATCAACACTTTTTAATTAAGAGCCCATGCACTTCGAGCAAAAGCAGTGAATGCTCTTTCACCTGGCTTTTGGTGATGAGTCGGAGGCTTTCTAGAAAAGAAATATGCAAGATATGCAATCAAGCCAAAAATCGCTGCCTCCATCCCTATCAAACCTGCCACCTTTTGGACATCTCTTTCTCCGCTTTGTCCTGAAATTTGACTAATAATTGCCTTAACAGTTTTAATAACTCCATTTTCTTCTTTCATTACAGAAATGAAATCATCGTTTTGAAATCTACCATTTAAAGAATCGGCATTGGCTCCTAAAATCTGAGAAAAGAAGATAGCTACCGCAACAACGCATGATATACAATGTTTAAATATTTTCATTATAACAACCTATTATGATATTTAACAAACACTTACTCCCTAAACAGCAAACACTGCATACATCTATCAATGATGTATATTTTTCTATTGTGAAGAGAGTAATAATATAATACAAAAAAATAATTATCATTTTGTATTATATTTTACTCATTCCATATTTAATTTGTTTTGTCAATTACTCTATTTATATTTTTTTAAATGATAAAATTTTATTACGATAATATGATTATTATATTGTTTAAATTATATTTTTTTCTTCGAGAGAAACAATTCTCTTAATCACAATATTTTAAAATCACAACATAAAAAATATTGCTAAATTATCCTTTTTATTATACATAATGGATTTTTTTGTATTGGTAGCGTATAGTAAGCTAATTTTTTCCTTATCATATGTTGAGAATAATTCGCTAACCAAGTAAAAATTAGCGTAAACACAAGTTTAGCTCTTTGATTAGAAAAGCTAAAGGAGGTAAGATAAGAAATAATATTGATGAAAATGCCAACTTTAATCCATAAAGCCATTAAACATTTCAATGATTTTACAGCAATTTATTTCTGAAGAATCCTAGAATAACTTGGGTTTAAGCTCATTATCTTCTACGATCATGACTTTTTGATATTAATAGTGTTTTAGGATTTTAAGATAAAATAAAAATGAATATACCTTCTCTCTTCAACCAAGATAAAAAATGTAAACCACAAAGAAACGAAATAACGCCTAATAAAAGCATTTTTTGCAAATATTTGTCATGTTCAGCATTATGTTTTTCAATTTATCAAACTGAACTCCACAATAATCGTAAAATTATATTATTCTATATTTTTGAGTGGATACGCAAAATTCATAGGTATCTAATGAATCTCAATAAACTCACAATTATTTTCATCATTGATAATCAAAAACATATGATCGTTATCATTTTATTTTACGATATCAAATGAACGCATTATTTTTATTTGTTGAAAAAGAGGCTACCCAGATTTATTTTTCTCTTTATTTTTTAGCCAAATTTAAAAATACAATTTTATCAATAATATATCTCTACAGAAAAATAATTAAATAAATAGATAAATAACATTTTTATAATATTTTACTAAGTATATATTATAAAATTATAAGTATTAGTTAAAATATAACTTTAAGAATGATAATAGCTTTTTATTAGATTTTTCTTTACTGTAATCTTAGATATCATAAGATAAGCTCATTGAATATATGGAAATAATCACGATAATGATTAAATGTAATGATTTTATAATACTGTTAATATAGTATATCAATTTATCTTTATTTTAAACAAAATCATAAAATAAAATGAGTTATGCATAAGAAAAATTAAAAAACTTCTCTTGATTTACACACACAAAAACAAATATATTTATGAGGTTATTGAGATTATTTATATCATTTTACGGTGACTTGACTTGGTAAATCCTTTTATTTCTCAATAAATTATTAATCACATTAACCTGTTCAATGTGTGAAAAATCTCTATATAATTGTTGTCTTTATGATTGCTATCATAGTGTTTAGTACAACTCTTAGCTCTCTATCGGGTGACTTAGAAGCTTTATTGAGTTAATTGGCTTATTATTTAAAGAAATCATTCACCTACATCATAATATTTCAATTGACCAACAAAATATGCACTATTTTACCTATAAATACACTTCACACAGGTAAAAATGACCCGTATTTAGTAATTTTCTAGCAATATAATCGAAAAAGAACACATCTGGCTCGTATTATGAATAATACTAAATTGTATGCCATTTCATCATTGGCTTTTGTCATCAAGCTGTCATCTAAATTCAAACCAATATTGATCTAAAGAAGTTGAATAATAAATGGCGAAAGTGTCCCAATGACTACATCCGTAAAGAACATGGCTCTATCACTTAGAACAGCGAGTAATCCATTCCTTGCATAGAAAAACATGCCAAAGCAATAATTAAGTAAATTCTTTAAATTTAACACGAAGCATCTCTTCAAGTGAGGGAGTAGACACAGAGAATGTACCGTTGAATTGACAAGAATTTGTTGAGAAACCACGCTCCCAGAAAGTTCCTATAAAATACCTCACCTAATCTTCCATGAAAAATTAAAATTTGTATTTACATTTTCAGTAAATGCTTTTCAAAACTCATCTCATTTATCTTCCTCAACAGACAACCTCCCCAACATGGAATCCTACGTATAATTCAAAGGAATATCTTCATAAGCTTAGAGTATTAAAAATGCACCATGTCCAAAAATAACAATGCAATCAACATGAATAAAAACTGTAGATAAGAAAACTTATGATATGTGAAAATTCATCACTCAAAAACACAAACCTCTCATAACGATTAACGATCAAAAAACTCTCTTTAAAGGATCTCTATCCATCTTATCAAATTTATAGACAAAATTTGCACCAATAAAAAAATAAATAAAGTTTTTTTTACTCTGTGTCAGCATCACTCTCATTAAAAGATAAAAGATTAAAACTTTGAACCATATGAGGTGGTAAAGGTGCAACAATATCCAATATTCCTCCTGAAGGGTGAGGAATACGAATACGACGTGCATGAAGATGAAGACGGTTTTGCATTCCTCCTGGTAATGTCCAATTGCTATCAGAAAAAAAATACTTTGTATCGCCAATGATAGGATGATCCATATAGGCGGCGTGCACACGGAGCTGATGTGTTCTCCCCGTATAAGGTTCCATTTCAAGCCACGAAAGAGCTCGCCCTCGCGTATCTAAAATGCGATAGTAGGAAACCGCATGATGTGAATCTGGCACCCCATGTTCACAAACACGCATTTTGTCACCTTGTGCAGTTATTTCCTTAACCATCCACGTTGAAATTTTGTCCTGCTTTTTTTTAGGAACCCCCCGAACCAACGCCCAATAAATCTTTTTTGTTTCCCGCGCTCTAAAAGCAGCTGTTAAGGCTTGAGCCGCACCTCTTGATCGCGCAACAACAAGCACACCCGACGTCTCACGATCAAGACGATGAACCAAACGCGGCTTTTCACCTTTTTTATTGCGCCACACCTCAAGCATACTATCCATATGACGTGTTAAACCAGAACCACCTTGTACAGCGAGACCTGCTGGTTTGTTAAAAACAAAGACTTTTGGATCTTCATAAAGCAGCATTTTTTTCAAAACAGTTTCATCACCCTGCCCACGAAGTGTTTTATCCGTTATTGGAAGACTTGTCGTATAATCAAAAGGGAGAGGTGGAATACGAACAGACTGCCCTATACAAAGACGCGTATCGGCTTTAACACGTCCACCATCAACCCGTATCTGACCAGAACGCAACAATTTTTGCAAAGCTCCAAATCCAAGTTCTGGATAATGCACTTTAAACCAACGGTCTAAACGCATTCCATTTTCGTCTGTTTCAACCTTTTTTATTTCCACGCCTGCCATGAAAGTTCCCTTACCTGATAATTTTCCCCACTCAATATTTTTTCCTGATAATTTTATTGATCTATTTTTGCGTCTTTATAAACACAAAAATTCATATTCTCGTTAGCTTTATCACACCATATTACAATGAGTATCCAAAATTTCCTTTTCTTAACGTTCAAATTTTATTAGCTAACAATTCAGCGTTATAAAAATCAAAAACCTTTATGCCTAACAGCGAATGGAGATAATTGACAGTGTCCTTATTCAAAACCTATGCACGTGTTCTTACTTACCTAAACAGAGAAAAAAATGTATCTCTTTTAATCTGTATCGCTAATATTATGTTGGCTATTATTGCCATTGCAGAACCTATTTTATTTGGACACGTTATTGACTCCATTGCAGAAAAATCAGGGATCATCTCTACTCTTGCCATTTGGGTTTGTTTTGGTCTTTCCCATATTATCGCTTATGTCCTTGTTGCTCGTGGTGCAGACCGCTTAACCCATAGACGCCGTTTAACAGTTTTAACAGAATCTTTTGAACGTATCATTGCCATGCCTTTAATTTGGCATCAACAACGCGGAACGTCCAACGCACTCCATACACTTTTGCGCGCGATAGACTCCATGTCAACCATATGGCTTGATTTTATGCGCCAACATCTCTCAACACTTGTCGCCTTATTGGTTCTTATCCCTATAGCCTTTAATATGAATTGGCGCCTTTCAATAGTTTTGGTTGTACTTGCCATTATTTATGTCTTAATTGCACGTTTAGTGATGCGAAAAACAAAAGACGGACAAGCTGCTGTAGAATGCTATCATCACAATCTTTTTAACCATGTCAGTGATTCAATCTCTAATGTTTCTATTGTACAAAGTTATAGTCGAATAAAAGAAGAAACTTTCATATTGCATCAACATACAAATGCTCTGCTTAAAGTACAAAATCCTGTTCTCAATTGGTGGGCGCTCGCCAGTGGATTAAACCGAATGGCTTCAACAGTTTCAATCGTTTGTGTTTTACTCCTTGGGGCTTTTTTTGTTGCAAAAGATCAATTACGGGTAGGCGAAGTCGTTGCTTTTGTTGGGTTTGCACAACTCATGATTAGCCGCCTAGACCAAATGAGCAATTTTATTCATTGTGCAATATCCTCACAAGCAAAACTGCAAGAATTTTTTGAAATGGAAGATTCAACCTTTCATTTCAACGAACCACAAAATCTCCCTTCCCTCCAAAATGTTAAGGGAGCCATACAATTTCATCACGTTACCTATAAATTTCCAAATTCTTCTCAAGGTGTTTTTGACATTTCCTTTGAAGTGAAAGTAGGACAAACTGTTGCAATTGTAGGACCAACAGGGGCTGGAAAGACAACATTAATCAATCTGTTGCAACGCGTATACGACCCTACCTTTGGGCATATTTCCATTGATGGAATCAATATAAGCTCAATCAATCGAGAATCTTTACGCCAATCTCTAGCAACAGTATTTCAAGATGCAGGTCTTTTTAACCGAACTATTCATGACAATATTTCAATAGGAAAAGAAAATGCAACAAACGAAGAACTTTATGAAGCAGCAAAAATAGCAGAAGCTCACGATTTTATTCTAAAAAAAGCTGATGATTATAACACAATGGTGGGCGAACGGGGATCTCAATTATCAGGTGGGGAAAAACAACGCTTAGCAATTGCACGCGCAGTTTTAAAAAATGCTCCCATTCTCATTCTAGATGAAGCAACAAGTGCTCTTGATGTTGAAACAGAAGCACGTGTCAAAGATGCTCTTGATTGCATAAGCCATAACCGCACCACTTTCATTATAGCACATCGCCTCTCAACAGTCCGTAATGCTGATGTGGTACTCTTTCTGGAACATGGTTATTTAATTGAAAAAGGAAACTTTCAAGAATTGATCGATAAAGCAGGCCGTTTTTCTAAATTTTTAAAAGCAAGTGGTTTAACAATTACGCCACCAGAAAGAGAAGGAGAAAATGAAAACGTCATCTCCTTACATGAAGCCATAGCATCATAAAAATGATAGTCTTCACAAATCTCACGCAAAAAAATATCTCAATACAAAACATTGCAAAAATGCTTTCGTACAAATGAAAAAAACTCTAAGAATGCCATAATCTATTTTTAATGCGCCAAGTGCACATAGAAGAACTTGAACTCATATAAATATTTAATTTTATTCATTATTTATTTGATTTATATCACTAATATACGTTTTTTAAATCTATAATAAAAACCTATTCTCTTACAGATAATCTGCAAAAGAAACCAATAAAATGACTCTAAAAAACGAACCTCATATGAAGAGTGAGCAATAATCTAAGCAATTTGAAAACGAAAAAACAATTAGCTTATAATTTCGTGAACTTAAGAGACTGTTATGCAATAAATCTTGCGTTATCCCCTTCGCAATTCCTATTGTGAAATAGGCTAGAGATGTTTCTTTTAAAATCAATAGAGTAGATACTATTCTTCATGAAAGATATGATCGATCTAGCTCATAAACAAAAGCAACGAAGCACCGCACAATCATCTCGCTAACGAACACTATTTCTTTATCTTTACGATTTTATCTCTCTCAATGAGACTGTATTTGCATTTCAGCCAAGACACCACCAAACAGATATTCGTAATTCTTAAACGCTCATCTAACATAAAAACGTAAAAAACACTTATGAGAAAAGATTTTATTTTTTAAGTTTTTTCAAGAAAATCTTTTAGTGCTGCAAAGGCCTCATCAGCTTTGTTCCCATCAGGACCACCAGCCTGCGCCATATCAGGACGGCCACCTCCACCTTGACCACCAAGCATACTTGAAAGAATACGAACGAGATCAACAGCATTTAATTTATCCGTTAAATCATCCGTAACACCAACAACGGCACTCCCCTTGCCATCTTCTGAAACGGTAATAAAAGCAACGACCCCAGACCCAATCTGTTTTTTTCCAGAATCAACAAGTGCTTTAAGATCCCTTGGTAAAATATTTTTAACAATGCGTCCCATAAAAGAAAGTCCATTGATAATAATAATATCACCTTGACCACTTTCTGTTATTCCCCCACTCAACACCATTTTTTTGCGTACATCATTCAACTCTTTTTCAAGTTTACGACGATCATCAAGCAAAACTCTCACCCGTTCTTCTAAATCAGAAGAAGACGTTTTTAAAAGATCAGCGATTTCATGAATACGCTCATCTTGGCGACACAGATAAAGACGCGCTGCTGCACCTGTTAAAGCTTCAATCCGACGGACTCCAGCTGAAACTGAACTTTCAGAAACAATATAAATTAAACCAATATCACCTGTTCTTTCCACATGTGTCCCTCCACAAAGCTCAATGGACCAATACTTTTTTAATTCTTCCTGCTCAAGTGGCATCCCCATAGAAACAACACGAACTTCATCACCATATTTTTCCCCAAAGAGTGCCATTGCCCCCTCAGAAATTGCGTCATCGATAGCCATGAGACGTGTTATCACTTTACTATTTCGCAAAACAATCTCATTGGCTAAATCTTCGATTTTTTTCAATTCTTCCAAAGAAACAGATTTTGGATGAGAAAAATCAAAACGCAGCCGTTCCGGCGACACAAGAGAGCCCTTTTGAGTCACATGAGATCCCAATACTTGACGTAAAGCCTCATGTAACAAATGAGTAGCTGAATGGTTTGCACGAATTTTTTTACGACGAACAACATCAACGGTTAATTGCACACAATCAGATGTCTTGGCATAACCAGATTTAACTTTTCCAAGATGAATAAAAACCCCATCAGCCTTTTTCTGAGTATCATGCACTTCAAAAATAAAATTTTCACCAGAAATGATACCGTTATCACCAATTTGCCCACCAGATTCACAATAAAAAGGAGTCTGATTGAGCACAAGAATAGCTTTCTGCCCTGCAGAAACCTCATCAACAATTTTACCATCACACACAAGCGCCGTGAGGATACCTTCAGCTTGTTCTGTCTCATAACCTAAAAATTCTGTAGCGCCTACCTGATCACGAACAGAAAACCAAATCGTCTCCGTCACTGCTTCACCTGAACCAGACCAATGAGCACGCGCTTCCTCTTTCTGGCGTTCCATCGCTTTATCAAAAGTATCAACATCAACGGATATTCCACGACGCCGAAGCACATCTTGCGTCAAATCAAGTGGAAAACCATAGGTATCATAAAGCTTGAAAGCAACTTCACCATTTAAATGATCTCCTTCCTTAAGCTGAGCACTTTCTTCATTTAACAACCCCAGTCCTCGCTCAAGCGTTTTACGAAACCGCATTTCTTCTAATTTCAAAATTTCTGAAATCAAAGATTCAGCCCTTACCAATTCGGGATAAGCTTGTCCCATTTCGCGGATGAGAGCAGGCAAAAGCTGCCACATTAAAGGCTCTTTAGCACCAAGAAGATGTGCATGACGCATAGCACGACGCATAATGCGACGTAAAACATATCCTCTTCCTTCATTGGAAGGAAGAACACCATCCGCAATCAAAAATGCAGATGAGCGAAGATGATCAGCAATAACACGATGGCTTGCAATAAAATCACCCTTTGCCTTAATTCCTGTAATTTCTTCTGACGCTCTAATTAATGCACGAAAAAGATCAATGTCATAATTATCATGAACACCCTGTAAAACCGCAGCAATACGCTCTAACCCCATACCGGTATCGATAGAAGGGTGAGGTAAATCAACACGCTCTTCCTTAGAAAGCTGCTCATACTGCATAAAAACAAGATTCCAAATCTCAATAAAGCGATCACCATCTTCTTCTATACTTCCAGGAGGACCACCCCAAATTTTATCACCATGATCATAAAAAATCTCCGAACAGGGACCACAAGGCCCTGTATCGCCCATCGCCCAAAAATTATCAGCTGTCGCGATACGAACGATTTTTTTATCTGGAAGACCTGAAATTTTACGCCATAATTCAGCAGCAACATCATCACTTTGATAAACAGTTACCAACAATTTATCTTTTGGTAGGGAAAATTCTTTTGTTAAAAGATCCCATGATAAAAAAATAGCCTCTTCTTTGAAATAATCACCGAAAGAAAAATTACCCAGCATTTCAAAAAATGTATGATGGCGCGCCGTGTAACCAACATTATCAAGATCATTATGTTTTCCACCCGCCCGAACACATTTTTGTGCCGTTGTAGCCTTTTTATAAGGAGGCTGTTCAAGTCCAGTAAAAACATTTTTAAACTGCACCATCCCTGCATTTGTAAACATAAGTGTAGGATCATTACGTGGAACAAGTGGACTAGAAGAAAGAACTTTATGCCCATTACGATCAAAATAATCCAAAAATGTTGATCGGATATTATTAACACTATTCATATATACACCTGCAGAATACCGCATAAAATCATAAAAGCCCCCTTTCATTAAATATTCTCTTTGCCACGCATGGCGTCAATTTAATCAAAGAATGGAATATTTGTTCAAAAAAATTGAGAAAAAATGGCCGTATATTAAAAATAAAAACAGAAAAAATATTAAATAAAAAAATTATAGCTGAAAAAACGCTTCATCAGATAGCTTCATCGCTTTCTATATTTTCTGATCCTGCATTTTCTAACAATTCAATCGCAATCAAACCAGCATTTTGACGCAAAGCTGTTTCAATTTCTGCAGCTATCTCTGCATGTTCGCGTAAAAACTGCTTTGCATTTTCGCGTCCCTGTCCTAAACGTTGAGAATTATAAGAAAACCACGAGCCAGATTTTTCCACAATACCAACCTTGACTCCCAAATCGATCAACTCGCCTAGCTTGGAAATACCTTCTCCATAAATAATATCAAACTCAACTTGTTTGAAGGGAGGAGCCAACTTATTCTTGACCACTTTAACACGCGTTTGATTGCCAACAATCATATCCCGATCTTTAATAGACCCGATACGACGAATATCCAAACGAACAGAAGCGTAAAACTTTAAAGCATTTCCCCCAGTTGTTGTTTCAGGCGAACCAAACATCACACCAATTTTCATGCGAATTTGATTAATAAAGATCACCATACAGTTAGAGCGAAAAATAGAAGCCGTGAGTTTTCTCAAAGCTTTACTCATCAATCGTGCTTGTAATCCTGGTAAAGCATCCCCCATTTCACCATCAATTTCTGCTCGCGGTGTTAAAGCGGCGACAGAATCCACAACAAGCACATCAACAGCACCAGAACGAACCAACGTCTCCGTAATTTCCAATGCCTGTTCACCAGTATCTGGCTGAGAAATGAACAAGTTCTCTAAATCAACACCAAGCTTACGCGCATAAATAGGATCAAGCGCATGCTCTGCATCAATAAAAGCACAAATCCCACCGCTTTTTTGTGCCTCAGCAATGGCATGGAGAGCTAATGTTGTTTTTCCAGAACTTTCTGGCCCATAAATCTCAACAATACGCCCCTTTGGTAATCCACCAATCCCTAAAGCAATATCCAAGGATAATGACCCTGTTGGAACTGTTTCAATTTCAACAACTTGCTCTTTTTGCCCAAGACGCATAATCGAGCCTTTACCAAAAGAACGTTCAATTTGTGAGAGAGCAGCATCGAGAGCTTTTGTTTTATCCACGATTACATCCTTGACCGATTCATAATAATCTAACACTTAAAGTTTATACTGTACTTTTAATTGAACTAAAGCCTTGAGTTTAGATTTTCAAAGGCTATTTTCATCTCTATCCTTACGTTATGTCTATAATATATCATGACTATCAAAATAAAGAATTAGCACTCCTTATCTTATGACGCATACATAGACTTCAAACAAAATAATACTTCTATAGGAAAGCAAGTTAACACATTTATCTCTCTCGAGAAAAGCAACAATTTAAATTTCAACACAATGTTTAACCTTTTTCTTTCCCTCTTTGGTAAGCTCCCTAAGAAAAAACTCTTCCCTTAAATCACCCACAACACATCATCAATCAAAACCATCCCCTATTACATCAAAGAACAGAATACCTTTGTATTTGTATATTCACGCACCTGTTTGAAACGGCTATCTTTCAACCCTCATCCCCCCATATCGCGATAACGCCCGTAAATGGTATACTGTAAAATTCATTGAGCACGAACATCTTTACGCTTAGAACAGCCCAGCATCAACATCTTTACAGCATTACCCACTTTTTCATCCCCCAATAGTGCCACAATTTTCGACACTTAAAACGATTCATTAAGAGTCATTTTTAGTTTTTTCTTGGACAGTTTTTATTACAGGTTAATCACCCTTGCAACATACAAGGAATAGTTTTGATTGATTAGATTGGAATGAGATAAATACGGTATTGGAGATCTTATTCAACATAAAAAACAGTGACAAACACTATAAATTGATATTTTAATCAAATAATAAAACAACTTTAAGACTTGAATGACAGATTTTTTTAAATTTGAATCCATAAAAAGATATGCGTTTTGAACATATCAAAAAAATTGCTCTAACGAGCAATGCAATAAATATTTAAAATATAAACTAAATTGTTCATACCATGATATGAGAGGTAAAAAATAAATCCAAGATCAATAAAGCGTGTTTTACCTCAAATTTTATTGCTGTTTTTACGCTTTTGACGCAATTGTCTCCACCATTCAAGACGTTTCACAATTTCACGCTCAAATCCACGCTCAACAGGTTTATAATAACTCTGTCGCCCAAGTTTTTCGGGAAAATATTCTTGTCCTGAAAAAGCATCTGGTTCATCATGATCATAACAATAACCATCTCCATACCCTTCTTCCTTCATCAATTTCGTCGGTGCATTAAGTATATGTTTAGGAGGCGGTAAAGAACCATTTTCGCGTGCACACCGCAGTGCTGCTTTATACGCGAGATATGTCGCATTTGACTTTGGTGCAGTTGCAACATAAAGACACGCCTGTGCCAAAGCCAATTCTCCTTCTGGTGACCCTAAATAATCATAAGCATCTTTTGCCGCATTACAAATGACAAGAGCTTGAGGATCCGCCAAACCAACATCTTCAACAGCCATACGAACCAATCTTCGCCCAATATAGAGAGGATCTTCACCAGCATCCAACATACGTGCTAAATAATAAAGCGCTGCATCAGGATCAGAGCCACGAACAGATTTATGCAACGCTGAAATGAGATTATAATGTCCATCTCGTCCTTTATCATAAATGGGTGCACGACGCTGAATAACTTTTTGCAAAGCAGCAGCATCAAGAATTTCTCCCGAGCGCACAACAGACCAAATTTCCTCTGCTAATGTTAATGCGACCCGTGCATCACCATCAGACATTCCTATCAAAACGTCTCTGGCACCATCATCCAAGGGAAGACACTTTCCTTCCACCTCTTCAGCACGCTTCAAAAGCATGCCTAAACTTTCATAATCATGAGAAAAAAATGTTAAAACCCGTGCACGCGAAAGAAGAGCAGCATTAAGTTCAAAAGAAGGGTTTTCAGTTGTTGCCCCGATAAGTACCACCATACCATCTTCCATCACAGGAAGAAAACTATCCTGTTGTGCACGATTAAACCGATGAATTTCATCAACAAAAAGAAGCGTTTTATCCCCCGCCATAAAACGCCTCTGTGCAAGTTCAAAAATTTTTTTAAGTTCAGAAACACCTGTAAAAATAGCAGAAACTTGTTCAAACGCGAAATTTGTTTCACGTGCTAACAAACGTGCAACGGTTGTTTTTCCCGTCCCTGGAGGTCCCCAAAAAATCATCGATCCAATTGAGCCAGCCGCCACCATCCGTGAAAGCAAACCATCTTCTCCAATTAAATGCTTTTGTCCTACAACTTCATTAAGAGAACAAGGACGCATTCTTTCTGCAAGCGGCTGATTTTTATTAACTTTAGGATCAAATGACGAAGTAAAAAAATCTTTCTTCAAAAAAAACCTCAGCGAATAAATTGGCGAATATACATACCATCACGTTCATATTCCAATTGCCAAGTACGCGAACGCGTTTGCATAAGAACCTTTTTCAACTGATGAACTGTTTGAATCTTATAGCCATTTACAACACGTAAGATATCTCCAGGCCGAAAAATTCCAGAAGCATTGCTCATTTCATCAAGATGAGTAATTACAACACCTTTTGCCGATATAGGAAGATGAAAACGTTGACTATTCTGCGGTGTTAAATCTAACACTTCGGCACCAGCAAGAGGATTGTCACCCGTAATTTTTTCAGATTTTAAAAGTGCAGTTTCCGATATTGATGCAACCGTTATTTGTGTTTTTAAAGTTTTGCCATTTCGTAAATATTCTAAAGCAAGACTATGACCAACATCAGCCGTCATCAAACGATACCCAAGGCTATCTGGACTATCAACGCGCACCCCCTGTATACTCAAAATAACATCACCTACTTTCAAGCCGGCTTTTTCAGCAGGACTGTCTTTAATAACTTCAACAATAAGAGCACCATAGGGATGTTCTAAACCTAAACCACCAGCAATATCGGGTGTAACATTTTGAAAGGATGCCCCAATATAAGGTGGTACAAAATATTTTCCACCGCGTTTAACAGTAGCAAGCATCACTTTTACAAGGTTAACTGGAATAGCAAACCCAATCCCTACAGAACCACCGGAACGCGAATAAATAGCCGTATTAATTCCAATTAATTGACCTTTCATATCAATTAAAGCTCCACCAGAATTTCCTGGATTAATGGCAGCATCTGTTTGAATAAAAAAGTCAAAATCGGAAATCCCAACACGTGTACGCGCTTGCGCTGAAACAATACCACTTGTAACTGTTTGACCAACACCAAAAGGATTACCAATAGCCAAAACAAGATCACCAACTTCAACAGTATCAGAATCTCCTAAAGAAAGAACAGAAAACTGAGTATCTTTCGCATCAACTTCAAGAATGGCAATGTCCGTCGCTTCATCTTTGAGCACGACCTTACTCTCAAACTCGCGCCCATCAGAAAAAGCCACTTTAATTTCGCTTGCATCTTTAATGACGTGATAATTTGTAACAATCAAACCACGTGCATCAACAATCACTCCTGATCCTAATGATGATTGCTTACGGACAGGAAAATTATTTTGCAAACGACCAAAAAATTGCTCAAAAAATGGATCCCCCTCAAAAGGTGATCGCGCTCTAATTTGTCGAGCAGCATAAATATTTACAACAGATGGAACTGTCTTTTTAACTAAAGGAGCAAATGAAAGAGTGATCTCTTTTTGTGTTTGAGGGACATGAGCATAGATATGATCAAACGATATCAGCATCATAATCGCAAAAAAAAGCTGCACCCAAAAAGAATACCTCATAATCCACTCCTTATAAAACAAGCCCATTCTGTTGAAGATTCATAGAATTTTAAAAAAGCATCCCCGCAAATGAAGGATCTCCATTAATATTTCATAATAGAGAATAAAAACAACCCATTTAAACAATAAATATTATAAAAATCAAATAATTCAATATCCTATAATTTTCTCTCACCATCTATTTCTCCAGTAAAACAAACTTAAAAATACGCATAAAAAAAACCGCCTAAGACAAGGCGGCCTTTAAAAATCCAGTAAAATAAAAAACTTATAAGGATGTTCCCTTTTCATTTTCTGAAGATTCGATACGGGCACGATCCCCAGCTCCCTTCGCCTCAACATCACGATCAACAAATTCTATAACAGCCATGGGCGCATTATCACCGGTACGAAACCCTGCTTTCATAATACGCAAATACCCACCGTTGCGCGATGCATAACGCGGTGCAAGTGTATCAAACAACTTCGCAACTTTCCCTGTATCACGAAGTGCTGCAATTGCTTGTCGACGCGCATGCAAACCACCACGTTTACCAAGAGTAACAAGTTTTTCAACAATAGGACGAATTTCTTTAGCCTTTGGAAGTGTTGTCACAATCTGCTCATGCTCGATCAACGAAGTTGCCATATTTGCAAACATCGCTTTACGGTGACTGGCAGTCCGATTCAACTTGCGGCCTGACTTACTATGGCGCATAAGCCCTCTCCTTAAATTCTAATTTCAATATTGATCTTCATAGCGTTTAGCAAGATCATCAATGTTTTCAGGCGGCCATGCAGGAATTTCCATTCCAAGATGCAACCCCATACACGCCAAAACTTCTTTAATCTCATTCAATGACTTACGACCAAAATTTGGTGTCCGAAGCATTTCAGATTCTGTTTTTTGAATAAGATCACCAATATAAACAATATTATCATTCTTAAGACAATTTGCCGAACGAACAGAAAGCTCTAATTCATCCACTTTTTTGAGAAGTGCAGGATTAAAGGAAAGCTCAGAATCCGCCTCCTCAACAGGCTCCTTCTGTGGCTCTTCAAAGTTAATAAATAACGATAATTGATCCTGAAGAATACGTGCGGCAAAAGCAACAGCATCTTCTCCATTAACAGCACCATTCGTTTCAATCGTTAACGTCAATTTATCATAATCAAGAACTTGACCTTCACGTGTATTTTCCACTTTATAAGACACTTTACGAATTGGTGAATAAAGACTATCAATCGGAATAAGTCCTATACGACCATCATCAACACAATTACGATCAGATGGAACATATCCTTTTCCTGTGTTGACAATAAATTCCATACGAATTTCAGCATCTTCATCAAGGGTACAGATAACATGATCTGGGTTGAGAATTTCCATATCCCCCACGGTATTGATATCCCCCGCTCTCACAACACCAGGCCCCTCTTTATAAACGACGAGACGTTTAGGTCCTTCTTCTTCCATACGAAGTGCAATTTCTTTTATATTCAGAATAATATCTGTAACATCTTCACGAACACCTGGAATCGATGAAAATTCATGCAAGACACCATCAATCTGTACGGCAGTAATAGCAGCACCGCGAAGCGAAGATAATAACACACGACGAAGGGCATTCCCTAATGTCAAGCCAAATCCCCGCTCAAGAGGCTCAGCAATGACACTTATAACATTTGGATTATCATGCGCACATGATTCAACCTTATTGGGTTTAATAAGTTCCTGCCAGTTTTTCTGGATCATATTTTTATTCCCGTTCTTTAGTTCCGTTACCATTCAATCGTAACGACCAATGTGAACATCAGAGAAATCTCCGATAACAAAAAAATAACACCCAATTAAACACGCCGCCTTTTCCGAGGACGACATCCATTATGAGGGATCGGTGTTACATCACGAATAGAAGTAATGACAAAACCAACAGATTGCAACGCACGTAGAGCAGATTCACGCCCTGCCCCAGGACCACAAACTTCAACTTCCAAAGAACGCATACCATGTTCTTGTGCTTTTCTCGCACAATCTTCCGCAGCAACTTGAGCAGCAAAAGGTGTCGATTTACGCGCCCCTTTAAATCCCTGAGCACCAGCAGATGACCACGCTATCGCATTCCCCTGAGCATCAGTAATCGTAATCATTGTATTGTTAAATGTCGAGTTGATATGCACAACACCCGATGAAATATTCTTACGTTCGCGACGACGAACACGTGTGGCTTCCTTGGCCATAATTTTCCTTCCAATGATCTCATCACTGCCGTAATATCAGCAGCTCCACCTTCTTTTCCTTGTCAAACTGACCTCAAAAAGAAACAAAATATATAAAAAACCTCTCACAAAGATTCTTATTTCTTCTTACCAGCGATTGCCTTAGCAGGTCCTTTACGCGTACGAGCATTCGTATGTGTACGCTGTCCTCGGACAGGTAAAGACCGACGATGACGCAATCCACGATAACAACCAAGGTCCATCAAACGCTTAACATTCATAGCAACTTCACGACGAAGATCACCTTCAACTTGATATCCCTGATCTATCGCCTCACGAATCTGCAGCACTTCGGCATCTGAAAGCTCATGCACACGACGCCCCATGGGAATGCCAACCTTTTCAATAATTTCTTGAGCAAATTTTGGTCCAATCCCGTGGATATACTGAAGCGCAATAATTACACGCTTATTTGTCGGGATATTGACGCCAGCAATACGAGCCACGCCTACTCTCCTTAGTTATGTTGACAAATTGTTATAAAATACCTGATGTACCTTACAGAAAAAAACAGACTCAGAACAAAAACCTTCCGAATCCACCCATTTAACTGAAATAAATTAAAGTTGTTTGTGATAGATTTTATCTCAAAAGTCAACTCTTTTCATTTCCTTCTCAAAAAAATCTTATGAAAGAAGCCCCTTAATCATACGTGCCACTTCAGCAACACCAATCATTCCATCAATGACCTTTAACATTCCCCTCTCTGAATAAAATTTTGATAAGGGGAATGTTTTTTCACGATATTCTATTAATCTTTTTGTAAAAGCAACAGGGTTATCATCTAAACGAATCTCTCCCCCAGCCGCCACTGTCTCCTGAACACGTTTTTTCATACGTTCAATCAATGCGTCTTCATCAACACACAACTCAATAACAGCATCAAGGTGCATATTTTTTGACTCAAGTATTTGTTCTAATGCTTCTGCCTGTCCTACAGTCCTTGGATATCCATCCAAAATAAAACCGTTTATACAATCAGTTTCATCAATTCGATCTGAAACGATCTGATTGACAATATCATCAGGAACCAAAGCACCAGAACTTATAATAGATTTAGCTTTTTTACCAACTTCCGTTTCTTTGGCGATAACTTCACGCAACATATCCCCTGTTGATAAATGAGGAATATTATATTCCTCAGTTAACATTTTAGCTTGCGTCCCTTTCCCTGCTCCAGGAGGACCTAAAAGAACCACCCTCATCGATTTCTTCGACCTCCACGAAGTTTTGATTTTTTTATCAACCCTTCATATTGGTGTGCAACAAGATGTCCTTGGATTTGAGCAACCGTATCAAGAGTAACAGTCACAACAATCAACAAAGACGTCCCCCCAAGATAAAAAGGAACTTTGAATGCAGATATCATAAATTCAGGCAATAAACAAACTAAGATAATATAAAGAGCGCCCACAACAGTAATACGCGTCAAAACATAATCAATATATTCCGCTGTACGCTCACCTGGACGAATTCCTGGAATAAAACCAGAATGTTTTTTCAACTGATCTGCAGTATCCGTTGGATTAAACACAATAGCCGTATAAAAAAAGCAAAAAAACGCCATTAAAAATGCGTAGATAACCATATAAAGTGGCTGTCCATGACCAAGAGAATAAGAAATAGCCTGAACCCATTGCGGCATTTTATCAGAAAAATTATTAATAGTGGCGGGTAATAACAATAAAGATGAAGCAAAAATAGGCGGAATGACACCAGCAGTATTCAACTTTAAAGGAAGATGTGACATATCACCTTGAAACATTTGATTACCAACCTGACGTTTTGGGTACTGAATAAGAATTCTCCGCTGTGCGCGTTCTATAAAAACAATAAGCCCGATAACCAAAACAGCAATAAGGACAATGACTATTAAAAGGAAAGTTGATAAATCAGCTTGACTATGCGCAGTCAAAAGCTGAGCAAAAGTAGAAGGTAAGTTGGCTACGATCCCTGTAAAAATGATAAGAGAAACTCCATTACCAACACCGCGTGATGTAATTTGCTCACCAAGCCACATGAGAAACATTGTCCCACCAACAAGTGTAATAACAGAGGAGATACGGAACATGAGACCTGGTTCTACAACAATTTGAAGGCCTGTCCCTATACCACTTTCAAGCGCAACGGCAATACCAAAGGCTTGGAGAATTGCCAATACGACTGTTACATAACGCGTATATTGATTAATAACCTTACGACCTACCTCCCCCTCTTTTTTAAGAGTCTCCAAAGAAGGAATAATAGATGTTAACAATTGTACAATAATAGATGCAGATATATAAGGCATAATACCCAAGGCAAAAATTGCCATACGCCCAACGGCGCCTCCAGCAAACATATTAAAGAGTCCTAAGACACCTGATGCATGATGTTCAAAAGTTTGCCGTAAAGCATCAATATTAATACCTGGAAGAGAAATATAAGTGCCGAAACGGTAGACAAGAAGCGCCGCTAAAGTAAACCAAATGCGTTTCTTTAATTCAGTTGCCCGCGAAAAGGTACCGAAGTTTATATTGGAAGCAAATTGCTCTGCTGCTGATGCCATAAAACGTCTCCACTTCACACTCCAGTTCTTTAAATCACAGAAGTATCCTAAAATTTATCTCTTTATACACAAATAATTGCAGAACTTAAACAATTCTCCACAAAATATTCAAAAGAATAGATGTTCATCTTCCCTAAATCATAACAGATAACAAAAAATTATCCAACAACTTCAGGAAAAACAACCTGACCACCCAATTTTTCAATCTTAACACGAGCTGCTTGTGAAGCACCAGAAACATGAAAAGTCATCTTAGCTTTCAAATCACCATCAGAAAGAAGACGAACCCCATCTTTCTCGCGACGAATAATACCAGCCTCTTTCAAAGCAATCATATCAACAGGCTTTTCAATATTCAATTTACCAGCATCAACGGCCAACTGAATACGTCCCAGTGAAACTTCATTGTAGGTTTTAGAAAAGAAATTTTTAAATCCGCGTTTTGGTAAACGACGATAGATAGGCATTTGCCCACCTTCAAAACCATTAAGGGAAACACCAGAACGAGATTTTTGCCCTTTTACACCGCGACCACCAGTCTTGCCAGTACCCGAACCAATACCACGTCCAACACGCTTACGATTTTTTGTTGCACCTTCACAATCACGTAGTTCATTGAGTTTCATATCTAATACTCCTGCAACCCTTAATCTTCATCTATAATACGAACAAGATGCCGAACCTGAGCAATCATACCCCGTACACAAAGTGTATCTTCTAAAACACGCCGACGACGCATTTTATTGAGTCCAAGCCCCTTCAAAGTTGCACGTTGAATCTGTGAGTTCCGAATAGGGCTTCCAATTTGCTCCACCGTCACAGTCTTACCACTCTGAGATTTTTTCTGAACCATTTCCTAATTCCTTTTCTGACAATCTCAGAAACTACCCTTCTACATCGACTAAATGGCGACGACGTGCCTGCAAAGTCGAATATTTTATACCACGCTGAGCAGCAATATCTCTCGGATGCATTTGATGTTTCAATGCATCAAATGTTGCACGAACCATGTTATAAGGATTTGATGATCCTAGCGATTTTGCAACAACATCCTGCATACCAAGAGCTTCAAAAATAGCACGCATCGGTCCCCCAGCAATAATACCAGTACCAGCAGATGCAGAACGGAGCAATACACGCCCAGCTCCGTGACGACCTTCAAGATCATGATGCAATGTACGTCCAGACCGAAGTGGAACATAAATCATCCCACGCTTTGCAGATTCTGTTGCTTTACGAACAGCTTCCGGAACTTCACGGGCTTTACCATGTCCAAAACCTACACGCCCCTTTTGATCTCCAACCACAACAAGAGCAGCAAAACCAAAACGCCGACCACCCTTTACAACTTTAGCAACACGATTAATATGAACGAGCCGATCAACAAACTCATTATCGCGTTCTTCTCTCTCACCACGTTCTTTTTGTGCCATTCCTCATTCCTTTTTCTTTTCCGGAAGCACGATAACAAAGCTCCTCATTAAACCAGAAGAACTTAAACGAAATACTCTAAAGTATTCTTACTCATCCATAAGTTAAGAAACTTTAAAATTTCAAGCCACCTTCACGAGCAGCTTCAGCCAAAGCTTTGACACGACCATGGTATACATAAGCTCCACGATCAAAAACCACTTCATGAACACCAGCTTGCTTTGCACGCTCAGCAATTAACTTACCAACAGCAAAAGCGGCTTCTTTATCAGCACCACTTTTTAATGATTTTTTCAAGTCATTTTCAAGAGTAGAAGCTGAAACAAGTGTACATCCCCGTAAATCATCAATAACCTGCGCATAGATGTTCTGATTTGAACGATAAACGCTAAGCCGCGGACGATCATGAGAAACTATCTTGATTCTACGACGAACACGTCTTGCACGACGCTGGATAATGTCCTTAGATGAAACCATAATACAAAATCCTTATTTCTTTTTACCTTCTTTACGGAAGATACGTTCATCTGCATGCTTAACACCTTTACCTTTATAAGGCTCAGGCCTACGATACTCGCGAATCTCCGCTGCAACTTGTCCAACTTGCTGTTTATCAATTCCAGAAATAACAATCTCTGTAGGCTTAGGAACAGTTACAGTAACACCCGATGGAACTTTATAAACCACATCATGCGAAAAACCTAGAGATAGCTGAATATCCTTACCCTGTAAAGCAGCACGATAACCAACCCCATTGATCTCTAATCTTTTTTCAAAACCATCTTTTACACCACAAAAAATATTCTCAATCATTGAGCGCGACATACCCCATTTAGAGCGTGCATCTTTTGATTGATCCCGCGGCATAACTGATATGACATTTTCCTCGAATTTAACTAAAACTTCATCATTAACGACATAACTTAGCTCACCTTTTGGACCTTTTGCCTTAACCAGCTGACCTTCAACAGTAGCAGTAACCCCAGAAGGAATTGAAATGGGTTTTTTTCCAATACGAGACATTGTTCTAACCTACTTTTTCTTCCGTTTTCTTGACATACTTTAGAAAACACGACAAAGGAGTTCTCCACCAACATTTTGTTCACGCGCTTCATGATCAGCCATAACGCCTTTAGGAGTCGACAAAACCGAAATCCCTAAACCATTTGCCACCTGTGGAAGTGACTTAGCAGAAACATACACACGACGACCAGGTTTGGACACACGTGAAATCTCACGAATAGCAGCCATTCCTTCAAAATACTTCAATTCAATTTCAAGTTCAGCTTTCCCATCACCTAAATCAACTTGATTATAGCCGCGAATATAACCTTCCGACTGAAGAACATCAAGAACATGCGCACGAAGCTTTGAAGCTGGAGTAACTACCTTGTCTTTTTTGCGACCAAGAGCATTACGGATACGTGTTAACATATCACCAAGAGGATCTGACATAGACATTAAATAATCTCCTCTTACCAACTAGACTTTACGATGCCAGGAATATGGCCAATAGAACCAAGTTCACGCAATGCGATCCGTGACATTTTTAACTTACGATAATAAGCCCTCGGACGACCTGAAACCTCACAGCGATTACGAATACGAACTTTCGAAGAATTACGTGGTAATTCTGCCAATTGAACAGAAGCTTTAAAACGTTCTTCAAGAGAAACCTTCTGATCCATAACGATTGCTTTCAAACGCGCACGACGTGCAGCATAACGCTTCACCATCACCTCACGACGCTTATTTTTTTCAACGGCACTTACTTTGGCCATAATTTCACCTCGCTACATTTGCCGTTACGAGCGAAAAGGAAAATTAAAAGCACGTAATAATTCACGCGCTTCATTATCCGTTTTTGCTGTCGTACAAACGATAATATCCATGCCCCAGATTTGATCAACTTTATCATAGTTAATTTCTGGAAACACAATGTGTTCTTTAATACCCATAGCAAAATTGCCACGACCATCAAAACTTTTTGGATTTAAACCGCGAAAGTCACGAACCCGCGGAAGAGCAATCGTAACAAGACGATCTAAAAACTCAAACATCCGGTCTTTACGCAATGTCACTTTAGCCCCAAGAGGCATTCCTTCACGAACTTTAAAGGTTGCTATAGAATTACGCGCACGGGTAACAACTGCCTTCTGACCCGTTATGAGTCCTAAATCCTCAGCAGCAAGGGAAGGTTTCTTTGAATCAGCAGTTGCCTCACCTATCCCCATATTAATTACAATTTTATCAATCCGCGGAATTTGCATCGCATTTTTGTAATTAAACTTCTCTTGAAGCGCTTTACGAATCACTTCAAAATAATGCGCTTTCATACGCGGTATTTGTCTTTCCTCAGCCATTAATCAACTCTCCCGAACGCTTGGCATAACGTACCTTATTACCATCTGCATTCATACGAAAGCCTACGCGTGTAGGCTTACCATCTTTAGGATCAGCAATCGCCAAATTAGACAGATGAATCGGAGCTTCTTTAGAAATAATCCCAGCTTCTTGCTTCTGCGTTTGACGTTGATGACGTTTAATCATATTAATTCCACGAACAAAAGCCTTATTCTCTTTCGGACTAACCTTAATTACTTCACCACTACACCCTTTATCCTTACCGGATAAAACAACAACCTTATCACCTTTTCGAATCTTCTGCATAATATTAACTCCTTACAGCACTTCAGGAGCGAGCGAGATGATCTTCATATGATTCCTCCCACGCAATTCACGGGGAACAGGTCCAAAGATACGCGTACCAATCGGCTCTTTTTTGTTATCCACTAAAACCGCAGCATTACTATCAAAACGAATGACACTACCATCTGCGCGACGAATATCCTTAGCAGTACGAACCACAACAGCTTTCATAACATCACCCTTTTTAACACGGCCACGAGGAATAGCATCCTTAACCGAAACAACAATAATGTCACCGACCGAAGCATATTTACGCTTTGAACCACCTAACACCTTGATGCACATGACACGACGAGCACCAGAATTATCAGCAACGTCGAGGTTTGTTTGCATCTGAATCATGACTGGCCACCTTTTCTTAACATATATATCCGCTTGTATCTTTTATACATTCGGATTTGCCTGCCAAATAACGATAAAGTCATTGTTTCAAATTTACCAAAGAAAAACCACTGTTAAATTCTAAAACAATAAACTTAACTCATTACGCTACATTGTCTTTTACAACAATCCAACATTTATCTTTCGAAATTGGTCTCGATTCTTGAATAGAAACTTGATCCCCAATCTTGAATTGGTTGTTTTCATCATGCGCTTTATAATTTTTAGACTGCCGAACAGTCTTCTTAAGAAGCGGATGAGAATAACGACGCTCAACTTTGACAACGACAGTCTTATCGCTTTTGTCGCTAATAACAACACCCTGCAAAACGCGTTTAGGCATCTCTTATTTCCTTAAACCTTACTTTCACTTAATTTTTGACGAAGAAAAGTCTTAATACGCGCAATATCACGACGAACTTGTCTAACACGTGCAGTCTTTTCTAATTGACCTGTTGCTTTTTGAAAGCGCAAATTAAATTGCTCTTTCTTTAATTTAGCCAATTCATCTTTCATTTGGTCGAGCGTTTGCGCCCGTAATTCTCTGGCTCTCATCGCTTAACCTCTTTATTCCGCAATACGCTGAATGAAACGCGTTTTTATAGGCAGCTTTGCAGCGCCCAACCTTAGTGCTTCACGTGCAACATCTTCAGGAACCCCATCAAGCTCAAACATGACGCGCCCAGGAGCAACACGTGCTGCCCAATAATCAACACTTCCCTTACCTTTACCCATACGAACTTCAGTCGGTTTAGATGTAACCGGAAGATCTGGAAAAATACGAATCCATACACGACCAGAACGTTTCATATAACGTGTAATTGCACGACGCGCCGCTTCAATTTGACGAGCAGTAACCCGCTCCGGCTCAACAGCCTTCAAACCGTAGGCACCGAAATTCAAATCCGTACCACCCTTCGCAACACCGTGAATACGGCCCTTGAACTGCTTACGGAACTTTGTGCGCTTTGGCTGCAACATTGTTCTCTACTCCAAATTTTAGTTTAATCTCAAAAACTAAGCATTTTCGCGGCGACGATTCGATGAAGAACCAGATTGATCAGCTTCCGTAGCACGACGTTCTGAAGCCATCGGATCATGTTCAAGAATCTCACCCTTAAAGACCCAAACTTTAATACCACAAATACCGTAAGCGGTCTTCGCTTCTGCTGTACCGTAATCGACATCAGAACGCAAGGTATGAAGTGGAACACGACCTTCACGATACCATTCCATACGAGCAATTTCAGCACCGCCAAGACGACCAGAGCAATTGATACGAATACCTTCCGCACCAAGACGCATAGCAGACTGAACAGCACGCTTCATTGCACGACGGAAAGCAACACGACGCTCCAACTGTTGAGCAATCGATTGCGCAATAATCGTAGCATCAATCTCTGGCTTACGAATCTCCACAATATTCAATGAAGTTTCAGCATTGGTCATTTCTGAAAGCTTACGACGAAGCTTCTCAATATCAGCACCTTTTTTACCGATAATCAAACCAGGACGTGCAGAATGAATTGTAACACGACATTTTTTATGAGGACGTTCAATAACAACCTTAGAAATAGCCGCCTGCTTAAGCTCTTCAAGAACATATGAACGAATTTTCAAATCTTCATGAAGAAGACGTCCATATTCACCACTATCAGCATACCAACGAGAATCCCAAGTCCGATTAACACCAAGACGAAGTCCTATTGGATTGATCTTCTGACCCATTACGCGGCCTCCACTTTTTCGCTAAGTTCACGAACAATAACAGTAAGATGTGAAAATGGACGCTCAATTCGACTAGCACGCCCGCGACCACGAACATGAAAACGTTTCATCACGATCGACTTACCAACATAAGCCTCTGCCACAATAAGCGAATCAATATCAAGATCGTGGTTATTCTCTGCATTTGCAATCGCTGATTCAAGCGTTTTTTTCACAGTCGCAGCAATACGTTTGCGCGAAAACGTCAAATCAGCAAGCGCCACATTAACTCTTTTACCGCGAATCATTGCAGCAACTAAATTAAGCTTCTGCGGACTAACACGAATTGTTCGTGTGACAGCTTTTGCTTCATTGTCTTTAAGCTGGCGCGGAACCTTAGCTTTTCCCATTCCTACTTCCTCTTCGCTTTTTTATCGGCACCATGACCATAATAAGTCCGGGTAGGAGCGAACTCACCAAACTTATGCCCAACCATCTCTTCAGAAACAGAAACAGGAATATGCTTATTGCCGTTGTAAACACCAAAAGTTAAACCAACAAATTGCGGCAAAATAGTAGAGCGACGACTCCATATTTTTATAACTTCATTGCGCCCACTTGCACGTACCTTCTCTGCTTTACCAAGAAGATAGCCGTCAACAAACGGACCTTTCCAAACTGAACGAACCACTTCAGACTACCTTTCTTACTTTTTGCGCTGATGACGCGTACGCATAATAAACTTATCAGTGGCTTTATTAGAGCGCGTACGCTTACCTTTCGTAGGCTTACCCCAAGGAGACACTGGATGCCGCCCCCCTGATGTACGACCTTCACCACCACCGTGCGGATGATCAACAGGATTCATAGCAACACCACGAACATGTGGACGCTTACCACGCCATCGTGACCGACCGGCCTTACCATCATTAATATTCCCATGATCAGGATTTGAAACAGCACCAACAGTTGCAAAACAGCTGCTAGAAACCAAACGCTGCTCACCAGAATTTAAACGAAGAATAGCCATACCATGATCTCGTCCAACCAACTGCGCATAAGCACCGGCTGAACGTGCAATCTGCCCCCCTTTTCCCGGCTTCATTTCAACATTATGAATAATCGTACCGACAGGCATATTGCCAAGAGGCATGGCATTTCCTGGTTTAACATCAACATTTGAACCAGCAATAATAGAATCACCCACAGCAAGACGCTGTGGTGCGAGAATATAACTTAATTGCCCATCTTCATAGCGAATTAAAGCAATAAAAGCAGTACGATTAGGATCATACTCTAAACGCTCAACTTTCGCTGAAACATCACGCTTAAGACGCTTAAAGTCGACAAACCGATAGCTTCGTTTATGACCACCACCCTGAAAACGAGCAGTAACACGACCTCGATTATTCCGTCCACCCTTTGAAGACAGACCTTCAGTCAACATCTTTACAGGTTTTCCCTTATAAAGACAAGAACGTTCCACAATGACAAGCTGACGCTGCCCAGGTGTTGTTGGATTAAATTGCTTAAGTGCCATTATTCCTATCTCCGAGCCTCTTTAAAGACCTGTCGAAACGTCGATAGTCTGACCACTGGCCAGAGTTACGATCGCTTTTTTGACATCACTCTGCCGACCAACAATACCCTTGAAACGTTTCACTTTGCCCTTACGGACCATCGTGTTAACTGCTTTAACTTTTACGCTAAAAAGCGCCTCAACAGCAGCCTTAATTTCAGGTTTCGTCGCTTTCGGCGCGACATTAAAAGCAACTTGATTATATTCAGAAATCATAGTCGACTTTTCAGTAATAACTGGACTAATAATTACATCATAATGGCGAAGATCTGTCATTTAAAACGCTCCTCAAGAGCCTCAACAGCTGCCTTTGATAAAACAAGTTTGCTGCGACGCAAAATATCATAAACATTAATTCCCTGAATGGGCAAAACATCAATATTAGGAATATTCGATGCTGCACGAAAAAAGTTAATATCAATCTCCTTACCACCAATCAAGAGAGCATTATTAAACCCAAGCTTAGAAAAATGAGAAACAAGATTTTTCGTTTTAGCATCCTTAACAGTCAACTCATCCACAACAATTAAATCTTTTGCTTTTAATTTTGCAGATAAAGCAAGACGCAATCCAAGGGCACGAATCTTTTTAGGAAGATCATGCGCATGGCTACGAAACACCGGCCCATGTGCTTTACCTCCACCTCGAAACTGTGGTGCACGTGCAGATGAATGGCGAGCACGCCCAGTTCCCTTTTGCTTAAACATCTTTGCCCCCGTTCGTGACACATCAGAACGCCCTTGTGATTGATGGGTCCCCTGTTGACGACGTGCAAGCTGCCAACGAACAACGCGCTGTAAAATATCCTCACGCGGAACAAGATCAAAGATAGATTCAGAAACCTTTAATTTACCGGCTTCATTACCATCAAGAGTTTTAATTACAAGATCCATTATTAGGCTCCCTCAACTTCAGAGGTTTCCGTCACCGGAGTAACCATTTCCGTTTTCTCCTTCACAAGACGGCGAATGCCAGCAGGCTTTGGAGCATTATCAGGAAGAGGTTTCTTCACGGCATCTCTCACCAAAATCCAAGACCCCTTAGAGCCAGAAACAGCACCACGCACTAAAATCAAACCACGCTCAATATCAGTGGAAACAACTTCAATATTTTGTGTTGTTACACGCACCTGCCCCATATGGCCAGCCATTTTTTTCCCTTTAAAAACTTTACCAGGATCTTGGCACTGCCCCGTAGAACCATGAGCACGATGTGTGATCGAATTACCATGAGAAGCGCGGTGCCCACCAAAGTTATGCCGTTTCATAACACCGGCAAATCCCTTACCAATACTGGTACCAGTCACATCAACGCGCTGTCCTGGAACAAAATGTTCCACTGTAATCTCAGTACCGATATCAAGGAGATTATCGGGGCTCACACGAAACTCTGCTATCTTAGCTTTAGGCTCAACAGAAGCCTTAGCAAAGTGCCCACGAAGAGCTTGTGAAGTATTCTTAACCTTAGCAAAGCCTACACCTAATTGAACAGCAGTATAACCATTCTTTTCAACTGTACGCTGAGCAACGACTTGACAATTCTCCAAACGAAGTACTGTCACCGGCACATGCTCTCCAGCATCATTATAAATACGGGTCATGCCCAGCTTCTGTGCTATTACACCTGAACGCATCGGGTCTGTTCCTTCTGTCCTCAAACCTCAGAGCTTAATTTCCACATCCACACCAGCAGAAAGATCGAGCTTCATAAGCGCGTCCACTGTTTGAGGCGTTGGATCAACAATATCAAGAAGACGTTTATGCGTACGCATTTCAAACTGCTCACGGCTCTTCTTATCGATATGCGGTCCACGATTGACCGTAAATTTCTCAATCCGCGTCGGAAGCGGAATGGGACCACGGACATTTGCACCGGTCCGTTTAGCAGTCGATACAATCTCACGCGTCGACGTATCAAGAATTCTATGATCAAACGCTTTTAAGCGAATGCGAATATTTTGACTGTTCATGCTCTTTATTTCCCTGTCATATAAAGCGCCTTCAATAATTAAAGGCGCTTAACAAGCATTATTTATTCAATGATCTTAGAGACGATACCGGCACCAACAGTACGACCACCTTCACGAATAGCAAAACGAAGCTTCTCTTCCATCGCTATTGGCACAATCAGAGACACATCCATCGCAACATTATCGCCTGGCATAACCATCTCTGTTCCTTCTGGAAGCGTAACAATACCTGTAACATCCGTCGTACGGAAGTAAAACTGAGGACGATAATTCGTGAAAAAGGGCGTATGACGACCTCCTTCATCTTTCGTCAAAATG